>NZ_JAQMHQ010000009.1:0-267335 GCF_042055255.1 Psychrobacillus sp. PGGUH221
TCATCATTCGCTCGACTTGCATGTATTAGGCACGCCGCCAGCGTTCGTCCTGAGCCAGGATCAAACTCTCCATAATAGAGAACTTAAAAAGCTCATTTTGTTTTGCTGGCATCATCATTAAATGATGACAAAATTGTTTGCTATCCGACTAACCGAAGCTAGTCTATCAAGCTATATGTCTTAACGTTTTGCATGTTCAGTTTTCAATGTTCATGTTGTCGTCTCGTTTAGGCGACTTTATTAGTATATCTTCTTTCAGCTACGAAGTCAATAACTTTTTAAAATTAATTTAAATTGTTTAGCTGTCGTTCCGAAGGACAAGTATTAGTATATCTATTCAACAAACAAAAATCAACCCTTTTTATAAAAAAAGTTTTAATTTCTTATCATTTAATCTCTTATCTATTGTTAGAGCCTTATTTAACACTACTTGTTCATAGCAAATTACGTTTAATGAGATAAGAATAAGGTATTGTATATCTAAAATAGAAAACTCTACATATCATTATATACAGAATATATAGATGGGGGAATTAAAAATGGATTTTCTTCAGCATTATTTAATAGACACGGAAATCATATTAAAATTATGTTTGGCAGCATTATTAAGTTTAATAATAGGTATAGAACGGGAATTAAAGAAAAAACCGATTGGATTAAAAACTAGTATAGTTATTGCTACATTTAGTTGTCTCTTAACTTACATCTCGATTGAATCTGCTTATACCGCAAATCCTCGAGATGGAATAAATATCACAATGGATCCACTACGTCTTGCAGCACAAATTGTAAGTGGTATCGGTTTTTTAGGTGCAGGTGTTATTTTAAGAAAAGGAAACGATAGTATTACTGGACTCACTACTGCTGCAATGATATGGGGAGCTGGAGGAATTGGTATTGCAGTTGGCGCAGGTTTTTATATAGAAGCGGCTTTATCAGTTTGTATAGTATTAATAGGAATAGAACTGATTCCTCCCCTACTTACTAAAATCGGACCTAAAAGGTTACGATCGAGAGAATTATCTTTGAAGGTACTAGTACCCAATAAAGAAGATATAGAAAAGGTTTATCAATATTTAAAAGAGAATGGGGTATATATAGAAAGCATTCGTATTAAAGATATCATATTAGAGAATAATGTGATTAAGCATGAGATTGAAACGCGTCTGTCTATACTCACTAAAAAAAATACAGTAGAATTTTATTACATCATGAAACAAGAAGACTTTATAGAACGTATAGAAGTTGAATCTATCTAATAAAAGGAGTAATTATATGACAGAATTTTTTAAACTACTAAAAGGTGGCAATAAATCCTCCTTTCTCGCAGCAATTGTTAATACAATTATCGCAATTGTAAAAGGTGTTGCATTCTTTTTTACAGGAAATGTCGCCATGTTCGCTGAAATGATGCATTCAATAGGAGATGCAGCTAACCAATATTTTGTGTTTTTTGGTTCAGCGTTATCTAAAAAAGCTCCTACACCTCGATTTCCAAATGGTTTCGGCCGTTTAATTAACTTAGTGTGTCTCGGAGCTGTTATTATTGTTGGTATTCTTTCATACGAAACCATTAAAGAAGGTTGGCATCATGTACAACACCCCGCGGCTTCTACTGGTGTAGCAATAAGTCTTGCTGTACTAGGTTTTAGTATAATCTTAGAACTTTTTGTCCTTTACAAAGCCGGAAAAGAGATTTTACATGAAGTTGGAGAAAAAGGTGGATTTTTAGCGCCACTTACTTCAAGTTTTATTCACCTAAAACGTGCTAAGCCAGCAACGAAGCTTGTATTCATGGAAGATTTAGTCGCTACTACGGGTGGTCTTCTTGCATTTGTAGCAGTTTTAATATCCTACTTTACTGGTTTCTTACAAGCAGAAGGTATTGCATCTATAATCATCGGGCTTATGATGTTTTATGTTGTCGGTAAAGTATTCCTTGATAACGCAAGAGGTGCTTTGGGAGAAACAGATGAACAGATGCTTGTCCATATTGCACATATCGTTTCTGAGAACAAAGATGTAAAAGACATAAAGGAATTAGAAGTAATAAAAGAAGGAGAATTCTTACACGTAGACTTAGTAGTTGAAATTGATCCTACTCTTTCCTTTTCACAAGTAGATGATATTCATGATGTATTGAAAGAGCTAATCTTAAATCAACAAAGTGTAACGGATGTTACAATTGCCTTTGATGAAGATGACGGAATAAGAAAATGGACGCATCATAAAGATCCACACACCGTATTAAAAACACATGACTGAGCAAAAGCTCAAGTCATGTGTTTTTCTTTTATAGACAAGCAGTAAGTATGGCTTTAGTATCTTCTGCATTCAGCCTTTTAAAATTGCCGTACTCTCCGTTAGCCATTGCCTTATCAACCATTAAGTCAATTTTTGAATCGTCAATATTATAATACGCTAAATTTGTCGGTGCATTCAAAGAAGCCCAAAATTCAGCCAATCGATCAATTCCTTCATGTGCAATTTGTTCCGTGGATTTGCCCTCAGGATTTACATGAAATACTCTAGTTGCTATTTTTGCAAATCTCTCTGGGTTAACAGGAACATTATGGCGCATCCATCTTGGGAAGATGATTGCCAAACCACCGGCATGCGGAATATCGTATACGGCAGATACTGCGTGTTCGATATTATGACTTGCCCAGTCACCTGCATAACCCATTTGTAAGAAGCCATTCAATCCCAACGTTCCTGCAAATAAAATAGTCTCACGAAGTTCATAATTATCTAAATCCTGTATAAGTTTCGGGGCAGCCTCTATTACCGAGCGGAGCACCCCTTCGATCATCTCATCTTGCACAGGAGTATTAGTAGCATTATTATAATATTGTTCGAACATATGCGACATCATGTCAACTATTCCATATACAGTTTGATCTAATGGCACTGTATATGTATTTACTGGGTCTAAGATGGAGAATTTAGGATAGACAAGCGGATGACCCCAGCCGTATTTTTCTTGCGTTTCTTCATTAGTAATAACAGAACCAGCATTCATCTCTGAACCTGTAGCTGCTAATGTTAAGATTGTTCCAAAAGGTAACGCTTCTTTTGGAAATGCTTTTTTAGTAACAAAATCCCATGGATTCCCATCATATTTCGCAGCAGCAGCAATAAGTTTAGTACAATCGATAACGGAGCCTCCACCAACTGCTAGTATTACTTCAATTCCTTCTTTCTTACACAGTTCTGCCCCTTTTATTGCAGTGGACAATCTAGGATTAGGCTCCACTCCAGCTAATTCAAATACTTCCATATTAGCTTCATTTAAAATAGAGATTACTTGATCATACAATCCATTTTTCTTGATACTGCCCCCACCATATACGATAAGAACTTTCTTTCCATAGAAGGATAACTCGTCCTTTAATTTACTAATTTGTCCTTTTCCAAAAATTAATTTTACAGGATTATAAAAAGAAAACGCATTCATCCAAAAATCCTCCTTCTTTGTATCTTTTATAATCATAAAAAAACCGCCTGTAATTTACAAGCGGTTCAACTTATTATAAGAAATGTTTATACCCAACCACGGAAACGTGATGCTTCAGCAGTTTTGCGTACACCAACCATGTAGGCAGCTAAACGCATATCAATATTACGAGTAGTAGCTACTTCGTAAATATTTTCAAAAGCGTCTACCATTTTAGCAACTAGTTTATCGTTTACTTCATCTTCAGTCCAATAATAACCTTGGTTATTTTGAACCCATTCAAAGTAAGAAACAGTTACTCCACCAGCACTTGCTAAAACGTCTGGTACTAGTAATACTCCTCTATCGTAAAGTATTTTAGTAGCTTCTGTAGTTGTTGGACCATTAGCAGCTTCTACTACGATTTTAGCTTTAATATTATGAGCATTTTCATTAGTAATTTGGTTTTCGATTGCAGCAGGAACTAAAATATCACAATCCAATTCTAATAATTCTTGGTTAGAAAGTGTATTTTCAAATAAAGTAGTTACTGTTCCAAAACTATCGCGACGATCCAATAAATAATCGATATCTAAACCGTTTGGATCATGTAATGCACCATAAGCATCTGAAATACCGATAACTTTTGCACCTTGATCATGTAAGAATTTTGCTAGGAAGCTTCCAGCGTTACCGAAACCTTGAATTACCACGCGTGCACCAGTCATATCAATACCACGCTTTTTAGCAGCTTCGTTAATAATGATTGTTACACCTTGTGCTGTAGCACGGTCACGACCTTGTGAGCCACCAAGTACAAGTGGTTTACCAGTAATAAATCCTGGAGAGTTGAATTGGTCCATACGACTATATTCATCCATCATCCAAGCCATAATTTGAGCATTTGTAAAAACGTCTGGCGCTGGGATATCTTTTGTTGGTCCAACGATTTGGCCAACAGCTCTAACGTATCCACGGCTTAAACGTTCAATTTCTCCCATAGACATTTCACGTGGGTCACATACAACTCCACCTTTACCGCCGCCATAAGGAAGATCAACAATTCCAGCTTTCAAAGTCATCCACATAGAAAGAGCTTTCATCTCGTCAGGAGTTACACCAGGATGGAATCGAACTCCACCTTTAGTAGGACCTACAGCATCATTATGTTGCGCACGGTATCCAGTGAAAACTTTTACTGTATTGTCATCCATTTTAACGGGGATACGTACTTCCAACATTCTAAGTGGTTCTTTAAGTAGTTCATACATTGCTTCGTCATACCCTAATTTTTGCAAAGCTTCGTGAATTACAGCCTGTGTTGATGTGAACAGGTTTAAATTATCAGCCATTTGATATTTCGCCTCTTTAATTCATAATGATTTCTTCGGAACAATTGTAACATATAGTTGTAGAAATTTGTCTATAAATTATTAGTTTGTAAATACTTTTTTAATTCTTTCAATTGCCCAGTCTAACTCTTCTTTTGAAATAATTAGAGGTGGTGCAAAACGAATTACTGTATCATGTGTTTCTTTACATAATAATCCTAGTTCTTTCAAAGCTTCACAATATGGACGAGCTTCTTCCGTTAATTCCATACCAATAAATAATCCACGTCCGCGAACTTCTTTAATAGAAGGATGGTCAATTTCATTTAATGCATTAACAAAATATTCTCCAAGTTCAAGTGAACGATCAGCTAATTTTTCGTCAACTAATACATCAAGAGCCGCAAGAGAAACAGCACATGCCATTGGGTTACCACCAAAAGTCGAACCATGTGAACCTGGGTTAAATACGCTTAGTACATCACTGTTAGCAACGATACATGAAATTGGGAATACCCCGCCTCCTAATGCTTTACCTAAGATGTACATATCTGGCTCAACGTCTTCCCACTCACAAGCAAACATCTTACCAGTACGGCAAAGACCTGCTTGAATTTCGTCCGCAATAAACAATACATTGTTTTCGCGACATAATTCACGTGCAGCTTTCATAAATCCTACTGGAGGAATAATGATTCCAGCTTCACCTTGAATTGGTTCGATTAAGAATGCAGCAGTATTTGGTGTAATTGCAGCTTTTAGTGCTTCTAAATCACCATAAGGTATTAATTTGATACCTGGTAGCATTGGTCCAAATCCACGTTTGTATTCAGGGTCTGATGATAAAGAAACAGCTCCCATTGTACGACCATGGAAGTTACCATTACATGCAATCACTTCTGCTTTATCCGTTTCTACACCTTTTACATCATAAGCCCATCTACGTGCAGCTTTGAATGCTGTTTCAACAGCTTCAGCACCAGTATTCATTGGTAATACCATATCTTTACCTGTTAATTGACTTACTTTTTCATACCATGGTCCTAATTGATCATTATGGAATGCGCGAGAAGTTAAAGTAACACGGTCAGCTTGATCTTTTAAAGCTTGAATAATTTTTGGATGACGATGGCCTTGGTTTACTGCAGAATAAGCAGAAAGCATATCCATAAATTTATTACCCTCTGGATCCTTTACCCAAACACCTTCCGCTTCCGATACAACGATTGGAAGTGGATTATAATTATTCGCACCAAATTTATTTGTTTGTTCAATGATCTCATGTGAAATTGTCATTAGATACTCTCCTTCTCTTCAAATAGTAGGTAGACTCACATTAAGGTGAGTCTACCCGTAAAAATTAAAGCATTTCAGAAGTTGTTTTTGCTTGCATATGAAGTCCGATATAGTCAGGACCACCTGCTTTTGAATCTGTACCTGACATATTGAATCCACCGAATGGTTGGTATCCAACAATCGCACCTGTACATCCACGGTTGAAGTAAAGGTTACCAACGTGGAAATCTTCGCGAGCTTTTTCTAAGTTCATACGGTTATTTGTAATAACAGCACCTGTTAAACCATATTCAGTGTTGTTAGCAATTTCGATTGCTTCGTCAAAATCTTTTGCTTTTGTAAGACCTACAACTGGTCCAAAGATTTCTTCTTGCATAATACGAGCTGTTGGAGATAGGTCAGCTATTACTGTTGGTTGGATGAAGAATCCTTTTGAATCGTCACCAGTACCACCTGTAACTAAACGTCCTTCGCCTTTACCAATTTCGATGTAGCTCATAATTTTCTTGAATGAACCTCCATCGATAACTGGACCAACAAAGTGCTCATCATTATCAGGAACACCAACAGTTAAGTTGTTTGTTAACTCTTCTACACGGCTTACTACTTGATCGTATACATCTTCTACGATTACTGCACGTGAACAAGCAGAACATTTTTGACCACTAAATCCAAAAGCAGATTTCACGATAGATTGAGCAGCTAATTCTAAGTCAGCTTCTTTATCTACAACGATTGTATCTTTACCACCCATTTCAAGGATAGAACGTTTGATCCAGATTTGACCTGGAGCCAATTTTGATGATTTTTCAACGATTCCTAGACCAACATCACGAGAACCTGTGAAGCTGATTAAACGAGTACGTGGGTGTTCAACTAAGAAGTCACCGATTTCCGCACCAGAACCAGGGATGAAGTTTACTACACCTGCAGGCAAACCTGCTTCTTCTAATACTTCAACAAATTTGTAAGAAACAACTGGAGTTGTTGAAGCTGGTTTTAATAGTACTGTGTTACCTGCTACCACCGCTGCAACTGTAGTACCTGCCATAATTGCAAATGGGAAGTTCCATGGAGAAATAACTACTGCTACACCTAATGGAATGTAGTCATAACGGTTATATTCGCCTGGACGGCTTTCTACTGGTGCTCCATCTTTTAAACGTAGCATTTCACGGCCATAATATTCTAAGAAGTCAATTCCTTCTGCTACTTCTACATCAGCCTCAACCCAAGTTTTCCCCGCTTCTTTAGATAAAAGAGCAGAAAACTCGAATTTGCGACGGCGAATAATAGCTGCTGCTTTGAAAAGTACATCTGCACGTACTTCAGGTTTTACTTTTTTCCAAGTATTAAATGCTTCATCTGCAATTTGCATTGCTTTAGCTGCTATTTCTTGAGTTGCTTTAGAAACAACACCTACTACTTGCTCTTTATTTGCTGGGTTATAAGAAGTGATTTTACCTTCTGTTGTAATTCTTTCCCCACCAACGATCAATGGGAACTCATTTCCAAGGTAACCTTCAACTACTTTATAGCCTTCTTTAATCGCTTTTTTGTTTTCTTCTTTAGAGAAGTCTGTAAATGCTTCGTGTTTATAATCTATCATGGAAAAATCCTCCTTTAAATTTAGTGCAAATTATTTTAGTGCAAAAATTATTTGCTCTTTTAATCCGTTTACATATATAATAATGCAAAAGATTGTTGCGTTTTTCAAGTGTTAAATTCTAAAATGTTAAAATTTTTTTTGAGGTGAGCCATGTGAGTGAGAAAAATGAAAAGCTTTTTCCTTTTTATAAATTTGCTGCAGAGCAAGTAGCTATCGGTATTCACGCAATTGATACAACAGGAAAAACAGTCATTTATAATGAAAAAATGAAAGAAATCGAGGGCTTAAATTCTGTAGACGTTGAAGACCGTTCCATTTTGGAACTTTTTCAATTTGAACAGCATGAAAGTACATTATTAAAAGTCCTTCATAGTGGAAAACCTGTATTACGCGTTAAACAGACCTACTGGAATCGTAATGGTCAAGAAATAACGACTATAAATGATACATACCCTGTTTTGGATGATAATGAACTTATCGGAGCAGTTGAATTTTCTAGAGATATCACTGCACTTGAACGATTAATTTATCAACCATTAAAAAGGTACAACGAACAAATCACCCTTTCTACCATTACAGCTGTTTCTCCTGTCATGCAAGCAGTATTGGAGCGTTCTATAAAAGCAGCCCATGTTCGAATGCCTGTATTATTAATCGGAGAAGCTGGTACTGGCAAAGATTTAATAGCAGAAGGAATTCACAATCAGCTCTCTCCAGCTAATAATCAATTTGTTTCCCTATTTTGCCATAGTTCAGATATTCACTTAATTAATAAATTTAAAAAAGAACTAGAACATATCTCAAACTGTACAATATTTTGTGAAAGAATCGATTTATTATCCCTCGAATTACAAAATCAGCTTTTAGATATTTTAAATTCAAATAAAGACGGAAATAATTTGTTCATCGCAAGCATTGGTGAAGATCCAGTAGATTTAATAGCAAAGGTTAAATTAAACAAGGAATTGTATTATTATTTTGCAACCGTGACTATTACAATTCCACCACTCCGTCAGCGAACAGAGGACATTTTACCTTTTATGAATGATTATTTTAATCGATATCTTAATCTGTATGGCTCGACGATCAATAAAATTGAAGATGATGTCATTCAAGCATTTTTAACGTATGAATGGCCAGGAAATTTAAAAGAGCTTGAACTTCTTTTAGATGAAATCAGCTCGATGATTACTACTGAGCAGGTGCTTAAGTTTGATATGCTTCCACTTCACTTTAAGTTGAAAGTACAGGATTTCAATGAATCCTCAAAAAAAGCAGAGGATTTTGTATTCACTGCTGAAAAAGATTTGTTGCCTTTGGAAGAATATTTGCGTGAAGCGGAAAGATATTATTTACAAAAAGCTCTAGATAAATATGATGGCAATGTAACAAAAGCTGCAGAAGCATTAGGAATGAGCCGCCAAAACTTACAATACCGTCGCAGAAAAATGAAACTATAAGTTTGAATAATTAAAAAGGTGACTCTTAAAGCTGTGAATTCACAACAATTAGGAGTCACCTTTTTCATTTATTGAACGGACTGATTAATCCATTCTGCAAGCTTTTCTTTTAATGTGTTAAATCCTTCTTCATCATGTTCATCAACACGTGCTTGTAAAGATTTCCTTGGTTTATCATCTTTTTTAGAAATGGTAGGTTTTTCTTGTAGTTCACGTATAGACAAGCTGATTTTACCAGATTCACTATCCACTTCTAAGATTTTCACTTCTACTTCTTGGCCTACAGTTAAAAATTCACCGACTTCTTTTACATAGCCGTAAGTAATTTCAGAAATATGCACGAGACCTTGTGTATTTTCGTCTAAACTAACAAACGCTCCATATGGTTGAATTCCAGTAACTTTACCTGTGACAACATCTCCTACCTTATTTTCATTATTCATTTTGTTCACTCCCGATTTCTCTTATGCGCATCTACCCTTATGGTCATGTTAAATTATAACATAATAGAAAGAGAGCAAGCAAAAATCACTGAGTAGGCATAAAAGCTGCTCGCCAGCCATTTTCAGTTTGGATAATACTAAAGCCAACTACTTGCTCTTCTAAGTGAATTGTACGTTCCGGAGCCATTGTTATGATTACATATCCCTCTTTATCCGATCGTTGTTCAAAGTGTAGCGATGAGAACTCCTTCCGAATATCTGTTATTTTTAGTTTTGGAGCACTCATATATTCTTCTTTTGGTATTTGAACGTACGAATCATCTTTTATATACAACTCGTACTTTGTTTCATAATCCTCCATCAGTGAGCAATAATAATATAGACCAACAATCTCTTCCGGCGTTGCATCTTTCAATACTGTTTGATCATGTGTTGCTGCAAATGATTTATATAGTGCATGAATTCGCTGTAAAAAATCATGATTCACAACTTGATCTTTTGTTATTAAATTAGGCATAAATTTTTCTATATCCCCGTTTTTAGCAAGGTGAAGAGCATCTTCGATATGAGCGTATGAAAAATTATTCCATTCTTCAGATTTTGTCCATCCTGTCTTTTCAAATTCATTGACTATTGGAATTAATAAATATGGAAATGGGGAGTTACCATTAGTTTGAGTCATTAATCTCCATAGTTCTCTATATTCATCTTTTACAATACCCTTTTTATCGAAAACTGGATTCTCTTTCGTCCCTTTTACTAAAAAATAGAACACGCTCGTGTAATACGATTCCATTTTGGAGTCACTTCTAAAAGTGTTTACATAATCATCCAGAAAATAATTTTCCATATTCTTTAAAACAATAAATGTTTCATTGATTGGATATAATAATTCCCATGTATAAGTAAATGGCTCGGACGCCATCATTTGCAAATAACCAACAGCTATTGAATTTAATTTCCCCGAATACAATGTGGGAGTAAGTGTATAATCGAACCGAAATGTAATATCAATTCCATCCTCAATTATCTCTAATCCGAGACTCTGATTTTGTGCATTATCCCTTAAATTCTTAAACTCCACTGGAAGGAAACGTTCATTTTCAAGTATTTTATTTACATCGTAAAGGCCGTCTACTTTATACATAGATAGTTCATCTTTGTACTCATTTAGCTCTTCATTTGCATATTCCCTAAAATTGTTAATTTTTAAGTAATATTCATTTAAAAAATCTACTGTTTCTTCTTTAGTTAATTTTTTTCCTTGGTGAATTTCTTTGACCATTTCAGAAGGAAGTTTTAAATTATTTATAATTTCCTCATACCGTTCATCTAAGTCGGTAAAAATAGTTCCATCAATAAAAGGGCTAGACCTATCATCCGTGTAATGCTGAAAATGCATATCCGCAGACTTAATAAAGTCTATTTGAGAAAACTCCTCTTCCGATAGGTTCAGCATTTCACGACGCTTTTCTCTCTCTATCGGATAATTCTTTTTCAATTTTTCTAGAAAGGCTTTCGATTCCTCATTCTGTATCTCTTTTCCATGTCTCGTTTCGTCTTCAAATAAAAATGTTGCTCCAAGTATTCCAATAATTAATGTACTTGCAAAACTAACAGCCAATACGGTAAATCTTTGCCATTTTGATTTAGTAATTTTATTCTTGCTTAGAGGCTCTACTTTTTCCAATTCGATTTTATTTAGAATTCCATCCGTGTCTATACTAGACGGAACTTTATCGTATGAAGTTTTTAATAAGTCCAGTCGTTCCTCAAGCTGCTTATCGTCCATGCTTGGCACCTCCATTCGTTGAAAGTAGGTTTTTTAGTTGGCCTTTAGCTCGTAGTAATCTTGTTTTCACTGTAGTTATGGGAACATTCAATATGTCTGCAATTTGTTCGTACGATAAATCATGAAAATAGAATAAAATAATTGGATGTTGATATTTTATATCCAGCGATTGAATTGCTTGATGCAGCTCCTTATCTTCTTCAAATAGCAATATACGATCTTCCGCGGACTTAGTGAAGCTATTCATATTGTGATGATTTAGCTTTTTTTCCTTTTCTATTTCTTTCGTTTCCTTACGATAATAGTCTCTTGTTGCATTTAAAGTTATTTTGTAGAGCCAAGTAGTAAATCGCTCACGTTTAAATTGATGCAAAAAACGGTATAGATTTACAAACACTTCCTGAGTGACATCTGGAATATCATTCACTTTGACACCGCATTGAAAAGCAAATTTTTCAACGGTTCGATGATGTTTTTGAATAAGCGTTGTATACGCAGCTATGTCTCCTTGCTGCGCTCGCTCGATTAATTCATTTTCAGACATTGCTCCCCCTCGCTCTCTATGTATTGGTGATACGAAAGATATTTCACGAATGTTTCATTTGTTTGTCTACATTTTCTTGTAAACCTCATGTACAATAAGACAGTTGTAAAAAAGGAGGAATTATCTTGGCAAAGCGAGATCATTTTGGATCTAAAATCGGATTTGTATTAGCAGCGGCTGGAAGTGCAATTGGCTTAGGTGCTATTTGGAAATTTCCATATATGGCCGGAACGAATGGTGGAAGCGTATTCGTCTTACTATTTATCTTGTGTACTATATTAATTGGTCTACCGATTTTATTAGCAGAATTCATTATAGGAAGAAAAGGTCAAGCAGATGCAGTGACTAGTTTTAAAAAACTTGCTCCTAGGAAACCATGGTTTGTAATTGGATTGGCTGGGTTTTTCTTTTCTATTATTATTCTATCTTTTTATAGTGTAGTTGGGGGATGGATATTATCTTATTTAATAAGAGCTATCACATTTAGCTTGAACGGAACAAGCGAAACCTTCTATGAGGACCTATTTAATAGTGTCATTTCAAATCCATGGGAAGTTATAGTCGGACAAGGTGCTTTTATCTTTCTAACATTATGGATTGTATCGGGTGGAATCCAAGGAGGAATTGAGAAGGCTAGTAAATGGATGATGCCTCTTCTTTTAATATTCTTTTTAGTTTTAGCAGTCCGCTCTTTAACTTTAGAAGGTGCAATGGAAGGAGTTAAATTTTTATTCGTTCCTGACTGGTCTTATTTCACATGGGAGACAGCTCTACTTGCATTAGGGCAAGCCTTTTTCTCCTTAAGCGTAGGTGTTTCCGCAATGATTACTTATGCATCCTATTTGCCAAAAGAGACTAGATTAGGCAATTCAGCACTAAGTGTCTCTCTTCTTAATATCGGTGTATCCATTATGGCTGGACTTGTTATCTTCCCTGCTGTTTTTGCTCTTGGATTCTCACCAAATGAAGGACCGGGTCTAGTTTTCATCATATTACCTGCTGTTTTCGAGCAAATAATATTTGGACAATTTTTCTTAATACTATTTTTCGTTTTGTTGCTTTTTGCAACGTTAACTTCTTCTATCAGTATGTTAGAGATTGTTGTATCCATCGGTATTAAGTCAAAATATGAACGTAGGAAACGAGCTGCATGGGTATATGGAATCTTAATCTTCCTAATCGGTATTCCGAGTGCGTTGTCTTTTGGGATTCTTTCTGATAGTCACATTTTAGGAATGTCCATTTTTGATTTTGCGGACTTTTTTACAAGTAGCTTTGGGCTTCCATTAGGAGCATTGTTCATCTCTTTGTTCGCTGGTTATGTCCTTACAAAATCCGAGTTACAAAATGACTTGAAGGTAAATCAATTTCTATTGAATACATGGCGTTTTATCGTGCGTTTTGCCGCTCCAATAGCAATTATTATCGTCTTCATTCAGGGAGTAATGAAATTATTTGTCTAAAAATTTTTTATAGGCTATCTCAAAAATGTTGTTCTAAAATGTTTGTGCTATAATATAGTTATACTTATCACTTCTTTGAAAGGATGGATGTAACTATGAAACAAGAACTTCACAAACAATTACGTCAACTGAGGGAAGAACGAAATATTTCTTTAGAACAGCTTGCCCATAAGGCTACTATAGGAGCATCAAAGTTAGAGGCTTATGAAGCGGGAAGTGAAACTCCATCTGTTCAAACATTATTGAAACTTTCAAATGCATTAGAAGTACCAGCATCTAACCTATTAGATGGCTTACAAAACGAATAAAAGCTTTCGGTTTTTTAACCGAAAGCTTTTTTTGTTTTACTATAACTACTATATTTAAATAATACATTTCATTTCATATTTTAATGCAATCAATTTATATGAAACTTCTACACACTTTTCAAGTGGTATCCACTGTTCAAAAGAATGTTCATAAATGGTTTGTATTCTTTTGGCCAACTCAGAAGGATGGTCAATACTTTGAAGATCTGCAACTACATCAGCAGCTTCGGCGTCATAACTATCAACACCTATATTAAATGGGTCCCATTCTTGTAATGTCCAAAGTGCTTTTCGATTCATTTCAATTGTGTCCATATATTTTCACCTTACTAGTTTTTATTAGTTAGGGTTATAATAACATAATAATTACAAATTGAAAGGGGTAATTAATTTGCCTGATTTTTCTACCGTTTTTGAAAGACGTAATACACATTGTACTAAGTGGGACTTGCTAGAACAAATATATTCCATTCCAGATGCATCCGATGTGCTTCCTATGTGGATTGCAGATATGGACTTTGCTATCCCATCCACTATTATCGATGCATTACATAAGAGATTAGAACACCCAGTTTTTGGATACAACATTGTACCCGAGGAAACAAAACTTGCACTTACAAATTGGTTGGAAAAAAAACATCAATTAAAAATAGAAAATAAATGGATATTCTTTCAACAAGGTGTAATACCTGCGATGGCTTCTGTATTAGATGCTTTTACCGAAATAGGAGATAAAATCTTAATACATTCTCCAGTGTACCCACCATTTAATCATGTACCGACACGACTTGGTCGTATTGTAGAGACTTGTGATCTCATGGAGATTAATAGTTCATTTGAAATCGATTTCGATGACTTTGAGCAAAAGCTATCATCAGGTGTAAAAGCTTTTATTCTTTGTAGTCCCCACAATCCAGGTGGAAAAGTGTGGACCAAAGAAGATTTAACTAAAATTGCAGCTTTATGCGAAAGATATAATGTACTTATAATATCTGATGAAATCCATGCAGATATAGTTTTTAAGCCAAACAAGCATATACCCATTCTTTCGGTAGCGGAAAATGTTAATAATATTATTACTTTCTTTGCACCAACTAAAACATTTAACTTAGCGGGAATTCAAGCAGCTACAATTATAGTGCCAGACCAACAAAAAAGAAAAATCCTAGAGAATCAAGCCTTAGAACGTGGACAAATGGAACTAAATATATTTTCACTGACTGCTTTTCAAGCAGCATACGAACATGGGGAGCCTTGGCTGGAGGAATTACTAGAGGTTGTATCCTCCAATATGGATTATGTAGTAGAACAATTAACGAACAAGTTAAAAGGAATAAAAGTGTCTAAACCTGAGGCAACTTATCTTTTATGGATAGATTATCGAGATACAGGATTATCAGAAAAAGAGATTATGGACTTGCTTTTAACAAAAGGGAAGTTAGCTCTTGAACCAGGTACGAAATACGGGAAAACGGGAGAAGGCTTTTTAAGAATGAACGTAGCTTGTCCAAGACATACTTTAGAAGATGGAGTTGCACGATTTATTAAAGCACTTTCTTAAATTATACGAATAAAAAAAACAGCCACATTTATGGCTAATCAGATTGTAGACAAACTCAATTTTGGGTGCATAGAGTTGTATATTAAATTCGGCAAGGACCACCACTTCGCTTTCCGTGGGCTTGGCTTCAGCCTCCTCGTTTCTGCGGGGGCTTCTGCTCAAGCTGTTCCCACAGGAGTCTTAGTGGTGGTCCTTGACTTATAAACAATTCCTTACAGATAACTACTATCTTTATTTTTTATTGGATAAAGAAACCTCTTTTGAAAGATTTATTATACTACTAACCGTCTATAAAAATTCTTTTGTCCTCTCGATACCATTTGTTATTTTATATTCATCTTCTATATAGACAATTTATTAAAACCATTTAAGGTTGTTGTCCTTCAATACTCCTCCTATTCATTCACAGATCTTTTGTAAGATAAGCCAACAATCAATGATTCCCTTTTGTTTACACACTAAATGGTCTAGCAGTTAGTTTTACTTGATCAATCAGTAACATTTCTTACCATTCCGATCCATTGAATTTTTTTATCAGTGTAGAACATCACCTTGAAAGTAGTTTTTTCTAAGATGAAGTAGATTGTATTGTTAATAGAAGCATTTGATTGAAACGGAAGGCGGCGACTCCAGCGGGAACAGCGTGTCCAGGTGAGACCCCGCAGACGCTAACAGAGGAACGAAGGCTAAGAACGCCACCTCGTGTGGCAACGCCTTCGTGACCAACATCATGTTGGCCTGAGGAGGCTCACGGACCGTCCGCGGAAAGCGTCCGCCTGGAGTGTAGATCAACGATCTAAATATATTATTATCTATCTATATTTATCGTAAAAGAAAAAAGATTGAAGACAACTCGAAATTTTTCGCGCTTGTCTTCAATCTGAATCAACCCTATATATTAAGTTACTTATCCAGTTGTTCCTTTTTTGCCTGCATAATTCTCTCTTCTAACTCTTTTGCTTTCGCTGCGTCTTTAATCGATTTTCTTTTTAACCATCTAAAAACAAAAATACATAGAATAACTAAAACAACTAATTCAATAACCACTGGAATATACTCCGTTTTATCTTCCGGAAAATATAAATATAAAAAACCTAGTTGTAAAAACTGCAACATCTAAACACTTCCCTATTTATTTTTGTACGATTTCAATAGAATCTATCGTAATGTCTTCTAGTGGCTTGTCATTTTCATCTTTTTCTACAACTGCAATTTGGTCAACGATCTCCATACCTTCTATAACTTGTCCAAAAACTGTATGTTTTTGATCTAAGTGTGGAGTTCCGCCATTTTTCTCATATGCAGCTGCAATTTCTGCTGGCCATCCACCGTCTTCTAATTGTTTAGCCTCTGCTTGAGCACTTGATGCTTGTACAATGAAAAATTGACTTCCATTTGTATTAGGTCCAGCATTAGCCATCGATAATGCTCCTCTTAAGTTAAACAGGTTCATCGAAAACTCATCTTCGAATTCTTCACCGTATATACTTTCTCCACCCATACCAGTACCTGTTGGGTCTCCCCCTTGAATCATGAAGTCTTCGATCACTCGGTGAAAAATAAGACCATCATAATAGCCCTCTTCAGCGTGAGTTAAAAAGTTTTCAACCGTTTTAGGTGCAAGTTCAGGGAATAATTTAATTTTAATAGGTCCCTTTGATGTATTCATAATAACTAAAGCTTCATTTGAAGCAACTTCTGTTGAAAGTTGTGGATACATAATTTTGTCTCCTTCATTTTCCGTTGTTGTATTTTCTGTTTCTGTATTAACTACCTTTTTGTCACCGCATGCCCCTACTATCAAAACAGCGCTTATTAATAATAAAAAAATAATCTTCTTCACAGTTTATTCACCCCAAATAATTCTAACATATTGAAAAGTCATTTTCAGTGACAAAGTATCTAACTTTATTCGCTACACAAAATAACCTATAATGGGTAAAAGAAAAGCACAAGCTTACGCATTTGACCTTGAGTGGCTGATGCTTGGAGTCTTGAAAGTTTTTATATAAAGTAATTACTAACTATTTTTTAAGAAGGTACGCAACAAATAGAAAGAAGGGATTTGGATGAGCGTACAAAAAAGAAACTTTATTATTATGTGGTTTTCTAACTTTTTAGTATCTGGAACAATGACAATGATTATGCCCTTTTTATCTTTATACATCAACACAATGGGAGACTTTTCGGATGCCTATGTTCAAAAATGGTCTGGTCTTGTGTTCGGGGCAACATTCGTATCGGCTTTTTTAATGTCTCCGATTTGGGGAAGAATTGCTGATAAATATGGGTACAAGCCTATATTAATTATTAATGGCTTCGGTATTGCTATCAGTGTTTTATTAATGGGGTTTGTTACCTCTGTTGAAGTATTTTTTGTTCTACGATTATTTATGGGAGTAGTTACTGGTTTCATCCCTACATCATTGGCTTTTATTAGTTCTCAGACTCCTAAAAAAATTGCAGGTAAAACAATGGGAACTCTTCAAATGGGGAGTGTTTCTGGTACATTATTTGGACCTATATTCGGAGGATTTCTAGCGGATACATTCGGCTTTCAATATACGTTTATTATTACTTCCAGTGCTGTATCAATTGCTGCGTTACTCGTTATTTTTGGAGTACATGAAATAAGAAGAGAAAAGAAAAAAGGAGATCATGAATATTCTAGAAAAACAGTAATTTCAGGAATTTTTCATCATCGCCTCATATTAAACGTTTTAATGATTACTTCTCTTATACAAATAGGTTTGTTTAGTATCCAGCCTCTTTTGTCCTTATATGTATCGCATCTGACCAATTCAACCGAAGTTGCACTACTTGCAGGAGTCACCTTCAGTGCTACAGGAGTCGGCAGTTTGTTATTTGCTAGAACATGGGGAAAACTAGGGGATACCCACGGATACGAAAAAATATTATCTATTTTGCTGATATTGGCCTTAATTTTCATTGTCCCACAAGCATGGGTAACGGATTTATGGCAATTAATCATACTACGCTTCCTTTTTGGTATTGCATCAGGTGGGTTAATACCTGTTACAACTGCCTTGATAAGAAGAGAAGCCCCTATTGAAGTACAAGGTGAACTAATGGGCTATAACACAAGCTTCCGCTTTTTAGGCAACATAATTGGTCCAATGTTTGGTGGATTCATCAGTGGATACATTGGTATATCTTCCGTTTTCTATGTAACAGGGTCACTGTTTTTATGTGGCTATTTAATCATCTACTTTGCGAGAAAAAAACCAGTTCAAGATTTTGAAGATGTTTTATTGGAAGAAGAGCTTCACGCTAAACAAACAAATTAAAAATGAGCACACTTTCGAATAGAAAGTGTGCTATTCTTTTTATTAGATTATAGGAACTGGAGTGCAACAAATGCGACAAGTAATAGGGTTTCTCCTTATTTTATTATGTTTCCCTTTAATATGGATGTTGACATCCTTTATCCATGCAGAAATATTGTCCGCGTCTTCTTTTCAAGATGATTTAAAACAATCCATTCAATTATCAACCCCTCCCCTGTCTTCACCAGTTGTATTGTTAGACGAAAATGAACAAATCTTCTCAGAGGATTACGTTGAATGGAGAGACCCCCTACCGCTTGAGTCAATACCTTTATTTGTACAAGAGTTGTTCATTCAAAGCGAGGATGTAGAATTTTACAATCATATTGGATTTAATTTTAGCGCAATATTCCGAGCTGTTTTTGCCAATGCTTCTGCCAATGCAAAAGAACAAGGTGCTAGTACAATTACGCAACAATTAGTAAGAATACGATATTTATCTACAGAGAAAACGTATGAACGAAAAGTGACGGAGCTTATTTATGCATATGAAATGGAAAAGCAAGCTACAAAAGATGAAATATTAACGAATTATTTAAATGAAATATATTTTAGTAATCAGGTCTATGGTATTGGAGCTGCTGCAACTTATTATTTTGGAAGACCATTACACGAGTTGTCAGATGCAGAACTTGCCTTTATTAGTGCGATTCCAAACAATCCAACAATCTACGATCCTATAGATAATTTTGATGCAACAAAGAAAAGACAGGAATTACTTATAGATGTCCTAGTGAAAAACGGAAAAATACCAAAGGAAAGTGGAGAAGCAATAAAGGCTGAACCAATCGTCCTGAAGACAAAAACAAAAAAACAGCTGTACCCTACCTATAGCACTTATGTTTTAGAAGAGTTGAAGAATTTAGTTGCATCAAAAGAAGGTTTTACCGAGAAAATAGCAACTGCCCAAAATGAACAGCAAAAGCTCTTATTAGAAAATGAACTGCAAACTAAAGTGAATGATGTGATAGCACAAGGAGTGACAATTTATACAGCTCTTGATCCGGCGAAACAACTAGACGATGAAAAGTACGTAAATAAACTATTAGATAAAACGCCTGATTTACAGGCTGCATCGGTTGTCATTAATAACGAAAAACGAGAAATTATCAGTTTATACGGCGGTAAAGAGTATAAAAAATTTGATTTTCATCGTGCGTATCAAGCGGTTAGGCAACCAGGATCAGCATTGAAATCATTACTTGTGTACGCACCAGTTTTTGAAACAACTACATTAACTCCTAATAACTCGATAAATGGCGGGAAACTTTGTATTGGCTCATACTGTCCTCAAAACTATGGAGGCGCACTGTACGGGAATGTAACGATTAAGCAAGCTTTTCGCTTCAGTCATAATACTCCTGCAGTACGGTTATTAGAAACAGTTGGAATAGATAATGCATTTGCAAAACTGGAGCCATTCCAATTTAATCATTTAACTAATGAAGATCATACTTATGCTGCCGCACTTGGTGGATTAACACATGGCGTTACAGTATTAGAAATGGCTGATGCTTATAGTAGCTTTATAGATGGTATGTATGAGCCTGCTCGTGCCATTCGAAAAGTTACAGATAAAAAGGGAAACATTTTATATGAATGGAATGAAGAAAAAACAGAGGTTTGGTCACCTAAAACAGTTCAAACTATGAGAGGATTACTTTCCGATGTAGTGCAAAATGGAACGGGAAAAGGAATCTCTATTCCTGCACCATACGTTGGCGCTAAAACTGGAACTACGAATGACTTTTATGATTATTGGATTGCTGGGTTAACAGATACATATACCTCAGCAGTATGGATTGGCTATGACATGCCTAAAAATATGAAATCAATCGAATCTAGAAAAATTCATCATTCTATTTTTAACAAAATTATGAGAGAGAAATAGAAAAGAGTCATCTCCAAATGGAGATGACTCTTCTTTTGTGATTTGGTCTCGGTTTTCTAGTAAATTGTCTCGTTTCTTGCTAATTGGTCTCGAATAAGCTTCAATTGGTCTCGGTAAAGAATGAATTGGTCTCGTTCTGCCGCTTAATAACTTTAAATGTATAATTATTCCTCATAAACTAGCGATTTTGAGTCAATTATAAAAATGGTAAACTTGCCACTATTCCATTATAAAGTTTAATCGTCACATAGATGACTAATGTTAAAAATAGACTCCATACCATAAACTCGAACATTATTAACCCTACCGTCCCCAACATGCTCATTGAACTGCTTAATTTGAAAATGACATATACAAAATAAACAAAAGCTGTAGCTAAAAAAATGATGAGCAATATTTGAAGAGATTGAAAACCGATTGCTGAAATAAATGATCCAATAAAAAAAATGACATATCCACCACGTGCTTGAGAAATAGTCTTCCCTTCTAAATCTTTTGAGAAAAACAACATCCCAATCTCATGTATTGTTTCAGCAATCAACTTAAGTGCAGAAAAAAGCATAAAATAAATAAGTGCTAGGATAATAACTAAGAACAGTTTCAATTCCAAATCGGATAAAAACTCTCTCATCCCACTATAAACACCAATTACTTTAAAAAGATCTATCGCTTTGTTCATTGTAAAAATAGAAAAAGATAAACTAAATAACAAAATAGTGATGAGTGGTAAAAATCCAAACACATATGGGTTCTTCATAGCTTCTCCTCTTATTCTAGTATCCATACTTTTGTATCATATCGAAGAAAAGGTATATTCTGCAAGTAGATATCTATTTTTCATCAATGCAATTACTATACATTTACGTTATAATTTTAGGGATGCATTTTAAATACATAGCTTGGAAAGGAGGATTCCTTTGTCCTTAGTTTTTGCAATATTCGCACCCGTCATTGTTGCACTTGTGATCCCTTTGTTATTTAAAAGGGTTCCTACTATACATACCGGCTGGTTTGTATTACTTGTACCCGTTGCACTTGTTTGTTTTTATGCAACACACATACCTTCTATTATGAAGGGATCCACTTATATGGAGGAGCTCCCTTGGATACCGTCACTCGAGATATCCTTTATCTCTTATTTAGACGGGTTAAGCTTGCTTTTTTCATTGTTAATTACAGGAATAGGAGCACTTGTTGTTCTTTACTCCATCTTTTATATGAACAAGAAAAAAGAAAAGCTTGGCAATTTTTACGTTTATTTATTAATGTTTATGACTGCTATGCTCGGAGTTGTTCAGTCAGATCATCTAATAAGTTTGTATTTCTTTTGGGAATTAACGTCCATATCTTCTTTTCTTCTTATTGGATATTGGTATACGAAAGATCGTTCTCGATTTGGTGCTCTTAAATCCATGATGATTACTGTTTTCGGTGGATTAATGATGCTAGGAGGCTTCTTGATTCTTGGCATTATCGGAGAAACATTTTCAATTCGTGAGCTAATTGAACAAGCACCTGCTCTAGTTAGTCAGGATCTATTTGTTTGGGCACTTGTACTCGTTTTACTTGGGGCATTTACAAAGTCAGCTCAGTTCCCATTTTATATTTGGTTACCTGATGCAATGGAAGCACCAACTCCAGTCAGTGCGTATCTGCATTCTGCTACGATGGTAAAAGCCGGCTTATATTTGGTAGCAAGATTTACTCCGATCTTTGCTCTATCCGAAGTTTGGATATGGCTTGTTACCGGAGTAGGTATCATCACATTATTATGGGGTTCCTTCTTTGCTGTCAAACAAACGGATCTAAAAGCGATTCTTGCTTTTTCAACTGTCAGTCAACTTGGTCTAATCATGTCTTTACTTGGAATCGGTTCTGTCGCTTATCATGTTACGGGTGACTTAGTTGCTACATTTACATTTGCAACCTTTGCGGCAATCTTCCATCTAATTAATCACGCTACATTTAAAGGTAGCTTATTCATGATTGCAGGTATTATTGATCATGAAACAGGTACAAGAGATATCCGAAAACTTGGTGGACTCATGAGTATAATGCCAATCAGCTTTACGATTGCATTAATCGGGAGCTTATCAATGGCAGGAGTTCCACCTTTTAATGGATTTTTAAGCAAGGAAATGTTCTTGGACGCTACATTAGAGTTACAGCATTTCGACCTGTATGCATTCGATACTTGGGGCATATTGATCCCAATTATCGCATGGATTGCTAGTGTATTTACATTTGTTTATAGTCTTTATTTTGTTTTCCATACATTCAGTGGGAAACATAAACCAGAACAATTACCTAAAGCAGCTCACGAAGCTCCAATTGGAATGCTAGTTTCACCAGGTATACTAGCAACTCTTGTTATAGTTATTTTCTTTGTTCCAAATTTTATTGGTACTACGTTTATTAAACCGGCAGTAGCTGCTATTCAACCTTTAGCATACAAAGTTCCTGCGGAAGTAGGCTTTACAATAAAAGCTTGGCATGGTTTTAACTCGCCTGCTTTATACATGACACTTGGTATCTTTTTAGTAGGTTTCTTATTCTATAAAACCTTACCAAAATGGACTCCAGTTTACGAAAAGTTGCCTTCAAAATTCACTTTAAACAATATGTATGACGGAATAATGCGACTAGCAGATGGAGGAGCTCATCGCTTTTCATCCATGTATATGACAGGTTCTATTCGTTCTTATTTTGTCTTTATGTTTGCTGCGATCATCGTATTACTCGCAGGTACAATGTGGTTTAAAGATGCATTTGTAATTAGTTTTGAAAACTTAGCACCAATTCGTTTCTTTGAGATACTTATTTCAATTATATTAATCGTCGGAACTGTTACAATTTTGGTTACGAAATCAAGACTTACAGCGATAATTGCACTAGGAGCAGTAGGATATACGGTTGCTTTATTCTACATCATCTTTAAGGCTCCTGATCTTGCTTTAACACAATTAGTAATTGAAACAGTTTCAGTAGCATTATTTTTAGGGGCATTTTATCATTTGCCTAAAATGGACAAGCATGAAAAAGGAAAAGAAGATAGAGGCTTCCGACTTGGAAACTTCCTTATTGCTCTTGGAGTTGGTGTAATGGTTACATTGATCGCTATCTCTTCTCATTCACAAAAGCTTATTCCTTCTATAGCTGATTATTATAAGGAAACTGTTTACTCAGAAGCTGGTGGCGGAAATATCGTAAACGTTATTTTAGTAGATTACCGTGGATTTGATACTTTATTTGAAATAAGTGTGTTAACAATTGCTTCATTAGGAATTATAGGAATGATTACTCTGCGTCTAGCAAAAAAGAAAGGAGATAGAAAAAGTTGAAAACGAATGATTTAATTATTCAAACGACGACGAAAGTAGTATTTTTCATTATTTTTCTCTTCTCCATTCATATCTTTTTTGCAGGACATTATACACCTGGTGGAGGATTTGTCGGCGGATTGTTGATGTCTAGTGCTATTGTTTTATTATTATTAGCTTTCGACTTGAAAACAGTAAATGAGATGCTTCCGATAAACTATACGGTTCTTACTGCAACCGGCTTATTAATTTCTTTAGCAACTGCCGCTGGTTCTATATTCTTTAATGTTCCATTTTTTACACATGTCTATGATTATTTTAATTTACCTTTACTTGGTGAAACATCGATCCATACAGCAATGTTTTTCGATACAGGCGTATACTTAGTTGTAGTCGGAGTAACGATGACAATCATTCAAATGATAGGAGGAGATGAATAATGGAAATATTAATGTCCATTTTAATCGGCTTTCTATTCATGGCAGCCATTTATTTAATACTTTCTCGAAGCTTACTTCGAATTATTATCGGAACGGGCTTGCTAAGTCATGGAACACATCTCTTATTAATAACAATGGGCGGACTTAATGGAAAAGCTGCTCCTGTTTTAGCTGATGGGGTAACAGATTATGTTGATCCACTTCCCCAAGCATTAATACTTACTGCTATCGTTATTAGCTTTGGTGTTACCGCATTTTCTTTAGTATTAGCTTATCGAACCTATAAAGAGCTAGGTACAGACAATATGGATTTAATGAAAGGAACAGAAGACAATGATTAATTTATTATTATTTCCGGTCCTCATACCGTTCCTTTTTGCAGCCATTTTGTTGTTTTTCCCGAAAAAAGTCAAAGCACAGCGAATTACGGTAATGATTGGACTTTTATTGGCACTAGCTTCAGCTATAGTCCTATTAGTAAAAGTAAAAACAGATGGTGTTCAAACAGTTACGCTTGGTAGTTGGGCACCTCCGTTTGGAATCACAATGGTTTCTGATATGATATCGGTTTTATTAGTCCTGTCTTCCCTGCTCATCGCTATTTTCGTTGTATGGTATAGCTACACTTCCATTGGGGTAGATCGTGAAAAAGCTTTTTATTATCCAGCGATCATGTTCATGTTGACAGGTGTGAATGGTGCATTTACAACAGGTGATATTTTCAATATGTTCGTTTTCTTTGAAGTATTGCTTATGTCCTCCTATGTCTTGATCGTATTAGGTGGGGAAAAAGTTCAGTTAAGAGAATCTCTTAAGTACATACTAGTTAATATCGTTTCCTCTTCGTTATTTGTTATTACTGTTGGTTACTTGTACTCTGTAGTTGGAACACTTAATATGGCTGACATTTCTATAAAACTATCGGAGATAGGACAATCAGGAATAGTAACAGTAATAGCTGTATTATTTTTGATAGTATTCGGTATTAAAGGAGCTATCTTTCCATTATTCTTCTGGCTTCCTGGTTCATACGCTGCTCCACCTGTTCCCGTCTTGGCGCTGTTCGGAGCACTACTAACAAAGGTAGGCGTATATGCTATCATGCGTACCTATACATTGTTCTTTACAACTGATATTGGATATACACATGAATTACTCATGGTCATTTCAATTATCACGATCATTGCAGGATGTGTTGGAGCTCTAGCATATTTCGATTTGAAACAAATCATTATTTATAATATTGTCATTGCAGTAGGTGTTATCTTGTTTGGTGCATCTATTATGAACGAAAGTGGAATGCTTGGTTCCGTGTTTTATTTAATACATGACATCCTCATTAAAGGTGCCTTGTTTTTATTGATTGGGATTATTATTAAAATTACAGGTACATCTGATTTACGAAAAATGGGTGGTCTTATGAAGCGCTATCCAGCATTGGCCTGGAGTTATTTGATAGCAGCATTTGGTCTAGCAGGTATCCCTCCATTAAGTGGATTTGTCGGCAAACTTCTAGTTGTACAAGGTGGATTTGAAGGAGAATATATTTGGCAAAGTATATTTATTCTTGCATCAAGTTTAATTGTTTTACTTTCTGCTATTCGAATCTTTATCTATGCTTTCTGGGGTGAAGATAAAGTTGGAGTGCATACAATTAGTCCAAAAACATACCGACAATTATTGTTTCCGGCGATTACTTTAGTTGCTATAACAGTAATTTATGGTGTTGGTTCCGAATATCTTGTACCGTTTATGACAGATGCCTCAACAGTTTTACTAGAACCTTCCGTCTATA
Source organism: Psychrobacillus sp. PGGUH221 (assembly GCF_042055255.1). Taxonomy (NCBI): domain Bacteria; kingdom Bacillati; phylum Bacillota; class Bacilli; order Caryophanales; family Bacillaceae; genus Psychrobacillus; species Psychrobacillus sp. PGGUH221. The sequence goes on from NZ_JAQMHQ010000009.1 coordinate 26,037, forward strand.
CGGATGCTGTGTTTGGAGGGTTGAAATAATGCCATTTCAAATTTTGTTGAATGTATTTATTGCAGTAACGTGGATGTTCTTATCTGTGTCATTTAAACCTTCCACTTTTATCGTAGGATATATTTTAGGTTTGCTAATGTTATTTATGGTTCGTAAATCATTTAGTACCAGATTCTATTTAGACAAAGTTTGGGCAGTTATTAAACTTACTCTATTATTCCTTAAAGAGTTAACGCTATCTAACTTTTCTGTTTTAATGCTAATTATTAAACCAAAGATGCCTATACGACCTGCAATCTTTGCGATGCCCACTGTTCTTGAAAAGGATTGGGAAATAACACTATTATCGAGTCTCATTACACTAACACCAGGAACAATTGTAATTGATATTTCGGATGACAATAAAACCTTATATATTCACTCACTTGACTTTGAGGATATAGATGAAGCAATCCAATCAATACAAAATACGTTTGAAAAAGCAATATTGGAGGTGAGCAGATCATGACAACCTTTCTATGGATTATTGTTGTCTTGATAAGTCTATCGCTTTTAGGCTTTTTATATCGCCTAGTGAAAGGGCCGACTACACCAGACCGTGTAATCGCATTAGATGCAATTGGAGTTGGATTGATTTCATTGATAGGGCTTATTTCCATTCTTTTTGATACTGGCTTTTTTTTAGAGGTTATATTACTCTTAGCAATCCTTTCATTCATAGGTACAGTTGCTTTTTCAAAATTCACGGAGAAGGGAGTAATCATTCAACGTGACCGTAATAGCTAATATTTTAATTATCGCTACCATATCTTTCGGAACAATCTTTATACTAGTTACTGCTATAGGTTTAATACGGCTTCCCGACACCTATTCACGTGCTCATGCGGCTTCTAAGAGTGCGACACTAGGGGTTATGAGCATTCTACTTGGTGTGTTCTTTCACTTTTGGCTCAATGAAGGTCATTTTAACTCCCGTATACTACTTGGAATAGTCTTTCTTTTCATAACAGGTCCTGTTGGTGGTCATATGATGGGTAGAGCAGCTTATTTATCCGGGATAAAATTATGGGATAAATCTGTACGTGATGATCTTGCAGAAGTAGTAAAGAAAAGAAGAGAAAATCAATAGAAATAAGAAAAGCTTTTGCAATACGCAATACTTGCGTTTGCAAAAGCTTATTTTTTTATTAATAACCACCATAATAAGGATATGGATAATACGGATATGAATATGGATATGGATAGTAAGGATATGGATAATAAGGCTGTCTATACCCCCCAAAACCATAACCTAGCGAAGAACCGAGTAGTCCTCCAAAAAAGCCTCCTAGTAATGGACCTCCAAAGCCACCAAAAAATGGACCCCCAAAACCACCTCGATGAAATCTTACCATGCTGCTCCTCCTTTCATCTCAGTGTATGCGTTTGGGGTTTTCCTGGCTGAGTGCTTTGCCTATTCTTCCTCCGCCATTCTCTCAATTAATGTAGCAAGTGTACGAACCATTACACCAGTCCCACCTTTTGGACCTAGATCATGTGCAGACTTTGTATCGGAAGTACCAGCGATATCTAAATGAATCCATGGTGTATCCTCTACAAACTCTCCTACAAATCCACCACCAAAAATCATATGGCCATCTCCACCTGGTGAATTATTTAAGTCTGCTACATCGCTCTTACGAATTCGTTTTTTATCATTTTCAGTTAATGGTAATCTCCATGTAAATTCACCTGTTTCAATAGAGGATTCCATAAACGTTTCAAAAAACGCTTCATCATTTGTAAGTGCACCTGTCTTATCGTACCCAAGTGCTGTAATTACTCCGCCTGTTAATGTCGCCACATCTACAATATAATTTGCACCTTGTTGTTTTGCATAGGTTACTGCATCTGCTAAAACTAATCGACCTTCAGCATCTGTATTTAAAATTTCAATTGTTTTACCACTCATGGACGTGATCACATCATCTGGTTTGAACGCATTGCCAGAAATCATATTATCTGTAGAAGCAATAACAGCAATAACGTTCTTATTTGGACGAAGCTCTCCTATTATTTGCATAGCTCCTAGTACTGCAGCAGCACCACCCATGTCGCCTTTCATTCCAACAATACCTGTTTTTGTTTTTATCGAATAACCACCAGTATCAAATGTAATTCCCTTACCTACTAAAGCAACTACATCTTCCCATTCTTCAGTAGCTTGATATTTCAATACAATTAATCGAGGCTCTTCGACAGAACCTTGGTTGACTGCGAGAAGTGCACCCATACCAAGTTCTTCTATTTCTTTTTTACCTAAGATCTCTGTTTCAAAGTCATATGTATTGCCAAGTTCTCTTGCATATTCGCCTAACTGCGTAGAAGTAAGAACATTACCAGGAGTATTTACTAATATTCTCGCCTCATTAACAGCATCCGCATAAATAGAACCGATTTCAAAGTATGATACAACTTCATCCGACTCTTCCTGCGTTAAAAGCTCAATAGCTGGTAAATAATAATCTGGTACATTTGAGGTTGTTTTATATCCTTCAAATGTAAAAGAACCCATTCCAATTCCCTCTGCTGCCAAGTAAGCAATATCCGCATCTAAAATCGATTCATTTGCGAAAGAAGGTATCCAAATTGCTAATGATTCTGGCTTACTCGATAAAAGCTCCTTACCAACAAGTCCAAATACTTGACGAAGTTTGTCTTGAGTTAGCTGCTTACGATCTCCAATTCCAACAAATAGAATTCTTTTGACACCGTCTTTGCCTGCAACAGGTACTTTTACAACTTTTTTAAGCTCAGAAGATATGTCTCCACTTTTGATCCAGTCCGTAATATGTGAGCCGAAGCTCTCTAAAAAGTCGCTCCAATTGCTTATATTTTCTACATTCTTGGAAACTGCTACTACTAAGGTTTCTGATTGAACTTCCTCAAATAAAACAGCGTTCGTACTAATAATCATTATTTTTCCTCCTAATAATTCGGATACATTTTTATTATATAGGAAGTACTTACATTTTTCGAATTGTTTGAATGTGTTATACTAGTCTTACTTAATGTTTAGAAGAAAGGCGGTGTCTACTTTGGCAATCCTCCAGAACACTCCATTATTGGCTGCACTTTTTTCCATTTTCTTTGCTCAATTTGTTAAAATTCCAATACATTTTTTAATAACAAAGAAAATAGATTGGAAGTTATTTACTTCTACCGGTGGAATGCCTAGTTCTCACTCAGCTGCTGTAACTTCCCTTTGCACTGCAATTGCTTATGAAACGGGGCTAGATTCTCCAATATTTGCAGTCTCCACAGTATTTGCTGTTATCGTTATGTTTGATGCAACTGGCGTTCGTTTTCAAGCAGGACAACAAGCAATAATGATCAATCAAATGAGAGTGGATTTCCAGTTATTTGTTGAGCAAACAAAGGGATGGGCAAATAAGAAGAATGAAGAGAAAATAATCGAATTAAAAACCCTTTTAGGACACAAACCAATGGAAGTTTTCATGGGTGCACTTACTGGTATATTGATCTCGATTGTCATTTACAACACCTTTGAATAATTAAAGATGGATATTTATAAACGTAATCAAGTTCTACACAAGAAGAGCAAAAAGCAACCACTATCGTTGGAAACGATAGTGGTTTTTTATTTGTGGTTACTTTAATCTTCATTGTAGATATATGAAGATGTAGAAGAGTACAGCATTAATATTTGATCTTGAAAAACACGGATATTCTGAGCTGCCATTCGCTACTCATGAGTCTCCACAGGGTCTATTAAATATGAAAGATACAGAATTCTAAGCGAAATATAAAAGGATGACCTATTTTACAGGTCATCCTCCAATTAAAACATTTGATATCCATTTTTTCGAAGATATTTAATAACAAAACCTGCAGCAATTGCTCCCGCTAAACCACTAGATAAAATAATAATATCTGCTGTATGGAGTGAGATTATTTTATTTCCCAACGCAGAAAACGCTTCTCTTGCTTTTGTAAAGTAATCAAAAAATCCTACTTCATCAATAATGAATACAACAACAAGTGGATATAAAAATGCCACAAACCAAGTCATTCGTAATAGCATGTTTACTAAAAAGGCGATTCCGAAAAACATGACAAAAAATATAAGAACCGAGAGTATCATTTGTACTAGCATAAAATCTTGCATAATCTATTACCTCCGTAGTATCTCTAAATAGTTTACCTTAACGGAGGCTAGTATTCAATGTACTTCTGCGTATTCACTCATTTGTCATAATTCTCATTCATTTTTTTCCCGATCCATTACAACGCCCACAGGTTTCAGATCCACCTAGTCTCAATTGAAAATAGCCTTCTCCCTTACAGTATGGACAATGGTTGGAATTTCCTTCTTTTTTAAATTTCTTCATTTGAATCGCCTCCTAACATTATCTATTCTTAATATTCAGATAATATACCATATAACTAATATGTTGTAAATAAAAACAAATATTTTTTTGGACAATAGCTACTAAAAAAATAGCTTGTAGCTACTATAACCAAATACATCTCCAGGATTAATCCCTTCAATGGTATTAAACCCATCTTCTACTTTCTTTGATGCTAGCTCATGAATCATGACGGAGGCGTCTTTATCTACTACTAATTCATTTGGATGAATCCACTTTACTTCATATAGTTCAGAAAGCTGAGCCTGTAAAATCGGTTCTTTCTCATTCGGTATTAATAAAAAAATGGCCATATTATCGCTTATTTTATGATGAATAACACCACTTCTAAAGCCAACCATCTTCCGAACAGTACAATCTACACCAGTTTCTTCTTTCACCTCTCTTCGAACAGCTTCATCTACAGTTTCATCTTTGTTTACAAAACCCGCAGGAAAAGACCATCGACCATGAAGACCTCCATATCTTTTCTTTACAACTAACCATTCCCCTTTATCATTAACTACTATACCTGCAACACCCAACCAAATATTTCCTCTATCCTCTCTTGCCATAAAAAAATCTCCTTTAAAAAAGCTCTCACTGTAATTATACATACAGTGAGAGCTCATCGAAATCAAATGATATTATAAAGTAAATTTACCTTTTTTCATTACAAGTGGAATTCCACCGATCATGTATAGTGCGCGGTTATCAATTACTTTTTTCATAATAGAAGCTTTTGTACCAGTTAGTTTTCTACCCATTACATCACCAATTGCGTCGTGCTCACCAAGTGAACATACTGTTCCTTTAAGAGCTGGAACGAACACTTCTGTATCATTCCCTTTGATAAGGGAAACGATATTTTTCGCAATAGTAACAGCTTGTTGCATTGCAATTTGTGCTGTTGGTGGGTATGGACGGTTAATCTCTTCATTGATAAGAAGAGCACAGTCCCCAACTATAAATACATCTGGGAAACCAGGAGCACGCATATCTTTCTCTACTTTTACGCGTGCGCGCATGTTTTCAATTCCTGATGATTCGATTAAGCGATTTCCTCGAACTCCAGCAGCCCATACAACAGTACCAGCTTTGATGAATTCAAATTCTTCTTCGCCTTTTTTAATCTTAACGCCTTCAGGAGTTGCTTCTACGACTGGTGTACCGATAGAGAATTCAATTCCTTTTGCCTCTAATTGTCTTACTGCATATTCTACTAATTCAGGATCAAATCCTGGAAGTACCATTGGAGCAGCTTCAACACAAATTACGCGGACTTTTTCTTTTGGTACATCATATTCTTTACAAAGTTCAGGAATACGATTTCCTAATTCACCTAAAAATTCAATACCAGAGAATCCAGCTCCACCTACAACAATCGTTAAGCGTGTATCATCATGCACTTCTTCTGTTGACCATGTAGCAAACTGATATTCAATGTGATCACGAATTTGGCGAGCAGCATTTACATTGGCAATGGAAAGAGCATACTTATCTAAGCCAGGAATTCCGAAAGTTTCTCCTTCAAAGCCTAAACCGATTACTAAGTAATCATATGTATACTCACCAGCACTAGTTGTAACTTTTTTTGAATTAACGTCAATACCATCAACTGTAGCTTTTACAAAGTTTACTTTGCTTGAGTTGATTACATCTTTTACATCATAACGAACTTGATCTGGACGAAGAGTACCAGCAGACGCTTCATGTAACCATGTTGACTCATAATGGTAATCATTTTTATTTACAAGTATAATATCTGCTTCATCTGTACCTACTAATTTCTGAAGGTTAACTACAGTAGATAATCCACCATAACCTGCACCTAATACTAGAATTGTTGGTCTTTTCACGAAGATCGCAACCACCTTTAATATATTTTTTATAAGATACTTCTGATTATACATCAAGAAATTCTTTAATTTTGTCTAGTTTACGACAAAAAAACTCTTAATTCCTATATTAGACCTTTTAGCACACTATTTCAATACATTGTTACCTTATTGTAAATTTGAGAATTTACTGAAAATTAACATTTAAAAAAGAGCATTTTCTCCTGTAAATGTACGATTTATAAAGAAAACCTCCGATGGTTTTTTATTAACCTCGGAGTTCTTATTAATTGTAATCTAAAAATTTTTGTTCCCGAAAGTAACCGTAAAGTTTGTATACTGTATCTCTGTGTTATCGTGAACAAAACAAGCGTTTAAAGTCAAATAAGTAGTACAGCCTTAACTTTCTCCAGGTACTTTCTCCAAATAAAACTATAAACGGTTCGCTTTGTCTTTTATAATGACGCATTCTAAATCAACTTCATTTTTGTCCACCAGTTACATTTTTTAATGTTTCAATAACATAATTAATATTTTCAATCTGTTGCGGATTAAGTGAGTGACTGGAAGTACTTGCATCACTATCATTCGATGTTTTATTTACTTCAGCTCGACCAAAAATATGAGGGAAAAATTGCTCTTTCAATTTAATTTGATCTTCCTCAGAGAATGAAGCAATATATGGGTTAAGTGTTTTAAGCTCAACTTCCATTTGACGATTATATTTTTCCTGGGCTTCATTTTTAGTTACTTGACGAGCAGCATATGCAGTAAACGATCCCAAGGCTGTTGTAACGATAAATCTAGCAACTAATGACGGCCAGTCTAAATCATAACTAAATATAAAGGCATAAACACCAAAACCAATCGTTGCTGCAAATCCACCACCCGTCATCCATTGCCAAATAGTAGTTAGTTTATATTTTCTATCAGCAACTTCTTTAAAATGACCAGAGATTGTGTTTGTAGATATAATACCTACTATACTTTCGACAGATTTCTTATGTTCTATTAAAATCTCGTCATATCTCTCTTGTTTTCCTTGTATTTCAGTTAGAAAAGACTCATGCACAGTATTTAATTCCTCAATTGTTTTATCAAAAACATCCTTATTTTTGTCAAGCAATTCCTCCCATTGTTCTTCTCTTTCTGTAAAATAAGCATCAGTGGACTCTTGAAATTCTTCCATTTTTTGAGTAAATTGATTATCCCGTTCCTCTTCTGTCTCTAGAAAACGTGTATGTAAATTTGAAAATTTTTCTTCCAGTTCATTATATGCAGTATTAAATTTGTTATTTAATGCTTCAAATGAGGCGTTTAGTTCTTCAAATTCTCTTTTAATTTCTTCGTTTTTTTCGATAATTTGTTGGCGCTCTTCTTCCAAAATAACCTTATGGCGTGCTACAGAACGTCTAAATGAAGTAACATTTTCTCTTATTCCCTCAAATTCCTTTTGGTCAGATATCTGAGGTATTTGGATTAAATAAGCTAAAATATTATCCAAATGGGTGTTTATATTATTTAATGAGGAATCAGTCAAAAGATGAGTAGTTGGGTTTTGAAGATAGGAATTGATTTGATTAACATCACTATTGATTTGATTAAGTACTGACAATCTAAAATAGTTTGGATCAATAGAGTCAATACGTAATTTTAATTGATTAAGTACTCCATATAATCTGCTATAAGTCAGCGTGCCATACTCAGTGAGAGAACGAAATACTTCATCGTTATCTTCTATCTTAGAAAGTGTTTCTAAACATGTTGGCAAAGTATTTGAGTGTAATATGTGAGAATGTAGTTGTTCTATTTGTGACATTAATAGCCTCCTAAAAAAATTGTTTGTTAATTTTAACTAATTATACCAAACATTTATTCAGGAGGACTATGAGTACACTAAATAATATTTTTCTCTAAAAGGTAGACTATTATTTAACATGGTATAAATTCTTTTAGTCTTGAATCAACAATTTTTCTTTCCATGAAAAAACGCCACCTCCCGTATCGTTAAATACGTAAAGTAGCGTTCATAAAAGCGCTGATATTCAATTAATCGCGGTATTCGACTAACAACTACGAAAAGTAAATACCTTAGCATGCCGTCCAATTGTCCGAACACTTAACGAGTTAGCAACTCTCTGGTGTTCCTTCTTTTTTAGCAGTTCTAAACGACGAACCACATCCACAAGATGCGATAGCGTTCGGGTTTTCGATGGTAAACCCACCACCCATTAGTGATTCTTTATAATCTATTGAAGTACCATTTAAGATAGAAGCATCTTCTGGTGAGACAACAATATCAATACCATGCTGATGTAGCTCTATATCTTCTTCCGTTTTATCCTTTTCAAAACCCATTCCGTAAGAAAGACCGCTACATCCACCACCATTAACTGCAATACGAAGCAAAGATCCTTCTTCTCCGTTATGCTTCATCATTTCCTTTACGCGGTAAGCTGCCGCTTCAGATAATATTACTACTTCTGCCATCTGAATCACCTTTCCTTCCTATTCTCTATCATATCAATGTTTTTACTATCTAGACAAGGAAAACCGCTTGAAGAATTACATCGCATTTCGTAAACAAATAAAGTATAATAGAACTATTCAACAAGCCAATAAATGCAGTATAATAGAACTACTTAAGTCATGAGCGAAAAGAGGAAACATCATGGAAATTACTCCGTATTATCAAAAAGATATCGAATGTCTACACTGCAAAAAGAAATTTAAATCTACAAAAGTACGCTCAAAATTTATTAATGTAGAAAGTCATGAAACGGACTTTCAACCTATTTATCAAAATAAGGAAGTGAATCCACTCCTCTATAATATTTTTGTTTGTGAGCATTGTGGTTTTTCTTTTACAGAAGATTATACAAAATACTTTGCCCCTGGAGTAAAAGAAATTATTCAAACAGAGGTTGCTAATAAATGGGTTCCCCACTCTTTTGGAGAGGAAAGAACTTTGACAGAAGGAATCATGGCATATAAGCTTGGAATACACTGCGGTACCTTAAAAAAAGAAAAATTTATTAATATAGCAGGTTTGGCACTCAGAACAGCTTGGTTATACCGTCTTCAACAGAATCAGGAGCAAGAGCAGCGTTTCCTGAAGATAGCACGTGATCGATATGCCGATTCATATTCAAACGATGATTATAATGGTACACAAATGTCAGAAACACGTGTGCTCTATTTAATAGCAGAATTGTCTCGGAGAATTGGTGATATCGAATATGCTACACGATATTTTTCAAAAGTGATTGAAAAGCAAAGTACATCTATCGAACCAAAAGTAATTGAAATGGCAAAAGAACGTTGGCAAGAAATACGTGAGAACAAAGAAAAAGAAGCCTTGAAGTAAGGCTTCTTTTTAACATGTCTTATTAAAATACTTGTTCTACTTCTACTACACCTGGTACTTCTTCCAATAGTGCACGTTCAATACCTGCTTTTAATGTAATCGTTGAACTTGGGCAGCTTCCGCAAGCTCCTAAAAGGCGTAGTTTAACAATACCGTCTTCAACGTCTACAAGCTCACAGTCTCCCCCATCACGAAGTAAAAATGGGCGTAATTTATCTAAAACTTCTTGTACTTGTTCATTTATTGTATCTGTCATATCTATCGACTCCTTTCGCTATAATCATTATAATGTGAAGTAAGAAAAAAATCCAATAAAGAATTCGAAGGAGAACTGTTCATATGACAACTCAAGCAATTAACATAGAAATCTTCGGTGCAGATATAGTTTGTGCAAGTTGCGTAAATGCACCATCCTCTAAGGATACATACGAATGGCTACAAGCTGCAATCGATAGAAAATTTCCAAATCACCAAGTAACATTCACTTATATCGATATTGAAAAGCCAATTGAGAATGAAAAACATCAAACCATTGCAAATAGAATTGCTGATGACGAATTTTTCTACCCTCTTGTTATGCTCAATGAAGAAGTCATTGGGGAAGGATATATTCAATTAAAACCAGTATATGCAGCCCTTGAGAAGTATGGCTATGTTAGTGAAAAAGAATAGCAATAGATTTATAGATCGATTCAACAACTCATAAATTTTTAAGCTTCGAAGTGTTGATACTACCAACGCTTCGAAGCTTTTTAAAGTTCAAATATTCTCTTGTAGCAGAGGTTTCGAAAAGCTATTATCCATTGTGTCGCTTATACATCCAAAGCAATCCTGATTTCATTAGTCTTGCGATACGACCTGTTACAGAAATATCTGCTAAGTAAGCAAATCCCTGTTTTTTACCAAGAGAGCCCATAAAGCCTTTAAGCTTAATTTCAGGCATGTTCTCTGGAAGAGCTTGTCCCTTCCAACGTGCTTGCAATACTTTTACAATCTGTTCTGCTTGTTCTTCCGCAAGTTGCGCACTTGGTGCAAAAGGAAGTGATGCACAGTCCCCTACGACAAATACATTTTCGTAGCTTGGTAAATCATGGTACTGTGTTAAAATGACACGACCCGATTTGTCTTTTTCGCCTGGTAATGCACGCACCGGTGCAGCAGGTTGAATTCCTGCAGTCCATACTACAACGTCTACAGGAATAACTTCTTGATGATTGTATAATTTATTTGGCTCTACCTTTGTAATATTCGAGTTGCTTACAACTTCTACATCGTTAGTGTCAAACCATTTTTTTACATATTTACTTAATCGTTCCGGAAAATCTCTTAATACACGTTCACTACGATCAAAAAGTTTGATCCTCAAATCTGGACGACTTTCACGAAGTTCACTTGCAAGTTCAATACCGCTAAGTCCCGCACCAACAATCCCAACTACTGAACCTGAAGGAAGTCCACCTAGTTTGTTGTATGTGTCACGAGAACGCCCGATTGTCTGAATGCTATAAGTAAATTCATCTGCACCAGGTACACTATGATACTTATCTTCACACCCTAGACCTATAACTAGATCGTCGTATCCGACAGCTTGCCCATCTTCTAATAAAACTTGTTTACTATCTACATCAATTTCTATAACTTCTCCATACTTTATCGTTAACTTTCCGCTTTCCGGAAATGCTACTCGAATTTCATGATCAGAAGCTGTACCAGCTGCTAACGCATAAAACTCAGTCTTTAAACTATGAAATGGCGTTCGGTCAATTAATGTGATTTCTACATCATCTGGTAAGTTATTTGGCAATAAACGAAGTAAAATACGCATATTACCATATCCTCCACCTAACAATACTAACTTTCGCATATTATATCCCTCATCTCTAAATGTCACTTCAAATTATAAATGATTGTGATGGATTTCACAATAAGACTTCTACATTGACGAATGAATAAAAAAAGAGTAGCATGACGAAGTAGTGAGGTGACAGCTATGAATCCAATGGTTGAATTTTGCATAAGCAACCTTGCAAATGGTTCACAAGAAGCTTATGATATTTTAGAACAAGATCCGAATTTAGATGTATTAGAGTATGGTTGTTTAAGCTATTGCTCATTGTGCTCTGAAACTTTTTTCGCTATTGTCAACGGCGACGTTGTCGAAGCAGACACTCCAAGTGAACTAGTTACAAACATATATAAATACATTGAGGAAAATCCTTTATTTTAAAAGACTGCGAGCAATATCGCAGTCTTTTTTTATATTATCCATTCACATAATGATTCTAAAAAATACGTTGGTTGAGCAATTTTTTGTCGTACTTCTTCCGTACTGTTTACACCACTATTTACATGCACTGTATGAATACCCATATTAATGCCTGTTAAAACATCTGTAAGATAATTGTCACCTATCATAACCATTTCTTCTTTTTTATACCCAAATTGTTTTTGGATATACTCTAGCATAAATGGCTGTGGTTTTCCCATAAACAAAGCATCCACTCCAGTGGAGTATTCCACCAATTTAGTAAAAGCACCATTCCCAGGAAGAAAACCTCTTTCGCTAGGAAATGCGTGATCACTATTCGTTGATAAGAAAGCAGCTCCTGCACGAACTGAAAGACAAGCAATTGCAAACTTCTCGTAATTGATTTGTCGATCGATTCCCATCACAACAACTTCTGCTAAATCATCTGTTCGCATAATTTGTTTAGACTCTAGTGCATCTTGTAAGCCACTTTCTCCTATCATAAAAACAGATTTTCCAGGAAAATGTTCTTCTATATAATTAGCAGCAGCAATTGATGAAGAGACAATATGATCCGTTTCCGTGTGAATATCCATCTTTGCAAGCTTTTGCTGTAATTGTTTTTGAGTCATGGATGAGTTATTCGTCACAAAAAAAGGTTCAATATCTTTTCCTTGTAAATAGTGAATGAATTCAACTGCCTCTTTAATCGGGGTTTCTCCTCTATAAACTGTGCCATCTAAATCTAAACAGTATGCCTTATAATTGGACATTGGAATCCTCCGGTAAAAATGCAGAAACTGGGCCAAGTTCATTCACTAAGTAGTTTTCTACTTTCACTGGAAATTCTTTCAAATAAGAAATATTAGATAAGAGAACTTTATATAATTGTGCATCATTGACTGAGTGAAAATCACGGACAAGTACTTTTCTAAATTCGATAACCTCTTTTAAAGGAGCATCCATTTCTGCTGTTATAACTTTTTCATCCGTCAAAATATCAATAATATCATCATAACCACCTGGGTCTCGCATAATGAACCCATCGATCATTGAATTGCCCACATCAATAATAGACTCAATAATATTATGACCTACACGTTCAAGAGCTAATTTTGAGATTTGGTCATTGTTCCAATCTGTTTTAGTTTCCAATAAATCAAGTAAAGTTTTCATGTGAGTTAAAGTAGTTGCGATTTTTTTTCGATCCACAAAATACATCGAAATGCCTCCTAGTTTTTGTTCAGTTGATATTGTCTTCTATTCTATAGTACCATAATTGAGAGGTAGGAAGGAGTGTCACAAGATGGAACGGTTTTTCTTATATGATGACGTGGAAGATACTAAAACAAGATTTGTAGGATTCACAGGCGAATCACAACGCTATGACTTGGCTGTCCTACAAAGCTCTCGTTTTTTTGGTAAAGTTCTTGTGATGGATATCCAATACGGAAGAGCTGCAATACTTGGACCAGACGATTTGGAAGAACCAGGATATCTAGAACACGTGTTTAATAGAACAGAAGAAGAAGCTAAAGAATTAAGAGATTACTTGAGTGAATTACTCAACTAAAAAACCTTGAGTCAAGATCATCATTGATGATCTTGCTCAAGGTTTTCTTGTATCTGTTCAACTGTTTCAACAACCGGTACTACTTTAGGTGCCACACCAGTTTTCTTTACTAAAAAATAGGCACAACCAAAGTTACAATACTCATATAAATAGTCTTTCATTGTACTTATTTTTGTATCAAATGTAGCTTTATGGTTTCGATCTTCAAAAAAGCCCTTTAAACGAAGCTGACCATAGCCCCAGTCACCCATTATAAAGTCATATTTGGACAATATTTCACTATATCTTTCTAAAAAAGCTTCTTCCTTAAAAGCTTCTCGGTAATCTTCTATGACTTCATACGTATATCCTTCTGCAATAATCATTTGATCACCATCCATTAGCTATTTTGAGTAGCTAGTAGTTCCTCACCTTGTGCTTGTCTTTGTTTTGCTGCAGCATTTACTTGCTCATCCGCATGATAACTACTTCTTACAAGTGGACCAGCTTCACAGTGAGAGAATCCTTTACTCATTGCTATTTTGCGAAGTTCACCAAATTCAGCTGGTGAATAATACTTTTGTACTGGTAAATGTTTTTTCGTTGGTTGCAAGTATTGACCGATTGTCATAATGTCTACGTTATTTGCACGTAGGTCATCCATAACTTCTAAAATCTCTTCATGTGTTTCTCCTAATCCTAACATTAAAGAAGACTTCGTAGGTATATTCGGTTGCATTTCTTTAGCGCGTCGCAACAGTTCAAGTGAACGGTCATATTTTGCTCTTGCACGAACTCTTGGAGTTAAGCGGCGTACCGTTTCAATATTATGGTTTAAAATATCTGGTTTCGCATCCATAATATTACGAATGTTTTGCTCAATCCCACCCATATCAGAAGGTAACACTTCAATAGTTGTAAATGGATTTTTCCGACGAATCGCACGAATAGTTTCTGCAAAAACTTCTGAACCACCATCTTTTAAGTCATCACGGGCAACAGCTGTAACAACAACATGCTTTAAGTTCATAATAACTACCGAATCTGCTACACGTTCAGGTTCTGCTAAATCTAGCTCATTTGGAAGACCTGTTTTAACTGCACAAAAACGGCAAGCACGAGTACAAACTGCTCCAAGAATCATAAAAGTAGCTGTTCTCCGTGATCCCCAACATTCATGAATATTTGGGCATCTTGCTTCTTCACAAACTGTATGTAAATTATTTTCACGCATTAACTTTTTAAGACCTTTATAGTCCTCATTTGTATTTAACTTTATCTTTAACCAATCTGGTTTACGTTGATGCTCTGATTTCGTTGGTTTACACGATGTCACTTCATATCGACCCCATTCTTTAAACTAACTACACTGTTGTCAATGTAACATATTATTTTAATTCAAACAACCTTCTCATTCCTAGTTTAACGCATGATTATAAAAAAACAGAGCTAGTTTTAGCCCTGTTTAAAGTCTTCTTTTTTTGATTTAAAATTCCACACTAAAAACAACATGTTTAGGATCAATACAACCGATACGAATCCTATAATAACAGATCCAGTTAAACCTAATATTAAATAACCGAAAGCAGCTATTACTGCGCTAGTTATGGCATATGGCAATTGTGTCATGACATGATCTATAACATTTACACCAGCCCCTGTTGCTGACATTATTGTTGTATCAGAGATTGGTGAACAATGATCACCAAAAACTGCTCCTGCTAAAACTGCAGACAATACAGGAAGCAATAGCTCGGGTTCTATTGCCATGATAATGCTAGCACCGATAGGGAGTAATATTCCGAAAGAACCCCATGATGAACCTGTTGCAAAAGCCATGATCGCTGTTAGGACAAATAGTAAGACTGGAATTACTCCAACCGGTATATTGTTTTCAGCAACTAAGTTGGCTAAATATTGGCCAGTTCCAATAGTTTCGATTAAAAATGATAATGACCATGCAAATATTAAGATGAATATTGCTGGTAACATGGAACTTATTCCAGTAACTAAAGCTTTCCAAATAAAATTAATCTTTGCTGTTGGATTATATTTTAGCTGACGTAAGTATAATAATACAGCGAGTATTGTAGCTAATAGTCCACTAATAAATAAAGAAATAGGAACATCCGTATTTTCAAAAACTACAAATATATTGAGTTCTTGATTTGAGTTTTGATAACCTGTCCAAAACATAGATAATAGAGTTATTACTATTAATGTAATTATTGGTAATAACAAGTCCTTAACTTCTCCATATTTGTTTTCTGGAAAATTACCTTGTAGCTCACCTGGATTAGGTTTACTTGTGTCGAATAACTTCCCTGTTTCTTTTGCAATCTTTTCATGCTTTCTCATTGGCATTAAATCAAAGTCAGTCCACGCCATAAAGAAAACGATGGCAAGGGTAGCGATAACATAAAAGTTCATAGGAGCCATTAACATAAAAGCTTCAAGAGGTGTATAGGAAGTAACCGCATGAGTTGCAAAAATAACACCCAATTGGCTTATTAAAAATGCTCCCCAACTTGAGACGGGCGCTATTACACACACTGGGGCAGATGTAGAATCAATAAAATAAGCTAATTTTGCTCGCGAAACGCGATGACTATCAGTGATAGGTCTAGCAATTTGGCCAACTGCTAAGGCATTAAAATAGTCATCTACAAAGATAATTATTCCTAGAAAAGCTGTCAGTAATTTGGAGCCTCTTCTAGTTTTGATTCGTTTAACAGCCCAAGCCGCAAAAGCTGTGCTTCCACCAGACAAACCAACTAAAGCAGTAATAATACCTAAAAATAAGATAAATAATAAAATGTAAATATTAGATGTGTTTAAACCTTCATCCCAAAAAGATACTTTAAATGATTCCCATAGCAAAAGTAAAGAATCTACCGGGTCAAAGCCTTCTACTAAAAGAGAGGCAGATACAATACCAACTCCGAGTGATAATAAAACTCTTTTCGTTACAAGAACCATAATGATTGCTAATAATGGTGGTAGTAAAGAAAATATAGTACTTTCCAAAATAGTTTCCTCCTTTTCAGGCGGAGGCACAGAACAGTAAACAAAAAGGCCAACCAAAAAGAATGGCTGGCCTCTACTATAGAATTCAAGATTACACTTTCATTCATACTCTGTAGCTCACCATTTATATGATTCCATATAAATGGCAGTGTTATTCCTCTTTAAAATAACCCCAACTAAATGTTATAGGACAAGAACATTTAGTTTCGGCACTGCTTCCTTTCCTAAACGATCTACGTTGTCATCCTCACGTATAGTACTATTAAGCAATGCAGCCTCTACCTATTCATTTTGCATCTATTACTTTAACATCAAAAGTAAGCTCTTGCAATCATTCTTGTTTTGGTAATGGATTTATTGGTACTTCGACAGAAGGAGCGTTTCCACCTTCCCCTTTTGTATAAATTTGTGGAACCTGACCTTGAATTAAACCCATTGCGACCGGAATCCTTTGTTCGACCGTACTCATTTTACTGGCAAGTGGAACAATTATTTGGACGTTTACTTTTAATAGAATACTTATCTCTACAAAGGCATTGTTTATTCCAAACTCATCAATACTTTGTTCAACGGTTGATTGAACGTTTCCAATCACATGAAATCGAATGGGAATCTTTGGACCTAAGTTTCCGATTAGGGGTATATTAGCTGCCTGCCCCATTGGTACAAAAAATACGACCCCACCTTGATCTTCCATTGTTTGTTTATCATACTCAATATCATCTAAATAAGGTAAACTTGATAGATTACCCTTTTCCGCTTGCTCTAAATGAGATTGCACTAAACTTTGGGTATCAGACAAAACTCGATTAATTATTTCCGTGTTAAATTTTGTCGTCACCATATTATTAGCACTTTCGGATGGAACATGCTCAATAATGTCATTTACATCTAACACATTAGCAATTCTAGTATTAATCGCTTTACTTATCACCATGGAAGCAATTTTGTTCGTCTGTACCTCTGCATATTGCAGATAAGTTGGAGTTAAGCGAGCATTGATCCAATAAAACAAACCCGCTACAGAAAGGATAAAGCAAGCTAGAAAAATGGCTAATTTACGCTGCATATTTAAAAACTTGATTCTTTTCTTTTTACGATAGAACAACAAAAAAAAATCCCCCTAGTTATTTATATGTAACTGGAGGATTTTAAATGACTATATTTCATTTTTTTGGGCGTACCACTTTAACACGTCCCGTATGAATTCAGGCATAAAATACTGCTTCGTCGCAAATTTAAAGGCTGGAAAGAAATAGCCAAACGTGAACATATCTAGTGTTGCAAGATAATAGGTTTTTTCAAGTTTAACGAGTTCTCCTTTTACGTATACATCGCCTTCTTCATCCTCGTATAGCTGGTTAAATTGCATTGCACCCAAATATTTCCCTCTGAATCCTAAACCTTTTACTTCAAGAAGGGGCCACTTTTCATTTTTGGATAACTCAACGGTTTCCATCAATTCTGCTCCAGTTAAACTTACAACACATGGATTAATGGGATGAGGAAGAAGTCTATGCAAATCACCAGCAGTAACAATCCCTTTTTGTAAATCGGTTAAGAAAATGCCTGCTGGGAACATGGCACAATCAGCTCCTGTAAAAGCTAGTAATGCATTAGCAAAGAAATCAGACATACTTGATGAATGGAACCAATCTTTCTTTAATAATGTTTGATTCGCAAAAAGTGGGTAAGCTAGTTTGCTTTTTCCTATATGCTCCCAAGTTTCTAATTGTTCCGCATTATTCTCAGGGATTTGCAGCGTTTCTATTGGATATAGAACAGCTTTTTTAGAACTAACTTCCCTAAGGTTATGGTCAAATTCTATTGTAACTTTCCCTACAAAGGCTCCATACTTGCCAGCAGCGGCCTGCAGTGTACCATTCAGCATTTTCCCCTCATCAAAAAAATGATGTGTGTGAGCGCCAAAAATTACATCAATTTGCGGTATTTCCTCTGTAATTATTTCGTCTTGGGACATACCAAGGTGTGACATACATAGAATGATATCTACTTTATGCCGTATTTCTTCACAAACTTCTTTTAGTCGATTGATCGGCTGCTGAATATGCCAACCTAACTTTTCATAATAAATCCCAAAGTCTGCTGTAGCAGCTACAACTCCAATATGAATTCCAGAGGCAGTTTTATGAATTTTATATGGGAGTATCCATGATGGAATGATGCCATTTTGATCTGTAAAGTTCGAAACAACCACTTCAAAATTTGCATCAGCATACATACTGTCTAATTCTTCATGACTAAGAGTAATACCTTCATTATTTCCAATGGTGACATAATCATAACCAGCTTCATTTAGTAAATCTACATTTCCTCTTCCCAAAGTACCTTCAGTAAAGATATTAGATCGATCAATATGGTCACCAATATCTAAAATGAGATATGAATCATGTCCTTCATGCATTTTTTGTCTATCGGAGAGAAACTGATGTATAGTCGGCCAGTTTTCTAAATGACTATGCAAATCATTTGTATGATAAATATGAATAGTTTCTCTCAACATAAACCCACCTTTTTGATTTTACATAAGACCAGCTATAATGGATCGAACTCCTAATAATAGCAAAATAATTCGCAGAGCAACGACAAGCGTATCCGAATTAAGTTTTTTATTTAATCTGGCACCCAATTTCGCGCCAATATAAGCTGCAGGAATAACTGGTATCGTATAAAGCCACGGCACATTCCCCAGGGAGATATGCGTTATAGAATTGATGATGGAAGATAAAAATACCATAAACATAGACGTAGCCACTGCCACATGTGGTGGAAATAAAAATAAAAGGATCATAGCAGGAACAATGATAGACCCTCCACCAATTCCAAATAATCCAGATGCGAATCCTACACCAAATGTTAACAGGATGGCAAACCAAATTGGATATCCATAAACATATGTATCTTTATCATCTGTGAATGTCTTTTTGCTACCATTTTCGACAAACCACTTAACTGGTTTTAATCGATCTCTTACAAGCAGAAGGGTTGATAGAATAATAAGTAAAATACCAAAATATAAATTAAAGGATGGTAAATCTAACCCTTTATTTACCCATGCTCCTAAAATCGTCCCTGGAATACTTCCTATAAAAAATATGAATCCGCTTTTAAAATCAACCGTCTTCGTTTTCATGTAAGAAAGTGTAGACGATAGACCAGTGAAAATCATCATAATCACAGATAGGCCAACCACACTTTGAGGTGTGATATTAGGTATTAAAGCAAGCGTCGTTCCAAAAAATAATACAGCTGGCACTAAAATTACTCCGCCACCTAAACCTACTAATGCTCCAACTATTCCGGAGAAAAGACCAGCTAAAACTAGTATAATCCACTCCATTATATCCCTCCATCAAATAAATCTAATTGTTTTGGAGCTAAACCTTCAAATTCTATTCCAAGCATCTGTTGAAAGGTTTTCGCATTTTTTGCTGCATGCCCACCAGAATTATTATTAAATAATACCACTACTTCTTTTGTGTTAGTATGTAATTCCTCGCAAATCTTTTGAATGTCAAAAAGTTCTTCTTTATTATAATCATATAAATAACGTACTTCTCGCCATTTTTCACTATCCCCTGGATTTATCCATCCATATGTATTTCTCCCATGGAGTCTCACAAGTACTTTTTCTGAAGTGGAAATTGGAATTAAAGGGACACACCCTTCCCCTACTTGTGGCTCATCACAGATCGTATGATGAAAATGGTTATCTTTTAGAAACTGAATAGTCTGATCTTTAATAGCATGCGTATACCACGATTGATTTCGAAATTCGATTGCTACCTCAAAATCTTTTAGCTCTGCTCTCACTTTATATAAATAATCAACATTTTCTTTTTTACATTGAAACCATGGAGGGAATTGAACTAAAACCATAGAAAGCTTCCCACTTTCCTTGAAAGGTTGAATGGATTCCCGATAACGATCAAACATATCCTCTAGTGAATCAAAAGGAGATTCCCCTCTAAGATGACCTGTAATACCTTGATATGCCTTAACGATAAATTGAAAGCTATTTGGAGTTTCCTTTATCCACTTTTCAACGTTCCTATAAGAAGGTATTGCATAAAAAGATGAATCCAATTCAACTACTGGAAAATGGGCACTATAATCTTGTAATTTTTCTTTCGGAGAAGATACATATAAATCTGTGTGATCTCCCCATCCTGTCAAACCAATTTTTATCATCCATTCACCCCACTATTTATCATATCATTAACTACATGTTAGAGCTAAATTAAAAAAGACAGCAGAGGTTCATTTTACTCAACCCTGCTGCCTTTATTAAACTGTAGGTATTAACCGATAGAACCTTCCATTTCGAACTTGATTAAACGGTTCATCTCAACCGCATATTCCATTGGAAGTTCTTTTGTAAATGGTTCGATGAAGCCCATTACGATCATTTCTGTTGCTTCTTCTTCACTTAATCCACGACTCATCAAGTAAAATAATTGCTCTTCAGAAACTTTCGAAACTTTCGCTTCATGTTCAAGAGAAATATTATCATTCAGGATTTCATTGTATGGAATTGTATCTGAAGTAGATTGGTTATCCATGATCAATGTATCACATTCAATGTTAGAACGAGCACCAGTTGCTTTGCGACCAAAATGAACTTGTCCACGATACGTTACTTTCCCGCCTTGTTTCGAAATAGATTTTGAAACAATTGTAGAAGAGGTATTCGGAGCCAAGTGTAGCATTTTAGCACCAGCGTCTTGGTGTTGACCTTTACCAGCAATTGCAATAGAAAGAGTCAAACCACGTGCGCCTTCTCCTTTTAGGATAACAGCTGGGTATTTCATTGTTAACTTAGAACCGATATTTCCATCAATCCATTCCATTGTAGCGTTAGCTTCACAAACTGCACGTTTAGTAACTAAGTTGTAAACGTTGTTTGCCCAGTTTTGGATTGTTGTATAACGGCAATAAGCATCTTTTTTGATAATAATTTCAACAACCGCACTATGAAGTGAGTTTGTTGTATAAACAGGAGCTGTACATCCTTCTACGTAATGAACAGATGCACCTTCATCTACAATGATAAGCGTACGTTCGAATTGTCCCATATTTTCAGAGTTAATACGGAAGTATGCTTGTAGAGGGGTATCCACTTTAACGCCTGGTGGTACATAAATAAATGAACCACCTGACCAAACTGCAGAGTTCAGTGCAGAGAATTTGTTGTCTGTTGAAGGAATAACTGTACCCCAATATTTTTTAAAGATGTCCTCATTTTCACGTAGAGCAGAGTCCGTATCTTTAAATACAATACCTAAATCCTCTAGCTCTTCCTTCATGTTATGGTAAACAACCTCTGATTCATACTGTGCAGAAACACCTGCAAGGTACTTTTGTTCTGCTTCTGGAATACCAAGTTTATCAAATGTTGCTTTGATTTCCTCTGGTACTTCATCCCATGATTTTTGAGTTGCTTCGGATGGTTTTACATAGTAAGTAATTTCATCGAAGTTTAAAGATCCTAAATCTCCACCCCATTGAGGCATTGGTTTAGAATAAAAGATTTCTAACGCTTTCAAACGATAATCTAACATCCATTGTGGTTCATTTTTCATACGAGATATTTCTTCTACAATATCCTTCGTTAAACCACGTTTTGAACGGAAAATGGATACGTCTTTATCGTGGAAACCATATTTGTAATCACCAATTTCAGGCATTTGTTTTGCCATCGTATTTCCTCCGTTCTCCAATTATTATTTTTCTTCAGAAACGCCTTTTTCCATAGCCTTCCATGCAAGTGTTGCACATTTAATACGCGCAGGAAACTTAGATACACCATGTAATGCTTCAATATCATCCAAGTCAATGGAATCATCATAGTCTTTTCCTAGCATCATCTCTGAAAAAGTAGTAGAAAGTTTTAAGGCTTCTTCGACTTTTTTCCCTTTTACTGCTTGTGTCATCATGGAAGCAGAAGCCATTGAAATAGAACAACCTTCCCCATCAAACTTTGCGTTTTGGATAATTCCATCTTCTACTTGAAGTGTCAGATGAATGCGATCTCCACAAGTTGGGTTATTCATATCAATTGTAAGAGCACCTTCCTCGATACTTCCTTTATTACGAGGATTTTTATAATGGTCCATTATTACTCGACGATATAATTGATCTAAATTAGAAGACATCGTTAAAATACTCCTTTGCAGTGCGCAATCCAGCAACTAAACGGTCAATATCTTCTTCTGTGTTATAAAGATAAAAACTTGCTCTTGCAGTAGCCGTACATTGTAACCATTTCATCAATGGTTGTGCACAATGATGACCTGCACGAACAGCAATACCGCTCATATCAAGTACGGTTGCAACATCATGTGGATGCACATCATCTAAGTTGAATGTTACAATTCCAGCTCGCTTAGACGGATCGTTTGGTCCATAAATAGTCAAGCCTTCTATTGTAAGCATTTTATCCATAGCGTAAGAGGCAAGTTCATGCTCGTGTTTTTCAATCTCATCTAGCCCGATTTCCTCAAGGAAATCAATGGCAGCTGCTAGACCAATCGCTCCAGCAATGATCGGTGTTCCACCTTCGAATTTCCAAGGTAGCTCTTTCCATGTAGAGTCGTATAGTCCTACAAAGTCAATCATTTCTCCACCAAATTCAACTGGTTCCATTTTTTCAAGTAATTCCTGCTTACCATAAAGTACCCCGATACCTGTCGGACCACACATTTTATGACCTGAAAATGCAAGAAAATCACAATCCAAATTTTGAACATCTAGCTTTAAATGTGGAGCGGCTTGAGCACCGTCTACGACCATTATAGCACCATGTTCATGTGCTATTTCAGTAATTTCTTTTATTGGATTCATCGTACCTAAAACGTTCGAAACGTATACGATAGACACAATTTTTGTTTTATCTGTGATAGTAGCACGGACATTTTCTAATGATAATGTTCCATCTGCTTCTAAATCGATGTATTTTAATGTTGCCCCTGTATCTTTCGCAAGTTGTTGCCAAGGAATAATATTGGAATGGTGTTCCATATGCGTGATGACAATTTCATCGCCCTCTTTCACATTTGCTAAGCCATAGCTTCTAGCAACTGTGTTAATAGATGTTGTTGTACCACGAGTAAATATTATTTCTTTTGTAGATTTAGCATTAATGAAATTTCGAACTTTTTCTCGTGCACCTTCGTAACTTTCTGTGGCACGATTCCCTAATGTATGCACACCACGGTGAACATTTGAGTTTTCGTATTCATAATACTTTTTAATCGCTTCAATAACTTGCACTGGCTTCTGTGAAGTGGCACCACTGTCTAGATAGACAAGTGGATGACCATTGATTTCTTGATTTAATATGGGAAAATAGCTTCGAATCTCTTTGCTGAGCATTAGCGAACTTTCCTTTCAATAACCTCCGTCAGCTGTTTCTTTACGCCTTCGATAGGTAATTCATTTACTACTGGAGCAAGGAATCCATGAATAACTAGACGCTCTGCTTCGTGTTTAGAAATACCACGGCTCATTAAATAGTACAACTGAAGTGGGTCTACTCGGCCAACAGAAGCTGCGTGACCTGCTGTTACATCATCTTCGTCAATCAATAGAATTGGGTTGGCATCTCCACGTGCTTTTTCACTTAACATGAGTACACGAGATTCTTGAACTGCATTGGATTTTGTAGCACCATATTCAATTTTCCCAATTCCATTAAAAATAGATGATGCCTCATCTTTCATAACACCGTGTTTTAAAATATGTCCATCCGAATGTTTTCCCCAATGAATAACTTTTGTTGTGAAGTTTTGTTTTTGTTTCCCACGACCTACAACAACCATTTTAACACGACCTTGCGAGTTATCCCCAACTAAATGAGTTACGCTCTCGGAAATCGTATCGCCATCATTCATCATACCTAGTGCCCATTCAAGAACAGCATCACGGCTAGTGACACCACGACGGTTTACATACGTAGTGAATCCTTCTGCAAGAACATCCACTGTACCAAAAGTTACTTTTGCATTATCCTTTGCAATAACTTCTGAAACAATGTTAGCTAAGCCATTTGTATGTTCAACAGTCGATAGATAATTTTCTACGTAAGTGACAACACTATTTTCATCTGCAACTAATAACGTATGGTTGAAAAGAGATGCTGTATTATTATCGTGTAAATAAATTACTTGAATCGGTTCTTCTACCACAACATTTTTAGGTACGTATACGAATACTCCACCATTTAAAAGTGCTGCATGTAGTGCTGTGAGTTTATGCTCATTTACTTTTACGCCATCTGTCATGAAATACTTTTGAACTAGTTCGGCATTTTCACGGATCGCTGTAAAAATATCTGTTAAAATAACACCTTTTTCTTTTAGTTCATCCGATAAAGAAACAAAAGCTGGCGTATTATTATGTTGAATATAAATATTTTTTTGCTCTTCTGTATTAACAAGTACTTTCACTTCTTCCGGTAATTCATCTAAAGAAGTAAAAACATTGCTCTCTACAGTATGTGTAGGGAATTCAATGAAATTCCAGTTATCGATTTTTGTTTTATCTGGCTTTGGCATTGGAAGTGATTCAAGCTCACCAAAAGCTGTTAGACGAATATCTGTCATCCAGCTTGGCTCTTGTTTACTTTCTGAAAAGGAGCGGATATCCTGCTCGGTTAATGCCAATTTTGTTTCAACCGTCATGCTGATTCGTCCCCTTTCTTATGCTTCTTGTCCAACTGTCTCGTCTTCAATTCCTAACTCTTCTTTAATCCAGTCATATCCTTGTGCTTCAAGTTTTTGTGCAAGCTCAGGACCACCAGATTTAACTACACGACCTTGCATCATAACGTGTACATGGTCAGGAGTAATGTAGTTAAGAAGACGTTGGTAGTGAGTGATCACTAGACTTCCGAAACCTTCTCCACGCATCTCGTTAATTCCTTTTGAAACAACTTTTAGTGCATCGATATCTAAACCAGAGTCAATCTCATCTAAGATAGCGAATTTTGGTTTTAACATCATTAATTGAAGAATCTCATTACGTTTTTTCTCCCCACCAGAGAATCCTTCATTTAAATAACGTTGAGCCATATCTAAATCCATTTCTAAAAATTCCATTTTGCTGTCCAATTCACGAATGAATTTCATTAATGAAATTTCATCGCCTTCTTCACGGCGTGAATTGATAGCAGAACGTAAGAAATCGGCATTAGTTACTCCAGTAATTTCACTTGGATATTGCATAGCTAAAAACAAACCAGCTTGAGCACGCTCGTCTACTTCCATTTCTAATACATCTTCCCCGTCCAATTCAATTGAACCTGAAGTTACTTCATATTTAGGATGGCCCATAATAGCAGATGCTAAAGTAGACTTACCAGTACCGTTTGGACCCATAACTGCGTGAATTTCGTTTGTATTAATAGTTAAATTAACACCCTTTAATATCTCTTTACCGTCTATAGCAACGTGTAAATCCTTAATTACTAAAGTTGACATGTAATAACCTCCATTAAGTAACTTCGAATGGTTTACCATTCTAATTTATTATCATTCTAATCTTAACCCAAAGTCTATTGCCATGCAAATCTTTTGAAATACTTTCTCTTTAGGTTTATAAAACTATTG
This sequence comes from Psychrobacillus sp. PGGUH221, assembly GCF_042055255.1. Lineage (NCBI taxonomy): Bacteria > Bacillati > Bacillota > Bacilli > Caryophanales > Bacillaceae > Psychrobacillus > Psychrobacillus sp. PGGUH221. The sequence goes on from NZ_JAQMHQ010000009.1 coordinate 52,107, forward strand.
TATTTCTTGTATTTTACTTTCTTATCTATGCAAATTCATACAAAGTACTATTCTTTGCTAATTTTCAATAAGCTGATCCAAATGAGAATGGATTTCACTATGAATATAGTGTTTAACCCAAAAAATCCATGGAGAATAAGTTTCTCCATGGATTTTTATTATCTTTTATTAACCTCGAAAAGATTGAGCATCAATTTTCGCGACTAGTTGGACACTTTTCTCATGATCTCGCTGTCTACGTTGTTCAACCATCAGTCGTAAATCCTGACTATTTCGTAATTCGGTATATCCGAAACCGTGAACTCCTCTAAACGCGTGGTCCATTTGTTCTGTGTAGGGCAACTCTTCTAAATTGATAATGAATCATTCCTTTCGATTTTTTAAAACTTACAATACTTACATACCCATGATAACATACCTTCAAACATTTTTTTCTTCAGAAAACTTATTTACTATTATTGCCAGTGCTCCATCACAAGGATTTATACGGTCACAAAACCCTTCTATCCGGTCAGAAATAACTTTTCATATTTACAAATAATTTCTCTACAATAAAAAAGCAGACACTTAAAGTGCCTGCTACGTTCTAAATTATTTTTTTACTGGAACTACAGATCCGCCCCACTCTTCAACGATGAAATCTTGGATTTCTTTAGAGTGTAAAACGTCTACTAGAGCTTTGATTTCTTTTTTATCTTCATCGCCAGCTTTAACTGCAATGATGTTTACATATGGTGATTCAGAGTCTTCAATAGCAATAGAATCTTCCATTGGGTTAAGTCCAGCGTCTAATGCATAGTTTGAATTGATTAGTACTGCATCGCCTTCTTCATTTTCATACAGTTGCACTAATAATGCAGCTTCATAGTTAGCGTCAAATTCAAGATTTTTTGGATTCTCTACAATATCCGTTAATTCAGCTGCTGTTTTATCAACACCTTCAGCTAATTTGATTAAACCTTGAGCCTCTAACATTGCTAAAACACGACCATGGTCTGCAACAGAATTACTCATTAAGATCGTTGCACCTTCTGGTAATTCTTCAATAGAGCCATATTTTTTAGAATATAAACCGATTGGCTCAATATGGATTCCACCGGCATTTTCAAAATCGTATCCAAATTCTTCTTTTTGTGATTCAAAGTAGGGGATATGTTGGAAATAGTTAGCATCCAAATCTCCTGATTCTAAATCTTGGTTTGGTAAAACATAGTCTTGGTAAGTTTCAATAGTAAGTTCAATACCTTGTTCTTCTAATATTGGTTTAGCTTGTTCTAAAATCTCAGCGTGAGGAACGTTTGAAGCTCCTACTACTAATTTGCTGCTTTCTTCTTCTCCACCGCAAGCAGCCAGTGTTAATGCACTAACGGATAATAATGCTCCTGCTAAAAACTTTTTCATATAAATTCTCTCCTTCTCTATTTCCCCTATTTTATATGTGATCGAGTTATCTCGTTAACACCAATTATCTCTTGTCTATCTTTGTTGTAATCGCATCGCCAATCCATTGAATAATAAATACTACAATGAGTATTAAAATGGTTGCAACAAGCGTTACATCTTCTCTACTGCGTTGAAACCCATCTAAGAATGCTAACGTACCTAAGCCGCCAGCACCAATAATTCCCGCCATTGCTGTATATCCAACTAGTGATATACAAGTAACTGTTATACCAGAGACTAATGCTGGCATCGATTCTGGTAATAAAACCTTCCATATAATAGTAGAAGTTTTAGCACCCATCGATTTAGCTGCTTCAAGTACACCTTTATCTATTTCTCTTAATCCAATTAAAACCATTCGTGCATAAAATGGAGCAGCTCCAATAACAAGAGCTGGAAACGCAGCATTTGGTCCACGAATAGTACCTAAAAGTAATTTCGTAAATGGAATAAGCAATATGATTAAAATAATAAATGGTATCGAACGAAAGATATTAGTAAATGCTCCCGTTAACCAATTTGTTAGTTTATTGGCCCATGCTTGATGCGGACTTGTTAAAAACAAAAGTAATCCTAGTGCAAGACCAAATACAAATGTTAATAAAGTAGAAACTGCAGTCATATAAAGAGTTTCCATTGTCGCTTCCCACATTTTTGGCCAATCAACATTTGGAAATAAAGTATTAATCATTGTTGATCACCTCTGTGTGTACTTTTTGTTCGTGAATAAATAGAATTGCTTTATCAATTGCCGATGCATCACCGTCAATCTGAAGAATCAATGTTCCATAAGCTCCACTTTTCGTATGTGTAATATTCCCTTGAACAATATTTAATTCCAAATCAAATTGTTTAATGAGTCTAGATAGAATTGGCTGTTCCGTTTGGTCTCCAACAAAAACCAGCTTGATGAGTTTGCCATTTGGATATAGTTCTTGTAAATTTTGAATCGTCTGCTGAGATTGATTATTTTCAGAAACTTGCGTAACAAATCTCTTTGTTATGGGCTGTTGGGGATTTTGGAAAACTTCCAGCACGTCCCCTTCCTCTACCACATGTCCGTTCTCCATTACTGCTACTCGATTACAAATCTTTTGAATAACCTGCATTTCATGTGTAATTAGTACAATGGTCAAACCTAATCTTTCGTTAATACTAATCAGTAAATCTAATATGGAATCCGTTGTTTCTGGGTCAAGTGCAGATGTAGCTTCATCACAAAGCAACACTTCTGGGCGATTTGCTAATGCTCGAGCAATTCCTACCCGTTGCTTTTGGCCACCGGATAATTGAGAAGGATAATAATCTCCTCGGCCTTCTAAACCTACTAACTCAATCAATTCTTTTACACGAGTAGCTCTTTGTTCTTTAGGTACTCCTGCGATTTCCAAAGGAAAAGCTATGTTTTCTGCAACAGTTCTTGACCACAAAAGATTGAAATGCTGAAAAATCATGCTTACTTTTTGTCTAACTTGTCGAAGCTTACCTTCTGAAATTGATGTAATTTCTTTATTATTTACAACAATTTGCCCTGAAGTCGGCTTTTCTAATCCATTCAACAATCTGATTAAAGTACTTTTTCCTGCACCACTATATCCAATAATTCCAAAAATCTCACCTTGCTTAATTGTAAGATTTACATTATCAACAGCTACAATGGTACCTTGCTTCGTACTAAATTTTTTCGAAATATCTTTTAAGCTAATCACGTAAATCTTCCCTCCTGTATAGATAGTACTATTACTATCAAAAAACCCCTTCTGCAAAAGAGCAGAAGGGGTGTATGTTATCATTCAAAATAACAGTCATCCATTCTCTCATTTTCCAAAGCATTTACGCTTTGAGTGATTTGGCACCATTTCATTTACATGACGGTTGCTGGGTTTCATCGGGCACTTCCCTCCACCTCTCTTAATAAGAGCGACACTATTCAATTGTTATCAATAAATCGAATTCTATCATGATAATTCGGTGTCGTCAACACTTTTTATAACATCTAAAAGATAAGGAATTGATTGGAAAGCATAAACCTTTTTATAAACAATTCCTTCTTTTGCAATTAAAAGACATGGCACACTTTCAATTTCATAATCCATCGCTAAACCTTTCATATAATTTATATTTGCCTGTCCAACTGGTAACTGGACAATTTCTTTAAGTACCTTCATCATTTTAGAGGCTACTTGGCATGTCCCACACATTGGGGTGTAAATATATAAAAGAGAAAGATTAGGAGCATTTTTAGCTTGCTCCCATTCCTCTCGAGACCATTCATTCACAAACATCATCCTATAATAAAAATTCTTTTTTCACCTTAATCTTAGCACGTTGTAAGATAGAAGCCAAAACATCAAGCGGGGTATTTGCAACTTCACCATATACAGGATTCGTATATAGATGAATTGCTTCTGGATATACTTTTCTAACTACTGATCGTATTTGTTCTCCTGATTTATCGGAGTCTAAAAAAGCATATATGGGCAATTCTTCTAAAGGACTTAAGATTTCTTCTAATTTAACATTAGAAATAGTGCCATTCGTACAAACAATTTCAGTTGCTTCAGCAAGAATGGTTAAAAGTTTCAGTTTATCTGATCTACCTTCTACAAGAATTACTTTTTCACTAAATACCTTAGCCATTAGCTTCTCTCCCAGCACATTATATATACTAGTATATGAAAAAGCGCCAGTAAATAACCGGCGCCTTTTTAAATCCATTATTCTTGAATTAACTCTTCGTATTGTTCTGCAGATAATAGTGCATCCACTTCTGCTACATCAGAAGGCTCAACTACGATCATCCATGCATTTTCATACGGAGATTCGTTTACATATTCAGGGCTGTCTTCTAAATCAGCGTTTACTTCTACTACTTTACCGCTGATTGGAGCATACAGTTCAGAAACAGTTTTAACTGATTCTACACTTCCGAAAGGATCTCCAGCTTTAATATCGTCTCCTACTTGTGGAAGCTCGACAAACACGATATCCCCAAGTTCTGATTGTGCAAAATGTGTAATTCCAATACGTACTTTTCCGTCTTCTGTTTTTACCCATTCATGCTCTTCTGAGTATTTTAATTCTTTAGGTGTGCTCATGTTATACCCCTCTCAAAAAAATATACATTCCTCTATAATATTCACACATTTCAATTGTAAAAACAAGCAACTTTATACGCTTTTCCAAATATGTTCAAACTCTTCTTCTTTAAAACCTAGCGTCAAATGCTCTCCATCATATACAATTGGTCGCTTAATAAGCATTCCATCTGAAACGAGCGTTTCGATTTGTTCTTTTTCTGTCATATTTGGAAGCTTGTCCTTCAATTTCATTTCTCGATATTTAGTACCACTTGTATTAAAGAGCTTCTTTATATCTGTATTTGTATTTACTAAAATCTCTTTTATCATTTCTTTTGATGGTGGGTTTTCCACTATATGATTATCCTCAAATTCCACTTGATGATCTTTCAGCCACTTACTTGCCTTTCTACAAGTGCTACATTTGGGATAACCAAAAAATTGAATCGTCATTAAAATCACCTTTTTCTTCTTATCATATACAATACTATTGCACAAAAGCAATATTCTTGTGTAACGAAAAGAATCGAGTTTTACAACTAAAGTTTGAGTTTTTCCAACTAAACTAATGTTTTTTCTAACTAAAGCTTCAGTATTTTCAACTAAACAGAAAAAATCTGTTCATCAAGTGTAATGCCAACCACTCGGACGTGCGCTTGCCGCACGCTACGCATGAGCCACCGCAGGATGAGTCGTTCGTTTCACTCACTCCCACATCCTTATGCGGAGTCTCATTCTTCGCGCTCATGCGGCGTGTAAGGCGCACATCCTGATGACACCTGCGGATATAGTTTCGTATTCATTTCTTCAAAATATGGAGAAATAAAATCACGTTTTGAAACTTTATACAGATACATGCGGTCAGTACAAATGCATAATTCAAGGATGGCATTATCTGAATTAATAAATAACAATAGTAATATTTAACAAAGCAAACAAAAAAAGCCGTTACTGAGTTCGGCTCAGACTGTAGACAAACTTAATATATATGAAAAGATCAGTTTTCCGAGCCATAACGCTCGCCTTCCCACAGAAGTCGAGCGGATGCTTCTCCAAACCCAAAAATTGAGTAGTGTACATTTGGTATCCAATTTGTCCACCAACCGAACTTGGTAAGGTTATAAGAGTACCATTCTCGTTAATAATAGATAAAGACAGTTGGAACGAGCTATTCCAACTGACCTTCAGCTTAACGTCAAAAGTATTTTAAAAAACGGTTATGAATAATGATAAATTTTCCTAAAGAAATTGCTTTTTCCGATTTAAAGTAAACATAGTAGATATCTATAGTGAATTGGTTTTAAGGCAAGGATCACCACGAAGACTCCTGTGGGACAGCTTGAGCAGAAGACCCCGCAGTTGAGGGGAAGGCAATCTGAGTTCGCCGCATCCTGCTCCTGCGCAAAGCTCGTCGCAAAAGAACTTTTGCGGCAACGATTGCATGACCAACATCGTGTTGGCCTAGGAGGCTGAAGCCAAGCCCACGGAAAGCGAAGTGGTGGTCCTTGCCGTATTTATTATACAACTCTATGCACCAAAAATTAGTTTTGTCTACAGTCTAAAAGGCAGTTGGAATGAGCTATTCCAACTGCCTTTTATTCAATCTAAGCCGGTCTTTTTGAGATTAGGCTCTTTCATTTAATTAAACAACAAATTTTTCAGCCTCAATTAACTTAACAGAAGCTTCACGTTTCTTCGCAATCACATTATACGGAGTATAGCGAGTTAGTTTACGAAGTGCAGATATCATCATTCGTAAGTTATCTCCCTCAACAGATGCAATTAGTGTTTCTTTTGCTGCTTTTTCGATTTCATCAAATGCTTCCTGGCAGAAGATTTGTGTATAAAGTAATTTTTGATTTGCTTTTTCTACTCCACCACGATCGATTGCTTTTTCCGTACGAAGTACCGCTGATTCCATTGCAAATATGTTGTTAGCAATGTTTGCAATATTAACTAATACTTCTTGCTCTGCTTCAAGTTTTGTACCAAATCGTTGAGCAGCAAGACCTGCAGCTAGTAAACCAATTTTCTTCGCATTTGCTACCAATACTTTTTCTTGTGCTAGTGGCGCGTCACTCACTTCTTCTGGCATCATCATGAGTAACTCTTCTTGTAAACTTTGTGCTTTTTGAAGTAGCGGAAGCTCACCTTTCATCGCTTTCTTCAAGAATGTACCAGGAACGATTAGTCGGTTAATTTCATTTGTACCCTCGAAAATACGGTTTATACGAGAATCACGATAAATACGCTCTACTTCGTATTCTTGCATAAAGCCATATCCACCATGTAACTGAACAGCTTCATCAACGATATAATCTAGAACTTCTGAACCTACTACTTTATTAATAGAACATTCGATGGCATATTCCGCGATAGAAGCAGCAATCGCTTTCCCATCTTTTTGTTCTGCTTCACTTAATTGCCCCATTCGTTCTTCAAAGTAACCAACAGTTCTGTATATCAGGCTTTCTGTTGCATACAACTTAGAAGCCATTGTTGCAAGTTTTTGCTTTGTTAAATTAAAGGAAGAAATAGGTGTTTTGAATTGCTGACGTTGATTGGAATAAGAAATTGCAAGCTCTAAAGCACGTTTAGATCCACCAACTGTACCTACCCCTAATTTGTAACGACCGATATTTAAAATATTGAAAGCAATTACATGCCCGCGTCCGATTTCACCTAATAAGTTTTCTACAGGCACCTCTGCATCTTGTAAAATAAGAGTACGAGTAGATGAAGATTTAATACCCATTTTCTTTTCTTCTGCTCCCACTGAAACGCCTGGGAAAGTTTTTTCTACGATAAATGCTGTGAATTTGTCTCCATCCACTTTCGCATATACAACAAATACATCTGCAAAACCAGCATTCGTAATCCATTGTTTTTCACCATTTAAAATATAGTGAGTTCCTTCTGCATTCAATTTCGCAGTAGTTTTTGCTCCTAAAGCATCAGAACCTGAACCTGGCTCAGTCAGTGCATAAGCGGAGATTTTGTCTCCAGATGCAGAGTTTGGTAGATACTTTTGCTTTTGTTCTTCATTACCAAATAAAACGATTGGTAATGTCCCAATTCCAACATGTGCTCCGTGGGTGATGGAGAAACCACCTGCAACCGAAATCTTTTCTGCAATTAATGCAGAAGAAATCTTATCTAATCCTAATCCGCCATATTCTTCTGGAATATCAGCAGCAAGTAATCCTAAATCACCTGCTTCTTTCAATAATCGTACAGAATGCTCGAATTCATGGTGTTCAAGATTTTCTACAACTGGTAACACTTGATTTTTTACATATTCTTCAGCTGTTTTTGCAATCATTTTTTGTTCATCGGTAAAGTCCTCTGGTGTAAATACTCGACTTGCCTCTAAATCTTCTACTAAAAAGCCTCCACCTTTAATCACATCTTTAACTTCTGTCATGTTATATCTCCCCTTTTGTTTGATAAGTTGATAGCTTATAAAAGTTCAAATACTCCAGCTGCTCCCATTCCCCCACCGATACACATCGTAACGACTCCGAACTGCTTTCCTTGACGCCTTAGTTCACTCATCATTTTTAAAGTCAAAATTGTACCAGTAGCCCCCAGCGGATGTCCGAGTGCAATTGCTCCACCATTCACATTCACTTTATCTATGTCGATTCCTAGATGACGAACTACTTGAAGAGATTGAGAAGCAAATGCTTCATTAATTTCCCAAATATCAATATCCTCCACAGATAAACCCGCTAGCTTTAATGCTTTTGGCACTGCTACAATTGGTCCGATTCCCATTACTTCTGGTGAAACACCGCCAACTGCGAATGAACGGAATTTCGCAAGAGGTTTTAGCCCTTGTGCTTCTGCCACTTCACGGTCCATAACTAGAACTGCACCCGCACCATCAGATGTTTGAGAAGCATTTCCTGCTGTAACAGAACCACGAACATTGAATGCTGGACGTAATTTTGCAAGTGTTTCAACCGTTGTTCCTTCTCTAACACCTTCATCCATTTCAAATAAAAACTTCTTCACTTGAGCTTTATTGTTTTCATCAATATAATGCTTAACTACTTCGACAGGAACGATATCATCATTGAATTTACCAGCTGCAATTGCAGCTGCTGCACGTTCATGTGAACGTACTGCAAAAGCATCTTGATCTTCACGACTCACACCATATTTGTTTGCTACTTGCTCAGCAGTGTGGCCCATTCCCATATAATATTGTGGAGCTGTTTCTGCTAAACGTGCATTTGGACGAATCGTATTTCCCATCATTGGAACCATACTCATCGACTCTACCCCTCCGGCAATAATTGCTTCAGAGTGACCTAGCATGATACGTTCTGCTGCATAAGCAATGGATTGTAAACCAGACGAACAGAACCGATTTACTGTAATAGCCGGTGTTGTATCTGGAAGACCTGCTAGTGCACCAATATTTCTTGCAACATTCATCCCTTGCTCTGCTTCAGGCATTGCACAGCCTAAAATTAAATCATCTATTGGACCATCATATCCGCCTGCTCTATTCAATGTTTCCTTCACAACTAAAGCTCCAAAATCATCTGGACGAACAGTTGCTAATGACCCTTTTTTCGCTTTTCCAACGGGTGTTCTTGCACCTGCTACGATAACTGCTTCACGCATGAGTTCTCCTCCTTTTACCTAACGCAGTCTAGTTGCGTAATGGTTTGCCTTTCACTAACATATGTTGCATTCTTGCTTGAGATTTTGGATCTGCAACCAAACTTAAGAAAGCTTCACGCTCTAAGTTCAATAGATATTGCTCATCCACTAAAGTACCGTATGGAACCTCTCCGCCAGCAATGACGTATGCAAGCTTTTTCGCAATTTTCATGTCATGCTCACTGATATATCCGGATAAGAACATACCTTCAGCACCTAATAATAGAGCTGCATATCCAGGAGAACCTGAAACAGGTACCTGTTCGCGAATTGGCGCTTTATATCCAGCATCTGCCAGAGCTAGTGCTGCTTGCTTCGCATCGTAGATTAAATGATCAGGGTTAACACTAATGCCATCTGCAAAACTCAAGAAGTTGTTTTCACGAGCTTCTTCCCCAGAAGTCGATACTTTCGCCATTGCAATCGTTTCAAACACCTTGATAGCGACATTTAGGTAATCAATTTGAACACCATTAGGAACACCTCTTAAGTGTTTAAGGTAAAGCTCTTTGTTGCCCCCACCTCCAGGGATTAATCCTACTCCTGCTTCTACAAGACCCATATAAGTTTCAGAAGATGCTTGAATATGTGCCGCTGGTAAAGTAGCTTCCGCACCTCCGCCAAGTGTCATTCCAAATGGAGCAACTACAACTGGCTTTGTAGAGTATTTGATTTTCATCATCGCGTTTTGGAATTGACGAACAACGAAGTCCAATTCAAAAATATTATCGTCCTGTGCTTCCATAAGAATCATTCCAAGGTTTGCACCTACACTGAAGTTTTTACCTTGGTTACCTATCACAAGCCCTTTGAAGTTTTTCTCTACTTCATCAATTGCAAAAGTTATCATTTGAAGAATATCTAAGCCGATTGAATTGGATTTTGAGTGAAATTCAAGTAGAGCAATTCCGTCTCCTAAGTCTATTAAGCTAGCTCCTGAATTCGACTTGATCACACCATGTTTTTTCTTATAGCTCTTAAGATTAATCACTTTATCACTTAAAGGAACTGCTTTGTATTCTGTTCCATCGAAGTAGAAAAGATCGCCATTGTCTTCTTTATAGAAGGATTCCAAACCTTTGTCTAATAAAGATTGAACGAATGAAGGAATGTCATGACCTTCTGCTTTCATTTTCTCAACGGAATCCTTCACACCTATTGCATCCCATATTTCAAAAGGTCCTTGTTGCCAGCCGAATCCCCATTTCATCGCGTCATCAATCGATACGATATCGTCTGCAATTTCCCCATGTAACTGAGCAGAGTATATAAGTGTTGGACTTAAGATACTCCATAAAAGCTCCCCAGTACGGTCTTTTGCATATGTTAACGTTTTCACTTTTGCCGCTAAGCCCTTTTGTTGCTTCGCCATTTCCATTGAAGGAGTTTTTAGCTTTTTCATCGCTTCATATTCAAGTGTCTCTGGGTTTAACTCTTTAATTTCTTTTCCTTCTTTTAAGAAGAAACCTTGACCTGTTTTAGCCCCAAGCCATTTATTTTCAAGCATTTTTTGCATAAATGCTGGAATTTCAAATACCTTTTGTTCTTCTCCTGTTGTTTGGTCATATACATTTTTAGCAACATGTGCAAACGTATCAAGTCCAACAACGTCCAGTGTACGGAAAGTGGCGGATTTTGGACGACCAATCAGAGGACCAGTTACTGAATCCACTTCTCCGACAGAATATCCACGTGCTTGCATCTCCCGTAGTGAAACAAGTAATCCGTATGTTCCAATTCGATTTGCAATAAAGTTAGGAGTGTCTTTAGCTAAAACGACTCCTTTACCTAGAATGTCTTCGCCAAATTGCTTCATGAAATCCACTACTTCTGTATCCGTAGTTTTTGCTGGAATTACTTCTAATAATTTTAAATAGCGAGGCGGATTGAAAAAATGTGTTCCTAAGAAATGTTTTCCAAAATCTTCCGAACGCCCATCAACCATCGCATTTATGCTTATACCTGAAGTGTTGGAACTAACGATTGTTCCCGTTTTGCGTACTGCATCTATTTTTTCATATAAGTTCTTTTTCACTTCTAAATTTTCAACAACTACTTCAATAATCCAGTCAACATCTTTTAATTTTTCTAAATCATCTTCTAAGTTGCCAGCAGTTATTAACTGTAGGTTTTTTGTAGAAGTAAGTGGAGCTGGTTTTTGTTTTAAAAGTTTTTGTAATGCTGTTTGAGCAAAACGATTCCGAACTGCAGGATGCCCCAAAGACCATCCTTTTGCTTCTTCCTCTTTATTTACTTCGTTCGAAACGATATCTAATAATAATGTAGGAATGCCAATATTGGCTAGGTGAGCAGCTATTCCAGATCCCATTACCCCCGAACCTAAAACAGCAGCCTTTTTGATTTGATATGTCACGTGCAAAGCCTCCCCTTCGTCTTGAATGAATGCTCATTCATTTTATAGATAAAAAAAATAGAAGCAATTTCTATATCTATTAGTTTAGAACAATATTTAAATTTTCGCAATAATAAAATGATGTGTTTAGAGCAATTTTCTTTCTAGTCATTCCGAAACAGTGTACACTATTTAAGAAAAGTGTATAACGCTAATTTTAAAGAGCCTATTGCCCTTTAAGAAGACAAAAACTCGTCGGAGGTATATATTATGAATAAAATTACAACAGCAGAACAATTCAATGAAATTATTTCTGGAGACAATGAAGTACTAGTAAAATTCGAAGCTGGTTGGTGCCCTGATTGCCGTCGTATGGAAATGTTCATAGACCCAATCGTGGAAAAGTACAATCAATATACTTGGTATGAAGTGAACCGAGACGAACTTCCTGAAATTGCTGAAAAATATGAAGTAATGGGTATTCCAAGCTTACTTATTTATCAAAATGGAGAGAAAAAAGCACACTTACATAGTGCAAATGCAAAATCTCCTGAGCAAGTAACTGAATTTTTAGATGCACAAAACTAATAAACATTTAGCCCTTTCGAGTTCTAACTCCTAAGGGCTTTTTAATGTTTAGTTGTTATTCTTAGAAAAATTAATACATTTCTATTTAACTATCCTTTTTTCTGTATTAATTTGATTAATCCCATCGTTATTCGTATAATGGAAAAAAGTAGAGGTGTCAGTATGTCACAAGAGGTAGAAATCCAACAATTAAAAGATAAAATTGCATATTACGAACAAATAATTCAAACAATGTCTACACCTATTATTCCCTCTATTGTTCCTAAAACAATCATGATACCAATTGTAGGGTATATGTTTCCGGAACGTTTCGTTAATATTGAAACACAAACCCTAATGTATATCGGAGAAAATAGAGACATTGAAAATGTTGTTTTTGACTTCACAGGAGTTAGATTAGAAGATGTGGAATCATTTGACTACAATGAGCTTGCAATTTCGATTTCTCGATTAAATAGTTCTCTACGACTTATGGGTGTTCGTGCCATTTACGTAGGCTTCAATCCTAGATTCATTCGAGAAATAGTTCACGCAAGCATTCATGTGGAAATCGAAACATATAAAAGCTTCCGCGCAGCCTTGAATCGACTCTTAAGCGAAACAAACCAAACAATAGCTTCTATTTATGAAGTGAAGTAAAACAGCAACTATAGAAATTATAGCTGCTGTTTTTGCTTATATAATATTTTTAACCATAAAAACTTGTGATATCTCCGTATTTTTGAACCCATTCTTTTGTAAGAAAGAAATCGTCTTATGATTCAAATCCAATAAATTATAAGTTGTTCTTTTAAGTGGTTGCTTGAAATCAAGCCCCTCCTGCAATACTAATTGGAGTGCTCGCTCCCCTTCCTCACTTTCTTTTTTCATAACCGTTTGAAATAATGTGACACCTTCTGGTTCAGATCCATATTGTTGTTTTTTTCTTATAAGGCAAGCTGCATATATCTCATCATTTTTTGTTGCAATGACCGCCTCTCCCCCTATTTTAGGAGTTATGGAAGGATCCACCTGCCATGGTACTCGCGTAGGAAAAATATGACCGTGTGCGGCTTGTAATGCAGGAATTCGTTTAATAGTAAATTCATTCACTAAATCTTCCTTATAAGGAAGCTCGCCTTCTGATTCCAAAAAGTGTAGTGTGTCGATTACTTCATAGCCGACATTTTCATACAACTTTATTGCAGGTTTATTTACAGACAACGCTTCTAAAGTAGCTACAGACACATTTTGTTGTTTTAGTAAATCAAGCGCTTTTTCCATCAGAACAGTCCCAAGTTTTTTCCCTCTATATGCAGGAATGATTCCTGTTCCACCATTCCATGCTATTTTTTGACCATCTATCTCTCTTATCCCCTGTAATACAAAACCTATTGGTTGATCTGCATCGTACATTACAATTGAAAGTTCTGGAGAGAGACCTTCATTTCCCATACGGATCACAAAAGCATCAAGTGACATCTTCATCGGTATAAAATAACCTTCAAATCCATTTATAAAAAGTTCATGTGCTTGCTTAAAAGATAAATTTTCCATTGTTTTAAACGTAATCATCCTAAGCTCCCCTTTGTAGAAATGCTATATACATCTCTTTTGACGTACTCACAATTTGCAAATAAGAAAAGGAAGGTAAGACTGATGCATGTAAAAGCATGCCATCAATCATACTCCAAAATAGTTTAGCCGCGTGTAATGCATTGAGTTCTCTTGAAACCTCTCCGCTATTTTGACCTTCTATTAAAATAGTACGGATAAGGTCATAAAAAATTTCACTATGTCTCTCGTATTTCATTCGTTCTACTTCTCTACTTCCAGCAATCCAGTGCTCTAATTGGTTTCTTACACTATTTAATTTTGGTTCTTTCAACCACTCGTTGGATGTGTATAAATCGAAGAGCATCTCCATCTTTTCTATGGAGGAATGAACATGTGAGAACTTATCTGCTAAAACAGAAATAGTCTGTTCTACCTGCTGTTGAAGCATATGATCGTATACTTCCTCCTTACTTTTGAAGTAATGATAAATTGCACCTTTACTCATCCCAGAAGCTTTCACTAAATCATCCATCGTCGTAGAGTAAAACCCATTTTCACCAAAAACAGTTGCTGCAGCCTGAATTATTTCTTTTTTCTTCTCTTCCTTGTATTCTTCCGATACTTTTGGTGTCAAAGTGAACACTTCCCTTTTAAAACGATGTAAAGCAAATTGGGCTAATTCTAGATGAAAACCACTCATCTAGTATTTTTGCCTCTACATTATATAAAGTAACTTCCCCATAATTTTGAAGCGCTTCAATCGAAACACACCCCATCCACCAAGAGCTTAAATCATGAATACCAATCGAAATGTTTGCTTTTTCATTCGAATTTTCTAGCTTGATGGCATTCCAAAAGTCTCCATTATAAACGACTTCATATAACCCATTCTGTTCTTTTACAAAAGAGTCTTCCAACTTTATTAATATTCTAGTAAACTCTTCCGGTCTTTTAAGATTATGAAAATTTGTCGTATGAACAAATGAAATAATATTACAAACCCGATACATCAATCCTGATCCAGTTGTTGCAACTTCATGGTTTGCACTAGGTATTAAATGATTGGAACCGTTTAAAGGATTGGTAAGTGCATACAAAAAGGACTGATCATTCGTACGAAAAACTATACGGTCCACTTGATCTTGTTGAGATTGCAACCAAGCAGCTAATTGCTTATATGCACTTGGATTGGACCAAATCCATTCATGTACGATTAACTGTTGATGTAAGAAGTGACTATCCTTTACTGGTTCTAACGAGAATGCTAATGCACCAATTAGTTGTTCCTTTTCTTTAACACCTACATAATTGGTCACTGCATTTCTTATTCGTAGCCGCTCATTCCATGTTCTTTTGATCATCCCATGATGCTTTTGAGCGTAGTCATTATATAATGATACGATTGCTTCTTCATCGTTCGGAGATAAAAACTGTACAAGTCCTTTTTCCCCGTCACTAACAACCCCATGTGGTTCAATCTTAAATTCATACTTCATTGGACCATATCCGTAGCCCATCTTCCGATAAAAACTAGGATTAAAGGGATAAAGTGATACGAGCGATACATTTTCCTGCCTTGCATAATCATGGAAATGAGAAAGCAGCTTAAAAGCGATTTTCTCTTTCTTATGAAGCAGATGAACAGCAACCATCCCTATACCAAATATTCGTTGAAATTTACCATTTATATTGCATTCAAATTCATTTAAGCGATATAACCCAATAAGTTCTTCTACTTCATTAAAATAGCCAAAATATTGAATACCATTTTGTTCCTCATCTTCTTTTTTTATACGGTCTATAAATGCCTGTTTACTTTCTTGCGTTTGTATATGCATGCCTGGATATGCAAGTGCGACAAGATTAGCAGCACCTTCAAAATCCTTCGTTATTATACGTCGAATCAAACCTTTACCCCCTTTAAATGTAAATAAACTACTCAGTCGGTTTTATTATAAAATAGTCAAATTATTTTAACAATACTTTTCTTATATACTGTTTCTGTTGCAAATAACTAGAAGGAAGATTAAATTATATAAAAAAGCTCTTCCTATTTAAAGGAAGAGCTTAGACTGTAGACAAAATCGATTTTGGGTGTATAGAGTATAATATTAAATTCGGCAAGGACCCCCACTTCGCTTTCCGTGGGCTTGGCTTCAGCCTCCTCGTCACTGCGTTCCTGCGGGGTCTTCTGCTCAAGCTATTCCCACAGGAGTCTTCGTGGTGATCCTTACCTTATAAACAATTCCTTATAGAAAACTACTATCTTTATTTTTAATTGGATAAAGAAGATTTTATTCATAACCGTTTATAAAAATATTTTTGTCGTCAATCTGAGCTCTACTCTTTTTATAGGAAGAACTTTTCAATAATCAAATTCGCATTTTGGAGGTTCCATATGAAAATACAATTGCCTGTACAAGGGCATTCTCAATATGATTCGTCCATCCAAACAAACTTTCAGGCTTCCGCTTGTGGACCTGTCACAGCATATGTTCTATTAAACTATCTTTTTCCAAATGCATGTCCTTATCAACCGAACGAGCTTTATGAAAGATTGGGTGGCACTCGTATCGGATTGTTTACACATCGTTTTGTACGTAATTTACGTAAACTACTTGGACCCAATTGGAAGGTGGAAAAGTGCACACTTGGAACGGCTTTAGAAGAATTAAAAAAGGGACGACCTGTTGCTCTAAAATTTGATAAATACTTTTCATTCCGTTGGAAAAGAAAATTTACATTTGCTTATCACTGGGTACCTCTTATAGGATTTGAACTAATAGAGGATGAATTATTTTTAATAATTCATGATAATGGAGGTCGCCATCGAGCAAGTCAAATCCGTAAAATACGCTTTTCGGATGATGCACCTATTTTAACTTTTGTACAAGTAACTCCAAAATACTAAAGTTGGTTTTGGAGTTGTCTTGCTAAAATAGTATATCCATTATCATATAAGTAATCGAATTTTGAGTCTGAAATAGTTTGTACAAACAGCTGATCTAGTTCTGCTTCTATTGGAACGTCACGTCGAATTGTTGCCAATTCTTTAGATAGTTGAAGCATTTCCAAATCTGTTTCTATTTTAGTTCGATGCCCTGCTTTTAATAAATGAAGAGACTCGAGAATTTTATCCACAGTCCCATATGTTTGAACCAATTGTAATGCCGTTTTAGGACCAATCCCCTTCACTCCAGCATAACCATCGCTAGAATCTCCCATGAATGCTTTTACATCAGGAAAAAGAAGCGGTGAAATACCGTATTCTTCTAAAAAGCGAGCTTCACTATAAACATCATAAATCGTAAATCCCTTTTTCGTAAACGCAATCTCCGTAGAAGGATGAAGAAGCTGAAGTAAATCCTTATCTCCACTTACAATCGTAAATCGAGCTTCATCTTGCCATTTATGTGTAATAGAAGCAATCGTATCGTCTGCCTCCATCCCAACTATCCCAAAGTTCATCCATCCTAAATGTGCAGACAAATCCTGTGCCATATCAAATTGTGGTATTAATTCTTCTGCTGGCTTTGGACGGTTCGCTTTATACCCATCATATAGCTCATTACGAAAAGTTTGCATACCTTTATCCCAGCAAATAGCAAGATGGGTTGGTTGCATTAAATTTTGTGCAGCTAATACATGTCTTGCAAAGCCTTGGACTGCATTTGTAGGAATGCCTTTAGAATTTTTAAAGAAATTACCGGACATTGCCGTTGCAAAAAAAGACCGAAACAGCAAGGCCATACCATCTATTACTAATACATGTGGTTTATCTTCTGTCATGTCAAACACCCTTTATAGTAGATTACTTTAAGTATAACATGTTTGTGATTGAATCTTCGAAACTATGGGTATTAGAATGGATATCAATATTTGGGGGTTCTCACATGAAAATACATAATGGATCACTTTATTGGCCATCTACAACAGAACCATTTGAACCTAGTGCTAATTTTGACAAACTGGAACTTTACGATGTGATCATTGTTGGTGGAGGAATGTCAGGTAGTTTAACAGCTTTAGCAATGGTAGAAGCAGGATTTTCGGTTGCTATACTCGATAAAAGAAAATTTGGAACTGGAAGCACAAGTGCAAACACAGGGCTACTGCAATATTCAAATGATGTAATGCTCCATGAACTAATTGAACAAATTGGCGAGCAAGATGCAGTGCAATTTTATAAACTTTGTTATCAAGCAGTAGACGAACTTGAAAAAATAGTAAATGAATTACATATAGATTGTGATTTCATTCGTCGTCCAAGCATTTGCTTTGCTAGTGATGAAAATGATGTAGAAAAAATAAAAGCGGAGTATACAACTTTACAGAAATATGGTTTTCCAAGTGATTATTTTGGACCAAATGAAATGCGAGAGAAGTTAGCATTCTCTAAACCTGGAGCATTAGTAACGATGGAAGATGCGGAAATAAACCCATTAAAATTTGTACAAGGGTTACTACAAAGATTAGAGGAAATGGGTGTACATTTATTTCCCTACGTAGAGGTAGAAGATGTCTATGAAACGGATGGTCAGTTAGATATTAGAACTTCAGAACAATCCTTTTTAGCGAATAACATTATATTCACTACTGGGTACGAAACCGTTCCAATTGGAAAACGCATTGGCGCTAACATAAATCGTTCCTATGTATTTGTAAGTAATCCAATCAACAACTTCGACAATTGGTACAAACAGGCACTTATTTGGGAAACAAAACGACCATACTTATACGTACGGTCGACGGTCGAGAACAGATTAATTGTCGGTGGATTAGATGAAGATCAACCAGATGCTCCCTATTCTCAGGAATTAATACAACAACGTGCGGATAATTTATTGGAAAAGGCCAAAGAATTATTTCCTTCATACAATATTGAAATTGACTTTGCATATGCAGCAAGCTTCGGAGAATCTATCGATAATCTTCCTTTCATCGGTGAACATCCCACAAAATCAAAACATTATTACTTACTTGGATACGGAGGAAATGGGACGGTTTATAGCATGCTTGGTTCACAGATACTAAAAGATTTAGTTACAGGAAAACCAAATGATGATGCTGGGATTGTACAATTAGACAGGAAGTGTGGGGTAAAATAAAAAAACGAAGGCTTTGATTTCCTTCGTTTTTTTATGAAATAATTTTCATAACATCCACAACATCTCGCATATGCATACTCTGAAAATTATATTTGGTCTTTAAATACTCCACATGCTTTAAGATTTCTTCAAGAAACAGTAAATTTTCTTCGATATTCATTCCAAAATTATGTGGATGCCACCACAAATGATATATTTCATTAGACTTGGCTGCTTTTGTCAATCCATTTTTGATACGCCGCAAACGTAATCCCTCTACAACTTTAAATCGTTTACTATATGGCCTTAAAAACCTACTGGATTGTATATTTATCAGTGGTTCTGTTTGTATATCTACAAATGAATATGTATGATGCCCTGTCAAATTCACATAGGCATCAATTAACCGAAGGATTCGTTTTATTTTCGTATTTGTTTTACTTGTATACGGTCTATAAATCCAACTATCCTCAGTACCCCTAAAAGCAGTAATTCCATATTTTTTACTCATCTTTAAATAATCCATATTCGTTTGGTTTCGTGGAAACACTAAGGATGTAGCATTTTGATTGAGACCAACAACCTCTTTAAGATCAGCCTCAAATTGTTCCATACGTTGACCATCTTCCAAACAATAATAATGAGAAAAAGTATGAGTGCCGATTTCTTGATTTGGAATTGTTTTAATAATATTAATAAGTGATGAACCAAAATGATAGGGATCTTGAGTTTCATTTTCTCCTACGTTTGGGAGATTATTTTTAGGCGAAAATGACTCATCTACATAAGTAATATTTAGTTGCTCTAACCTGTCTAACAGTTCCTTTTTGTTTTTGCAATATAACATACCCACGATAGCCCAAGTTGCATGAATATCATACTTTAAAAAAAGCTGTAGAATCCGAGGGATAGCTCGTCTAGCCCCAAGTATATTTTCACCATATTCCTCAAGAGTAAAAACATCATGTACTCCCCCCCAGTTCAATTCAAAATCTAGTGAAATAACAAGTGCTCCCAGTATGTCATCCTTTCTTCATCTTCTTTGAACGTAACCATAGAACAAATTTGCCTACTTTTGAATTCGCTTCATACCCTGAATATACATCCGTGATTTCTCCACCAAATTCCATTTTAAATTTGCGGATATTTTCATTGTCAGTTAGTCCACCCATATCGTATATTTTATGGTTATGTTTTTTGAAGTAAAGTATATTTTGCCAGAGTAAATACCTATTCGCTTCACTTAATAATCTTTTTTTCTCCGATTTTTCTTTATGGTTGAAACAAGATGCTGAGTAAAGAGAAAAAGCTGTTTCTCCATCTGTAATATATACACGGTAACAAAGAATTTCACTTTCTTCATTTAAGATTCTAGTTATAACAAGGGCATGCTTATCTATTAACATATTCATTGTATGGACATGAAAGTAGTTACAAGGATATGTGTTTTTATTTTTAGCAAATTGATTATAAAACTTTTGAAATGTGCGGATATCTTCATATCTAGGTTTGTCTATTACCTCTATAGTTAATAATTTAGTTGAAGCTTTTTTGATTTGTTTTTTATTAGAACGGTGAAGTTGTTGGTGTAACTCTTCTTCACTTTTTGTTAAATTAATATGAACTGTTTCAATTCTTTTTAGTGGTTTTTTCGGAATTATAGAATGTGAAAACCCTTGTACATCTGATATATTTTCATTTAAATTCAACTCTTTTAAAAAGTAATAAGTATTCATTTTTATATTTAGAAACTTTCTCTCTAAAAGGATAATAAGGGCACCTTCTTTTTAAATTAATTCTACCGCTTTTATTTTTCTCTTCCCAAATATTCTTGAGTACGAAAACATTTCTGTAAACTGAAAACCGATAGATTTAAGTTTTTCAACTTTTCCCTTATCATACTTGTTAATATGGATGAATATATGTTGTGGATGGTATTTTATTTGTACGAATGAAATTATTTTTTCTAAATCTTCATTTTCCCAATCCCTAATATAAACACTTTTTTTCTTTAAGTTGATAACTATTTCCATATCATCTAATCGTATTAGATTTTCATTGATCCAAAAAGCTTTTTGAATTTCTGTATTATAGTACCCTTTATAACCGTTAAAGATTTTTTGTAATATTTCATTCCTGTTACCTGAAATATTTAATACTGATTCCGAAGATATATTTTGAAAGTTACAATTCATCTCTATTTTAAGGTCTGATAATTTAGCGATGTAATATTGTTTTCTTTCATATACTAATGGTTGAACTTTTTTATACCAGGTATATATTTTTCTATTAACTTTTTCTTCATTTCGTAAATAATACTGTATCTTACCTAAAGTATTTCTTCTAAAAGATACAAGTGAATAATGTTTTCTTATGTTAGAAATAAAATATTCTTTTGCCCATAAAAAGTTTCGATAGATTTTAGTTCTTAGAGTATTCGTTGAGAAAATTGTTTTTCGAGTATAATCAATATCTGTATTCCAATCAAATTTATATGGTTCATAACCAATACTCATATCTAATTTCTGAAAACCATCTGTTATACTCTTTTTAATTTTTTCTTTAACTAAAACTCTACCTGGACTATATACATCAAAATCAGGATCATGACCTAACACATAATCTAGATATCTTTCTCTACAGGAAAAACCATAAGTAAAAGCAATAATTTCATCTTCTAATGATAATGATGTTAGTCGGACACCAAATTCTCCGTTAGATTGCTCAGCTAAATATCGAAAAAAAGCCTTTTTTCTATCACTTGAAAATCCGCTAGTATCATTTTTCTTTTCCCATCTTTTTTTATGCACATCGAATATTCGTTCCATTTGTGCGGCGGGTGAAATTTCCAATCTAACCTCACCAAGTAACCTTAGTTTTTTTTCCCTGCGATCTAGTCCATGTAACTTTTTTCTAGTATTCATGTATTCATCATAAGAAAGATTTTGTAAATCAATGTAGGGAGTCACAATCGAGCGGTATTTCTCCTTAAGACTTCTAGCTTTCAAATAATTTGATAATTTATCGGATGTACCTAAACTTTCTAATAATCCGTGTAAACTAAAAACTATATGCTTCTTCTGTTTAATAAGAGAATCAAAAACAAACATAATCAATCTATCTTTATCTCTATTTCTAACAACAATGTCCATATAATTAGCATCACCTAATGCTAGGAAATGTAGTAGGGAGCCAAACCATTTTCTTTTTATTTGAAATGGAAAAAAAGCAGTAATCTTATTGTTTTCTTTTACTGCATATATTTCTACCTCTTCTTTTTCTCCTAAAAACCTCCACCAATTATAGACAAATTCATACTCTATAAATGGATTTGTGTTTTTATTATCTGCCAAGATTTCTGACCATTCTTTTTCGTATATACTTAAATGTTTATACGACTTAATTAGAATGAGCTCCAAGTGATCCTCCTTTCATGCTAAGAAAGTTTTAAATTGGCATAGTGCGAAATTGTTTCTTCCAATCCATTAACAAAACTATATGTTGGGCTCCACTTCAGAGACGCTATAGCTTTTTCGTTAGAAAGAACGCTTCTTTCAATTTCTCCATTTCGTAAAGATTCGTAAATAGGGTTAGACTCAACTCCCGTAAGCTTCGATAATTTCTCATATACTTGTTGTATTGATACTTCCGTTGAAGAACTAATATTAAAGATACCTGTCTTATCAACTATTAATGATTGTATGCAAGCTGTTGCTACATCTTTCACATATATAAAATCTCTAGTTTGATTACCATCAAAAATAACGGGATCTTCCCCATTTAATAGACGATTAAGAAGGTTTGTAACTACTCCACCTGCTTGCATAGGACCATACACATTTGAAAAACGTAATATACAGCTTTTTAAACCAAAAAGATTTTCATATAACTGAACATATTTTTCTGCAGAAAGTTTAGATAAAGCATAAAAAGAAAGAGTTGCCAGCTTACTCTCCTCTGTAACTGGTAAGATACTTGGATTTCCATAAACTGCTGCAGTAGATGCAAAAATACATTTTTTCACTTCAAATTGTTTACATAATCGAAGAATATTAAGTGTACCAACCAAATTTGCTTGGCAGTCTTCCATAGGATTAATCATCGAATTTAATACGGATGATTGAGCAGCTAAATGAATAACATAGTCTGGCCTTTCAATTCGAAAAACAGCTTCTAACTCACTATTTGTAATATCCATCTTGTAAAATGGAACATCTGCAACCAAATTACCCTCGTTGCCTGTAGATAAGTTATCTAAAGCAATCACTGAATAATTTTCTTGTAGTAATGCACGTACAACATAAGAACCAATAAACCCCGCCGCTCCTGTTACTAATACCTTCAACCATTCTCCCCCAATTTAAGTAGATTATGATACGTAGAAATTGTTTTTTCATACATTTTTTCAAAAGTAAAACTTGCTTCATATATTTCTCTGCTTTTTTCACCCATTTTCTTTCGAAGTAATTTATCTTCTATTAATAAAGGAAGAATTTCAGTTAAATTATTCTGTATCAGAAACCCATTTTCCGAGTCTCTGACTGCTTCACTTACCCCTCCAACATTAGAAGCGATAATCGGGAGTCCAAATGCCATTGCTTCCAAAATACTTAATGGAAGTCCCTCCCAAGCAGAAGTAAGCACAAAAATATCTGCATCTTTTAAAAGCTCATCCACGTTTGAATGACTTCCAAGGAAGGTAACTTTATGTCCTAAATTATTCTCTTGCACGAATTGCGCAGATGCTTGTTTTAAACGACCATCTCCTACAAAAATCATATGCCAGTCTAATTCTTTCACAACCAAGAGTGCCTTTATGAGCTCCAATTGTTGCTTTGGTTTTTCAAAACGAGCAACCATAATAATTCTTACTTCTTCCCTGTTTTCTCTTTCTAACACGCTATTTCTTGTATCCACTACTCCATTATGAATCGTAATAATTTTTTCTGGCTGCAACACTTCATGACGAAGAGCAAGATTTCTGTCTTTATCACAGACTGTAATCACTTGCTTCGATAATTTTCCAACCCACTTTTCTACTTTTCGAAAAAAATATTGTTTTCTATAATCTACACCTTCTGAAAAAGCCCAACCATGTGCTGTAAACACACATGGAATTCGTGCAGACCAACAAGCTATTCTTCCTACAATCCCTGCCTTTGAAGAGTGAATAGCAACAATATCAGGTTTTATTCTTTTCAACATTTTTCTTAGTTCCACAATTGCTAAAAAGTCTTTAATTAGATGTATATCTCGTATTAAAAATCGATTATGCATGTAGAAAACCCCTTCTACCATCAAGTCATCAGATACAGTACTTTCTCCACCATGAATAAGATGAACCGTATGATCTTTTGATAGACGACGCGAAAGGTCTCGAACATGTACTTGAGCTCCACCAATTTCATTTAAATGTGTGATTAACTGAACTATTTTCATCACGATTCCCCATTTTCTGTTATAGAAAAGATGTAATTGAAAGTATAGGCCAAACATTTATATTCCTAATAGAGCTTATAACTGATTTCAAATCTCTAATTTTTAATATAATTGAACCAGCGTATGAGTTTGCTTGATATCCAAAATATACAGGAACAATTTCTCCTCCAAACCCAAATTTAAATCTTCGTATATTTTGATCAGTCGTTAATCCCCCAAAATCGTAAACGTCGTAACCTTTATTTTTAAACCATAGGATACTCTTCCAAGTTAATAACCGATTTGCTTGACCCATCATTTTTTTTGTCTCTGCGCTTTCAGCCATTCGAAAAAGTGATGCTGAGTATAAATTCATGGCAACATTATCATCTATAATATAGATGCGGTAACATAAAATTTCCTCATCCTGTTTAATATAAGTAATTAAAAGAGCATTTTGATCACGAAGCAATTTCATTGTTTGCATATGATATAAATTGCAAGAATGCGTTTTTTTATTTTTAGCAAAATTGTTATAAAAAGTTTGAAATTTTAATAAATCATTATTTGTAGGCTTTTCAATTACCACTCGCTCAAAAGCCTTCTCTTCAGCTCTTCTAATTTGCCTTCTTGTTGTTTGGTTCATACCCATCATTAGCTCATCTTCACTTTTCATCAAGTCAATGTGAAGCGTTTCATAACTAGATAGTGAACTCAAGGGCATAAATGAATGTGAATAGCCGATTATGGAGACACTCGGTTCATTTTGGAGATGCTCCTTAACAAAGAAACAAGTTTTAATAGTTATATTTAAAATTTTTCTCTCAATTGTTATCAATCTTTATTCCCACCTCCCCTTTCTTATTCACAATATTTACCATCCGAATTTCCCTTTTAAAAACCTATATAAAATCTTTGTTTCTTCTACTTTTAGTAATGTAATTAAGATAATATAAATGATGCAACCTATAAGTATGGATATCGATATTTTGGAAAAAACATTCCAATCTATTAATATATATTCATTGAAAACATAAATTACTATTCCCATTCCGCTAGAGGCTAATAATACCTTAAATAGAGTAATTAGATTACTTCTTAATCCAAAAGGTCCAATCTTCTTTCTCAAGCTTATGACTAAAAGAAATGAACAAAAAAGCGCTGAAATACTCGTTGCAAGTGCTAGACCACTAATTCCCATATATTCAGATAATATTAAATTTAATATAATATTCAATAAGACAGATAAAGCAGCATTATACATAGGGGTTTTCATATCTTGAAGAGAATAGAATGAACGATTAATTATTTCTCGAATTCCATACCCCAACATTCCTACAGCATAGTAAAACATAGCAGCAGAAGTCATATGTATCGCATTCTCATCAAAATTACCGCGACCAAATAGTAATCTAATAAGAGGTTCAGCTAGAATCATTAACCCAAAACATGCTGGTACTACAATGAGTATTACAGATGAAATAACTTCACTAATTGAATTCTTGAATTTAACCATTTCATTATTTGCGGCCAGTTTTGAAATAAGAGGAAACATTACTGTTACAAATGAAAAAACAAATATTCCTTGGACAAAATCATTTAAACGACTAGCATAAGATAAGGCTGATATTCCACCTTCCATTATTGTAGAAGCAAGTGTTTTATCTACCATCAAGTTAATTTGGTCGATAGATACACCTATCATAATCGGAAAAGCAATTATTGCCATTTTCTTAATATTTTTATCCTTGAAAGAGATAAATGGCATATAGCGATAGTTAGATTTATATAGAGAAGGTATTAGGAAGAGTAGTTGTATAAAAGCAGCTAGAACGGTACCAATCGCTAACATAATAATATTTGTTTTGGCGCTTATAAAAATGGAGAGGATAACGATTAGATTGAAAGGTAAACCTATGAGAGCTGGTATGACAAATTTCTTATTTAATTGTAAGTAACCAATAAAGATTTGTGTAAGACTAGTGAAATATATACCTACTAATCCAATACGGGTAAATAAAACTGCAGTATTAACAGTTTCTTTGTTAAAACCTAAAGCAAAAATTTTGACCAACACATTAGAAAATAAAAGTCCACTTATTATGATACCTGTAGTAATAAGTAATAGAATGTTAATCAAATTATTTGTGAAGTATTTGGCAGATCTCACATCTAAATCATGCTCAATTTGTTTAAACATAGGAATATATGCAGTAGATATTCCAGCAATAATAAGACTAAACAATACGGATGTTATAGTAATTGAGATAATGTATGCATCACTTATTGATGTAGCTCCATAAAAAAAGGTTAACGTAATATCACGCATAAAACCTGATATTTTGGACAGAACCGCTATAATCATTAAGAGAACAGCTATCTTCTTTATAGTTTTTTTCCTTCTCTACTTTGTATTTGTTGTTAGAAGCAATTCTATATACATTTAAATACTAAATATATTAATTTTCTTCTTCAGGTAATATTGATAAACCCAAAAGAATCCCAAAGACTTGAGGAACATAAGAAATACCTCCAAGATTATGAGTAGTAAAATTCATAAGAATAAATATACAGATCAAAACAATAAAAATTGCATTATTCTTTGCAAAATACATGGATTTCCTTACACCATTTATAATAACTATTACATATATTAAGAGTGCTATAAGTCCATTAATAGATAAAAAGTCTATAAAGGAATTATGTGAAGAGGAAAGATCTACATAAGGTCCAAGAGAACTTATTTCTATTGTATTACTACCAGAACCAGTTAAAAGTTTATTGGAGCTTTTTTGTAAAATCTCTTTCCAAATGTCAAGTCTACCTGTACTTCCTCTTTCAGCGTCAAAAATGTTATAATAAAATAACGGACTAATTTCAATAGTTTTTTTAAAATATAAAAATATTATGCTTCCTATTGCTAATGATAATAATATTAAATATTTTTTTTCTTTAGAAATATATAAAATAATTGCTAAAAGAAAACATAAAACAACTGCTAAAAGTGATGCTCTCGATGCCAAGACTACTAAATTAGTTATATTAACAAACAAAATAGAACTATAAAAAATCTTGTTCTCTGTTTTTTGAAATAAATAAAAAATACAAGAAACTGTACTAACAGCAACAACTGCTCCTTGATAATTTGAATCCAAAAACGAATGTACATAATAAAATTGTGCTGTCTGTAAATTAGGTAAATTAATAGCTCCATATGTTAAAGATACTTTTGATGATATTATTAATGTTAGAATACTTAAAAGAGTTCCTGGGTATATTAAGAATTTCAAAAAAATATCTTTATAGTTATTTTTCAATAGAAAGTTCGGGACAAGAATACAGGCATATAAAAAACTTAAAGGAAATAGCGCAATTTTTAATGCGTCAGTTATAGATACCTCACCTTCTATTCCATTAATTATTTGCATTAGAATTATTACAATCAAATGTATACAAATAATGGACTGGTGATTTATAAGTTTTATTAATTCTTGCTTTTTTAAATTTAACAATAAGTTAACACTGCAAGTTAACATTATTACAATAATAATAAAGTAAGCCAATGAATTATTGATTTGCTGAATATAGCTTAGTATCCCAAAACAAGTGGTAATGATAATAAGAGTTAAAGATAATCTTTTTCTTGAAATATACATCGTTATCTACTCACTCTTTCGGCATTTAATTATTTTATTAAGTAGACTTTATTGATAAGTTAATAAAGTTTACAAGACCAATTTGATTAAAAATACTATCCCATTTTAGATCATCTACGTTTGGTGTTTTAAATTCAAACTCTTCAATTCTTTTCTTTGTTAGATTTTTTAAATCCTCATCTATTTTTAAAAACTTTCCTCCCCTATTATTTTCAAATTCATTTACCCATTTATAATCTGTAGTAATTATTTTCATACCTAATGCACAGTATTCTAAAAGTTTAGTGGATGTCTGAATATTGAAAGGAAAAATATTAGGCACGTAATTAATACCATATACTGCTTTAGAAGCTAAATTTGGAACCTCTTCATAATTTACTTTTCCTGTAAAAACGATATTATCAGCATTATTAAACTCTTTATATATTTCTTCATTTACAGAACCTATTAATAGGATAGATTGTCCCTTATTTATTGTTTTAAAATAATTTAATAAAGACCCTATATTTCTTGTTTGACTTATGTCCCCTAGATAAACAAAATCATATTCTTTCTTTTGTTTAATTGTATAAAAACCTTCAGATATTCCCATATCTCTTTTTAGAGATGGTATATTATCATTAAAATTCATTTTTTTTAAGAGCTTTTCATTCAAAAATACTCTTCCAGAGGGTTTACTATTTAAATACCTCTTAAAAAAATCCTTTTGCTTTGCAAAATTGCCTACTGATAGGGAAACATATTCATGTATATGAAATTGATTAGTATTATTTTTTTTAAAATCTAATCCCATGAATCTCCAAATAATATCGCAATCTTTTATTAATTCTTTTTGATGTTTTTTAACCTCAATAGCACTGAATCCATTTTGTTTATTCAAAAAATCAACGTAAGCCCTTACCTCTGGTAGGTACGATTTCCCGTCATTAACAAAAGCAATTTTCATTTATTTCCTACTTTCCAAGTTACATTAACTCACCCGTAATATTCATAATAGTAATGATCTTTCTCTAGTATAAAGTTATTTAATATCACACCAATTGTGTTTGCTTTAGACGCTTCTAAAACTTCCTTTGCCTTTAAAATATTTTTTTTCTCTGTTTTACCAGAATCAACTACAAGTATAGTTGCATCACATTTTTCTGAAAGAATTTGTGCATCTGCAACCGATAGAATTGGGGGAGCATCGAATATAACGATGTCATATCTACTTTTAATCTTTTTCCATAAGTCATATATTAAATCGGACCCTAGAAGCTCAGAAGGATTTGATGGTATTGGTCCACTAGTTATTAAATGTAATCCTTTAATTTCTGATTCACGTATAACATCTTCAAGTTTCCAATTACTCATTAGAAAATTAGTAAAACCAGGGGAAATTAAAATGCTAAATGTATAATGTACAGTCGGTTTTCTTAAATCCGCATCAATAAGAAGCACTTTTAAACCTTCTTGTGCAAAAGAAATAGCAACATTTGCTGCTACTGTAGACTTTCCTTCTCCAACGGATGCTGAAGTGAACAATAGAGTCTTAAATTCCTTTCCCTTCATTGCAAATTTAATGTTTGCACGAACTGTACGAAATTGTTCCGCAACAATTGATTTTGGGTTTGTTGAGATCACTAATTTCCTTTTGTTCTGATTTTTGTTATTTTTTTTCTTAAACATCTAAAAGTCACCTCTTCCTTTTACGCCTAATTAAATTATTGGTTGTACTTATTGTGATTGGGCTTATTAGACCTAGTACAGGAAGATTTATTGTTTCTCTAACATCTTGTTCTGTTTTTATAGAAGTATCTAGGTATTCTATAAAAAAGGTAATACCTATACCAACAAGTAAACCTATAATCGTAGCAATTGAGATGTTTAAAGGTAAGTTAGGAGAAACTGGATCAATATTTTTCTTATTACTAGCTGGAGATAGAATTATGACATTATCAACGTTCATGAGTAATTTAATTTCTTCTTCGAATATTTCAGCAGTGGCATTAGCAATTTCTACAGCACCCTTCAATTTCAAATCTTTTACAATAATATTTATTACTTGGGAGTTTTGCTCACTAGTAACTGAAATTTTATCAGTAAGTAATTCGGGAGTTGTTTTCAAATCTAGTTTTTCTATAACTTTAGATAAAATTACTGGACTTTTTAAAATGACATTATATGTGTTGATCAATTGCAGATTTGTTTCAATATCCTGAGTATTTATATTCTCCGTTTGCAATTTCTTTTGATTGATTAAAATTTGGGTAGATGCTTCATAACTTGGAGTAATAAAAAAATAGCTAATTAAGCCAGTGGAAGTCACAATTATCAATAAAACACTCAAAATCAAAATCTTTCTTTTCCTTATCACTTTAAAAATATCATGAAGGTTAATATTTTCTTCCAAAAATTACCACTCCTCCTTTATTAGAGGTACTAATTAGCAAATATACATATCAATACACTATGATATAGTGTATTGTAGTTTAATTTATTATCAAATTTATACATAACTGATAGGTTTCAACGGTTGAAAATCCTTTCCTAACAAGACGTACTTTGCATTATCTTTAAAGTAATACATTAATTGTTTGGAGAACTTTTTATCTACATATTCATAAGCTTCTTTTAACAAAAAAGGACGACCTGTCGTATTATGTGCATCCGATGAAATGAAATGCACGAGATTATGGTTCACTAAATCCTTTGTGTACTTTTTTAATTTATAACCATTAATACCAATTAAACTTGATGCGTTTACTTGCATAAGTGCACCTTTGTTTACCAATTCGAATAGTAAATTTTTCTCTTTTCGGAGAACGCTATTTCTTTCTGGATGGGCAATAATTGGTTTATAGCCTTTCAACTGAATTTGTAAAAGAATCTCAGTAAGGAAAGCAGGAAGATGGTTACTGGGTAGTTCAATTAAAATGTATTTATCACTATTTGCAAGCGGTAATATTACATCCTTTAATTCCTCAACTAGGTTATTATAAAAATACGTCTCTTGTCCTGGAAGTATTTTTATTGGTAATTCTCTTTGAGAAATTTCATTGTTAAAATTTAATACTGCCTCTTTTATTTTCAAAGAATTATTACTATATTTATGATTATGATGAGGAGTGGCAATTATGTGCGTCACCCCATTTGCTACCGCATTTCTGGCAAGTAAAATAGCTTCCTCCATAGATTGTGGCCCGTCATCTAGCCCAGGTAAAATATGATTATGGATATCTACTAGCACCTGTACATTACTCCTTTTGTATGAAATTATATTCAAAAACTAGAACAGGTATGTCTAATAGGCACCTTTCCCGGTAATAACAATTCCAATGGATCGAATGACAATTTTAAAATCTAATATAAAGGAACAATTTTGAACATAATACAAGTCCCGTTCAATTTTTTCTCCATAAGTTATAGTAGATCTACCATACACTTGTGCATATCCAGTGATTCCTGGTTTTACGAGCAGTCGTTTTTTTTGTTCGGAAGAATAGTGGGTTGTAATTTCGACTATTTCAGGTCGGGGTCCTACAAAACTCATATCACCTTTTAGCACATTCCATAATTGAGGAATTTCGTCTACGCTGAATTTCCTGTAGATTTTTCCTATGCATGTTACTTGTAAATGCTCTGGCTTAGTAAATAGAAAGTCTTTAGGAACCTCTTCTGTCCAATGATATTGATGATCACTATATTCAATTAACTCCGTCTTCATTGTTCTGAATTTCCAAATAGTAAAAGGACAGTCATTCAAGCCGGATCGTATTTGTCTAAAAAAGAGAGGTCTTCCAGAAAACAAAACTAGAATGATAGAAAATAAGATAATAAACGGAATTAAAATGATGATTAATGTAATACTACCTATAATATCTGCGCTCCTTTTACCTATACGGTTATAGAAATAATGGTTTGATTGGTTTAGCGCTTTATCTTTATTATTCTCCACTCATAGCCTCCTTTAGGATTTCTTAACTAGAAACATAGTAAAAAGTATATTCATCCTTCCTACTAAAAAAGAACTAATAAAATGAAGCAATAAGAGGTTTTTTACATAAAAAAAATAAGCTTTCCCAAGGGTTTAGCATCAGGATTGCTTACGAATATTATTTTTCAGTATTATATTGTACTTTTCTTGTTACCCTTTATTCATTCCTAATAAGCCAATATAGCTAATAAGTTGAAACTAAAAGTAATAACAAAAAAGCCAACAGAATAATCTGTTAGCTTTTTTGTTAGGTTATGAATTAAACGTTTATCGGTAGGGTATGCCCTGTCTCAAGTAAGCTTTTCAGATTGCTAAGTATTGCTGGCCATCCATTGTTGATTCCGTAGAAGTTCTTATTTTCTTCCTGTATATCAGAAGGCAATAACTCCTCATGCTTGAGTGATAATTTTACGATGGAATCCATTTGACGCAGTCTAAATGTAACAATAGGTGAAACTTTACGATCTGTTTTATCTTGTACCCATTCAAATGTATAAGATAGGAGTCTGTTTGGTTCATGGCTTAGGACTTGTCCTTTATCTACAATATTGTCTGACTGGTCAAGAAAAACTACAGGTGATCCTTCTACCCATTCAGATTAAATTTTATGTCCAAACCAGTATTGTTTTGTGTAGTCTCCACTAGTCAATGCTTCCCAAAGCTTTTCCGGTGTGGCTGCAATGTAGGTTACATATTCAAAAGTTATATTATTCATTTTAACCCTCCTTATTAATTACTCTTCCCCATCACTATCATGTTCATCTTTTCTTGGTGGTAGAATACCCATCTTCTCTACATATTTAGGTAAATTCATTGCAATGAACATTAAAATAGCCGTAATAATAGCTAAATCATATGCACCGTAACCTATAGTCAGCCCAACACAAGCAGTTATCCATAGATTAGCTGCAGTAGTAAGTCCACGTTTCACGTTATCCTTATCTACCCAAATTACGCCTGCACCAAGAAATCCAATTCCACTAATTACTTGAGCAGCTAAACGCATAGGATCCATGTATGGTCCTTGATTTAATGTAGATAAACTCATTGCTAATGTGGATCCCAAACATACTAGTATATGGGTTCTAATACCTGCAGGTTTATTTTTAATCGCTCTTTCTAACCCAATTAACAACCCTATAAACGTTGCCACAATTAATCGAATGTATAAGTCATAATGTGAATTGAATAAGGATGTAACAAAGTCCATCATTCATTAACTCCCCCTCAATCATTGTTTTTCTAATCATACAGATGTTTTCATCATTTTAAAAGTGAATTATCAACTAGTTAAATGTGAGAGGAGGCCAAGAACAATCAGGCTGGTCCTTTTTTTATTTCCCATTATCCTCTAGGGCTGAGGTCTTAGATAAATATAATTCTAAGGAACAATGTGGAACATTTTTCTATTTTCTACAATGAAGAAGCAAGAAAAAGATGGAAAGAAGGGAGTTATTCGTTTTTGCATTAATCTTTTGTAAATTTTTTTAAGATATCAACCAATCCATTTTTTTATTTTGTATTTATGTTAGCATTTTATTGGTACAAATTTGTAATTTTCAGGAGGAATTTTTTCTATGTCGTTATTTACTAAATGGGCTTTTAGTAACAAAGCAGCTGTATCTGTAATTACCATCTTAATATTAATTATTGGTGTTGTTAGTTACTTTAGATTACCTATGGAATTTTTACCCTCTGCTGATAATCCGCAAGTTACGATTATCACAATGGGGCAAGGAACTGACTCCAAAACAATGGAATCAGAGGTCACCAACCCGATTGAAAGAGCAGTTACTGGATTGAATGGAAAAACATCCGTTTTTTCAAGAACTGGAGACGGGTATTCGAAAATAGATTTAGTTTACGAGTCTGGCTATGATATGAAGCAAGCCAAACAGGATGTACAAGAAGCATTAAGTAATGTGAATTTGCCACCAAATATATCCAAGCCAATCATTTCACAACTTAATACATCGATGATTCCAATTGTTAATCTGGCTGTCACCTTTGATGATGGACTGACTACAGAAAATATTGATTTTGCACGTAATGAGCTCCAAACTAGATATCAAGATATCAAAGGGGTTTCTAGTGTTGAGATCTATGGAATAACAGATTCTATCATTTCCGTTAAGATTGATGATGAAAAAATGGCAGACAACCAAATTTCTCTTCAAGCAGTTATGGGTATTCTAAATGGTCAAAACACAGCTGTAGCTGTTGGAGAGAAAAATATTGACGGAAAAACAAGCAATATTAAAGTTATCGGTGATTTAACAAGCATTGAAAAATTGAAAGGATTAACTGTAGCACCAGATGTAACACTTGGGGATATTGCAACGGTTGAAGAAACGAAAGATGCAAATTTTGTTAGCCATTTTAATGGTAAAGATAGCTTGGATATAAGTATCACAAAAGATAGTCAATCTAATGCAGTAACTATAAGCAAAGAAGTTGCAAAAGTTACAAAAGAAATCAATGAAAAGTATAATCAGCAGGATTCCACTATTTACATTTCCTCTGCTGATTTAGTAGAAAATTCCGTTCATACAATGATAAAAGAAGTTCTTCTCGGTGCACTATTTGCAACGATTGTCATTATGCTATTTTTACGTAATATCCGTTCGACCTTTATTACGATCGTATCTATCCCATTATCACTGTGCTTCACTCTATTCCTACTTTCGATGTCAGGAGTGACACTGAACATTTTAACGCTTGGTGGAGTAGCAGTTGCAGTTGGACGTTTAGTGGATGACAGCATAGTTGTTATAGAAAATATATTCCGTAAAATGCAGACGGAGAAATTCTCCGTGAAGATGGTTATTGATGCTACGAAGCAAGTAGGAGTTGCCATTACCGCTTCTACATTAACAACAGTTGCCGTTTTCTTACCTATGAGCTTATTGAATGGTGGACTTCAAGAATTCCTACTACCATTCGCTTTAACTGTTACTTATTCGTTGCTTGCTTCATTAATCGTTGCATTGACTGTTGTTCCATTAATGAGTGCGGGATTATTAAAGAATGCCAAGATTCCAGAGCATAAAGCCGCTGTTCGTTTTCCAAAAGTAGTGACATGGTCTTTGAATCATAAATGGATTGTCTTTACAATTTCGATACTACTGTTTGTTGGTTCCATCGGAGCTTACTTTGTGATTCCGAAAGGTGCAGTTGACAACTCTTCGGCAGATTATGTTGTGGCTACACTGAGCTACCCGAATGATACACCTATTGATGAAGTGAAGAAAAATACGTTTGAACTTGAATCCTCTATTCTAGAGATGGATGAAGTACAATATGTCTTCGCACAAGTAGGTTCTCCAGCGGAAGCAGCACAATATGGCTGGGTTGGATCGCCGACTGAAGCATCCTTCAGTATTTTATTGGACGATAAAAAGGATACGGATGCAGTTGTAAAAGAAATGGAAAAGAAAAAAGATCAATACACTGATGCTAAATTAGAAGTGAATACAGCCTCCTTTATGATGGGCGGAGGAAGCACAAATATCACTATTGATGTTGTTGGTGAAAATATAACTGACCTTGAAAAAGTCGCAACAACAATAAAAGAAAAAGTACAGAATATAGATGGCGTTGAAGAAGTTACAACCAACCAAGATGAAAAGAAAACCGTATACTCCCTAGTTGTAGATCCAACGAAAGGAAATACAGAACAAGTTGCACAACAATTAGGTGTCATGTTAAATAAAACACCGATTGGTACGATAAATTTAGATGACAAGCAAAAACCAGTATTTTTAGAGCCTGTCCTAGATGCAGAAACACCGGAAGACTTAGAGAACATACAAGTTATGACTGAAACCGGCCTAGTACCTGTATCTGATATCGCTACATTACAAAGTGAAGAACGCTCAACGAGCCAATTCCATAAAGACGGAGATGCTTACCTTCGAGTGACAGCATCCGTTGATCCTACAAAATTATCAGAGATATCAAGTGCAGTGAGCTTAGAGATATTTGGTGATAAAGAGAACAAAAAAGGTATGGACATTCCAGAAAATGTCGAGGTTCTAATTGGAGGAGCAAGTAGTCAGCAGTCCGAAGACTTTACAGACTTATTCCTTATTATGCTTGTTTCCATTGGAATTGTATTTCTAATTATGGTTATGACATTTAAGTCAATAAAAGCACCAATTACAATTCTTTGCTCGCTTCCGCTTGCTGCAATTGGAGCAATTTTAGGAATTCTCATTAGCCGAATTCCAGTAGACATTACAGCACTTTTAGGAGCATTAATGCTAATAGGTATCGTCGTAACAAATGCGATAGTGCTTTTAGATCGCGTAAAACAAAATGAACAAAAAATGATCATTCGTGATGCCCTTGTCGAAGCAACTGCTACAAGAATGAGACCAATCTTTATGACTGCAATCGCAACAATCTGTGCAATGCTTCCATTATTAATGAAACAAGCAGAAACAGGAAGCTTAGTATCGCAAAGTCTAGCAATTGTTGTAATTGGAGGATTAGCAATGGCTACCCTACTTACACTCATTGTAATTCCATGTATATATGAATTACTTTACTTTAGAAAATCGAAGAAACAGCGAGTAAATCAAGCTGAGGAGCAAAATGCTGCAATAGAATAAAACCAAGAAACCAGACCACAGCTTAAATGCTGTGGTCTGGTTTTTCAGATTAAGCTGTTCAATATCATCATAAATTAACGCGAAGGTCTTGCTTCTTGGCAATTTGGACATTTTTTTTGATTACTACCTTTAAATTTCGTAAAAGTCTTTTCAAAATTATTTCC
Organism: Psychrobacillus sp. PGGUH221; assembly: GCF_042055255.1. Classification (NCBI taxonomy): domain Bacteria; kingdom Bacillati; phylum Bacillota; class Bacilli; order Caryophanales; family Bacillaceae; genus Psychrobacillus; species Psychrobacillus sp. PGGUH221. The sequence continues at coordinate 88,695 of NZ_JAQMHQ010000009.1, forward strand.
GCACGAACATTTAAATAGTAGTTTTTGCGAGTATCCTACATATTCAGTTGAAAGTAATACGCTTTCTGAATTCTTTGTTACATAATCACGTATACCTTCTATCGTCCATTTTTTATTCATCATGACACCTCCGGTTCGATTATAATCAATGGAAGAAGTTTAGATATATTACTCTTAACTCATGGCTTCCTTATGTACATAGGTTCCAATTATACCATCACTTGGACTACCTTGTCTTAAGCTCAAATATTCCATTTATTTATGACGTTATATATAGTCTTTTTTTATTTACAATACATAGTAAGAAATCGTCGATTTCCGTTTCAGGCGCTACGCTTTCCACGGGCACGGCCTCAGCCTTCTCCCTCGCTACGCTCAGTCCGGGTGCTTCGGCTCGTGCTGTTCCCGTAGGAGTCTTCGCGTCTTCCACTCCAATCGACTAGTGTTGGCTATTTTAAAAAGTGTCGGATTTCTAAATCTTCTAAGACGTTGAGTTGTTGAATATCATGATGACTAAAAACCAAATCAATGAAGATGAACAACTTGAAATGCTAATAAGCTGGTTTTTACGATTCGGTTTTCATACACCTCTCAACCTTTGGTAAGAACTACGTACGTCTTTTTCAATAGACCGACATCTGGGGTACACATTTGAGGGAGAAAAATTATTTTCTCAAATAAATTTCACTATGAATAAAGATGACAAAATTATTCTTATTGGTGATGAATTAGCTAAATCTGCTTTACTTCGAATTCTTGCTGAAGAGGAACGTAAATTCAGGGGAAATCTAAACTCAAATACCTTTAAAATTGACAAAGTACCCCGAGAGGCGAACTCTCGGGGTACCTTGTCTATAGTCTGCGATGGGAGCATTAAGCTCCCATCATTTCTTAATTAATATTTATTATTTTTTCTTTGAGCTTGTGCTTTTTGGTTTGCTTGAGCATTTTGTTGTTTTACTTCTTGTGCATTTGTTTGAGCTTCTTGAGAAACTCCAAATTCAGATCCAAATTCGGCATTTAAGTTTTGAGAAGCTTTTTGATTTGCTTGAGCATTTTGTTGTCTTACTTCTTGTGCATTTGTTTGGCTTTCTGATGGAAGACCAAATTCAGATCCAAATTCAGCATTCAGGTTTTGTGATGCACCTTGTGCTTTTTGAGCAGATTGTGCATTTTGTCTTCTAACTTCTTGTGCATTCGTTTGACTTTCAAGTGGAAGATTGTTTTTATTGTTGTTTGCCATTTTTCTTCACCTCCATAAAAATTATCTTTGCCAAAACAGAGGTTATTATTAATAGCAAATGTTGGAGTATTGGATTTAGTTTTTTAAAGACAATTTAAGCCATACTATTTTACAGAGAAAAAACGATGAAGGAACTCATCAATTATAAGTTCCTTCATCGAAATTAATTATTCAACTACTGGCAACCAACCTTTTACATTCATAAGTCTCTGCCATAATGGATCTGGAATTAATAATTTTTCCTGATCACGTCTAGATAATGTTGTACGGATTTGTTCAGCTTGTCCAGCCTCAACTTTTTCTATCCATTTTGGCTCCATTAGTAATTCGCGACCTAAAGCAATTAATGGTACTCCGGTTTCTAACGCTTCCACTACATCATCTGGTGTATGTAATGAACCTACACCAACTATTGGAACACGAGTCCCAACTACTTCATGAATTTTAGTAATCCTAGACTGGGTTTTATCTTTCTCACGGAAAGACCCATTCCAAAATGTGTTTACAGAAATATGTAAATAATCGAGGGATTGATCCGCTAATTTATCTACAAACTGAATAGTATCTTCTAATGTAATCCCAGGATTTGTACCTTCTTCAGGTGAGATACGATAACCAACAACAAATGGTACCTTTGCATGTTCAGCGACAGCTTGCTTTACAGCATCTACGATAGCCAACGGGAAATTCATGCGTTTTTCAAGCGATCCACCCCATTGATCATCTCGACCATTGGAATGTGGTGAGAAAAATTGCTGTAATAGATACGTATTGGCACCATGAATCTCTACTCCATCAAAACCAGCTTCAATCGCTCGTCTTGTTGCCTCACCGAAAGCTTTAATCGTATTCTGTATTTCTTCTTCGGACATTTCTCGAGGTATTGGTGCATCCTCTTTTGCTGCAACAGCACTTGCTGATACAGGCTGGTGATCTGGCAATAAGTCTGGTGGTGACTGTCTTCCACCGTGGTATATTTGGATAATTGCTTTCGTTCCATTTGATTGAATGGTTTCAGCCAATCTCTTCAAGCTTGGAATGAATGAGTCATCGTCAATACTAAACTGCCCTGGAAACCCTTTTCCATCCTTACTAACATAAGAACATGCTGTTATAAATGTCCCAACACCGCCAGTACGCTCTTTGTAATAAGCAAGCTCTGCTTCAGATACTTCCCCGTTATCGTGAGATGAATAATTGGTCATTGGTGCGACCATAATACGATTCTTTACTTCTACCCCTGAAGGAAAGGTAAAGGTTTGAAAGATTTTTTCATATTTCGTATTCATATATAGTCCTCCCTCAATTTTTATATATTCAGTTATTACCATACACTTTTCATTCTATAATGTCTTGAGATAGGATTCTGTACTGCCTAAAACCTCATCCATAAATTGCATGGTTTAAAAGAAAAAGCAGCTATTAACAATTTGAATGTTAATAACTGCTTCTATAGACTTTTTCAGTGCCCTCGCAACGACTAAAGGTTCTTCTATTTTTGATTATAGGATAAAGCTTACAATTACTGCTGATAAAACGCTTACTAACGTTGCACCGTATAATAGTTTCAAGCCGAATCGTGCTACTACGTTACCTTGTTTTTCATGCAGACCTTTTACAGCACCTGAAATGATTCCAATGGAAGAAAAGTTTGCAAATGAAACAAGGAAAACAGAAATAATTCCGATGGATCGTTCACTCAGTTTTGACGCTAATTCACCTAAAGAAAGCATCGCTACAAATTCATTTGTAACTAGTTTGGTAGCCATAATACCGCCAGCTGTAACTGATTCTGTAACAGGTATACCCATTAAAATCGCTACTGGAGCAAAGACATATCCAATAATTTCTTGGAATGTGACTCCAAATATCATATCAAATACGCTATTTACTCCTGCCATTAGTGCAACGAATCCTAGTAACATCGCAGCAACTACGATTGCAACCTTGAATCCATCCATTATATATTCGCCCAGCATTTCGAAGAAGCTTTGTTTTTCTGTTTGCACAACAAGGAGATCTTCTTCTTCAGTTACAGTGTAAGGATTAATAATGGAAGCAATGATGAATCCTCCAAACAAATTAATGACGATTGCCGTTACGACATATCTCGGTTCAATCATCGTCATATAAGCTCCGACAATAGACATCGATACAGTGGACATTGCTGACGCAGATAATGTATATAGACGTTGAGGGGACAATTGTCCAAGCTGTTTTTTTACAGTAATAAATACTTCAGATTGTCCAACAATAGCGGAAGCTACTCCGTTGTAAGATTCTAATTTACCCATGCCGTTTACTTTACTGATTGCCCAACCAATCCATTTCATAATGAAAGGAAGAACTTTAATATGCTGTAGAATTCCAATGAGAGCCGAAATGAATACGATTGGAAGCAAAGCAGTTAAGAAGAAAGGAGCTTGTCCTTCATTCGCAATGCCACCAAATACAAAAGTGATTCCTTCATTAGCGAAATTTAGTAATTGTGTAAATCCGGCTGCGATTCCCTTTATAAGAATCAATCCAAATTTAGTATTCAGTAATAAAAAAGTTAAAATTAACTGTATAATAATCATTTGAATAATTGGTCTGATTTTTATTTCTTTCCGATTGTTACTTGCAACCCAGGCAAGACCCAGAACAACAATTAAGCCTACGATTGAAATTAAATAATTCATTTTATGCCTCCACAAAGTTGTAGTGTTAGAAGTTGAACGTCTGACCATTGAACTTCCTTTATAAGTATACAGTTTTAACTTATCATGTCCAAGGAAACTATTCCCTCTTGCGTTTTTTCTATATCAATCTCACCATATTGATAGCCAAAAAAACCACGATCACCGAATCATCTTCGGTAATCGTGGCTTGAAAACTTCATAAATCTCAGTCTATTTATTCTTTCTACTTTTGGCGTATTTTCTAGGATTTCACAGGAACTACTTTACCTCGTTTAACTTCTTTACGTTCTTTAGCATGTTCAGCTGTAGCTGTGAACAGTACGTCAGAAGATGAATTCAATGCAGTTTCACAAGAATCTTGAATAACACCGATGATAAAACCAACACCAACAACCTGCATTGCAATATCAGCTGGAACTCCAAATAAACTACATGCTAGTGGGATAAGTAAAAGTGATCCACCAGCAACACCTGATGCACCTGCTGCAGAGATAGCTGCAATAACAGAAAGCATTAGGGCAGTCATAAAATCAACTTCAATACCAAGCGTATTTACTGTAGCAAGAGTTAGCACAGCAATTGTAACTGCTGCACCAGCCATATTAATAGTAGCACCAAGAGGTATTGACACTGCATAAGTATCCTCATCTAAGCCAAGTTTTTCACATAATTTCATATTTACTGGAATATTTGCAGCTGAACTACGTGTAAAGAATGCATAAATACCACTTTCTCTTAAAACCATAAAAACAAGTGGATAAGGATTTTTTCGAGTATAAATGAATACGATTAACGGATTCACTACTAACGCGATAAACAACATACATCCAACTAAAATTACTATTAATCTACCGTATTCAAGTAAAGCAGAAAGACCACTTGTTACTATCGCATCAAAAACAAGTCCCATAATGCCAAGAGGTGCTAAATTAATCACCCATTGTACTACTTTAGTGATTGCATCTGAAAAATTACCTAACATGTCTTTCGTATTTTGATTTGCATTTTTTAATGCAATCCCAAGAACGATCGCCCACATTAATATACCTAGATAGTTAGCATTTATTATGGCATCAATCGGATTGGCAACTAAGTTAAATAATAATGTTTCTAAAACTTCAAGAATACCCTCTGGTGGAGTAACGCCCTCTGCTCCTGTTGTCAGTGTTAGCGTAGTCGGGAATATAAAGCTTGCAACTACAGCGACAGCTCCAGCTAGGAATGTACCAAGAGCATAAAGAACAAGAATCGATTTCATATTCGACTTCTTTCCCTTTTTATGTACGGCAATCGCATGCATCACTATGAATAATACTAATATTGGCGCAACCGCCTTTAATGCACCGACAAATAAAGAACCAAAAATGGAGATCCAACTTGCAGCCTCAGGAAGGGTTAAAGCCAATATAAGTCCGACAATAATACCGATAACAATCCTTTTTACGAGGCTCACTTGATTCCATTTAACTGATAAATTTTTCATTTTCCTATCCCCCAAAATTTTCTTAAAACTCCCATTGTACAAACGACAGCCACTTCTGCAAGTTAAGATAACATATACTTATATAAACTTTAAGTAGACTGATAGTTTATTTTAACACAAATTTTCGGAATTGTGAGATGGTTTTTTATGTTAAAATACTTTTTGGAATTTCTTATGAAAATCGTCCATGTGTTAGCCGCAATTTCATATGGACAGAGTAGAGGCATCATAAAAACAACAAAAAGGCTACAATTACTGAATTATCTTCAGTAATTATAGCTATTAAAACTTCATAAATTGCATTCAATCTAATGAATGGCTTTAATTGGAGACGGCGGGATTTGAACCCGCGTCCAGAAAAAATGAGATGTTCACTAATCTCAGTTATATCAATGGTTTAAGCAACGTGCGATTACTACATTTTACAAACGTAGTTCGTAATCAACCTGCTACCACCAATTATAATGGAAGATTTCCCCTTGTCAATTGTTATGTCGTATACTCCAATTGAACAACTATAATTCCAGTTTGAACCTTATCCACATGAGTAATCTTATAAGTTTTTCCTTCAATTGCAATTTCCTTATTTATGGTTAAGTATTGAAGGTTCTTTTCATTCCTCTGTACCTTCGCTTTTAATCCATTTGCAATTGTAAGAAATGCTCCACTTGTTGAAGCAGAACCAACTCTATCGAATCCTAATACAGATGGAACATCAAAGTATTGAATTGTATGCTTATAGATAGGTCTATTAAAATCATCAAATCCAATAATTTCACTTATGGTTTCCCCTGCAACTGTTAGAGTCATATTGCAATGCACCATGATGTTTTTATACTTGTTATGACGTTTACTCATGGATTCAGTTATAACTAAATATTTGTTTCCTTCATGTAACACTAAATCCCCTTGATTAACTTTATCAATGGTATGAAGATGTTTGGATTCCTGTTCATCTAACTTGTTTAAAGAACCATTTGTTACGATTGCAGGAATAGGTATATCATTAATTTTTATTTCCTTTGCTACTGAATTGAACACATCATTTAAAGTTGTTTCATCAAATAAATTCATATTTCCCACCTCACAAATACAACATGAAAATATCAGAATTAGATGATTGATCGGTTTTCATTTGTCTTATCGTTTTATACAATTGGTCAATACGTTGAGTTAGGTTTTCATGGAATTGTGAAACTGTCATATCATCAAGACGAATTGTTTTCATTAAAGATGGATTGTTTGCTACCGATTCCAGTACAGATAATGCAGTTTGATAAATGGCTTTCTTATTGTCCTGTGAAGTTGCGTTATATTCATCATGTGGCTTTAATCCATTCTCCTGTAAGTAGATGATTAGTTCCTGTTGGTCTAATTCAATCCCCTTAGTTTCCATCTGTAAGCGTTGAATGTTATTCATATGCTCATTCCTCTCTATTTGTCGGTATTTCCTCTTTAGATAATTGGGCTATATATTTAGTAATTCCTTTTGGTAAAGGAACACCTATATGACCTAAGTTTTCAGTAATGCTTAATCCTTCCATTCCTATATAGAAGAAAACTGCCATTGTTCTAAATACAGGTACACCTGATGCAGTTAATAAATCCAATAAATTAGCAATAATGATAACCAACATGATTGACGTTTTCTTTAAGAATCCCCTGTAGGATACTTTAGAATTTAATTTTTTCTGTGTCGCTGCTTTTATTAATCCTGTAACAATGTCGATAACCATAAATGCAACAAGGATTGTTAATGATATGTGCCACCCACCTATAAGGAATGAAAAGAATGTTCCAAAGATTGTTAAGCCAAATAATAATTTTTCTATGATAAACACCTCCTATGGTGTGAAATTTGGACAAAAGAAAAAGCCACACCATTTTGATGTGACTTGATCTTTCATTCATTTATTTTAAAACTTGTATAGAAGAACCTGTTAAAGGTTTGAAAGTTTTCTCTAAAAGTTTCTCTAAAAGTTCTTCACTAAACTGTTCAACCTTGGTAGCACCTGAATGAGTGAATCTCATTTCAGAGAAGTACAGTTGTCCTAAAGATTCTTGGTTTTGATTGTTAAATACTCTAAACTTTATACTAGGTTCAGATAATATAACTTCTAACTTACATTCAGAAATGCTAATGGTGATTTTCTCAGAGTTTCTTTCAACTTTAATAAATTCATTACCTTTTTTAACATCAAAAAAATTTTTAAAATAATCTTCAATATAATTAGAGAAAACTTCATATGTTTTAAAACTATCTATAAATGCTTGTTGCTCAATCTTTTTTTCAAGTTGGTTTTTCCATTTCATATTCTTCACCTCCCCTTTATCTACTCAATTCGACAAGAAGGAAGGTAATTCCTTTTATGAATAAAACCATAATAAAAGCCACACCGTTTAGATGTGACTTCTTATGCTTATTTATTTTCAACTTAATCTAACGGTCTTTTCAAGAAAAATTGAATTTCATTTGTATCTGTACTATCTTCATTTCCAGTTATAATCGGCACTGCTGAAACTAATTCCCAACCAAGTGAACCTAATTCATTTAAATCTCCTTGAGCGTTTCTGTTAAATAAATTCCCATTATTAAACACTAAACATTTGTATTCAAATTTCAAATCATACACCTCCCACTTATCTACTAAATTCGACGAGTAGGAGGGATAATCCTTTTATGGAAATATTATTACCTAGATGATTGAATACTAGTTAAATATCCATCTTCAAAATACAAATATCCTCTATCATAAACCCACTGTTCTCTAACTCCATAGGCGGTTTCAGTTCTATTAATACTTTTTGGTTTCCCCCATGTAGAATCTTCTATTACTTCATAATCGGTCATACTTATGGATGGTTCATACTTTACAGGTGATGTAGTAGTTATGGTCGTTGATGGTATATAAATTGGTTCATTAATTAACCCTTCCAATGTATCATCTTTTAAAACTGTATGACTAGCAAGATAAGGATTATATAAACCCTCTGAATCTTTACTTAAAAAACTTACAGGTTCACTATCGCTCAAATCAAAATCTTTACCAAAAGAATCTTTCCCAATTCTAATATAATATTTTGTAAGTCCATCATCGAAAATGATAGTTGATACTTCCATAACATCTTTTTGCACTTTCAAGAAGTCACTATTAACAACTTCCTTCATTTCTTTACTTTTAATATTAGTTAAGATATTTTCAGCCATTAGTTGAGAAGAATCTTTCAATCCCATAATTGATCTTTTTAATTCTATCTCCTGTTCGGTATCTGCTTCTAATTCTATTGTATCTAAATACTTAATAAAGTTTTCTGTGTAATATACTATCTCAAGATTTGTACGCTTATCATCTTTATCCTTCTTTAAAATATTTTTTTGTTCATCTAAAACCTTTTCTGGAAGAATACCTAAATGATGATTTAATTGATTTAGAATTGTATAGACGTTACTTGCAAAGTCCACAGATATATTTTCAGGTAAATCTTTTGCATCTAACTTTGCATTATTAACCTCAAAGTTATGTTCTAAATCACTTTCAACTTCCATTTGTAATTGCTTGTTATTATCAATTGAATATAAAACGGAAAAAAATAAAATAATTAAGAGCATACTTGAAGCAATGATAATTATGTTTTTCATTTCTATCCTCACTCCCCTGTGAATATATTTACGTCCATAGTACCATGACAATATACTCAAAAGATAGATAATTCAGAAAATATTATGTGCGTGAAAAAAATGATATGGTAGGCGGACTTTTTAAAATTTAGGGGTATCCAATAAACTTTTCTACAATTAATTACAATAAGGGATTAGTACTATGGTTCTACTCTCATCTAAACGTTGATTTAAAGCCATTGTTCTATAATGACTATTATAATACCGTACAGATTCTCAATTAAAATCAAATTTTTATTAGATAATGGATAGAGAATCGTTTATTAGTTGCTCCTGAATCCACTGTAATTATTAACCATATCGGATTGTTAATTAAATGGTAAACTAAAAAAATCTCAGTTACAAACTGGATTCATTTTTTCATCATATATACGAACATTCATTCTTATATAACAAGAGAAAAATTTTGGATATATACACTATCACCTTCTCCCCTTGATACGTCTACATTCTCATTAAATTATCTTTATCCTTAACACTCGACTTAGAGCAAATACCCCACTCACATCTACCACTCAATTCAATAATATTCTCACACAATATTTCTCAAATTTTTTACTAATATTTACTCATTCAACTATTTACGTCTAGTTCACGTTGAACCTGAGCAACATCAACTTTATTTCCCTCATTATTTAGACGTTCCATTTCTTGACCAACATCACTAGTCAAAGGTGATAACTCAAGCATACTCTCCATACTCAATCCACCCATTGCTCTCATCTCCTTCATGTTGCTAATCAACTCTGCATCATTAGAAGGTAAGTCATACGTGAACATCACATCAAACGTTGACCATGCTTTATCATTAATGCTTACACCTTTATAACTAAGCAATCCTCTTATCTTATCCCAACGTTCATAGAATCCTTTACGTAAACACTGCTCATTCATTCCACCTTTAACACTAGCCAATGAGAACAATAAGCGTACAGATTGCTCAGACACATTGCTTATCTCTGCTCTCCCCATTGATACAGAAGGTGTCATACTTATATCCAACAATGATTGATACAACTGTGTATACAAGATATCAAATGCTTTTGCATCAATAGTAGCCGATTCAAAACTAAATGTACCACCATCATCTAACTGAATACCCCCACCCACAATATGTTGAGGAATAGAACCCTTCAATTGTTGTCCTGAGATAACTGGAACTGGATTAATCATCTTATATAGACCGTCAACTGTCTTAGAAATTAAATCCTCCATGTTGTCTAGTATGCCTATGAAATCATCTAACTGACTTCTTCCTTCTGTTTCACTGTGTTCATTAGTTGATACATAAGCAACTGGCAATCCACTCAGATTAGCAAACTGTGAAGTCATTTGCAGTGATCCACCCTCATTAGTCCACTCTTGAACCTTTTCATCATCATAGACAACGTAATATGAGATACCATCAAATACATAATGTTCAATGAATCCAATCATCTCGTTATGCTGATTATAAACAGGAAAACCTTCATCACTATTGATAATCTTAGATGTTATATATCCTTTCTTATCTATATAGATATATTCATATACATTTCCAAACTTTAAAAGTTTATCAAGGATAGCAATGTTCTTTTCATTAAATTTGCCTAACTTATTGACCACTTGAAATTCCTCTACCATCTTTTCTTTACCTGTTATTTGTACAGGATTCTTTAAAAGGAATTGCGTTTGGAATGACAAGATTGTTTTTGCCATGTTCAATACAATTTTACGTGGTTCAACCAATTGACCATTATATTGATATGCAGGACGATTTAAAATATTATGGTGTCCTTCTAAGTAATCCTTTTTGTTCTGTACATCTAATACTCTTGATGTGTTATGAAATGAAGTTGCTTCCTCCACAAACCAACCTGTTTTATTCTTATATTTAACTTTGATGTATTTTTCTAAATTCATCTAATCAATCCTTTCTAATTTTGTGAAGTTCATAGTGAACCTCTCTATCAATCCACATACCACTTATTTGCTTTCATGCCCTGTATTGCAAGAGCAGAAGAGATTACACTATCATCATGATGAAGGTCGCTGTTACCTTTTTTGTTTCCAGTACGTCCATTTGTTTCAATGAACATCTGCATCTGATTAAGAGTTACTTTACATTCAATATTGATTAGTCCTAATTCAAATTGCTCTTTGAAATCTGAAATCATGATAGGTTTTGTTTTTTGAGATGTTAAGAATCCGACTTTAAGTTTCTTCTTGCCACGTTCATCAAATGTTTTCATCTTATACATATTGAGATATTGTTTCTCTTTACGTAAACGCTCAATAACCGCTAAACCATAAGAGTTAGATTCGACTGTTAAAAAGGCATAGTTATAAAAAATACCCAAGTCATAGATGACCTGAGCAAATTCATATATTGTTATTTTGTTGTGGTAAAAACTTAAAACTTGTTGTCCATCTATATCGAATACAGAAATTGTACTGAAATCTTGACCGCTGCCACTTGCAGTATCAACCCCAAAGTAGTATTTCTTCGACCTCTCAGGCAATTCAAACAAGGCAAGTCCCCGATTAACGTATTTTAAAACGCTCTCAGGTACAATCTCAGACACTTCATTTTTAGATAATGGCTCATTTGTGGCACTCATACGCTTCAATACTTTTGTTTGGTCAAATACACTTCTTCCAGTGGATATAAAACTTTCAATTGGATTGGAAGGGAACTCTTGCATGAACTGAGTTTCATCTTCCATATCTTGAATCTTCCATCTTCTCCACATTAACTGCTTTAAGTTTGCACCTGAATTGTGTAATACAAGTTCATCATCTTCTAATTCATCTAGTGAAAGACGTTTTCCCTTGTTGGTTGCTTTGTACCATATTTCTGCTTCTGCATAATCATATTTGAATTGTTTGGAATATAATTTGTGGAAGAAAGGAACAAAATAATCTACATATTTTGATTTGCCTTTCATGGCTTGTGTGTAGAGTTTATAGAAGTGGTTGCCTGTACCGTTGGAAGTTGTTTCTATTGTTAGTTGCGATTGTTCTCCTTTTGCAAGTGATTGTTCAACTGATAATAATTGTGTTTCTTGTGCTTGATAAAAAGCAAACTCAGATAGATGAATATATGTGTACGTACTTCCTCGACCAATACTTTTTGATCCAGCCGTTACACTTGAAATTCTGCTCCCATTTGAAAAGAATAATTCTCCCCTGTTGTCACGTTTAGTTGTTGGGAACACATTAGGATATTTCTCTCTAGGTATAGAATCATTCATCATCTTTAATTTATCAAAGAGTGCTTTTGCAGAATCCCCTTTATAACTAACTATAAGAATGTTTTCATTTGGTTTCGTCAATGCTCTCCATAATGCTTTACCTAATACAAAAGTAGAGATGCCACTTTGCCTTGCTTTACCAATTATGATGAAACGATTCTTACTCATGAGGTCATTGATTTCTTTTTGAGCATCATTTATTTCAAATCTTACAAGTTGGTTCTCATTGTCTGTTATGAAAATAAAGTTCTTTGCAAATAACTCAAAATCATCTAGTACCTTTTGAAGTTTATTCTCAGGTTTCTTTGTCTGCTTTGTAGTCATTCATCACAACTCCAAATCGTCATATACATTTTTGGAATCCTGTTTAGTTGGTTTCTTACTCTTGTATTCTTTATTCATTGCTACTATTTGTTTTTGGATTTCAAATAGAAGTTTAGTCGCCTTTTCATCTCCGGCTTTTGCTTTCTCGCTAGTTGCTTCATATATAATCTGCATATCTTGTCCAATTTTCGACTGCAACAATAGATTCATTAGGAACTGATATTCCTCACTCAATTCCCACTTTTCATAGGTGAAGAAATCTTTTGCATTAATTTCCTTTAAGATTGATTCCTCAGTTCGTGGATTCCTCATGCCATAATTATTTTTCCATTTGAAATATAGTTGTTTCTTATATGTTAAATCTTTTAACGCTTGATTTAATTCCATCTTCTATTCCTCCTAATGATTTTCATGCAATAAAAAAAGACCTATCAAAATAACTTCGATAAGTCCATTCCATGTCCAAATGCTATTGGACGTTTATTCAATTCTTCGATTATTATTTCATCTAATCCAAAACCGTTTACACCTAAAAAACGTAATAGAGCAAATGTATTTACCATGTAATACTTTTGCCAAAAGAAATTGGATTCTTTTCTTACATATCTTTCTTGACGTTGCTTAGTAAGTTCAACTAATCTTGTGATATAAGCATTATTAAATTCTTCCTTTGTAACGACTTGATGAATTGTTGAATCCAAAATTTCAACTTGATAACTTATAAAATAAAACTCTACATTATATTTCGATAATGTGATTTCTGCATTTTTCATAATTTCCTTTTCCATCTCAGAGAGTGCTTTCTTCTCTCTAATTTTGTTGTATTGGAACATTGTAATTTCATTTTCCTTTAGGAACACTTTAAAAACTTCAACTACTTTTTCATACGTTTCCTTTTCGACAATCTTAAATTTTCCATCCAACTTTCTGAAATTGTAAACCTCAACAACGTTTATTCTTTTTGCTTCCTGTAAACGTTTAAACGCTTTTTCTACAATATCTGAATTACGTTTCTTTACTGTATCTGAAAACTCATCAAGAATTTCCTTTGCATTGTATAGTTCTGGAGTTTGCTTATGCAGTTTCTGAATCATATTAAATGTTTCATTATGATATAGTCCAATTGTGCTAAAGAATCCAAAATCCTTTGCCCATTTGTTATATGTGCATGGGAATTTATTTTCTTCTATTAATTTGTTCATAACATATTCGTCCATAAGGAAGTCGTGATTAGTTGGAGGTCTACCATTATTTCCACCTTCATCTGTAAGTGGTTCTTCTCGTAAACCTTCAAGAATATATTTGCGTTTCTTTCCTTTACCTTCATAAGACACTTCTTCAAAGATACATCTTAGTTTTCTTAAAACTGCTTTGTGCGTATCATGATTCTCTTTTAAACAACCTCTTTGCTTCCATATAGAAGTTTCAAATTCTGATCCATCACTGTATCCATATTGTATTAATAATTCAATTACCGCTTTTTCTATAAGTATCATCTATAAGTCCTCACATTCTATAAGTTTGATTTATTTGCTGTCCATTTTTCTAGTAACATACTCAAATTTTCATTTTGCTCGAATATCCAAAATGTACGTTTCGTTTTTGAGTGAGCCATAACATGTATAGGTACTTGTCCATTAGATAAAAGGAATTGCATTTGCTTTATACTAAAACAGTTATAATTTTTCATTATGTGATTCTCCTTTAAATTAAAATAGAAATATTGTGCGTAAGCACAGAGTGAGAATTGCGAACAAGGTGAGCCATTCCACTCGACCTATACAGAAGCATAAGTATCGGTGACAAGTCACCTCTTGTTCACAAAACAAGTTTTGTTCACATCTATATTCAAATATTTCATTTTGGACTAAGCAAAAGTATATATTATAATATTATATTATACTTTAGGATAGTCCAAAACTCTAATTATGTGTTACTGCTTTTCATATGAATCTAACGCTCTTTGCAATTCAGGTGACTTCTTATATAAAGTGAATATTTTCTTGTTCTTAATTGAGATGGCTTTAAATAGATAATCAATTCCATTTTCTTTTAAGTAGATGCTCATGCTTTTTGTATAGCAAAAGAAATATTCTTTCGTCATTTCATTCATGCTGATTCTCCTTTCTTATAAATGGAAACCATTCCTTTGTTTCTATGGGTTAATGCATAAGAAAAAACGTTGTCATTGTTCATCAAATCATTTGTGCTATCTGTAGAGAATCTTTCATTTGTAAACTCTTGAACTATTGAAAATTGTCCTTTTGGAATTTCTAATGAGATACCCATATGCTTAGATGTATTTTCTAAGTTTAGATAGGTGTGCAACTCACCATTATTACGTCTGTAAACTCTATCATCTTGATCCTTTAATTGACGTGTAATTCTTTGAAATACAGAAACATCATATTCAACTAGAATATCAATCAACTCAGTGAATCCTAACATCTCTAAGTACTGTGTATGAACTGCATTGTATTTCATGTCATAATGACCTTTATAACCACTGTCAATTGCTAATAGGATTAGTTTCCCTTCTAAAGAAGTAGGAAGGGGTATGTCATAAAGTGACCACAACATGATAGCAGTAGACATAGCAAATTTGTCTGTATAGTTATGTGCTGATAAATCTAATATTGAATTCAAATTTGCTGATTCAGGATTAGCAGCGGAAGTGTTATAAAATCTTGTTAAATGATTGTCGTATGTTTTACCTTTCCTAATTGCTAAATCTACCCCTATATTCTCCCTAGTATCCTCTATGTTCTTCTGATACAACTTTGAGAAAGAATAATACTGATTTACTTCATAGCCGAATACTTCTTTTAAAATTCCACATGACACAATCGAATCTATATCATTAGTCATAATAAGATTTGCATCTTGTTTTAGGTGAACCCATCGGGGAAATAATTCTTTTAATTGTTTGTTCATATTAAATGAATATCAATACAGTTTCCTATGATTTGTTGCTTCCTTTTTCGCAAGTGGTTTCACAAAACCAAGTAAAAAAAGCCGATTGAATCGACTGAGTACATTTACGAAAAAGGAAACTAAGTTGAATAATTCATTTGTTCAACTCCTTCTATTTTGGGATTTTCTTTAAGTATGTTGTTTCTAGTATTGTTCGATATATTCTCGATATTTTTTGATCTTTTCTTTATCCATTGCTACCTGTTGATTTTCAAATCTGCTTAATAAACTAATTGAGCAATCCACAAATTCTGCTACCTGTGAAAGTTTGATACGCTTCCTTTTTCTCATAACAAATAATTCTGTTTCTGTCATAATGATTCTCCCTTCCCATGCAATTAATTGAATTTCTTACATTAAAAAAGCACCCTCATTTAAGAGAGTGCTTAGTGTGTTAATTAAGATACAGTTAAAACTGCTACTGCTTTTGGAGTTCCAACTTTTAAAGTCGCTTCTGCAATAACTTGTCCTTTAACGCTATCCCCAGTTTTAGCAAGTGGTTCAAAGTGAGGTTGACGTAAATAAGCAAGGTCAACATATGAATCATTAAAGAACACAATTTTATCTGCTGGCACATGCTTAGATAAAACAAAATGAACAGTACCATAGTTAGTATTAATAGAATCAACTAGTAAACCAAAGTTAGTAGTCACATGGCTATAACCATATTTATCTGCATAGATGTTATCTACTTTTTCTTTAAGGTCTGCATTTAGGAAAGCGTATACTTGCCCTTCTGCTAAGTCGTTGTTCCAAAGGTTTCTCATTGCTTCTTTAATATTTTCTTCTGTTACTAAACCAACTACTGCATTAGTAGGTTCTGCAAACTGAATTAGACCAGAAAGTTGTCGTTTAAATGGAGTTGTAGAACCATCTGCTTTAAGACCATTGATGAACTTTTTCTCCATGTTAATTTTTAATTCTAATAAACGATCATTGATTTCACTTGCAAATTGAACAGATTTCATCGCTTCTGCTGTTCCACTGATTGAAGCACCTTTTTTGAATATTTCAAGGATATTTGAAAGTTCTGCTCTTGCAGTTTCATGGAACGTAATATCATCTGAACCCTCTACTGCTGATAAGTCGTCTGTATGGTCTAATGTTTTTTCTCTCCATGTATAGACAGTTGATAATGCTTTTTCAATATTTCCTTTTGCCATAAGCAAAGATGTGAAAGGAGTTGCTTGTACTCCAATTAATGCGATTTCCTGAGATAGTGAGATTTGTTCTACTTCTGTAAAATTAGTTGATTTAAACATTTATATTTCCCCTTTTATTTTTATATTTTTTGTGAAATTAAAAAGACGTTAGTTCATTTAGAACCACCGTCTTTTACTTAAATAAATTGGCTAGTTTTGAACCAATCATTGATTTAGTATCTTTATTATTTGCGTGTACTGAATAAGCATCTTGTGTAGCGTTATCTTTTGGTTGATAAGAGTTAGCAACTTTGATGTCATTCACAATCTTATTTAATTTAGAAACCACTTTTCCCAAATCATCTGAGTTATCAACATTAATAATTTCTGCAAATGCTTCAAGACCATTATCTTTTAGAGTTAAGTTTTTCTCTTTTTCAAATAAATCTTTTTCAAGTGATTCCAAAAATTCTTTTCGTTCTGCTAAAATTTCCTCTGTTAATTTTTGTGCTTTTTCTATTTGCTCTCCGTTTTCTAAAACCTGTTTTTCAAGTTCTTGAATCTCTGGTGATACCTCTACCTCTTGAATTTCTACTTGTTCATTTTCCATTTGTGATTCTCCTATTCTTAATTAAATTTTACGTTGACCGATTCTCTCGCAAGAATTCGTTTTTCATTAAAAAACCCACTGTACTCAAAGATGAAATCTTTGCCAGTGGAATCCGTATAATCGTATTCATATTTACCTAACCCATCTGTTGATAGACCATATGTGATTTCTTGTATTACATTTTCTTGCTTGTCGTATATCGTCAATTTAACATCATCGGGAGTTACTTTATTTCCGTCAAAAGTGCGAAATTGTACAATAAGACGAATCGTATCGTTTTTAAACATCTATATCACGCTCATTTCATTTGCGTTTTCTTTTGTTGAAGTATTTGATTGATTTACTATTTGATTAATATTCGATTTATTTTCGATTACATATACAGTCGCATATACAGGTTTTCCAACCTTATATGGAATTTGAATATCCGTCATAATATGAATTGGTTGTATTCCTGATTCAACTGTACGTACCGTTCTTACTACTCGACTAGCGTTTGATCCGATTCCTTCAATATAGGAAGAAACTTGATATTCTTTAACACTCGCATTTTGTAAAGTAGTTATATCCGAAACTATTTCATCAATATGGGAAGTGACGTTTTTAATCAATTGTCGTGACGTATACGCTTCACCAGTGACGTTTCCAACGTGTGATAAAGTAATACTCACCTTTCGTTTAGAACGCTCTAGCGAACTGGAAATGACGTTCAAATGGCTATCGATATTGACCGTTTTTTTCTTAGAAGGGATAGGAGGCACACCGAAGATTTTTAAATATGGATATGAAGCAAAGCCCCAAATATTAGAATCCCAATTAGAGAAATTAGATGAATCTGCAAATTGTGAAGTAGTTAATCCAATTCCTGCAATATGAAAATTATTCACATCTGAGTTGTAGTATGAATTCGTTACATTGCTTTTTGCTAGTGCGTTTATATCACCGACCAATGCACTTGCAGGGTATGAAGTTTCTAAAGTGGTCGGAAGTCCATATGCATATGAATTAGAAATAAAACTTTTAGTATCAATTAAGTTTCCAACAAATCCGCCAACTCGACCTTTTCCAGTTGTATTGGCACTCGAATAACAATTTGAAATAGTAGAACTTGTAGTTGCAGCGAGCCAACCTATTAGACCACCAACCCCATACTGACCAAAAACTTCACCTGTCGTATAACATTGGTCAATATTTGTGTTTATGGAGTAGCCAACTAGTCCACCGCAATAATTTTGCGTTGTCGATATATTAACGTTTTCAAGTCCAACATTTTTTATTGTTGCACCTTCTGTAAATCCAAATAAACCAACATTTGCAGTAGTCCTATTAATATTTAAGTTTTTTATCTTGTATCCTTTACCATCAAATGTTCCTTTGAATCGTTTGGCTGATGTTGTTCCATCTGCAAGAAGGGTAAAATTAAATCCTGTCATATCAATATCATTTGCTAACTCATATGATGCTGATGCTGTTAGGTTATTATTGATTGCTTGAAGTTGTGAAGGTGTGCTAATTAATGTAGCCATTTAATCACCTCTTAGACAATCTGAGGAACTTGTAGTTTGTGGATGATTGTTAATTGATCGTCTACTGTTTCAAATGTAAATGGAGCAAATACTTCTGTCGCTATTGGAGAACCATTTGTAGCAACTTCTAATAGAACACTTTTTACCACTGTTTTACCTAGAAATGTTGCATCACCTGTTATTACTATTTTATATTCTATTTCTTGTGTCGCTACGTTCCCAGTGATTTGTAATCCATCTGCAATTCCAAAACGTTTTACAGCAATCCCTGATTCATCTTGTACCTCTATATAATTCCAATTCGATAAAATGTATTCTCTTAACTTTCCATATCCATAATTATTAATTTGAGCCATCTGTATGTGACCACCTTTATATTTAATTTTGTACAATAAAAAAAGGACACCGAAAAATATCGGTATCCTCTAGGAGAAAGCAAGAATGACAAACTTACTCTCAGGTGTAAAACTATAATGAACGATAGGGGGTAACTACTCCCCTATACTAAAATAATTGAATGATGAATAAAAAATAGTTGTCTTGTTTTTATCCCTACACTATACCTAATTATACCCAAAAGTGTGACGTTTTTATTTATCCTATTTGAGCAAAGAAATCTTTATCCTTCTTATCTTGTAATCGTTTCAATCTATGCTTAAAAGCCGATTCATTCATTTCCATCTTTTCTGCAAAGTATCTTTTATTAATATTAAAAATTTCATTCTCTTTACTAAACGTAAATGGTGAAGTATTCCGAGCATCTATTTCAATCTGTATAAACTTTTTCAACTGGCGATAGAAATTCACTTGATTATTGGTCAACTTACCTTCGTCCACACCTAGCATTTTATCTATAATAGTTTGCTTCATTTTCATCTTATCTGTTCTTACAATATATTTTTCACCATCTATCTGATGGACTTTAGTTCCCAGTAACTTTGTTAATTTTCGATACGTTCTATTCCTAACTGATATTGATATAAAACCTATTATTTGTTCATCTGTTTTTGTTAGGTCTACTTTTGGAAGTACCTCATATAGTGAATCCAATATTAAGGGTGATATTTCATCTTGAAGTTTCTTAATGGCACGATTAACAGAAGGAGAGATATTTAGATGGTCGCTATAAATCTTTTTGAAATCATACCAACTGTGATAACTCAGGTATGTTTCAACTTCTTTTAACACTCTCTTAGGAATCTTATAAAAATCATCTACATGATAATGATGTCCTAATGAAGTCAAGACAGTATAAACAAAGTTCTCACCATCAAAAATTGCTTTCTCTAACTGTGATCCTGTATCTAATGCCCACTTCATATTCTTTGCTTTCTTACTGTGACGTGACAATATAACTTTTAAGTTAAACCCAATGCGATACTCAGGGGTATTTTGTTTTGGTGTATACTTTGCTCTCCAACGTCTAAAGACCTCTGTACGTTCATCCTCGTACTCTACATCATAAAATTTTGCTTGATGTTCGGTACATACCATATGTGTTTCAACCATATCCGATTCAGCAAGTTTTAAAAGTTCCGTTGCTAAATCATATTTGCCCTCTTGATGTGCTTTGATTTTCTCTATAAATTCCATTTATGATTCTCCTTCAAATATAATAAGCCACTCAAAGTAAAGAGTGGACACCAAAATATCTGATTAACGGAAATATATTATTATATACTTCTATTATAGTCAGATTTTTCCACTTTATCAACCAAACTCAAAAATAATTATTATTTGTACTGAAATTGCATTTTATTCGATTCTCTAAAACCCTTAATAATAAGGGAATTTTTGATGTCTATATTCAAATAAAAGGTTGATTTTATTTAGAATATTTGCATAGCAAAAGACAAATAAAAAAAGAGAGCATTTACGCTCCCTTTGGATATTGATTATTAATTAAGTTATTGTATAAATTTATTCAATGTATCAAGTACCGATTCAAAATACATTCTTCTTGAATAGTTTGCCGGCTTTTTTATTTTTTTGTTAATAGTATATTGGCATACATCTCCATTGTGTAAAACCAACAAATAAATATTGTATCTTGATGTAACAATCTCAAACCTATTTTCCTCTGTAGAAAAGGTTTCAATGCTCCCAGTTGTTTGTTTTATTTCTAAATATTTTTTTAAAGCAGACATAACTTGATTTACTCTTTCTGTTTCTTCTTCCATACCTAAAACGAATTCAAGTTCACGCTCGTCTTTTATAAACTCACTATAATTTTCTTTGTTAATAATCATTATGTTTCCTCCTTGTAATCCAATGTAGTATTTTAAATAAAGTCCCTTAAACTATTTGCCACTTCATCAATATCTAAATCTAAATACTGAGTTGTTACTGCTAAATCGGAATGTCCAAGTGCTTTAGAAATTAGAGCGATATTTGCTCCTTTATCTAATAATGATTTTGCATATCCTCTACGTATTGAGTGAGGATTTATATTCTCTAGTCCATACTTAACGGAATATTTGTGTAGTTGCTTAGAGATAGCATTGTTAGATGATTTACTATCATTTATCGGTAATCCATTTTGTGTAATAAATATGTTTGTATTTTCAATACTGTAATAATCTCGAATTAGTTTATTTTGATTAATGAGGACTTTTAATAACTCTGCTAGTTCTTCATCAAGAGGTAATCTGAGAAACTTATGGTTCTTCACAATAGCACCATCTAAATTAAAATAAAGATTCTCAAAGTCAATGTGACGCTCTTTTAGTTCTCCTAATGTTCTAATTCTGATACCTGTTCTAAATAGCGTTAAAATCGCCACTCTATCTCTAAAACCGATGAATGTATTGTTATCTATTAATGATAATAGAACTTCAATATCATTTGCTTTAGCACCTTTTTTTACTTCCTTATCAATTTTAATTTGAATATAACTCCAAAATTTTTCTTTAAGCCAACCGTTATTAAAGAATTTACCTAAAACGGCTTTAATAGATTTTAGTCGTATTAGTTTTGTTTGATTAGATACATTTAAGGATTCCAAATAGTTATAAATTGAATCTGCATTAATATCCTCTACATATTCCAGTTTGTTAAACACTACAAACTGATTAAAGATGTAATTATAACTATCAATAGTCCTTTCTCGATTTCCTGCAATCCGCATTTGTTGATAAATGGTTGTGAGTGCTTTAGGAATAGTTATCGTATCTCTTTTAGTTATTACAGGTTTCTTTGATACTTCTACTTCATCTACCTGTACTGCAAATATTCCTCTTTTTCTTCCCATAAAAAAAACCTCCCAATCGAATGATTAGAAGGTTGATTACTAGGGATAAAAGTGGGGATATTTACGTAAAGTTCATATCCCGTCTAATATCCCTTACGTTGTTAAACCGTTGATACCACTACGTTTAACGTAGTTTTTAATATGGAGACGGCGGGATTTGAACCCGCGTCCAGAAACTCTAACACTTAAGCTTCTACGCGTGTATCTTACCTATTTAAAGTTTCGCGTAGCATTATGCCGATAAGCGGGCGTCCTGTACGCTAACTTGGAAATCTCTTGCTGACAGCTCAAGTGGCACTGCCAACCGTATCCCACTAAAGTTGAGCTCTACCTAGCCACATGGGCGATGGATAAATAGAGCAGATCCGAGCTTACGCTGCGAATGCTAAGTTGTTGTTTGTTTTGCCTGTTATTATAAGGTCCGTTTTTACGGAGCCGAGCCTCCGACGCGCAACTCAAGCTCAGACTATCCCTGTCGAATCCATAACGTCCCCGTTTATGGAATAATGTAAGCTTCGTTACATTGCTTACTATACATCAAATTAGGTCAAAATTCAAGTGAGACATCTTACCAGTATTGGATAAGCCCTTACTGGTTAAGAGCCTTGAATGCTCTTTCAATCTCTCGTTTTGCTTCCTTCTTCTTCAGCACATCACGTTTATCGTAATCTTTCTTTCCTTTACCGATTCCGATTAGTACTTTTGCATAACCATTTTTGATGTACATTTTTAGCGGAACAATCGTGAATCCTTCTCTTTTCGTTTCACCAATTAAGCTGCTAATCTGTTTTTTATGTAAAAGTAGTTTTCTGGAACGTAAAGGATCATGGTTAAAACGATTTCCTTGTTCGTAAGGGCTAATATGCATATTGGAAATCCATGCTTCGTTATTTCGAATACGAACAAAGGAATCCTTTAATTGTACTTTACCGTTACGAATCGATTTTATTTCTGTTCCTTGCAATACAATACCCGCTTCAATTGTCTCTTCTATAAAATAATCATGGCCGGCTTTTTTGTTTTGTGCAAGGACTTTATCATCATTCTTTTTTGCCATCTCATTCACCTCTTTAAAAGTAGGGCAGAAACGATTTCTCTCCTTCAGGTTGTAGACAAAAGGTAGTTAACTAAACGGTCTCGTTCATTATTTTAATTTTTTTATACTTTTCTATTAACTCAAGATTACTTTTCCTTAGTATATAGAAAAAGTGGCTTTTGCGGTTTGGAGAAACGTCCGCTCGACTCCTGCGGGAAAAGCGAGACAGACGAGACCCCGCAAAAGCGTGTTAGAGGAAGGCAATCTAAGTTCGCCGCGTCCTGCGGCAACGATTGCATGACCAACATCCTGTTGCAGTAGGAGGCTCGGCACTCGCCCGCGGAAAGCGAGCGGTAAGCTTCGGAAAACCTACTCTATACTAATTTAGAATAAATTTTAGTTTGTCTACAGTCTGAAGGAGCGATTTCTCGCTCCTTATTTTTTCTTAGATCGTTTACGTTTTTGTGAGTTTTTAGCTACGGATTCGTAGAATTTCTTTTTCTGTTTTACTTCTTTTTTCGGACCAGGTTGGGAAGAACCTTTTCTTTGATTGCCAGAGCCTTCTTTTTTCTTCGCGTGTATTACTTTTGGTGTTTCTTTTCGAGTTCGGTGGAATGCTTTTTTCATTCCGACAATTTCAAAGTCTACGGATGACTCTTCCACTTTTACATCGGCAACTCGTACAGTTACTTCGTCCCCGATGCGGAATTGCTTCCCTGCACGTTCCCCAATCATCATCATTTGGCGATCGTCGAATCGGTAATAGTCGTCTGTCATGTTCGTCACATGCACAAGACCTTCTATAGTATTCGGAAGCTCGATGAACATACCAAAGTTCGTAATAGAACTTACGATACCTTCGAATTCTTCTCCGATTTTGTCAGCCATGTATTGAGCTTTCTTCAATGAATCGGTATCGCGTTCTGCATCAACTGCACGTCTTTCACGTTTAGAAGTATGTTCAGCGATATCATCCATTATTGCTCCCCAATGGTTGATTGTAGGTTGAGATACATCTCCTTCTACTAAATACGTACGGATTAATCGGTGAACGATTAAATCGGGATAACGACGGATCGGTGATGTAAAGTGTGTATAATACTCCGTTGATAAACCAAAATGTCCTAGACATTCTGCATAATATTTTGCCTGTTGTAACGATCTTAAAAGCATTGTCGAAATAACCGGTTCTTCCGGCATTCCTTCAATGGACTCGATAATTTCCTGTAATGCTTTCGGATGAATATTGTTCCCTGTTCCTTTTACTACAAGTCCAAAGTTCGTTAAAAACTCGAAAAAGCGTTGAAGCTTTTCAGGCTTCGGATCTTCGTGAATTCGGTAAATAAACGGAACATCCATCCATTTAAAATGTTCTGCAATAGTCTCATTGGCAGCAAGCATGAATTCTTCGATAAGACGCTCTGCAACAGTTCTTTCACGAATTGCAACATTCGTTGGCCAACCATCTTCATCAACTAAAATTTTTGCTTCTGGAAAATCGAAGTCAATTGCTCCACGATCTTCACGCTTCTGTCTTAGGACAGCTGCTAACTCTGCCATCGTTTCGAACATCGGCACAAGCGGTTCGTATCTTTCGATTAATGCGGCATCTTTTTCTTCCAAAATTTTATATACATCTGAATAGGTCATTCTTTCAGTTGTACGAATAACACTTTGGAATATCTCATGGGATGTGACCATTCCTGATCCATCAATCATCATTTCACATGATAATGTTAGACGGTCCACTTGTGGATTTAACGAACATATACCATTCGATAGGCGATGTGGAATCATAGGTATAACGCGATCTGTTAAGTAAACACTTGTTCCACGATCATATGCTTCACGGTCAAGAGGTGAACCTTCTGTCACATAATGACTGACATCCGCTATATGTACACCAAGTTTAAATGTACCATCTGGAAACTTTGTCACAGTAACGGCGTCATCTAAATCTTTCGCATCTGCACCATCGATTGTAACAATCACTTCATCACGTAAATCTCTGCGATTTTCTAAATCCTTTTCATCGATTTCGGAAGGAACAGCTTCTGCTTGATCGATCACTTCCTGTGGAAAATCAATCGTAATTCCATGCTTATAAATAATTGATAGAATATCTACACCAGGATCATTTTTATGACCTAAAATTTGTGTCACAATACCAGTTGCCGATTTTCTATCACTAGGCCAATCCGTAATTTCTACAACAACCTTATGCCCTTCAATTGCTCCGAGTGTATCACCTTTTGCAACAAAGACATCCATTGGAACTTTTTTATCATCTGCAATAACAAATCCAAAGCCTTTATTGTCTTGGAAAGTACCAACGATCTTAGAAATCCCTCTTTGTGTAATTTTAATAATTGAGCCTTCTCTTCTATCTCCAGAAGTTTCACGGGATACGCGAACAAGTACTGTATCCCCATTCACTGCACCATTTACTTCAGTTGGTGGAATGAAAATATCATCCATGCCATCCTCTTCTGGTGCAACAAAACCAAAGCCTTTCGCATGTCCTATGAATTTTCCAACTACTAAGTTCATACGTGCAGGCACACCATATCGGTTGGATCTTGAACGGACAACTAAGCCCTTTTCTTCCATTTGAACAAGTGTTTTAACCAATTCTTTAAATTCCTCCGAATGGCTATAACCGAAATGTTCCTCGATTTCTTTAATTGTAAGTGGTTTATATTCATCTGCTCTCATTAATTCAAGTAGCGTATCTTTTAAATTTTCCATGTTACATCCCTCCTTTTTCAGCGTGTGCACTTTTGGTTCGTTTTACACATTCCAATCAAGCGACTCTAAAAAGTTTAATATATCTTCATGTAATTGTTCCTTTTCTGGACCAAGTGTAATGACATGACCAGAATTTTCATACCAATTTAGATTTTTATCGATGGATTCTGCTTCTTCATAAATGATTGTAGCCGAATTCACATCAATGACCGTATCCTTTTTACCTTGTGTAACAAGGAGCGGAGCATAAATATGATCAACGTGATCACGTACATTATAAACAAAATCCCTTAACTCTGATAATGTTTCCATCGGTGTTTCGCGTATTGCTTCTACTTCTTTTTCGATTTGTTCTTCTGTTTTTCCTTCATACTTTTTATATTCTCTTGCGTATTTCAATACACCCTCAAACATAATATCGGTTGTTTTCATGGACATAGGAGAACACATCGTCACAATTCCTTTCACAGGAACTGTATACCCTAATTTCAATGAAAATACGCCTCCTAGTGATAGACCTGCAACTGCAATTTCCTCGTAACCTGCAGCCTTTAAACGATCATAAGCCATCATGACGTCTTTCCACCAATGAGTAGGACCTGTTTCCAAAAGCTCTTCTGGTGGTACACCGTGTCCTTTATAATGTGGCGCTAATGATGTATATCCATTTTTCTCTAAAAAACGTCCAAGCATTCGTACATCCGATGAGTTTCCTGTAAATCCATGTAGTAGAAGCACTGCTCGTTTACCAGCTTCAAAGAAAAAAGGTTTAGGCGTTGTGATTCGCATAAAAAAATACCTCCAATATAAAATACAGTATGCCTCTAACTACTTTCATTCATAACGGAAAAGTCCAGCAGCCAGACATTACTATATACAAGCTTAATATGTATGTAAAAATTTTTAAAAGAAAACGCCTAACCAATCAGAAGTCGGTCAGGCGATCTGTTTTAAAATTTAGTAACAGCAATAGTTAAAATAAAAAATAATACTGCAAGTACAATCGTCACTCTATGTAATACAAGGTCCATGCCTCGAGCTTTTTGTTTTCCAAATAGTTGTTCAGCCCCACCAGAGATGGCTCCTGATAGACCAGCACTTTTCCCTGATTGTAACAACACGACAACGATTAATGCGAGCGATACGATGACTAGTAAAATCATTAAAAACGCATGCATTTATTCCACCTCCTGATAAGAACGTTCACAACAATATTAATTTTACCAAAAAAAACTAGAACTTACAACAGTCTATCGACAAAACAGTATAGTATAAACTGGTTCATTATATATCTAAAAATTTAGCAATGACAGTCAATCGATTACAATTCATAAAAAAAGTAAAAAAAGGAAATTCACAACCTATAGAGAATTAAGTAAATTAGTAAACTCATAAAATAATAGCAAAAGGAAGGTACATCGTGAAATACAAATTAATAGGACTTAGCATACTCATAATAGTATGCATAACAGGGTTTCTTTATTGGGAAACTCTACAAGAACAAACTCATCCTCCCTCCGAACAATGGAGTAGGTCATTTCAATTAGAAATGATAGAAGGCAACTTTTCTAAACTTCAAAGCGTTCCAGAAGAAAACGGATACACTATTAGCATGCTTGACTTCAAAAAGCTAGAGGTGTTGACGTGTGACAAGGAGTTAGAGTGTAAAAGAAACCGTGCGATTGATTCGCTTAATACATACAAAAATAGTTGGAGCGATGGAACGGACTCCTACTTTATAAGAGAAAATTCGCTTATTCATACTAATACAACTTCAGGAGAAAAAGTTATCGCTTCAGACGTTGCTAACTTTACAAAGACAGTAGATTCACTCGTGTATTGGACGGAGAATAAAGATATAGTAATTTTAGAAAGTCCTTTTACGAAAGAAGAGCAACGTTTTAGAGCTGATGAGCCTGTGAATTTTGTTAAAATTCTAGAAGATCAAATCTTTGTTGTAACTGAAAATAAGCAAGATAAACTTTATACTTTGTATAGTCTCTACAACGAGCTTTCTGAACTCTTTACTTTTAATATTAGTGGACAAGAAAATCTTTTATCTATGCAAATTTTTCAATTAAAAGATAAGAATTATGCTGTTGCACTGGATAAAAAAGTATTAGCTGGTGGCTCTAGTACAAAAAACATTGAATTAGCACAATTCGATCTAAGCAATCATCAATCACCAGTCTTCGATAAACTATCGTTTGTGGAAAATGAAACAAATAGTTCATTAAGCGATATTCAGTCTCCTATGATTTATCAAGGTGAACAAGCACCGATTATTACATTTTCTGCTTCATTGTATGACCCCTCTCTCGGGAAGGTCAACAAAATATTTGTTGGTGATTTAGTAGATACTACAGTCCAATCAAATGCTGTTACTAAAGTAGGAAACCGTTATGAACGTTCGATTTTACTAGACCAAGAAACGGTTGCCTATTTAAAAATGAAGGGCTCCAACCGCATTTTAGAATATTCATCCTCCGAGGAAATCAAGAAAAAAGAAACGAAAGAAATCATGCAAGGAGATTATAAAGCAGCTTTTTATACTTTATTAAGTAATCTCTTTCATGGATTTATTCTAGCAATGTTTTCGTTTGTATGGATTTTTCTAACATTCATCATAACGTATGGAAGTCTATACTTTTTAAATAAATTTAGACCAGAACGTTCCTATAAAACGGCTTTTATTATTCATCTAATAGCTCTTTTTAGTATGCAATCAATTTCCTTGTTTAAATTTACAACTATTCAATCCATCCTTCATAACATTCCCTTCATAACGGAAGGTTGGCATTTTATATTACTCTTGTTGTTTGCTATGATTCTATCAACTATACCATTGTTCCTTGTTCGTTACAAAGTGTCCGAAGAAACGTTCAATCTATTTGTTTTATATACGACATTTATGAATCTCGCAATATTATTTCTTTTGATTGGACCATATCTCTTTTAAAGTTAAAGCTCCTTAACAATCGTTAAGGAACTTTTTCCTATTAAATAATGTCATCCAATAACTTGCTCGATTAATGGCATGATGGTTATTAATTGAAAAGCGGATAATAGTTGATTGGAGTGGAAGGCGGCGACTCCAGCCGGAATAGCAAATGTATTCTGCACCGAAAGCGAAGCGGCAGGTGCATGAGCTGAAGACCCTGGACTGAACGTAGTGAAGGAAGCGGCTGAAGCCATGCCGGCGGAAAGCGTCCGCCTAGAACGGAAATTAACGGGTCCAAAATAAAAATCGAGAATGTGACTACTACATTAAAAAAGAGCGAGAAGTGACTGTGTCACTTCCCGCTCCTCTAAGATTCCCACTATCTAACAGTGCATAAAAACTTACATTTAAAGGGTATTCCAACTAAAGTAGTTAATTTTCCAACTAAATGCTCTAAGATTCTAACTAAAGTAGTCATTTTTCCAACTCAACACTTCTAGATTCCAACTAAATGATTTCAGTTGTAAAAAGTAATGCTCAAACTTATTTCTTTAAGTTATAAAATGTTTTTTTGCCTAAGTATTGAGCTGTTTCATATAATGAATCCTCAATACGTAGTAATTGGTTGTATTTTGCTACACGATCCGAACGAGATGGTGCACCTGTTTTGATTTGTCCAGCGTTTGTTGCAACTGCAATGTCCGCAATTGTCACGTCTTCTGATTCACCAGAACGGTGAGAGATAACTGCTGTATATCCAGCACGTTTTGCCATTTCAATTGCTTCAAATGTTTCTGTTAGCGTACCGATTTGGTTCACTTTTACAAGAATAGAGTTACCTACTCCTTGCTCAATTCCTTCAGCCAATTTTTTCGTATTTGTTACGAAAAGATCGTCTCCAACTAATTGAACTTTTTTACCTAAACGATCTGTTAGCAATTTATGTCCAGCCCAGTCGTTTTCATCTAATCCGTCTTCAATAGAGATAATTGGGTATTTTTCACAAAGCTCTTCATACCAAGCAACCATTTCTTCTGAAGTTTTTACAACACCTTCACCTGATAAATGGTATTTACCATCTTCTTTATTGAATAACTCTGAAGATGCAACGTCCATTGCTAGAAGTACTTCTTCTCCTGGTTTGTAACCTGCTTTTTCGATAGCAGTCATAATAGTAGAAAGAGCTTCTTCATTTGATTTTAAGTTCGGTGCAAATCCACCTTCATCTCCAACAGCTGTGTTTAATCCAGCTTCTTTTAACACTGCTTTCAAGCTATGGAAAATTTCAGTTCCCATACGAAGTGCATGACGGAAAGTTTCTGCTCCAACTGGCATTACCATAAACTCTTGAATATCTACGTTGTTATCAGCGTGTTCCCCACCATTTAAAATGTTCATCATTGGAACTGGTAGTTGTTTTGCATTAAATCCTCCTAAATATTGATAAAGAGGAATATCTAAATAATCTGCTGCTGCGTGTGCAACTGCGATGGAAACTCCTAGAATTGCGTTTGCACCTAGATTTGCTTTGTTTTCTGTACCATCTAATTCGATCATTGCTTGGTCAATGGATACTTGGTCTAAAACTGTGAAGTTTTCTTCCAATTCAGCTGCGATAATGTTATTAACATTTTCTACTGCTTTTAAAACACCTTTACCTAGGTATCTTGCTTTGTCACCATCACGAAGTTCTACTGCTTCATATTCACCAGTAGATGCACCAGATGGAACGATTGCACGACCATATGCACCGCTTTCTGTAAAAACCTCTACTTCTACCGTTGGGTTCCCACGTGAATCTAATACTTCACGAGCTTGAATTTGTGTAATAATTGGCATTTTTAACTCTCCGTTTCGATTAGTGTTTTACCTGTCATTTCAGGCGGTGCTTCTATCCCTAATAAGTGTAACATGGTTGGTGCCAAATCGGCTAAAATTCCGTTACTTCGAAGTGTAATATCTTTTTTCGTCACAATGACAGGCACAGGATTTGTTGTATGTGCAGTCATCGGCTGACCTTCTAGTGTTGTAACTTCATCCGAATTTCCATGGTCTGCAGTAATGATTGCTTGGCCACCTTTTGCTAAAATGGCATCCACTACTTTACCAAGACAAGTATCTACTGCTTCAATCGCTTTGATCGTTGGCTCTAACATACCACTATGCCCTACCATGTCTGGATTAGCGAAGTTTAAAATGATTGCATCAAAGTTATCATCTGCAATTTCAGCTAGCAGTGCATCCGTAACTTCATACGCACTCATTTCCGGCTTTAAATCGTATGTAGCGACCTTTGGAGAACTTATTAAAATTCTTTTTTCTCCGGGAAACGTATCTTCACGTCCACCACTCATAAAGAATGTTACATGAGGATACTTTTCTGTCTCTGCAATACGGAGCTGTGTTTTATCATGATTGGAAAGTACCTCTCCAACTGTATTAAATAAGTTTTCTTTTTCAAATACTACATCTGAAACTACATCATCACTATAATGTGTGAATGTCACAAACTTTAAGTTCGTCGGATGCTTTTCACTTAATTGTAGACTATCAAATGATGGCGTATTTAATGCCATAGAAAGTTGAATTGCTCTGTCTGGACGGAAATTAAAGAAGATTACCGCATCCCCAGAGTCGATCGTCGTAGCAGGCTTGGCATCCGCTTCAATAACAAAAGGTACGACAAATTCATCTACGATATCTTCTTCATAAGATTTTAATATGCCTTCCGTTGCTGATTCAGCGGTTCTTCCGACGCCATCTACAAGCGCTCTGTAAGCCAAGTCCACTCTTTCCCAGCGTCGATCTCTATCCATTGCATAATATCGACCACTTATAGAAGCAAATTTACCTACACCGATTTCTTTCATTTGTTTTTCGGCTTCCTCTACATAACCAACCGCTGTTCGAGGACCAACATCTCGTCCATCTAAGAACCCATGGACAAATACGTCTTGTAATCCTTGAGATTTAGCTAATTTCAATAAAGCAAATAAATGAGAGTAATGACTATGAACACCACCATCTGAAAGTAAACCCATCAAGTGTAGCTTCCCACCAGTTTGTTTAACATGTTCAATTGCACCAAGAAGTTTTGGTTCAACAAAGAACTCACCATCACGAATCGATTTATGAATTCGAGTCAAATTTTGGTATACAATTCTTCCTGCACCTATATTTAGATGTCCTACTTCTGAGTTTCCCATTTGCCCATCTGGTAATCCAACAGCTTCACCAGACGCAGTTAAAGTAGCATTAGGATAATCAGCCCAATAACGGTCAAAGTTTGGTTTACTTGCTTGCGCTACAGCGTTTCCGTATGATTCATGCCGCAATCCAAATCCATCTAAAATAATTAAAGCTACTGGACTTTTAGACATTTTCTCCAGCCTCCAAAAGTTTAACGAATGAGTCTACTTGTAAGCTCGCTCCGCCAACTAATGCTCCGTCGATATGTTCTTTGGATAGCAATTCTTCTATATTTTCTGGCTTCACACTTCCACCATATTGAATACGCAAGCTGCTGGCAACTTCTTCACCAAAACTATCAAGCACCGTTTCACGAATTGCTTGGCATACGTCATTTGCATCATCAGCAGTAGCAGTTTTACCAGTCCCAATAGCCCAAATTGGTTCATATGCAATGATCGAATTTTTCACATTATCTTCTGAAAGACCTTCTAATGCTGCCATTACTTGATTGGAAACAATAGTTTCCGTCTCATTTTGTTCACGTTGTTCTAACGTTTCCCCAACACAAATAATAGGAGTTAAATTGTTTTCAAATGCAGCTTTTACTTTTTTATTAACAGAGTCATCTGTTTCATTAAAATATTGGCGTCTTTCAGAATGTCCAATGACCACATAACTTACTCCAAGATCTTTTAGCTGATGACCACTAACTTCACCTGTAAAAGCTCCTTCTTTTTCCTCGTGCATATTTTGTGCTCCTATGGAAATAAAAGAATCTTTTGCATCATGGACAAGTTGGTCTAAAAACAAAGCAGGAGCGCAAATAATTGTTTCGACTTTGCTACTATCTACTTGTCTTCCTTTTAACAGTTCTACGAAATCTTTTGCCTCCGTGAGGGTTTTATACATTTTCCAATTCCCTGCTATTACAGGTTTACGCATATGACTTCTCCTCCATTACTTATCGTTTAAAGCAGAAACTCCAGGTAAATCCTTACCTTCCATAAACTCTAGGGAAGCTCCGCCACCAGTCGAAATATGATCCATATTATCCGCAACTTCGAACTTTTCTACTGCTGCTGCAGAGTCACCACCACCGATTATTGTGTACCCAGCAGTGTCAGCCATAGCATTAGCAACGCCCTTTGTTCCTTCTGCAAAAGCATCCATTTCAAATACACCCATTGGGCCGTTCCAAATAATCAGCTTGCTATCCTTAATGACATTGGAATATAGTGCTGCAGTTTTTGGTCCAATATCAAGCCCCATCCAATCAGAAGGGATTTGATCAATATCTACCACTTTCGTGTTTGCATCCTTTGAAAACGCGTCTGCTACAACTGCATCAATTGGTAAATAGAAAGCAACACCTTTTTCTTTCGCTTTCTCAATAAAAGACTGTGCAAGTTCGATTTTATCTTCCTCTACAAGAGACTTCCCGATATCATGCCCTTGAGCTTTTGAGAAAGTATAAGACAATCCACCACCGATTAAAATATTATCTACTTTGTCTAATAAATGGTCGATAACACCAATTTTATCTTTTACTTTTGCTCCACCAATGATTGCTGTAAATGGTCTTTCTGGATTCGATAAAGCTTTACCTAAAACATCTAGTTCTTTTTCCATTAATAATCCGGAAACAGCTGGTAAAAGCTTAGCAATACCTTCTGTTGTAGCATGAGCACGATGAGCTGCACCAAATGCATCATTAACATATACGTCTGCTAAAGATGCAAACGCTTTAGCAAGTTCAGCATCATTTTTTTCTTCCCCTGAATGGAAACGCACATTTTCAAGTAATAGTACATCTCCATTATTCATTTGAGAAACAGCTTGTTCCACTGAAGACCCGATCGATTCATCCAATTTTTTAACTTGCTTATTTAATACTTTAGATAAGTGCTCTCCCACTTTTGTCAAACGAAGTTCTTCTTTTACTTCCCCTTTTGGGCGTCCCATATGGCTCGCCAAAATTACTTTCGCACCTTGCTCGATTAAATAGTTTATCGTTGGTAGTGCTGCTCGAATACGTGTATCGTCCGTAATCTTTCCATCTTCCATAGGTACGTTAAAGTCTACTCGGCAAAATACTCTCTTACCTTGTAAAGAAACGTCTTTCATTGTTTGTTTTTCATTCATGAGAAAAGCCCCCTAATATAATGAGAAATGAGTAAGTCACCCGCTTAGCCGCGAAAAGCAGCTGGCGCCTGAAGTCTGGACAGTACTTTATAGAACTAATCACTGTCAATCTTTTATAAAAAAATAAGGAGCGAAGGGTAACCCTTGCTCCTTTTACCCTCTTCCATTATAGAGGTTATTAAACATAAACGCTATTTACAAATTCAATACAATTCGGCGTATTATAGTCCTTTTTTCATCATAAGAAGAGCTAGATCGATACAACGTGCTGAGTATCCTGATTCATTGTCATACCAAGAGATTACTTTAATAAGATTGTCTCCAAGTACCATCGTTGAGAGTCCATCGACTGTAGAGGAAGAAGTATTTCCATTATAGTCGATAGAAACAAGAGGTAGCTCGTTGTAAGCTAGTATTCCTTTTAACTCATTTTCCGAAGCTTCTTTTAATGCAGTATTAATTTGTTCTACTGTTACATCTTTTTCTAATTCTGCTACAAAGTCTACTAAGGAAACATTTGGAGTTGGCACACGAACAGCCATACCATCTAATTTACCTTTTAGTTCAGGAAGAACTTTTGCAACTGCTGATGCTGCCCCAGTAGTTGTAGGAATCATCGATTCTGCAGCTGCACGAGCACGACGATAATCGCTATGTGGCAAATCTAAAATACGTTGGTCATTTGTGTATGAGTGAACTGTCGTCATCATTCCACGTTTAATACCAAATTGATCTTGTAACACTTTTGCTACAGGAGCTAGACAGTTTGTCGTACAAGAAGCATTTGATACAACATGATCTGTTTCTGGATTATATTTATCTGCATTTACACCCATAACAAATGTAGGCATATTATCTTTTGCTGGTGCAGATAGAATAACTTTTTTAGCTCCAGCTTCAATATGTTTCCCAGCTTTTTCAGTAGTACTAAAAATACCTGTACATTCAATAACAATGTCCACTTGTTGCTCTTTCCAAGGAAGTGCAGAAGGATCTTTTTCCGCGAATACACGAATGTTTTTTCCATTAACGATTAAGTAATCGCCCTCAGAAGTAACTTCTGCATCAAAAATTCCATGTACAGAATCATATTTTAACAAATGTGCAAGCATTGCAGCATCTGTTAAATCATTGATTGCAACCACTTCAAGATCTTTCTCTTCTAACGCTTCTCTAAAAACTTTACGTCCAATTCGTCCAAAACCGTTAATAGCTATTTTTACTGTCATTTTATTTCCTCCTAGTTTGTTTGTGAGATTATTTTCATCATTTCGTTTGCTGCACCCTCATCCGTCACTAACACAGTTTGTGACGGCGCTTGTTTAAAATAAGATAAAAGTGCTTTTGCTTTTTTGGCACCACCTGCAACTGCAAGCAAATACTCTATATTTTTTAATTGTTTTAATTGGATTCCAATCGTTCTAATTCGATGTACAGCTTCGCCTTGTTCATTAAAATAATACCCAAATGCTTCACTGACAGAACCAATCTCTTTTAAACGTTCTATCTCAGCTTCAGTAGAATTTCTTCTTCGAGCCATTTCAGCTGCATCACCTATACCATGAATAATAATATTTGTTCTTTCATATAGGTCCATCATTTCTTGTATAAATGGTTCTTTCTTCATCGTAGTGTATGCCTCTTCACTTAAACTATCCGGCATATACAATGTCCGATAAGTTCCTTTCATTTTATCGGAAAAAAGAGAGGCAATCGTATTAGCTTGTAATGAGACATCTTTTCCAACACCGCCTCTTGCAGCGATAAACATTAAGTTTTTCCATCGGGATGTTTCATGTACGAAGTTGGAAATTGATGCAATGGTAGAACCGCCAGTAACAGCGATTATTTTGTCATCGTTTAAAATACTCTCCAAATACTTTGCTGCTTCTTGTGACAAAAGCATTTCTGCATTTTTGTTAGTATCTACATTTCCAGGTACAATTATCACTTCTTTAATGTGTAAATATTTTAAAAGTGTTTGTTCAAGCGTTAATCTACCTGACCATTCTCGAACAACTTCTTTTAAATCTAGTAGTACTTGGGTTCCGGTTGGAGTAATAGCTGCTCCTTCTCGTGAAACCTCAATTAAGTTTTGCATCCTTAAAGCATCTAGTTCTTTTCGTGTATCTCTTTCTGATAAACCTAGTTGTTCTCCTAAAACACGACGTCCAATCCCTTTAGAGATTTGAATCATTTGCAGTATTTGATATCTCTTTTGTAACAAATCACTCATTTCAGGAATTAGCTTTAATTGAGCTGTGAGCAAAGGGTCCATATTTCACTTCCTAACCTAATGTGACATTTTTGTCCCACTACCACAAAAAATGTCCCAGTTACTTAAAAAAAAAGTGAATCAATAAAATAATCATACAATATAATATTCAAATTGGCAATTATTTGTGCATTATTTCGGTAGACAAGAAAGATTCAAAGAATAGATGAGATTCTGCATAAGAAGGTGTACCTTCACTTCTTACGTGCTTGAAATCAAAGTAAGTAGCGTGTATTCCTATAAATATAGCGAGTATGCATAGGAATGTTGCGACTAAAGAGAAAATATAGCTAATAACTATTATTTACTGTGAGAATCAAAAATACGGAAGCATACTTATAGTAATGCTTCCAGTAACGTAGCGTAATCTACCTTTCCATATTGAATAATTTCATCCTCAAAAACAACTACTGGGATCATAAGCATATATTTTTCATGTAACTCATCGTCTTCTTCTATATTTACTTCACTTATTTCAAAAGAAACGTCCTCTTGTACAAGCTTTAACATTAATCTGGCATCATCGCACAAATGGCATCCTGGTCTTGTATATAAATAAACTTTCACTTACATTGCCTCCTTGAAAAAAGAGAACGCTCAAATATAATTGAGCGTTCGATTAATTATAATATTACTTACATAATAAGCATTTATCAACTAGACGGTCACCATTTACGTCCTGCACCGCCGCCTCCAGCGCTTCCTCCTCCGAATCCACCGAAACCTCCACCAGAGCTTCTACCACCGCCAAAGCCACCTCCGAAGCTTCCAGGTCCGAACATTATGGATCGAGAACGACGACGTCCACCAGGACCACCTCTACCGCCTCCATTCATAATAGAGAAGATAATATAAATTACAATTATTATTGCAATGATCGTTGTAAAGGAAAACCCTTCATCTGTATTAGCCGGGTTCTTAGGTTCTACCAATTCTCCGTCCCAACCATATTCAGTTGCAACCTCATTGTAGAGAACTTGATAAGTTGAAAGTACCGCATCATCAACAGAACCTTGATTTAAATAAGGCATTGTATATTCATCAATAATCCGTCCTATTTTTCCATCGGGTAGTGCACCTTCTAGT
Source organism: Psychrobacillus sp. PGGUH221 (assembly GCF_042055255.1). Classification (NCBI taxonomy): domain Bacteria; kingdom Bacillati; phylum Bacillota; class Bacilli; order Caryophanales; family Bacillaceae; genus Psychrobacillus; species Psychrobacillus sp. PGGUH221. The sequence goes on from NZ_JAQMHQ010000009.1 coordinate 126,259, forward strand.
CCTTGACCGACTGCAATATATACTTCTCTATCTCCAACCTTTTCGGGATCTGTTTCGATTACAAGTAGAACACCATTGTTCTTTTCTTTATCACCAATACCGAATTCTCGAATCACATCTACACTAAATTGGTTCACATCTTGACCATTTAAGGAGTTGATAATCATCACAACAATTTGTGAGCCTGTAGCATTATCTAAATTAACTCCTAACTCTTCAATCTGTTGCTCTGTCGTATCAGATAAATAATTTTCGTAGTCCTGAACATACAATTCACCTGGAATTGGTTCAGGAATATTAGACGCCGCTACAGTTACTATTGGTATACTAAAACATAAAAGTAGCGCAACGATGAGCATTCGCGCAACTTTTACCATTACTCGCCATCCCCTTCAAAATCAACGTTTGGAGCTTCCTGGGCTGCTGCGTCTGCTTCAAAGTACTCTTTCTCATCAAATCCAAATATAGAAGCAATGATATTTCCTGGCATTCTTTTTACTTTTTTATTGTAATCCGAAACTACTGCATTATAATCTTCACGTGCTACAGATAAACGATTTTCAGTTCCTGCAAGCTCATCCATTAGTTGTCGGAAATTTGCATCCGCTTTTAGTTCCGGGTAATTTTCTACAACAACTAATAATCTGCTCAAAGCACCTGATAACTCATTATTCGCTTCCGCTTGTTCTTCTGGAGTATTCGCTCCAGCCATTCTAGAACGTGCATCTGCTATATTTCCAAGCACTTCTTCTTCATGTGCAGCAAAACCTTTAACTGTGTTCACTAAGTTTGGTATCAAATCCATACGTCGTTGTAACTGGTTCTCAATTTGCGCGTATGCTTTATTCACACCTTCTTCTCCGTTAACAAAACCGTTATAACTTGGTATTAAAATGGCTGCAAAAATTGCAATAATCACCACAATTATAACAATTGGACCTAATAATTTTTTCATATTCATTCACCTCTAATTTGCGTATAGTCTTAATCTACCTTAAATTCTAAAATCTAAAACATTCCATGCTATTCGCTAGAAACAAGAATGTTAGTACTACTTTTGTTTAATTTTATCCATGAGTGGTAATGATAAATAAAGTTTATTTAATGGGGTGATTCAGATGAATACATCTAATGAGCATAGCACTTTGCCAACTGAAGCAGTCGATGCACTAGAAAACATAGAAGGTAGGTTTCCCAGATCTCGTCGTGCCCATGCAAAAGGAATATATTACGAGGCAATTTTTAAACCAACAGGAAACGCAAAACCTTTTACGATTGCTGAGCATCTTCAAAACGAAGAAATCCCTGTGACTGTTCGGTTCTCAAATAGTCCTCCAAATCCATCAGCAGCTGATTTCCTTTCACCTGCTAAAGGTATGTCTGTCCACTTCCACTTACCAGATGGTAAAACAAGTCATTTAGTCAGCACGACAGTCCCCATGTTTGTAACGAAGAGTCCTGAAACATTTGTAGACATGCTAAAAACACTAACTGCCGACAAAACAGGTCTAGATAAGGTAGATTTAGGATTAGGTATAGTAAATATCTTAAAAAAATATCCCGATAGAAAAAACATTTTCGCCGCGCTTAAAGAACAAATGAAGCAACCACCAACAAGTTATGCACTCTTGAACTATTACCCTATACATGCCTTTTACTTTGTTAATAAAGATGGTAAGCAGCAAGCAATCAAATACGAGTGGCAACCTGTAAAACTAGTAGAGAGCTCCTCTAATTTGGATGTGAGTAAATCTTCACCAAACTATCTTAGCGAGGATCTCAACTCTCGATTGGCAAATGGCCCAGTTTCATTTAATTTAGTTATTCGATTAGGATTAGATAGCGACTCTACCGATGATCCTACCGATCCATGGCCAGATGATAGAGAAAAAATTGTAGTTGGACAACTTACATTATTAAAAGCCCTTCAACCGAAGGTAGAATTATTATTCGATCCGACGATTGTTGGAAAAGGCATTGAACTAACCAATGATCCAATCTTACACTTCCGTCATGAAGCTTACAGCGTTTCTTATAATAGACGGAACAATGAATAATAAGACACTCTACACATATAAAGCTATGTGTAGAGTGTTTTAAATGGTATCCTCTAAAAAGCCTATTGATCAATACAATGTTATCCAGAGTAACTTCTTATCAGAAGTTGCTAACCACCGAATCCGTTAAAACTTGCACTTTCCACCGTTTTTGCATCTCTTTTCGCATTTTCTACATTTTGGTTTACTTCTGGTGTATTGAATTCACTAAAGTCTTTCCGAATGAAATAGTCGTATCCGAAACCGATTAGAACAAACAATCCAGCGATCCCTAAAACAAATAGCCATAACATTTCTCCGACACCTCCTTTACGCCATTTATATTCTTCTATGCTACAAAAAAACTGCAAGAACTTTTATTAAAACCAAAAGGTCGAAATTGACAAATCTTCTACTAATAACTAATACGGTTGAATTGTAAATAGGTTCCAAATAAAAATAATTAAATTATTCCAACCTTCCGAACGCTTGATGTTTACTTAAGAGTTAACATGAATTCCGATTGAAGCAGGAATTATTTGGATAGACTTTGTACGTAATACAAATAGTGAGTTGTACTAAAAGTGAGGAAAAAGTATTTAGCTTCTGAGGTTAGCATATCTTTAAAGAGTACTACAGTGGAATAGGCTACATGTGAAAAAAATTATTATTCACACTTAGGAGCGGAAGGCGGTGGTTCTAGCAGGAAAAGTGGAACACCGATTATGCATTATAATAAAAAAAAATACTCTAAAACGTTGTTAACACAACATCTTAGAGTGATTTGAAAAAGCTAAAATACGCCCTCGGAGGGAATCGAACCCCCATCCCAAGAACCGGAATCTTGTGTCATATCCATTAAACTACGAGGGCAAGCGACCTTTCTATTATACAAATGGAATGCAAATAATTCAAGCTATCATTTCAATGCTTAATATTTGACCTTCCTTGACCTTAATGTGTATGATAAAGTTACAGCTGAGGGAACTTTTCTCAGTAATCAAATAATCAAACCACCTTTGAAGGAGGCAATCAGGATGAATTTAATTCCTACAGTTATTGAACAAACAAATCGTGGAGAACGTGCATATGACATCTACTCCCGATTATTAAAAGACCGTATTATTATGCTTGGAAGCGGTATCGATGATAACGTGGCTAACTCCATTGTTGCCCAACTATTATTCTTAGAAGCAGAAGATCCAGATAAAGATATTTCCATCTATATTAATAGCCCAGGCGGAAGTATTACAGCTGGTATGGCCATCTATGATACAATGCAGTTCATCAAACCAGATGTACAAACAATCTGCATCGGTATGGCTGCTTCCATGGGTGCTTTCCTTCTTACAGCCGGAGCAAAAGGAAAACGCTATGCACTTCCTAACGCAGAAGTAATGATTCACCAACCACTTGGTGGCGCTCAAGGGCAAGCAACGGAAATTGAAATTGCTGCTAAACGCATTTTATTTTTACGTGATAAATTAAATAACATTATTTCTGAACGCACTGGTCAACCTATTGAAGTAATCGCTAGAGACACAGATCGTGATAATTTCATGACTGCTGAACGTGCAAAAGAATATGGTTTAATCGACCATATTATCGACCGTAGCGAAATGAAAAAAGCATAATTAGAAAATCTTAAGTGATTAAGAATCATAAAAGAGTGGAGGGAAATGACTTTGGTCAACCCCTCCACTCTTTTTTATAGATTACGATGTGTGAAACATCTCATTGGCCAGAAAACCTTTTATGTGGACAGAAAATGTTTTATACGGTCAGTAATTCTTTTATCCAGACACATTTATAACTATCCGGTCAGAAATAACTTTATCCGGTCACAAACATTGTAAGCCCATGTAAAGAACCCTTAGCATATCCACTATAATAAAAAGCCTAAATAAAAAGACCGCCTTTTCGTCTAAGCTGACTAGTTGGGCGCTCTCTTTTTTAATTTTCATGAGAAATAAATTTTGCTAATGCCTCTACTGCTTCTTCCTCGTCCGAACCATCTGCACTCAATGTTACGGTGATTCCTTTACTGATAGCTAGGCTCATAATTCCCATGATACTTTTTGCATTTACTTTCTTCGCATCTTTTTCTAAATAAACATCTGCAATATAACGATTAGCCTCTTGGACAAATAAAGCTGCCTGTCTCGCTTGTAGTCCGGCTGGTAATTTGACTTCGACTTGTTTTTCTGTCATTTTTCTACGCTCCATTTCCCTAAATTGTCTCGCCTCTACGAAGTGCGTCTGCAATTTCATCTATTTTACGCAAACGATGATTTATTCCTGATTTACTCACATTTCCAGTGGAAACCATTTCACCTAATTCTTTCAATGTAACATCTTGGTATTCAACACGCAACCTTGCAATCTCTCTTAATTTATCAGGTAATTGATCTAATCCAATTGTATTTTCAATAAATCGGATGTTTTCTACTTGTCTAATTGCAGCACTGATTGTTTTATTGAGGTTAGCTGTTTCGCAGTTAACTAAACGATTTACACTGTTTCGCATATCTCGGATGATGCGTACATCCTCAAATTTTAACAATGCATTATGTGCACCAGCAATGCTAAAGAAATCAGATATTTTTTCTGCTTCCTTTAAATAAGCAATATAGCCTTTTTTCCGTTCAATTGTTTTTGCATTAAGCTCAAATTCATTCATTAGTTCGACTAACGCATCACTATGTGTTTTATATAATGAATAAATCTCCAAATGATAAGAAGACGTTTCTGGATTGTTAACAGAACCACCAGCTAAGAAAGCTCCTCTAAGATAAGCTCGCTTACAGCAATTCTTTTTAACCAGTTCCTTTGAAATAGAATACTCAAATTGAAAATTCTCTTTCAAAATTTTTAAGTCCTCTAGTAAGTTCTTTGCCCCTTCACGGACACGACATATATATACATTGTTCTTTTTCAATCTCATTTTTTTTCGAACAAGTAATTCTACTTGATAGGGATATAATGATTTTATCAATGTATACAGTCTTCGAGCAATTGCTGCGTTTTCAGTTTGAACGTCCAAACTTAGCATTTTATTGCTAAACGATAAAGAACCGTTCATTCGAATAAGCGCAGAAAGTTCAGCCTTTGAACAACAAGGCTTTGACTCTTCCTGGGTCATTTCTTTTTTTGTTTCAGAAGCAAACGACATAACCGTTTCCCCCTTTCTTGCTAGTGAATTATTGGTGGTGATTTTAGATTAACCAGCATATTCTACTAGCCATTTTGCTACTTCCATCGCATCATGACGAACTGCTCCATCATACACAACTGAAATATCTTTTTTTACGATGTCTATGTCTAATGTTTCTAACTTTTCTACATCTATTTTCACTGGTGATGCTTTTTCTTGCTTATATAAAAACTGTACATTTTCAGGAATTTCTTCCTTGCTAATTAATACAGTATCTAAAAAATTTTCTCCTACATGATCAATAAGTGCTTGCACGTGATCAGAAGCCGAATAATTACTCGTTTCCCCTGCCTGCGTCATCAAATTGCAAATGTATACTTTCTTTGCTTTAGATTGAATAATTGCATTCTTTATATCCTTTACTAATAAATTAGGAAGAATACTTGTATATAAACTACCGGGTCCTATAGCAATGATATCTGCCTCTAAAATAATTTTAATTGTTTCCGGTAACGGTTTCACCTCGGAAGGTGTAATAAATACTCTTTCAATCTTATGTCCATAATGAGGAATTTTAGATTCCCCACTAATGATGGTTTTATCTTCAAATTCTGCATGAAGTGTAACAATTTGATTGGCAGCTGGAAGAACTTTGCCGTGTACTTTTAAAACATGACTCATTTCTCGAATAGCATTTGCAAAGTCTCCTGTAATGGATGTTAAGGCCGCAAGCATTAAGTTCCCTAACGAATGACCTTCTAATTCGCTTGAGTCGGAAAAACGATACTGAAACATTTCCTCTACTAATGGTTCTACATCTGAAAGTGCAGCTAATACATTTCGAACATCACCGGGTGGTGGAATATCATAATTATCCCGTAAGCGCCCAGAACTTCCTCCATCATCTGCCACTGTGACAATTGCAGTAATATCGAGCGGGAATTTCTTCAAACCACGAAGTAAAGTAGATAATCCCGTACCGCCACCAATAATTGCTATTTTCTTTTTTTGGTGTTTCGTACGATCCATTACTTCATTCCTTTCTTATTGTAACGTCTCTATGCGTTATGATTGTTTTGTCATCTGCTTTTAAAAGTTTCCCAAAATATTCAGCAAGAGTTACGGAGCGATGCTGTCCTCCAGTACATCCGAAAGCAATTACAAGCTGGGTTTTGCCTTCTCGTTTATATTGGGGAATCATGAATTGAAACAAATCTGTCAACTTTTCAATCAACGTTTTTGTATCTACCCACTTTAGTACGTAACCAGATACTTCTTCATCTAGTCCCGATTTTAAACGCAACTCTTCAATATAGTATGGATTTGGTAAAAAACGTACATCAAATACTAAATCCGCATCGATAGGAAGCCCATGTTTAAAGCCAAATGACATAACATTGACTGTAAAAACATTGCTTCCTTTTGGTGAGAATTCATCTTGTATTTTTTCACGTAGCTCTCGTGGTTTCATTTTTGAAGTATTATAAATGAATTGTGCTCTTCCTTTTAAATCAGAAAGTAATTCTCTTTCTTTTTTAATTCCATCTAAAGGAAGCCCAGAGTTCGCTAGAGGATGAGATCTTCTCGTTTCTTTATATCTTCTAACTAATACTTCATCTTGCGCATCTAAAAATAATACTTTCGGAGTTACAGACGTTGCTTCTTGTAAGCTGTTAATCGAATCAGCTAAAGTATTAAACATTTCTCCCCCACGCAAATCCATCACGGCAGCAATATTGCGAGGCTGTTTATTCGAATCCATCATTAGATTAATGAATGTGCCTAAAAGTTCAGGAGGTAAATTATCGATACAATAATAGCCAAGATCCTCAAAGCTTTGAATTGCTACTGTCTTCCCCGCTCCAGACATACCAGTAATTATAACTACTTCTGTTTCAAGCTTTTGTTGACTATCCATTATTTACTTCTCCCTCCGATGATTGCTGAATCGTTTCTTTTAGTAGGGTAAATTCTGGCGTGTACACAAATGTTCCATATTGAACTCCGTGTTCTTTAACAGCAAAAAGTAGATTTGTACGATCTCCTTCCGCCATAGGCAAGTCTTGTAAATCTTCTACTGGATGCCATTCGAGAACACCTTCTTTTGTTTCTTTATAGGGTGTTCCTTCTAAGTCTCTTGCAATAAAGGTGAAGAGCATCCATTCATCGATTTGTTCTCCATCCTCTTCAATCACCATTGTATAAATACCTTTTAAATGTGGATGGATTGGAGTAGTATTCGTTTCTTCTGTATACTCTCGGACGGCGGCACTAAGAATGGATTCACCAGGCTCCATTTTACCTCCCGGAGCAACATACCAGTTTCTTCTAGGCTTTTTTAATAAAAGAACTTGCCCATTTTTATATACGAGTAGATTTGCGATTCGTTGCACGTAATAATCACTCCAAACCAATAAATACTTAATTACTTTATATTATACATGAAAAACAAAAAAAGAGGCTGCTTCATCGATTAAAATCGAGAAACAGCCTGTCCAATAATTTCTATATAAAAAGGGGGTCAATTTATATTTCTTACTATACACTTGATGTGTTTCAAGAAGGTTACAAACGAATTAAAATAAGATTAATTTAAATTAAGCATTTGTAACATTCTTATCTTTTAGATTCTCGATATAATGTTGTGCGGACTGAGCAGCGATACTTCCATCTCCTGTTGCCGTGACAATTTGGCGAAGCATTTTTTCACGTACATCCCCTGCTCCGAAAATACCTGGAATAGATGTTTCCATCTTTTCATTTGTCACGATATAGCCATTTTCATTTAAAATCCCTAGATTATTAAATGGTTTCGTTAATGGTAACATTCCTACATAAACAAAAACCCCATCGGTTTCAAATTCTCTTTCAGAACCATCAACAGTCGAAACTAAAGTTACACTTGCTACTTTGCCATCTTTTCCATGAATCTCTTTTAGAGTCGTATTCCAAATAAAATCAATCTTCTCATTTGCAAAAGCACGATCCTGTAAGATTTTTTGTGCACGTAGCTCATCGCGACGGTGAACTATAGTTACTTTTTCTGCAAATTTCGTTAAAAATGCCCCTTCTTCAACAGCAGAATCTCCCCCGCCTACAACAACTAGGTTTTTCCCTTTAAAGAATGCGCCATCACATACTGCACAATAACTTACTCCACGTCCACCTAGTTCAGTTTCTCCTGGAATTCCCATTTTCTTATATTCAGCACCAGAAGAAATAATTACTGCTAATGCTTTATATTCTTTTCCACTAACTTTAACAGTTTTGTATTCAGTACCATCGATTATTTCTGCAACATCACCGTATGCATACTCTGCTCCGAATTTTTTTGCATGCTCAAACATTTTTGTCGAAAGTTCTGGTCCCAAAATAGTTTCAAAACCTGGATAGTTTTCGACTTCTTCTGTATTCGCCATTTGTCCACCTGGTATTCCACGTTCAATCATTAATGTCGACAGATTTGCGCGTGATGTATAAACTGCAGCAGTCATTCCGGCAGGTCCAGCTCCGATTATTATTACGTCATAAATTTTTTCTTCCGTCATTGCTAATTCCCCCTACAATTCTACTAACACTCAATCTAAAGGAATTCTCAACTTACTTCAACTTTTTTGCTTAAGCATCAAAAAGCGGTAGAAATTGCATTAATTCATTCACATACTTTGTTAGTGTGTTAGTTGTTATTCCATACTGATCAGCATAATACTTTTTTGTCACATTTTTAGAACGTGAAGATTCAAACATATATTCCGTTGCAGCTGCCAACGCTTTAGGGTTTTTAAACCCATAACCTTTTTCAAGAGCTCGTTCAACTAACACGAACCACATTTGAAATATGTACGTAGCAGTCTGAGTAAGAGGTTTATATTTTTCATACAATAAATCAGTTGCCGCAATCGCTCGCATAAATGCTTTTTCAGCAACCGATTTTTCATCAAAAGAATGTCCTAATGATTGTGCCAAGAACAATTTTTCCATCGTCGTCAATTCTTCTACTTTAATCCATTGGGGATGAGATATTATTTCTTGGCGATGCTTTGATTTTCCCAGTAGATAAAAACCAAAAATGCGTTCACTTACATGTTTATTTTGAAGTTTTTCCAAAATAAACTCTCTTTGATGTTCTGAACCATCACTATTTATATCCTTCATCTGAGGCAACCAAGGTTCAAATCCTGCTTTTTCTGGATCTAACTTTAGCAAGGCTTTCCATGCATTTCGGGCAACTTCCTCATGTCCAGCAAAATATGCAGAATGAGAAAGCCAAAAATAAAACCCAGGATCTCCTTCGAACCCCTTACGCTGTAAACTTCTTAACCATTTATAAGCTTCGTCATACTTTCCAATTAACGCAAAAGTAGCCCCTAGCTTATATCGATGCTCCACAAAATAAGGATTTATTTTCGAAAGAATACTTGTAATTCCTTCTAATTCCTCCGTATTTTTTTCATAATAATGGATGACTGCCAAGTTACAAAGCGCATGAATATTCCCTCTATTTTCAGTTAATACCTGATGGAGCAAAGCTTTTGCTTGTTCCTCTTCCCCAATATAAAAATAAGCTAATGCTAAATTATTATACGCTGCCCAAAACTCTGGATTATCGGTAATAATCGATTCAAGTAATTCTACCGCTTCATTAAACTTTCCTTCTTCCATCAATCGGCGGGATTTTTCTTGTTGAAAAAGTGCTTCACTAGAAGGACTGTCGACATCTAGTAGGTCTAAGTTATCTTGTTCCGTAAAATCCACAATCTCCATTGCTTCTTCTGTATATTCACCTTGAATATCCATTTCTAAATATTCTCTAGCAAAACGATTTGCATCCACAAAGTTTCCTAAATGGGCATTTACTTCTGCAAGGAGGAAGACAATTTCTGGCTCCGTTGGGTTAAGTACATTAGCTTCTCTTAAAAGTTCATGTGCCTTATCGAAATTATCTAATTCCATTTGTAGTATTGCGTATTGCAATAATATAGATGCGTCATTTGGACTTAACTCAACTGCTCTTTTTAAATATTTATGTGCTTTATTATATTGTTCTTTTTGAAGTTCACCTAATGCTTTTTTATAGTAGTAATCGCCAGTTGGCAAAAACGAAATAATATTTTCTTTTAAATCCTTTTTACGTTTTTTATTCAAGATAATCCTCCGAAAAATAATAAGGAACGTATATAACGTCCCTTATTAGTATATCCCTCAGTATATCATAAACATCTATTATTTATGTGTTTTATATTAATTACAAAAACTACTACTTGATGAATTTCGTAGATATTATCATAAGCGTCATCCCGGTCATGATTTACCTGGTGTGAACCAGAACCTGCACTAGAAGCGAATGGAATGTTTAGTTCATGAGCTAACATCTATGTGAACGTAACGAAGAATGTGAGCGTTTGTTAACAGTCTGGTTACTTTTGTTTTTTACTCTCATGTCTCTTCTGAAGCACTTGCAGTAAATCGTAAAAGCTCACTTTTTGGTTTTGTAATAAAACAAGTAAATGATAAAGAAGATCTGCTGCTTCCCACTTCAATTCCTCTGCATCATTGTTTTTGGACGCAATGATGACTTCCGAAGATTCTTCTCCAACCTTTTTACAAATTTTATCTACGCCTTTTTCAAATAAATAAGTAGTATATGCACCCTCTGGCATCGTTTGTTCTCTTTCTGCTATGATATCGATTAAGGATGTAATGACATTGTATCCAACCGTATCGTCCAGTTTTTCTAAAGTATTATGGAAGCAAGTATTTTCTCCAGTATGACAAGCAGGACCATTAGGCAACACTTCTACTACTAAAGCATCTGAATCGCAATCCGAACGAATAGAAACAACTTGTTGCGTATTACCGGAAGTTTCCCCTTTATGCCATAATTCTTGTCTACTTCTACTAAAGAACCAAGTTTCCTTTGTTTCCACTGTTTTTGAATATGCCTCTTCATTCATATAAGCAAGGGTTAAAACTTCTCTTGTAATAGCATGTTGAACAATAACTGGAATAAGACCCTTTTCATCAAATGTTAAGTTTGTCATTTTATATCTACTCCTCTTTCACGAACGTAGTTTTTTACTTCTCGTACACTAGTTTCTTTAAAATGAAAGATGGAAGCTGCTAGTGCAGCATCAGCATTTGCTTCTTTAAACGCTGCTAATATATGTTCCACATTCCCAGCTCCACCGCTAGCAATGACAGGAATCGATACAGCATCCTTCACAAGCTTTGTGATGGCAATATCATATCCATCCTTTTCTCCATCACGATCCATACTCGTAAGTAAAATCTCTCCAGCACCACGTTTTTCTACTTCTTTGGCCCAGTCTACTGCGTTCCAATCTGTTTTCTGTTGACCCCCGTGAGTGTATACAAACCACTCTTGTTCGGCATCAGACCATTTAACATCGATCGCTACAATGATTTTATTGGAACCAAATGTTTTTGCCCCCTCTGTAATTACAGATGGATTGCTAATTGCAGCAGAGTTAATGGAAATTTTACTTGCTCCAGCCTCTACTAATTGCTTCATATTTTCTACCGTTCTTATTCCCCCTCCAACAATTAAGGGAATAGAAATTTGAGAAGCCGTGTTTTTCACGACATCAATCATTGTTTCGCGTCCTTCAACTGAAGCAGAAATATCTAAAAATACTAGCTCATCTGCCCCTTCCTTATCATAAAAAGCTGCTAGCTCTACAGGATCTCCTGCATCTCTTAATTGAACAAATTGAATGCCTTTGACAACTCGTCCATCTTTCACATCTAGACAAGGAATAATTTTCTTTACCACTTTGTAACCTCCTGCAATGCTTCCGTTAGAGTAAAGCGATTATTGTATAACGCTTTACCTGTAATGACCCCGCTCACGGTTGTATCTTTTGCAAGTATTGCGACTTCTCCAAGATCTTTAAGCGAACTTATACCTCCTGAAACAATTACTGAAAGACCTGTTGCCTGTGCAAGCTCTTTGTTTGCAGCTAAATTTGGTCCTAGAAGTGTTCCATCTGTTGCAATATCAGTGAAAATAACATGTTTAGCCCCTTTAGAAGCAAAATACTGTCCTACTTCCACAGCAGATTTAGAAGAGGTTTCTAGCCATCCGTGTGTTGCTACCATTCCATCTTTTGCATCTAAGCCTATTACAATTCTGTCTCCACCGAATTCTTCCAGTAATTCCGCTACTAGTTCAGGTTGTGCAATCGCTAGACTACCAATAATGACACGGTTAACCCCATTTTCTAAATAAAATTGAACATCCTCTTTCGATCGAATCCCTCCGCCAATTTGAACACTCACAGGGAGTTCTTTTGCAATCCGAATGACTTCATTAGCATGTATCTTTTCGCCATCCTTCGCACCATCTAAATCTACCAAATGAATCCAGCTTGCTCCTTCGTCTGCAAACTTTTTAGCCATATCGAATGGAGAATCTCCATATATAGTTTCTTGCTCATAATCCCCTTGATATAAGCGGACACATTTTCCGCCTTTCATATCAATCGCTGGGTACACTTGAATGGATGTCATGCTCATATCTCCTTTTTAGGCGCCTTGCGCTATTCTTATGTAAGTAATCCTTTTGTGGAAGGAACGCCTTTTACACGCTCATCCTTTGTGATTGCGTCGTCAATGGCACGAGCTAGTGCTTTAAAGATTGCTTCAATCATATGATGAGTATTTGCACCATAGTGGACAATGACATGGACATTCATACGTGCTTCCAATGCAAACTTCCATAAGAACTCATGCACAAGCTCTGTATCAAAATTCCCGACTTTTTGTGTTGGGAATTGTGCACGGAATTCTAAATGTGGACGGTTGGAGATATCTATTACTACTTGTGCCAAAGCATCATCCATTGGAACAAAAGCATTTCCGTATCGTTTAATACCTCTTTTATCACCTAATGCTTCTTTAACCGCCTGGCCCAGTACAATTCCAATATCTTCTGTCGTATGGTGATCATCAATATGCGTATCGCCAATCGCTTTTATAGTTGTATTGAATAGCCCGTGTTTTGTAAACAAATCAAGCATATGATCCATAAAAGGAACACCAGTATCAATTACTGCTTTTCCTTCTCCATCTAAATCTATTTCAACAAAAACTTTTGTTTCATTCGTCATTCGCTCAATTTTAGCAATTCTATCATTCGTCAATTTGAATCCCCCTTTTTCCAACTTCTTGATTCTACCGATCGTGCATGACCTTCCAATTGCTCCAGTCTTGCTAAACGAGCAATTTTAGGGTATTGCTCCTGCCACATTTCCTCTGTATAATATACAACGCTTGTTTTCTTAATAAAATCATCTACGCAAAGCCCACTAGAGAATCTCGCAGTACTATTAGTAGGAAGTACATGGTTCGTTCCAGCAAAATAATCACCAACTGGCTCACTACTAAATCTTCCAACAAATATAGCACCAGCATGCTTAATTTGGTCACTTATATCTTCTGGATGTTGCGTCATTATTTCTAAATGCTCCGGAGCAAGCTCGTTAACAGCGTCTACCGCCTGTGCCAATGATTCTGCAATATAAATACGACCAAAATTTTCGATAGACGCTCTCGCAATTTCTTCTCGAGGTAATTGTTTTAACTGTATTTCTACTTCATCCGCCACTTCTCTTGCAAGTTTTTCACTCGTTGTAACTAAAACCGCACTGGCAAATCGGTCATGCTCCGCTTGTGCTAACAAATCAGAAGCTACTTCATCTGCAAAAGCTGTCTCATCGGCAATAATCGCTATTTCACTCGGGCCAGCAATCATATCAATCGCTACTTTTCCGAATACTTCTCTTTTTGCAAGTGCAACATAACTGTTCCCTGGGCCAGTAATTTTATCTACTGCTTGGATGCTTTCCGTTCCATATGCTAGAGCAGCAATCGCTTGAGCTCCACCGACTTTATATATTTCCGTTATCCCAGCTATCTTTGCAGCAACTAGTACAGAAGCAGGAAGCTTCCCTTCTTTTGATGGCGGTGAAACGATTACCACTCGTTTGACTCCTGCAACAATCGCTGGTATCGCATTCATTAAAACAGATGATGGATAAGCAGCAGTTCCACCAGGTACATATAATCCAACTGCATCTAATGGTGTGATTTTATATTGTATATAAGATTTCTTCTCCAATGGAAAGTCAATATTTTGACGGACTTGTTGCAAATGGAAGGCACGAATATTTACTGCTGCTTCCTCTAAATCTGTTATTAACTGCGAATCAAAACTAGCAAACGCTTTCTCAACCTCTTCTTCAGTTACTCTTAGGCTCGTAAGCTTTGCCCCGTCCCATTTCTCGGTATAGTTAAATAGAGCTTTGTCTCCATTTTTTCGGACCTGTTCAATTACTTCACGAACTGTAGTTACATGATCTGCATTCGCCTGTTCCACTGATCGTTGTAGCGAAATTGTATTCGAAAGCTTTGCTATTTGCATAACATTCCCTACCTTTTATTTAATTCATTTTTTAATTGTGCAACGAACTCTTTAATTCTTTCCCGTTTTACTCGATAGCTAACGGGATTAACAATTAATCGAGAAGAGATGTCGACAATTTTTTCATATTCTACGAGTCCATTTTCTTTTAACGTTTGACCAGTAGATACTATATCCACAATTCGATCTGCTAAACCTATCATTGGAGCTAACTCAATAGAACCATTAAGCTCAATAATTTCCACTTGCTCCCCTTTTTCTTTATAAAAGTTCGTTGCTATAGTTGGGTATTTCGTGGCTACTCTCGGAGCAATCTCGTTCATATGAGTGCTAGGAAGTCCTGCAGTTGCTATATAGCAATTACTTATATATAAATCAAGCAATTCGTGGACATCTCGTTGTTGTTCTAATAGTACATCTTTTCCAGCAATTCCGATGTCTGCAACCCCATGCTCCACATAAACCGGAACATCCATTGGTTTTGCTAATATAAATTTTATATTTTCCTTAGGCGCTTCTACGATCAACTTTCTAGAATCATTTATTTCTTTTGGTAAATCGAATCCTGCTTCTACAAATAATTTATATGCTTCTTCAAATATGCGTCCTTTTGGCATTGCAATTGTTAAATCATTCACGTAAAGAACCACCTTCTGAGACAGTAATAACATCATCAAATGTCTTTTTATAGGCATCTATATCATTTACACTTGCCATATATTGAAGCGTTACTCTTTCTGCTTTTTTTCTTCGTTCTTCTGCAAGTTCACTAGCTTTTCTATAAAGTCCCTCTTGAAATAAGATCAAAGTATGCTTTTCTTTTAACTCATTTCTAGGCAGTACCTCTAAAAGCCTGTCTACTCTAATTCCAAACCCAGTAGCACCAACTTTTTCATTAAAAAGATTAAATAATGCATCGTATCTTCCACCATTACCAATAGGAAAGCCACTTCCTGCAGCATGAATCTCAAAAAGCATACCCGTGTAATAACTCATGTGACTTGCTAGTGTAAAATCAAAGGATGCAATGGAAGTATCACATAATTGTAACTCTAGTAAATCTCGAAGTTGATCTACTTGATCCATCAAGTACTGTTGATCATTTGTTAAAAATTGTCGAAACTCCTCTAATGCTTTAGATTCGACCGTATACTCAATCAAGTTCGTAAGATTCACTTTTTGTATTTGTTGTAACTCTAGCTCCTCTAACTTTTGTTCAAAGCCTACAAAATTCTTTTCAACTAATAGTTGTCGCAAGGAATCTACTTGTTTGTCTGTTTGAGTATTATTCCTTAAAATTGCAGTTAACAATCCTGCGTGTCCAATAGTAATACGAAAGCTCTCCACACCAAGTTCTTTCACAAGTTCAACTGCTGTATGTATGATTTCGCTATCTCCATATGCACTAAAATCACCGATTAACTCAAGCCCTAATTGTTCAAATTCTGCAGGTCTACCACCTTCTCTTTGTTGAGCGCGAAATACATTAGCATAGTAAGCCAATCGTAATGGATTTTTTTCCTTTAATAGTTTAGCAGCCGCGATTCTCGCAATCGGAGTCGTCATATCTGGCCGTAATACAAGCATTTCCCCTTGATTGTCTACTAATTTAAAAAGAGAGGATTCATCAATGGCAGATGCTCTTCCTATCGTCTCAAAATACTCCACTGATGGCGTTTTTATAAAGTCATATCCTTTGTTTCGTATAAAATCTCTCGCAGTTGACCGTATATATTCTTTTTGTTCATTCACTTCAGGAAATGAGTCTCTCATCCCTAAAGGTTTCTCAAACATTTGAATTTTACTCATGTAGTTCACTCCTAAATTCACTTTAATACACTAGAGTACTAATACGATAAATTATTTTAAATTTTATCTTATTTTTATCCTTTCGTCAACATACGAGTGCCTTTTTATATATAAAAAAAGCCATTCAACTAGAGCTTACTGTCTAATTAGAATAGCTTTTCTATATCATCTATTGCGTTCCAGCATTTCTTCTTTCGTATAAATAATCCGCATAGGATTACCTCCAACAAAGCAACCTTCTGGCACATCACTATTTACAAGCGTCGCAGCCGATACGATGGCATCATCACCAATTGTCACACCAGGCAAAATAGTAGAATTGGCACCAATCAACACTCGATTGCCAATAATAACATCACCAATACGATATTCGTCTATTAAATATTCATGTGCTAAAATCGTCGTATTATACCCAATGATAGAGTTATCACCAACTTTAATTCGCTCCGGAAACATTACATCTACCATAACCATTAATGCAAAAGATGTTTCATTACCAACTTTCATCTTTAAAAAAGTGCGATAAAAGAAGTTTTTCCAACTTAAAAATGGTGAATACCTAGCTGCTTGGATAAAAATAAAATTTTTAACAACTTTCCAAAATGGGACAGTATCATACACATGCCACAAGGAATTTGCTCCACTCACAGGATACCTTTCAGTCTTTCTCATACTGTTTGCCCCTTTGCAATTATAAGCAAATCATTTATATGATGTAACATATAGGTAGGTAGAAAAGTAGCTAAAAAGGCTTCTCCTTTTAAGGACCATGCAACTGCTGCAGTATCAACTCCAGCCCTTTGTCCTCCAACTATGTCATGTAAATTGTCACCAATCATCAGTGCATCTTCTTTTTTTACATTTAGTTTCTTAAGGGCCAGTTCAATTGGTTCAGGGTCTGGTTTTGGCTGTTTAACATCATCTATACCTACAATTGTGTCGAAAAGATTTTCACATTGCATCAGCTTAATGCCTTTATCAATCATAACTCGTCTTTTTGTCGACACGACAGCTAATTTGTAACCTTCCTCTTTCAACTTATATAGTGTATCTACAACTCCATCAAAAGGAACAGCCATTTGATCATGCATTTGTATATTCCATGATCTGTACGCTTCAATAAGTGCTTCCGTTAAATTAGGGTCAATTGTATTAAAAGTTTCTGCTAAAGGAGGCCCTAAAAAAGGCAAAACACTTTCTCTATTATATTTCCCAGGAAATTTATCTCCTAAAACATGTAAAAAAGTTTCTATGATAAGTTCATTTGTATTTAGTAACGTTCCATCAAAATCGAATAGTAAGGCTTTATAAGGACTTCTCATGATGGTGTTGCCACTTCCTCTTGTTTTGTCTCCTCCGCCTTATTCCATAAATATGCAACAATGATCGTCAAGACAAATGCTGTCATAATTCGAATCAAAAATAATGGTAGTATCGGAATACCTAAAGGAATAAAGATTAATGTATCCTCAATCACAGCATGACAAGCAACTAAGAAGATAAATGCAATTGTTGCATCCTTTTTACTTACACCATCTTCTTTTACAGCTTGAATCATTACTCCTGCTCCAATTGCTAATCCCATCACTAATCCAATAACTAAAGTTAGTGAGGCATTTGGTTTTAATCCAATTATTTTTGTGAAAGGACCTATCACTTCTGAGAATTTTTGTAAAAAACCCTTTTCCTTTAAAAACTGAATAATAATCATTAACGGTATGACAATTATCGCCAATTGCAAGACACCAAACGTCGCTTTTTGTATACCTAAAATCGCTATTTCTAACCAGCCATCTGGTATTTGCTGAGTAGCAGTTGTTATGCCATATTTAGCGATTTCTCCGCCTCCCTGCCATACCAAATTAATAATGACAGCAGAAAGAATCGCTAATCCAAATCGAACAACTAATACAATCCACAGCTTTACTCCCACTCGAAGAGCAACACCCGTTTCGATAAAAATATTATGAGAAAAAGAAAGCATTGTGGCTAATATAAATACTTCTTTTACAGTCAGTTCTAATGAAAGAATCCCACCAATTGCAGCATATAGATTAAGACCATTTCCCAGAACTAAAGGGATTGCTGCCTCTCCTCTTAAACCAAGAAGCTCCATAAATGGAGAAATAACCTGGATCAGCCAAGGAAAAATAGGTGTGTATTGTAATATGACTACAAATAATGTGATAGGAAATATTATTTTACTCAAAGTCCAAGTAGTTTTAAGCCCAGCTAATAAACCCCTTTTTAAAGTTTCCAATCCTCTTCCTTCTTTCCTCACTTATCTAAATAATGCACCACAGGCTTAACAGTAATTCTTCTATAAACAAGTAAAATTAATGCTATGACAATACCTAGTAGTGAAACGACTTGAGCAGTTCGTAAATCTCCAATTAAATAAAGGCTATCCGTTCTCATACCCTCAATAAAGAAACGACCTACAGAATACCAGATGATATATAATAAGAATATTTCTCCACGACGTAAATTTACTTTGCGAAGTGAAATTAATATAATAACTCCTATAATGTTCCAGACTGATTCATATAAAAACGTCGGATGATAGTATTTACCATCTATGTACATTTGCTCTATTATCCAGTTAGGTAGCATCAAGTTTTCTAAAAATGTTCTTGTTACTTCTCCTCCATGTGCCTCTTGATTCATAAAGTTACCCCAACGTCCAACTGCTTGACCTATTAATAAACTAGGAGCTACAACGTCTGTAAGCTTCCAAAATGAGGTACCTCTTTTTTTCGTAAAAAAATAAGCAGTTAAAAAAGAAGCAATTAAAGCGCCATGAATTGCTATACCACCATTCCAGATTTGAATAATTTTTTCCGGATTTTGACTATAAAAATCCCATTTAAATATTACATAGTATATTCTTGCCCCCACAATTGCTAAAGGGACAGCCCAAATCAATAAATCCGTTAAGTACTCTGGATGAAAACCACGCTTCACCATTTCACGCTGTGCTACTATAAACGCTAGTATAATTCCCAATGCAATAATCACTCCGTACCATCTTACTTCCAACGGTCCGAGTGAAAAAGCTACTGGATCAATAGCTTGTAATAAATTCATATGAAACTCCTTTCAATCGTTATATTAATATTCATTTTCTCCATTTTGGCTAATTACATCATCTAATCGTTTCGCAAAATCTTCTGCAGCATTTACACCCATTCGTTTTAAACGGTGGTTCATCGCCGCTACTTCAATTATTACTGCCAAGTTTCGACCTGGTCGAACTGGAACGGTCAGCTTTGTAATAGCTGTATCAAATATTTCCATTTTGTCTTCTTCAAGTCCAAGTCGCTCATACGTTTTTTCAGCATCCCATAAATCTAATTCAATTACTAATGTAATACGTTTATATGTACGAATTGCACTAGCCCCGAACATAGTCATAATATCAATAATGCCTATACCTCGTATTTCTAGAAGATGCTCAATTAATTTTGGTGCACTACCAACTAGCGTATCTTCACTTTCTTGTCTAATTTCCACACAATCATCCGCAACTAATCGGTGCCCTCTCTTCACGAGTTCAAGTGCTGTCTCACTTTTCCCGACACCACTTTTCCCAGTGATTAACACGCCGACCCCGTATATATCAACTAATACGCCGTGAACTGCTGTAGTTGGTGCAAGCATGCTTTCTAAGAAGTTAGTTAGTATACTCGAAAATCGAGTTGTCGCCATACTAGTCGTTAGTACAGGAACAGAATTTTTATTGGAAGCTACTATTAATTCTTCGGGAACTTCCATACCATGTGAAACGATGATTGCCGGTGTATCAGGAGCACAAAGTTTCCTCATACGCTCTTCTTTTTCATTTGGTTCTAATAACTGAAAAAAGGAAACTTCTGTTTTTCCTAATAGTTGAATGCGATTAGATGGGTAATGTGTAAAATAACCTGCTATTTCAATTCCAGGTCTTGATATATCACTTAATGCAATATGCCGCCCCATACCTTCTTCTCCACTAATTAATGTGAGGTTAAACTTTTCTTTTACGTCCTTTGTCGTCACATGTGGCATATATTGAGTCCCCTTTCTCGCTACTATTTCTCACATAGTTCTTATTTTAGCATGATTACTCTATTTAATAGTATCCATTTATCTTTTCATCTTCTATTTATTAAAAGAAGGGAGAGATTTTAATGTTGAAAATCATGCTAGATGCAGGACATGGGCCAGAAACACTTGGAAAACGCACACCAGATGGGAAAATGAAGGAATTCGAATTTAATAATGCAGTTGTAGGATTC
Organism: Psychrobacillus sp. PGGUH221; assembly: GCF_042055255.1. Taxonomy (NCBI): domain Bacteria; kingdom Bacillati; phylum Bacillota; class Bacilli; order Caryophanales; family Bacillaceae; genus Psychrobacillus; species Psychrobacillus sp. PGGUH221. Next base: position 146,977 of record NZ_JAQMHQ010000009.1, read on the forward strand.
TTAAAGGATGAATTAAAGAATTGCGGGGTGATCGTTTTAGTAAGTCATCCTGGTGATTTAGATATTCCCCTTTATGAAAGGACAACACTTGCCAATAAGCTGGAAGTGGATGCATTTGTTTCTATACATGCTAATGCGTTTGGATCTACATGGAATAACACAACCGGCATTGAAACATTTACGTATTCAAAAGCTTCTGCACAATCTAAGTTACTCGCAAACTCTATTCAGGATGCTTTATGTTCTATTACAAAAGGTAAAAACCGTGGAGTTAAACAAGCTGATTTTGCAGTTCTACGCGATACAAAAATGCCAGCAGTATTAGTCGAATGTGGTTTTATGACAAATAAAATAGAAGCAGCCTTACTTCAATCTAGGACATATAGAATACTTTGCGCAAAAGCAATCGCCTATGCAATTCTTCGTTGGAAATAAAATATTGCAAGGTCCCATATAGAAATGTATAGAGATTGCATCACTTTAGGTTTGGATAATAAGAGTAATAATTCTATCCTACACATATAAAAAGTGTCCGAATATATTATTTCGGACACCCAGACTGTAGACAAACTCAAACTTTTTAACGACATTTCGTTACCATGCTCTCTTTTTGTCCAAATAATGTCGTCCTATAAATAAGAAAATAGTTGAAACGGCTCCCTTTCCGCGGGCGTTGCCTTAGCCTCCTAGGCCAACACGATGTTGGTCATGCAATCGTTGCCGCAGGATGCGGCGAACTTAGATTGCCTTCCCCTCAACTGCGGGGTCTTCGGCTAACGCTATTCCCGCAGGAGTGTCACCTTTTTCAACAATTTTCTATAAATACTAATTGAAAAAACTTAAGTGATAAAAACTTGCTCTATTAATGGCATAATGGTTTTCTAATTGAAGAGCGGATAATAGTTAATTGTAGTGGAAGGCGGCGACTCCAGCCGGAATAGCAAATGTTTTCTGCACCGAAAGCGAAGCGTCAGGTGCATGAGGTGAAGACCCTGGACTGAGCGTAGTGAAATTAATTTTTGCGACGAGCTTGCGCAGGAGCATTGTTTTTTGCGACGAGCTTTGCGCAGGAGCATTGTTTTTTGCGACGAGCTTTGCGCAGGAGCAAGGGAAGCGGCTGAAGCCATGCCGGCGGAACGCGTCCGCCTGGAACGGAAATTAACGGTGCCCGAGTTTGTTATCTTCCTTCTGTAAATTTTTTTCTTTTAGTCTAGTATTAATAGTTCCTAGTGTGCTAAGCAATCAGAAAATGCTGTGAATCAAATTGAATATTTATGTGTTTGATTATCAAAAAGTTTTAGCAGCACTGTACTAAAACAAGACAGATTATAAGCAAAAAAGCTGACGGAAGAAATGAATTCTTCTGTCAGCTTTTTCTTTTATTCACCTTCTACTGTATAGCGTACAAGGATTGTTCCTGTTTTTGCATCTCCATATACTCTGAGCGGATTTGCTTCGGAGTCTACTATTTTCGTAAAACCAACTTTCTTATTTAACAATTGCTCTGATTGGTTCAATTGCGTTACATCTAATAGTTGGACATCTATTTTTCCTAATTGAGAAGTAACTTCTCCTTTTAAAGACACATCTTTTCTAACATATAATTCGACAGTACCTGCAACTGCAGAGCCTTCGATTTTACGGGCATCCTTATCCTTCGTTGTTAAAATAACATGTCCACTGACAGAAGAACCTTCGAGTTCCTTCAATTTTCCGTCTACATAAATACGGCCATTTATTGTCTCGACCTCTACTGATTCTCCCTCGATGTTTTGAACTTGTACGGAACCATTTACTGTTTCAATATCTGCTTTACCAATCTGTATAGCGTCAAGATTTACTTTTCCGTTTGTCGTTTTCACTTTAAGTGTTTTTACTTCAAGACTCTTCGCACTAAATTCTCCATTAAATAAACGTGCCGAAATATCATTGTAAGTTTTTTTAGGTACAAATAAGGAAATTTGAACAGAAGTCGTTTTCATATCACTATATATACGCAATTTATTTCCTTCTGTCTTAAACAGAAAATCGTTCTGGAAACGATTTTTGGCTTCTTCCTCTGAAGAGTTCTTATAGGACTTAACGGTCACGTCCGCATGTGTAGTTTCTTCTTCTGTTGGGTAAATATCGATTTTACCATTCGCAATATCAATGGATATATCATCGAACTGAGCTTGTTCAAGCACTAATTTTTCTTGAAATACAACAGGTTCACCGAAAGGCATTTCAAAATCAATATCTTTAATTTTTTCAACTGTTCCTTGCATGAACTGCATGAAACGTTCTCCCATTACGTTAAAATCTCTCTTTAAATCTTCAAAGAAATCGGTATTTTGTTGCTTTTGCTGCGATTTACTATGTTCATAACCCTGATGTTGAGATTCTGCTTTTACTTCTGGAGCTGATTGTTTGCCAAGTACCTCTAAAAGCTCTAAAGCTTCCTGGGCAGTGATAGTACCATTTTCAACCATATCTAAAATACGTTTACGTTCTTCTTGCATTGTGAATGGCCTCCTTTTAAGTTAAAAGTCTGTACTCTACCTAATACGATTCAGGGAAAAAAAGGTTTCAATTGGATTTAACAGTCTCTTTTTTCTTTTTAGATGCCTTGGATACTACTTCATCCATTCTTTTTCGATCACGTTCCAAGATTGTCTTTAAATATTTACCTGTGTAGGATCCTTTAGTTTCCGCAATTTTTTCTGGAGTACCAACACCTATTATAGTCCCTCCTTTATCTCCACCTTCTGGTCCTATATCAATCATATAGTCTGCAGTTTTAATAACATCCAAATTATGTTCAATAAGAAGTACAGTATCACCATTTTCTACTAAACGTTGAAGGACCTCTAGAAGATGGGCGATATCATCGATATGTAACCCAGTCGTAGGTTCATCCAATATATAAAACGACTTTCCGTTGGACCGTTTATGCAATTCGGATGCAAGCTTTACTCGTTGCGCTTCTCCACCGGATAATGTTGTTGCGGGTTGACCTAATTTCATATAACCAAGGCCTACGTCTACAATGGTACGTAGTTTACGGCTAATCTTTGGATGATTTTCAAAAAATGCTAAAGCATCTTCTACTGTCATTTCCAATACATCAGCTATATTTTTCCCTTTGTAATGTACTTCTAATGTTTCACGGTTATAGCGTTTTCCATGACATACCTCACAAGGCACATATACATCAGGCAAAAAGTGCATTTCAATCTTGATAATTCCGTCTCCACGACAGGCTTCACAGCGTCCACCTTTTACGTTAAAACTAAATCTACCTTTTTTATATCCTCTAACTTTCGCTTCATTAGTAGCTGCATATAAATCTCGCATATCATCAAATACCCCAGTATAAGTAGCAGGATTTGACCTTGGTGTACGTCCGATTGGCGACTGATCAATATCAATTACTTTCTCCAATTGTTCAATTCCTTCTATACTCTTATTAGCCCCTGGCTTCACTTTGGAGCGATTAATCTTTTGCGCTAATGATTTATAAAGAATTTCATTCACCAGCGTACTTTTGCCTGAACCTGATACGCCTGTTACAGCTACAAATACGCCTAATGGAATATCCACATTTACATTTTTTAAGTTATTTTCAGAAGCGCCTTTAATTTTGATGTATCGTCCATCTGGCTTTCTTCTTTCTGTTGGTAAAGGGATAAATTTCTTCCCACTTAAATATTGACCTGTGAGTGATTTATTGTTTTTCATTACTTGTTCTGGTGTTCCTGCCGCTACTATTTCTCCACCATGGATTCCAGCGCCAGGACCAACATCGATTAAATAATCAGCAGCCATCATAGTATCTTCGTCATGCTCAACTACTATAAGCGTATTACCAATATCACGCATATTTTTTAATGTCTCTATTAAGCGGTCGTTATCTCGCTGATGCAAACCAATAGAAGGCTCATCCAATATATATAAAACTCCTGTTAGTCTAGATCCTATTTGTGTTGCAAGACGAATTCGTTGTGCTTCTCCACCAGATAATGTACCTGATGCGCGATTTAATGTTAAATAATCGAGTCCTACATTTTCTAGAAATCCTAGACGCTCATTAATTTCTCTTAAGACTAATTTCGCAATTTGCATATCCTTTTCAGATAAAGTTAACTCGTTGAAAAATTTGTTTGCTTCTTCAATAGAAAACTCTGTTAGTTGACCGATATGTAAGGAATTCACTTTTACAGCAAGCGTTTCTTCCTTTAAACGATATCCCTTACATGTAGGACAATCATGTTGTCCCATGTACTTTTCCATTTGCTCTCGAATATAGTCAGAAGATGTATCCTTGTAACGTCTTTCAATATTCGCCAAGACACCTTCAAATTGAATCGAACTGTCTCTCACTTGTCCAAATTCATTTTCATATCGAAAACGAATTTTATCTGTACCAGAGCCGTACATTATTTTATTCCACTGGTCTATCGGTAATTTTTCTACCGGTACATTCATTTTAATTTTGTAATGTTTACATACCGCTTCCAATAATTTTGGGTAGTACTGTGAACTCGTCGGCTGCCAAGCAACGATAGCCCCCTCGCTTAATGTGAGACTTTTATCGGGTACTACTAAATCAGGATCCACTTCCAATTTTGTCCCTAAACCATCACAGTCAGGACATGCCCCAAAAGGATTGTTGAATGAAAACATACGAGGCTCTAACTCGCCAATTGAAAACCCACAGATTGGACATGCATGGTGCTCACTAAATAATACTTCCTCGTGCTCCATCACATCAATCAGCACTCTACCGTCAGCCAATCGAAGGGCTGATTCAAGCGAATCACTTAAGCGAGCAGCAACGCCTTCTTTCATTACGATACGGTCGATTACAACTTCAATATTATGCTTTTTATTTTTATCTAAATTAATGTCATCATCTAAATCGATTAACTCTCCATCTATTCTCACCCGTACATAACCTTGTTTTTTCATATCCTCCAGCAGTTTTACATGCGTACCTTTTCTGCCAGATACAATTGGAGCCAATACTTGCATACGTGTTTTTTCCGGGTATTCGCTCAGACGATCGACCATTTGTTCAATCGTTTGAGAACTAATTTCTATTCCATGGTTAGGACAGATTGGCTTTCCCACACGAGCATACAATAGTCGCATATAATCATATATTTCTGTAACAGTAGCAACCGTAGATCGTGGATTTTTACTTGTTGTCTTCTGATCTATTGAAATAGCTGGTGATAGTCCCTCTATCACGTCTACATCTGGTTTATCCATTTGGCCTAAAAACTGGCGTGCATATGCAGATAGTGACTCTACATAACGTCTTTGACCTTCCGCATAAATCGTATCGAATGCTAAAGAGGACTTTCCGGAGCCAGACAAGCCTGTCATTACAACAAGCTTATCTCTCGGAATTTTTAGACTTATATTTTTTAAGTTATTTGCTCTGGCACCTTGTATAATAATTTCTTGGTTTCTCACACTCTTCATCCTTCCAGCTTTAGTTCGAGGATTGCATCACGTAATTCTGCGGCACGTTCGAAGTTAAGCGCTTTGGCTGCATCCTTCATTTCTTTTTCGAGATTTGCCAATAGTTTTTCTTTCTCTTCTTTTGTTAACGCTTTTCCACTTGTTAACTTTTGTGCATAAGTTCCCTCTTCTTCGGCAACTTGAGATGCTCGAATAACTTCGCGAACTTTTTTCTCAATCGTTTTCGGTGTAATGCCGTGTTTTTCATTGTATTCCATTTGAATTGTTCTACGGCGTTTTGTTTCATCGATTGCTTTTTTCATAGAATCTGTCATTTTATCCGCGTACATAATTACTTCACCATTTGAATTTCGGGCAGCTCTTCCAATCGTTTGAATTAAAGAACGTTCGGATCGCAAAAATCCTTCCTTATCAGCATCTAAAATTGCCACAAGAGATACTTCGGGAATATCAAGACCTTCTCGAAGCAAGTTTATTCCTATTAAAACATCATATGTCCCTAAACGAAGCTCACGTATAATTTCAATTCGCTCCAATGTTTTCACTTCTGAGTGTAGGTATTGTACTTTTATCCCTATCTCTTTCAAATAATCTGTTAAATCCTCTGACATTTTCTTTGTTAATGTAGTAATTAACACCCGTTCATTTTTCGCGGAACGCTCATGGATCTCATTGATTAAGTCATCTATTTGACCTTCTATTGGTTTAACGGTTATGACTGGATCTAGTAGTCCGGTTGGTCGAATAATTTGTTCAACCATTTCAGGGGTATGTTCAATTTCATATGGTCCAGGTGTTGCAGATACATATATAGCTTGATTTACATGATCTTCGAATTCTTTAAAAGTAAGAGGACGGTTGTCTAAAGCAGAAGGTAATCGGAAACCATAATTAACAAGCACCGATTTTCTTGCTTGGTCACCATTAAACATTCCTCTTACTTGAGGTAATGAAACATGACTTTCATCCACAACGAGTAAAAAATCTTTTGGAAAATAATCTAATAGCGTGTAAGGGGTAGCTCCTGCTTCACGTAATGTAAGATGTCGTGAATAGTTTTCAATACCAGAGCAAAATCCCATTTCTCTCATCATTTCCAAATCGTAATTAGTGCGTTGCTCTAATCTTTGTGCCTCTAATAATTTATCTTCACTACGTAATAGTTTAAGTTGTTCTTCTAATTCTTTTTCAATATTTTCAATGGCAAGACGCATTTTTTCCTCACGTGTAACGAAGTGAGATGCTGGAAATATAGCTACGTGATCTCGTTCTGCTAAAATTTCTCCCGTTAATGCATCTACTTCTCGAATTCGGTCTATTTCATCTCCAAAAAACTCTACTCTTAGACATCTTTCATCTCTTGAAGCTGGGAAGATTTCTACTACATCTCCACGAACACGGAATGTACCTCGCGTGAAATTAATATCGTTTCTTTCATATTGAATGTCAACTAACTTTCGAAGCAACTGATTTCGCTCAATTTCCATTCCTGATCTCAGTGATACGACCATTTCTTTATATTCTTCAGGATTACCGAGACCATAAATACATGAAACAGATGCAATAATGATGACATCTTTTCTTTCGAATAAGGAAGATGTTGCCGAGTGACGAAGCTTGTCAATTTCTTCGTTTATGCTCGAATCTTTTTCAATATACGTATCTGTTTGGGGCACATACGCCTCAGGTTGAAAATAATCATAATAACTAACGAAGTATTCCACTGCATTGTTAGGAAAGAATTCTTTAAACTCACTATAAAGCTGTCCGGCAAGGGTTTTATTATGTGCCATTACCAAAGTTGGTTTATTAATCTGTTGAATTACATTTGAAATAGTAAACGTCTTTCCTGTCCCTGTTGCACCAAGTAACGTTTGATGTTTATCTCCTTCCTGAACCCCTTCTACTAATTTTTTTATTGCTTCTATTTGATCCCCCGCTGGCTTATACGGAGCTTGCAAATCGAATATTTGATCCATATGATAGCCTCCCATAACTTGAATATTTTCAGTTTAACATACTATCTTTTTGAAAACGAATAAAACGAACGTATGTTTTTTCACAAATAAGAAAAACCGCTTAAAACAAGCGGTCTAACTAGGTTTGTGCGGTCATCTTTTTGATGCCTCTAAGGCTAGATACAAACCTACTTTATTATTTTGTCTCCAGATAGCTTCCCATTTTTCAAGCGGCACTGGCTTCTCTCCTATATACGGTGATATTTCTAATGTGATTCCAGGCATTTTGGTTTGTTGAATAAACCAATCAGCAGAAGATCCTGATCCCGGTAAATATTGTGGAGGCATCACTTTGTAGCCTGTCATTTTAGATAAACCACTTGCTAATGTTTTGTCTCTTTTCATTTGTGCTGGTTTTTGATAATTAAACCAATACATAATTTGACCAGATGAATGATAGGATATATACGTTTTAAATGCATGGTTTTTTACAAATTCCCGCAGTGCTTTGGCTTCTGGTTCGCTAAATGCACTTGGACCTTTATAGGCCATATATGCAGGCTTTTTATTTCCTCCCTTTATTTTCTCCCATTTGGAGGAAAAGTTATCATTTAAATCTACTCCTCGAATATTAGCCTTCCAACGATTAAAATTTGAAGACCCATTAATTTTTGTTGCTAGTGATCCATACTTCAATGATTTCGCGCCTGATTGGACAAGTGTCACTCCATCTGGGTTCATCATGGGGACAAACCAAATGGATGTTTGATCTAGTGTGTTACGTACGTTATAACCAGCATAGATGGATTTGTTTTCGTAATGAATGCTATATGTATCAATCATTTCTGCTAACACATTGGTTGTCATATGTTCACGTGCATGCATGGAGGCATCTAATAAAACCTCTTTTTTACCATTTCCAATACGCATTGCATAAATAATTTTTCCTTCTACTGATTTCCCGATTGGTGCTAGTTTCGTAAATTCTGGATAGAGTAAAGAAATCACTTGCAGGAAGTATGTCATTTCTTCATAACTTAATATTTTTTTTGGTTTTAATAAATCGATATGTACAAAATCCTTCATATTTATTTGAGCTTCTTGACCCAAAAAGGAAATGACCCCTTTAGAATTGGAAAGATGCAGTAAATCTACAGATTGTCCGGCTACCAATGATCCAATTTGAATATTTTTATCATTAAATACAGGTGCTTCTATGCGATTATATAGTCTCATTGGATAGGTCACTTGCTTATTTTTTTGAGCGATGGGCTTTTCAGAAGTTGGTATGGTTGATGCTTCAGGGATATAAAATAATTCCCCACCATTTTGAAATTCATGATAGCCTTCTAAAGCTTTTGTGCGAGTTAATACCATATCTTTTGCAATCGTCCCACGCTGTACAAGATTTCCTTTTTGTTTTGTATAATATGGAACAGTTTCTTCCACTACTTTAAAATTACTGACATCCTGCTCAAATATACTTGTAGCTTGTTCAATAGATATGTAACCCACAGTACCCTCTACATCTATTACAAAAAAATCGGATACTATTCCTGTTGTCTCATATATATTGACCTCTGTTCCTTCTAATAGTTTAAGTGAATCAACCGAAGCGTCTATGTAAACCTGATAGTTTTCTTCCGTCTTTATATTCCATCTGTCCTCCGCCTGCACTACTACCGGCAACAAAATGAATAGAATTAAAATCGTCCATATACACTTCATTTAACCGTCCCCTCTCTATCTCTTTACTTACTAAATAAGTTTACAAGAACTTTTTGCATAAATAAATCGAATTTTAAAACAATTTTAAACATAAAGAAAGCCGCTCTGCATAAGCGGCTTTCAGTCTACTTTATACTTTGTAATTGTTGTAATGCATTCGTATACTCTATGAATGCATGCTTATCTTTTTGGTCTAAGGCATCATCAATTAACTGCAATAATCTATAACTACTTTGTTCCCGGTGAATTATGTTCAAAAACATATCAAGATAAATTTCGTTTAACAATTTTTCTGCAGAACTTTCTTTTCCTGTTTGCCCCATTGCTTTTAAGAAATCTGCGTATGAATATTGTTTGTCCATCTCTGATCACCCCGATGTCTTTTTTCCATTATATAAAAGTAAAAGAAGAGATGCAATCATTTTGCGAAAATTATGATTTTAAGATTAATTGAAAGTTTTAGAAAATTCGTTATATTTGATTGCTTTATTTCCATATTTAACTATAATTGATGTATAAACTACTAAGGAGTGGAAAATACGATGAAAATAATAAAAGATAAATCCTTCCTCGTTTCATTTGAAACTGCAGTTCTACAGCCAGTCCGAATAAACAACAAAGTTTATACAAAAGTTACTAATATTTCAGGGGAAACTATGTTAGTAGGCAAAAAGCCTTACGATATAGTAAGGCAATCATGTGCCTACTATGGCTCTTCATTTCAACAAGCAAAAAACCTTTCCAGAGAAACACTCGGAAATTACCTTAAACTTCCTATAATTATCGCACATGACTATGGAAATCCATGTATATTAATACCTTTACTTTCACCAAAATCAGATTTAAATGTTTGGTTTTCACTTAAAGCGATTGATGGTTTCCATGCAAGTAAAGGGGTGTGTAAGGTTTTATTAACAAATGGGCAAACAATTACTGTTGAAACGTCGGCAAATACTTTAAGCAAACAATTCGGTTTCGCCAATTTGCTAAATACACATTTTTTAAAAAGAATGAGTCACCTCTCATATGAGGGATTTTTATCGACCAGAAACCAATCTTCTTCTAATAAATTTTAAAGTTCAACAAGATTTTTCTACAAGCTCAAAATAAATAGAAATGAGTTCTTCTACTCTATTTCGAAGGCGAACGTTTAAGTACCTACGATGTTCTTCATAACCACCATGAAAAAATACATACTCCGTGAACATATCATCACCTTCACCACGAAGAACTTTCATACTATGTCGTTTCATATAAATATGTGTCTCTTTTAATTCTTTTTGGGCTTGCTTTACGGCTTTCTCCACCATAGATATATAAGGTCGTTTTAGCTTAAAAGGGCCTTTTTCAAAAATGGTTCGATCCTTTTCCAAAATGGTTAAAACCATCGGAAGATAGATCATGTTTTCTAAGTATGGCAACGATTCATCCGGTATTAGTGGCATATCATATCCTCCTTCTTATAAGAACATTTGTTCTTATATTATTGTACAACTTTTAATATAAAATGCAATAATCTACAAAAAATATTTTTTCCAATTTAATGAATAAAATACATTTGCTAAAAAAAAACTACCATTCTCTAGGAATGGTAGTTAATTTAATATTTCAGCAGCCCAACGACGAGCTTCTATATAGATGTCATTCAAAGTATCGTGATCGATATTTAGAATCGTTGCACCCTCTAACATATCATCCCATCGAACCTCATCACAGGCAATTGCCACCTCTAAATATGGAGTCATTTCAGTGAGGTTACCTGAAAGTGTTGCCGCTACTTCATCAGAAAGCGGTAAATCCTGAAGTAATTGGTTCATCGATTGATGAAGTAAAGTATCGATTAAAGAGAACATGCCAACTAAAAAATACTCTGACGCATTTTGTTTGACTTTAGTTTTTGCAAGTAACTCACAAAACTTCGCACGGAATAAGGAAGCCTCGATTAAAGCCATTCCGTCACCCGAATGATTCGCTTTAGATTCATGAAGTAAAAGAACATATAACCAATGATTTAATTCCTCCAAGCCAAGCATAACTACACCTTGCTTTATCGAACGAATCTTAGATTTTAATCGTACTGCAGGGGAATTGATCAACTTCAATACTTTAAACGAAAGTGAGACATCTCGTTCAATTTCTTCTGCTACCTCTTCAATAGAAGAAGATTTGTCACGTAGAAGACTAATAATCCGAAAGTACTGTACCAAATTGGCTGGAATTTCCGTACCTTTAATAATTTCAGGCTTAGCAAAGAAATAACCTTGAAATAGCCCATAACCAGCAGCTTTTGCTTCATAAAACTGTTCGCGGGTCTCAACTTTTTCAGCAAGCAGTACAATATGTGGATAATTCTTTTTTACAATTCGTTCGATTGCTTGTCTTTCCACCACGGTGCTTGAAAGAAAATCAACTTTAATGAAATTAACGAGTGAAAATAACTCATCATATACCGTTATATTTTTTTGGAGAACAAAATCATCTAATGCAATTAAAAAGCCCAAAGACTTAATCTCTTTAATTTTTTGAAGTAAAGCAGAGGTTATTGGTATATCCTCTAGAATTTCTACTACTATTCTATTCTCTGGAAATTTTGCGAACATATCCTTTACTAGTAGGTTTTCAGTGAAATTAATAAAACATAGTTTTTCTCCAGCTAGTTCATTAATACCAATCGTCAAAAAGGAGTGAACTAGTACTTCTAAAGTAGCTGTTTCTCCATCTATTAGTGGAAAGGAATTATCATGACCATTACGATACAACAATTCATATGCGAAAATATGTTCATTTTTATTAAAAATCGGTTGTCTTGCAACAAAAATGTCCATGTAAATTCCTCAAATCTTTCGAATTTCAATAACATAATTGTATCAAATCAAAAAAGGAAAATCGACCTATATTTGAAACTATCTCCTAAAGATGACAGACCAATAGTAAAATGATATGTTTTGTATGGGAGAAAAAATTATTTTAAGGGGAGAAAAAAATGGAATCTATTCATTATGAAGAACATGGAAATATAGCTTATGTGACACTTAATAGACCAGATGCTCTGAATGCATTTAATTACGATATGCTTCAAGAGCTTGGAGAAATCACTGAAACTATTCGTATAAATCCAGATGTGCGTGTAGTGATTTTTACAGGTGCTGGGGAGAAATCTTTTAGTGTTGGGGCGGATTTAAAAGAACGAAAAACATTGACTGACCAACAAGTAAAACGAAATATATTAAAAATTGGAGAAGTTTTTTCAGCAATTGAAAATCTTCCACAACCTACCATCGCAATGCTAAACGGCTATGCTTTTGGGGGTGGAACAGAGCTTGCTCTTGCATGTGATTTCCGGATAGCAGCGAATGACATTCAACTAGGATTAACGGAAACAAGCTTAGCCATTATTCCTGGCGCAGGTGGTACACAACGTCTACCACGTCTTATTGGAGAAGCGAAAGCATTGGAACTTATCCTTACAGCAAAAAGATTAAGAGCAGAAGAAGCATTAGCATACGGCTTAGTAACTAAAGTTACTTCACGTGAAACATTAATCGCAGAAGCCGAAAGCTTCGCAACACTAATGCTCGTAAATGGCCCAATTGCGCTACAACAAGCCAAATTTGCTATCAAACACGGCATGAATGTCGATTTACATACTGGATTAAGTATCGAACGCAAAGCTTACGAAATTACCATTCCAACAGAAGATAGAATAGAAGCATTAAACGCATTCAGTGAAAAACGAAAACCTATTTTTAAAGGAAAGTAATACAGTTGAGAGAAATGCCAATCATCTTGGTTTTTCTCTCCTTTTTATGTGGCAATTCCAAACCATATAAAAATGTATAGCTCGGTTTCACTTGATATAGGAGGAGAGAAAAATTTATAAGAGACAATATTTCGTAATTTTTTATATTTTGTTACTTGTTTGTTCCCTCATACTTTTTCAAGCAAAGCTTGCCGAACCAGTCGTGAAAGATCACGGACGTCTATTACCTGTCAAAATGAAGGCAATAAAATCAAGTGATAGGGAAGAAAATATTGTTAATATTATAGAAGAAGCAAATGAAAAAGATATTCCAATATCCATAGCAGGAATGCAACATAGTCAAGGCGGGCAAACGCTTTATCCCGATGGTATCCTACTCGATATGAAAAGCTATAATAAAATTCTTGACTTAGATACAAAGAATAAACTCATCACTGTACAAAGCGGGGTAACATGGGCGGATATCCAATCCTATATTAACCCTTATGGGCTTGCATTAAAGGTAAGCCAATCTCAAAATATTTTCACTGTCGGCGGTTCATTAAGTGTAAATGTCCACGGTCGTGACATTCAATATACTTCTTTAATTGAAACAGTAGAATCGTTTAGATTACTCACTTCACAAGGAAAAATCATACAAGTAAGTCGAGAAGAAAATACAGAACTGTTCCAGTTAGTGAATGGTGGATATGGATTATTCGGTGTAATTCTAGATGTAACTTTGCAATTGACGGATGATAAACTCTATAAAGTTCAATCAAAATCACTAACCTATGATGAATACAGTACTTATTTTACAACCCATGTTAAAGGTGATTCAGTAAAAATGCATTTGGCGAGAATTTCAGTTGCACCTGATAGCTTTTTATCAGAAATGTATGTAACTAATTATTACTTAGCCGAAGACCAATCACTATTAAGCAATCATACTACCTTAAAACGCGAGAGAATCATTGCGATTCCAAAGTTACTTCTTGGTCTCTCTCGGATAAATACGCATGGAAAAAATATGTTTTGGAAGACTCAAAAAGAATATAATAATCGAATTGATGGTTCCTATATTTCAAGAAATAATGTCATGCGTTCGGAATCGACTTTTATGGAATATGACAGTGCTAGTAAAACGGAATTACTACAAGAATATTTTGTACCGTTAGATGAATTCACTTCCTATATTGATGACTTAAGAGAAATGCTTCAAAAGGAAAAGAATATCAACTTACTGAATATCACTATACGATATGTGAAGCAAAATGATGAGGCAATCATGTCTTATGCAAAAGAAGATATGTTTGCACTTGTATTACTTATCAATCAAGAGACGAACGAAGAAAGTATCGAAGAAGTGGATAAGGTCATACAGAAAATGATTGATATTACATTAGAACACGACGGAACCTATTATCTTCCATACTATAACTTCCCTACAAAATCACAATTAGAAATAGCCTACCCGAGAGCGAAAGAATTTTTTGAACTGAAAGAAAAATATGATCCTGAAAAACGATTTCTGAATCTTTTCTATGAGGAGTATTATAAATGAAATACAGAAGATTTATAATCTATCAAGGCGTAATAGGTATGTCTGCAAGTATGATATTTCCATTTTACGTGCTGCTATTAAAAAATGTTGGAAAAAGTTATTCACAGTTTGGTTGGGCATACGGGTTATTTGCTCTTACGGCTGCATTGAGCTATTCAGTTATCGGTAAATTTGCAGACAGGACAGGAGACCAATCTCTCTTAGTCATTTATTCATGGGGAATGGCACTCCTATTACTCATTATTCCGCTTGCTTATGAAATTTGGCATGTATATATACTTCAAATTGTAATGGGTTTATTAGGTGCTATACAGAAAAACAGTGAAAAAACAGTACTAGCACGTACGGTTAAGAAGGAGACTGCTGGTAAGGAAATTGGTCTCTACCACATTTGGACTTCGGTTGGTGCAGCTTTTGCGGTTATTGTGACAGGATATTTAGTTGACTTTCTTACTATTGGAAGTATTTTTTACCTCGCATCTATAGTATTTGCGTGGAGTGGGTTTTATATAATGAAAATAGATAATCTAAAAATAAAAGAAGGATGAAAAAATACTTTCATCCTTTCTTAGCTATTAACGTATATAATCCAGGCATTTTGTTTTCTATTCCTTCTGGTGAACCAGATGGAAATACCCAACTAACTCCAGGTTCTTCCTCTAGATAGCTGATGTTAAGACCTGCTTTCGAAATAGAAGTGACAATTTCCCCTAAAGTCCATCTTCGAATATTAACTTTTTTTAAAGAAGTACGTTCTTCTTCAGTAAGTAAAATACTATAGGCTACATCTTCTTCCACTACTTCCTTACTAAAATAATCGCCACTTGCAAGTATCTCTCCTTCTTCTACATGCACTAGTTTAGAAACGAAAGGATGATAATCCCTTAAAATAAATTGTCCACCTTGCTTAAGTGAATCGAAAACCACTTTAAATAATGGGGATAAATCCACAAAGTAATGAAGTACCCCTAATTCTAACAGAACAAAGTCAAACTCATTTAGTTCCGCCTCATCGGGAACTTCTAGAATATCCGAAACTATGTACTTTATCTTTACTTTTGCCTCTTCTGCTAATTCTATCGCATATTTCTTATTATCTTCGGAAATATCTACTACTAAAACCTCGGCTCCTAACAACGCAAAAGAAACTGCTTTATTTCCTTTTGATCCTAAAAAATTGGCAATCCTTTTACCTTTTACATTCCCCATGAAATTTAAATAGTGGGAAACAGCACTAGTTGGATTTCCCCTTAGCCTCTTTGCAAATTCTTTAGGTGATCCGTGGCGATTCGTCCATGCTTGATAAGCAGATTGGTTCCACCCCTCTTGATTTTTGTGACTAACTATTTTTTGCTCCATCCATTCGCCTCCAAGATTCTATTTTTTAAAAAAGATCAAGTTTCTCTAATCACTACTTCTCCTTCATCATTCTTTTCATTATCCCAAGTCACCTGAATTTCAAATGTCCCTTCTTTAAAAAACAGAGGAATCCTTCTGCGAATCGATTTCTGTATTGGAAGCGAATCCATTTCTTTGATAGGTACCCAAATCGGTATTCCTTCAGGCGATTCATTTAATAAATCTCCTTTAAATTCTTTCGTTAAGTAATTAAAAATAATATATCGATCGTTTTTTTCTGGATTTACATATTCATAAATACCTTTAAAAATAAGATTGCTAACTTCTAAGCCGGTTTCCTCTTTTACCTCTCTAATTGCTGATTCCACAAAACTCTCTGGAAAATCTACTTTACCACCAGGAGGAATAAAACCTTTAAAATAATCATGCTGTCTATCTAGAAGGAGCACTTTATCGTTATCTTGTATCATACAAACAGTCCAAAATTTATAGTTAATAGTTTGATTCATTTTTACCCCCATTAATCCCTTTTGCTCTTCATCTTTTTATTATCGAACTCCTTCAAATTCGTAAAATGCAAGTGACTTATTATCATTTGAATCAATTCTTAAGCTTTCAAATAAAAATGGCATTAGTTCTTTTGCAGTTGCATAATCTACCCATCTTGCTTCAACAATGTCATTATCCGGGTCGTTGATATTTATTTGACCATCGATAATTTTTGCATTAAAAGTAATGATCAACGCGTGATGACCTCTATCCGAAAACAACACTTCTCGGATGGAATTTAAACCAGTAATTTTTATCTTATAACCCGTTTCCTCCCTTACCTCACGGATAACCGCTTTCTCGAGTGTTTCATTTTCTTCTACTGCCCCTCCTGGAAGCCCCCAATAAAACGAGTCACCTTTCCTATTCTTCACTAATAATATGTACCCATTCTCATCATGGATTAAGGCTGAAGCTACATCTACACGTTTCAAAATTATCCCTCCAACTTTCATATCTATTCTTCAATACTAGCGAAAAGTCCTTTATCTTATGATAAGCTTTATGGGAGGTGAATGAAATGAAGAGTAAACCAATTTATGTTGAAATACCTATTAATTCAGAGATGGAAAAGTTATGGAATGCTACACAGAAACCTGAGCTACACGAGCAATGGGATTTGCGATTTACCTCTATCACCTATTTACCAAAAGAAGAAAGTGAGCCTCAACATTTCAACTATAAAACAAATATTGGATTTGGTTTGTACATTGCTGGATGGGGAAAAAGTGTTGGCACTTTTCATGCAAGAGATGAATCACGTACATCCTCCTTACACTTTGGAACGGATCAAGCAATTTCTATTATTCGAGAGGGAAAAGGTTACTGGAAGTATGCTCCGGAACAAGATTCTATTCGATTTCTTACACAATACGATTATAAAACGAATTTTGGCATCTTCGGCCGCTATTTTGATTTTCTAATTTTCCGGCCCCTAATCGGATGGGCAACTGCACTGAGTTTCGATGTATTAAAAAGATGGCTTGAAAAAGGAGAGTCTCCATCCTCACAATACAAACATTTTTTTAGCCATTGGATGATTACATTTTTGTTCTCCTTTATATGGCTATATCAAGGTTTAGTACCAAAGCTAATATACATGCACCCGGATGAAATCTTGATGACAAGTAGCCTACTTTCTTTTACAACAATCTCTGCCTCTTTTATCGTCTCATCAGTGGGGTTATTGGAAGTTGTTTTCGGTCTTACTTGGTTACTCTACAAAAATAAAAGAAAATTACTAGGGTTACAGTTAATCTTATTTCCTCTGTTAACGTTCTCAGCAATTCTCGCAAATCCAACTAATTTAAGTCATCCATTCAACCCGTTAACTTTTAACATGTCATTATTTATTCTTTCCTTAGTTGGATTTTTCATAAGCAAAGATATACCGTCAGCTAAAAGTTGCAAACGAGTTAGATAAGGAGCATTTGAATGACTATCTATAAACACATACTTGGCGATCAATTTAATAAACTTCATCCAATGCTTCAAAAACGATATAAGCTACCTGTTGGTAAAAAGTTTAAAGCAACTGGTGTTATGAAAAAAATCAGCCGTGGACCAAAATGGATGTACCCATTTTTCTTATTAGCGACAAGATGGAAGTTTTTATTCCCCGAACATGGATCGGATATTCCTTTTACTATTGTAAATACAAGTTTAATCGGACCGAACAAAGAGAATCAGGTACACTGGGAGAGAATTTTTTATTTCAAAAATAAAAAAAGATATTTTAATGCGCTTATGAGCCTAGATCCTGCCAGTAATAGCGTAAAAGATTACTTAGGAGAACCAAGCATATTTTACTCCGATCTGGTTTTCTTTGTTACTGAAGAGGGACGGATGCTTATTGAATCACGAGAACAGCGAATTGTTATAGGGAATATAGAAGTACCACTGCCAAGAATTTTTCAAGGTGTGGTCCATGTAACTGAATATTATATAGAAGAAAAAGACGTTTATTCTATACATGTCATTATAAAAAACCCGTTAATCGGCACTTTATTTGAATATGAAGGAGAATTTCAAACAAATGACTTTTAAGCGAATTGCTCTTTTACATACCATTGGATTTTTAGTAGTAGTCATTTTCAATGTAACTCCTTGGTATTTTTTAATGTTAACCGTTGCACAACTAATATTTGTACCAATCATTCTACAATTAATATTGAAAAAAGAAAATAGACTGTATTATTATTTTGCAATACCAGCCTTTGCATCTATTTTCATCCTACAAACAACGACTACTACTGAATGGGACATACTTCTTGCAGGTATCTATTTATTATTTTCTTTAGTCGTTGCTATATATGGGCTCCACCGATTTATTCAACGTGGATTTGACCATTTAGAAGAATTTTCAATCGATGCAGGAATGATGTATTTATTCATTGGTGGAATGTGGTTTTTTGCTTCTGTCGCAGAAATTGATACGGGATTCTCTCCTATTTTAACGTGGCTGACAGCAATTCACTTTCACTATTCTTCCTTCTTGCTACCTATTTTCGTAGGTTTTCTTGGTCGTTTATCTAAAAGAAAAACTTACAATATTATTTGTAGCGTTATTTTAATTTCTCCGATTGTCGTTGCACTTGGAATCACTTTCTCCCCTTGGTTAGAACTAGCTTCAGTACTCCTATATATTTTTGGAATATATGGGCTTATAGTTTTAGTCATTAAATCAGATTTTCCTAATAAACTGCAAAAAACATTGGTGCTAACATCATTCGGAGCATTAGGGATTACAATTATTTTTTCCTTGTTATATGCTGTTGGTAATGTATTTGGAGTTTTTGCTCTAACTATCGATTTTATGTTGAAGTTTCATGGATTTTTCAATTCTATTTTGTTCGCATTATGTGGGGTTGTTGGCTGGTCAATACTTACCCCAAAAACCAAAGAGATTAAGTCGAAATTCCCTATCAGTAGTATTCGGGGGAAATATGTAATTGGAGAACAGATTTTATATAAGCATTTAGGTAAGGAGCCCTATAAAGGTCTTGTGGATGATATGGGAATATACTTAGAAAAGAGTTTTCTATCCGCAACAATAATCGATTTCTATGAAAATACAAACCAATTTCGACTATATTCAGAAGTAAACTGGCACACTTGGTTTAAGCCCTTTGCCGCTATATATAGATTTTTTAGTAGAAACGTTCAACAGCTAAATCTTCCATATACTAATACACAAATGGAAATGACTGGCGAAATTATAGCTGTAGAAGATGGTAGGAAAAATACGAGAGCATGGCTTCGAAAAATAGGTAAAGAAGTAATCTTTGTCGCACTCTACTCTTCTCATCAACGTAATGATAAATATTATATGAATATTGCCCTTCCTCTTCCTTGGTCATCGATGATTGGAATACTAGAATTGAACCAAAATGGAGAAAAACTAGTATTAACGAGTAAAGGAGCAAACGATTCAGATGCAGGAATATACTTAGCGTTTCGCCAAAACGTTTTTAGACTTCCTTTACAAGAGCAATTTATAATAGAAGAAATAAAAGATCATCAGCTAACCGCTAAACATCACATGCGAATTTGTTCCATACCTTTTTTAACAATACAATATAATATAAACAAAAGGAGCCCATCTTAAAAAGAATGGGCTCTAATTCTATTACTTTTTAAAATGATAAGGAACAGTAGTAATTATAACATCTTTGCGATATAGCAAAATTGATCTAATCAGCAAACTGGACTGGTTATGAAGTATATTATGCCAGCCCTTTTTTGGTATAAATTGCGGAATTAAAACTGTCACTCACTCGATAATTGTCCATTAATGCGGAGTACTGACATGGCGAAAAAAAAACTGACGAGCCAATATAGGCCGTCAGTTTTTTAGCAGACAAAATAATGATGAAATGCCTATAACGAAACAAGCTAAACTTGTTTGTTGTTACTGTTATTGTTATCCGAATTATTCTTATTGTATTCTCGAATATCTGTAAAGTCTGCCTCATCACTAAATTCAGTCTCGTACTTTAAATTATTATAGCCTGAAGTCCTACTTCTTTCTGCTCCTACTTCTTTGTGTGCTTCAAATAAAAGCGGGATACAAATTAGTCCACTTATACCTACAAGAACATAAATTACTCGAGACATGGCTTCCGTTTGTCCACCAAAAATGGAAGCAACTAAATCGTATTCAAAAAATCCGATCAATCCCCAGTTAATTGCACCAATTATTACGAGCACTAAAGCAATTCGATGAATTGTTTTCACAGATTCACACCTCCTCAAAATTTAAATGAATGTTAGCCACGATAAATGATCGTTTATAGCTAAGATTCTTTCTTATCTTTCACTATTAACAAGCATTAATACAAAACAATATAAATTTGTTTAAAAAAAAGAAAAAAAACGATTTCCAACATGTTAGAAATCGATTTAATGTTTCTTTTTATTTATCTATCTTATAAAGATGAACACCGCCAAATCCACCAATCAATTAATTACTACATCCCCATTTACAATGTGAATCATGCACATTCGCCTTTCTTAGCTTTTTTAGAGTCTAATTATGTCTCTCTCTTCATGTTAATTCTTCAATTGTTGTTCATTCCCCTTTTATTCATTGAATGAGTAGCAATGTTGAAATATAATTTGTATGAAGAAGATTTAACGGGAGAAATTAAATTAAAGGAGGAGCTAAACCAATGCAATATCGTCTTGTGGAGAGAGAGGCTTTCCAAGTTATTGGAGTTAATAGAGAATTTCCGTACGATGTAGAAAACGGTGGAATAGAAGCGTTTCAAACATTTTGGAATGAGATTCAACAGGATGGAACGCTAAATCAATTATTAGATTTAAAAAGTGGAGACATAAATGGGTTATTAGGCATCTGGGCTGAGGTAAGTAGAGAGAAAAATAGGATGAATTATTATGTTGCAGCAGAATATGATGGTACTAATTCAACTGACTTTCAGCGGATTGACTTCCCTGCCTCAAAATGGGTTGTTTTTGAAGTTCAAGGACCTTTTCCATCTGCAATCGCAAATACATGGGAACGAATATTTTCGGAATGGTTTCCATCCAATCCATATGAACTGTCTTCCATAAAACCATTTGAAGTTTATTTGGATACAAATATCTATAAAACAGAAACATACAATGAAATTTGGGTTCCAGTTAAATAAGAAAGAACAAAAGCGTCTATAAATGATACTGTAGTCAAACTCGAATTTATTTTTATATAGGATCGATCAAGTTTTTCAAAGCTAATCGCTCCCTTTCCGCGGGCGACAGACGTAGCCGCTTGGGCCAATAATGTCTTCCGATAAATAAGAAAATCGTTGAAACGGCTCCCTTTCCTCGGGCGTTGCCTTAGCCTCCTCGCTGCGCTGCGGGGTCTTCGGCTAACGCTATTCCCGCAGGAGTGTCGCCTTTTTCAACGATTTTTTAATACTAATTGAAAAAACTTAAGTGATAAAAAGTTGCTCTATTAATGGCATGACCTTTTTTTGATTAATAAGTGGATAATAGTTGATTGGAGTGGAAGGCGGCGACTCCAGCCGGAATAGCAAATGTTTTCTGCATCGAAAGCGAAGCGGCAGATGCATGAGCTGAAGACCCTGGACTGAGCGTAGTGAGGGAAGCGGCTGAAGCCATGCCGGCGGAATGCGTCCGCCTGGAACGGAATTGCCCTCGCTACTCTCCTGTTGGGTATCGTCTGTCTCGCTTTTCCCACAGGAGTCGAGCGAACGCTTCTCCAAAACAATAAAATGCTACATAATTATTCTCTAAATTATCAAAGAATAATCTTGAGATAATAGAAAACGATGCCAAAAATCTGTTTTTGCTTATTTTAAGTCAATTCTTCCACTTTCTTTTTTAGAAAGCTAAATTTTGTTTCAGATATGATAATAGCTAGAAGAATGAGAATAGCTCCAATAATCATTTTTAGGGTCATTACTTCACTTAAAATAATTACTGAAAATACCATGCCCCAAAAAGACTCTGTAGATAGTATTATGGCAGCCTTTGTTTCTGATATGTATTTCTGTGCAACTGTTTGCATTAAGTAAGCGATTGTTGTAGAAAAAACACCAAGGTATAGAAGATTCATAACTCCTTCAGTTTCCAAAGAAAATGAAATTTCTCCTCTAAAGATTACAACAATCCATCCAATGAGAGCAGCTACCATCATTTGTACAATCGTGATAACAACTGGATCTTCTGTTTTTACAAATCGAGCAGTATAAAAGATATGAAATGCAAATCCGACTGCACAGCATAAAGTGAGCAAATCTCCTATGTTAATCTCCGTTGATATTTTAAGAGACAGTACCGCCACCCCAATTACGGCCATAACTGCGCCAATCATTTCAAACATATCGATTTTTCTCTTATAAAAGAGAAATCCTATGAAGGGTACAAACACAACATTTACTGCAGTTAAAAATGCATTTTTAGATGGAGTTGTATATTGAAGTCCTACCGTTTGAAGAGCAAATGCCAGGTACAGAAATACCCCCAATATTGCTCCTTTAATTAGTGAGCTTTTATTTAGTTTCTTTAACTTTTTGTGAAAGAGAATAGTTAATAAAATAGCACCAATCATAAACCTTCCTGCTAAAATTTGATAAGGTGTGTAATATTCTAATGAAACAGCACTCGCAACAAATCCACTTCCCCAAATAATTGCTGTAATCACTAGCAATATTTCACCTAAATACCTTTGCATATAAATTCGCCTACCTTTTTTGTCAATATTGATAGTATATCGTATATTTATACAAAAAAAAGCGTATCTTTCTACAAAATTTCCATTTGTAAAAAGATACGCTTTTCAATTTCTTATGAAATAATCGCATTAATAACTAAAACACCGGCAAGTCCAACTAATGAAATAATTGTAACCATGACAGACCATGTTTTAATTGTTTTACCGATTGATAAATTAAAGTATTCTTTGTATATCCAGAATCCAGCATCATTAACATGAGAGAATGTAACACTTCCTGCACCGGCAGCTAATACCATTAACTCAGGGCTTACACCAGTCATTCCTACTAAAGGTGCTGCGATACCTGCTGCTGTCATACCAGCAACTGTAGCGGAACCAACTGCTACACGTAAAATTGCTGCTATTAACCAAGTTAAAAGTAATGGAGAAAGAGTTGAATCCGCCATGATATCTGCAATGTATTGGTCGATATGACTATCAATCAGTACTTGTTTAAAAGCACCACCAGCAGCGATAATTAATAGAATCATTGCAATTCCATTCACAGCCTCACCAACAGAATTCATTACATCTTTCATTGATTTACCTCGGTTTAGACCGAAAGTAAAGAATGCAAGAATGATAGAAAGCAATAAAGCTACATTTGCATTACCAATGAAATCAAAGAAAGGCATAACTGCTGAATCTGGAGCTACAATTTCAACAATTACTTGAGAAGCGATTAAAATTACCGGCATAAGTGATGTTAAAAGACTTGTTACAAAACCAGGCATTTCATCTTCCGTAAATTCCTTTGGATTAAATAATCCCTTTGGTATGTCAACTTCTAAGAAATCTTTCTTAAACAGTTTCGTATATAGTGGTCCAGCAATAATAATTGCAGGAATAGCAATTACGATACCATACAATAAGGTTTTCCCGATATTTGCATCGAATACACTAGCAACAGCTGTTGGTCCAGGATGAGGAGGTACAAATCCATGCATCGTGATGAGGGCAGCTATTACAGGCATACCAATGTATAACACTGGAACTCCTGCTGCAGTTGCAATGGTAAATACTAAAGGAATTAATACTACTACCCCTGTTTCGAAAAACAAGGCAATCCCAACTACAGAAGCTGTTAGAACAGCTGCTAATTGAACTCTCTTTTTCCCAAAAGATTTTATAAGTGTTGTTGCAATACGTTGCGCTCCACCTGAATCTGTCATCAATTTACCAAGGATTGCTCCAAAAATGATGATCATCGTCAAACTACCAAGCGTACCACCTAATCCACCTTGAACAGATGTCATTGCATCAAGTGGCGACATTCCTTCTAAAATACCCACTACAAGAGCTACTAGAATTAACGAGATAAAAGCATTTAATTTAAAAACAATCATTAATAGAAGTAATAGGGCTACCCCTATACATATAGATACTATCGGCATTTTTAATCCTCTTTTCGTTTAGGAATTTTGTATCTGTTTTAACTAATTTCTTTATTTGCAAATACTTGAACGAATTTAGTCATGACAGATTCCATCGCTTTTTGCATATCTGCCATAACAGTGGAAAGGTGAGCAATATGTTGCGTATCAAAATAGTCTTTAAGTAATGAAACAGCAGCCATAGAAACTTCTGTATTCACGTTGACTTTGCAAATACCAAGTTGGATTGCTTCCTTAATAACTTCATTTGGAGTCCCTGAGCCACCATGTAATACTAGAGGAACTTCGACAGCCTGTTGTATTCTCTCTAAAAGGGGAAGATCGATTTTCGGCTCTCCTTTATACATACCATGTACGGTTCCAATAGCAGCAGCCAAAAAGTCAACTCCGGTTGCATCTACAAATTCTTTTGCAGCTTTAGGGTCCGTTAACGTTCCGTCTCCCTCTTCTTCATCAGAGAAATCACCTTTTGCCAACGAACCTATTTCTGCCTCTACTGATACACCTGCCATATGTGCTATTTCTACAATTTCTTTTGTGCGGCGTACATTTTCATC
This sequence comes from Psychrobacillus sp. PGGUH221, assembly GCF_042055255.1. Lineage (NCBI taxonomy): Bacteria > Bacillati > Bacillota > Bacilli > Caryophanales > Bacillaceae > Psychrobacillus > Psychrobacillus sp. PGGUH221. Next base: position 172,033 of record NZ_JAQMHQ010000009.1, read on the forward strand.
TATCTCATATGCTGAACCGTCAAACATGACAGAAGTAAAGCCACAGCGTATTGCACGTATAATGGATTCTTTTTCATAGGCATGATCCAGATGTAGCGCAACTGGAATAGAAGATTTTTCAGCTATTGCTCTGACAAGTGCAGAAAATCCTTCTACATCTACAGTCGAAAAATAACGTTCTCCTAGTGCAATAATAACTGGTTGATTTTCTTGTTCTGCTACATGTATTGCAGCTTGAACCGTCTCTAGGTTGTATACATTAAATGCAGCGACAGCGTATTTTCCACGCTGCGCGTCCTTTAATATTTTTTTTGTATTTACCAACATTATTAGATATCCCCTTTTTATAGATGAACACTACTTATTTGTTTAAGATATCAACTGTATCTTTTAACGTTGTAACTGCTCCTACATTACCTGGGAAAATAATGTATGCGATACCCGGGAATTTACTTTCTTCTCCAGTGATCCATACAGGAATTCCTGGTTGAATTTGCCCTGCTACAGTTGCTCTTTTTACTTCAAGACCTTTTGTTCCAATATCACTAGAAGTAATTCCACCTTTGGCAACAATGTAGTTTGGACGAACACTTAGTCTTTGCACAAAGCTTGTTACAGCATCTGATATTCTGACAGATAGTTTTAACTCTTCTTCTTTTTTGCCTTCACCAAGATCCAATCTTTCACGTCTAGTATAAATAGCAACTGTTTTACCTTCACGGATCAGACTTTCTGCCGATTCAATCACTCGGTCAATTTCTGTTTGGAACTGGTCCGGTTGTAAAACGAGATGACTATCGAATTCAATAAATTCAATGAAATCACTTGTTTTTAATTGTTCTAGTTGTTCTGTTGTTTTCTTAACGTGTGAACCTACTATGATTAAACCACCGTGATTTGTTTCTTCACGAATCAATTCTTTTCTCGTTAAAAGTGCTTTATCGCTCACTCCGCCAATTACTTTTGTAAGTGCAGCAGCGCTTCGGAACAAGAATTGCTTTCCTGCTTTCATCGCTTTCACAAGTGCAACAACAAAAATTTCTACATCCACGTAATCTACTGCATTGACGACAACTTTATTGAAATCACTCACTTGAAGCAATTGCTCTGTAATTCCATCTATATCAAGGGCACGTAGGCTATTTAATGAAATATAGGTTGCATTAACAGATTTAAACCGACCTTCTGTTTTTTCTTCCACCCATTCTCCTAGATGAGATTTGGTATAGCCGAATGTTCTGTCTTTTGCAAACTCAGTTTCTCCAGCGGGCACTAAGCTCTCTTCATACTGTACGTAATGTATATTGTCTACTGTGAAACGTCCGCCCTCTTTAAAAAACGGTAGAATCACTTCCCCATCATAGTGAATGTCTGATGATGCCTCGATTGTCGATTTTAAGACTTCCGTTTCTAGCGGGTAATGACCTCTCAGTGTAGAATCTCCTCGGCTGATTACGATAAACTCTTTGTCCACTTTCTTTGCTACTTGCACAATATTGTTAGCAATTTCTGTATGTGCTTTATCTGATTCAGCTGCAGTAAAACCTCTAGAATTAGTTAATAAGAAAAACATCGAATTTTCTTCTAGAAAACCTTTTTCAATACTTTCAACTGACCAATCGGTATATACTGAAATACCATGTACGGTTTGAACTCCTGTTGGATCATCATCTAACACAATAATTTTTTTGTTTAAATCACGAAGTCCATTTATAAGCATTTCTTTAACTGTTGATGCATTTACTTCCTTTATGTTACCTAGGACCTCTTGAGCCAATCGCTTTTGAGTGCTATCGATTGTGGTCATTTCTTAAACTCTCCCAACTTGGATATTTGCAAGTTTTTCATAATATTGAACGATTCCACCGTGATCATCCGCAGCTTTTCCATCTGCTTTTAATGCATGGAAAATTTCAAGCAACTGGCTAGATAATGGCATTGGAACATCCAAATTATGCGCAGTTTCCATAACATTCGTTATATCCTTCATGTTAATGTCTATTCTTCCACCTGCAACAAAATTGCGATCTAAGATTAATGGAACTTTAGCATCTAGTACCGAACTTCCTGCAAGACCTCCACGAATCGCTTGGTACATTTTTTCAACATCTATTCCTGCTTTTGAAGCTAAAACTAAAGCTTCTGACATAGCTGCAATATTTAAGTTAACGATTACTTGGTTAGCCAATTTAGCAGTTGTCCCACTACCATTACTTCCAACTAAAGTCACTTCTGCACCCATAGCGTGTAAAATATCTTTTACTTGTTCAAACACTTCTTCTTTACCACCGACCATAATTGCAAGCGTTCCGTCAATTGCTTTTGGTTCCCCACCACTAACAGGAGCGTCAATCATTTCTACTCCTTTTTGTTCTGCTTCAGCAGCAATTTCTTTAGATACAACAGGTGAAATAGAACTCATATCCATTATGACCGAACCTTTTTTCGCTCCACTAAGCACTCCATTTTCACCTAAAACTACTTGTTTCACATGATGTGAAGCAGGTAGCATAGTAATAATTACATCACTATTTTCTCCGATTACTTTCGCTGATTCTCCAAATGTCGCCCCAGCATTTACTAATGTCTGTACCGCTTCTTTATTTAAGTCGTTTACGATTAATTCGTATCCTTTTGCTAACAAGTTTAACGCCATAGGTTTACCCATTATTCCTAAACCAATAAAACCAACTTTTTTACCCATGTAAATTCCTCCTAATTCGATTAATATTCCCTTTATTGCTCTATCAATGCTATCAATTGTTGTAAAATGAAACCGTTTGCAAAAGAACTGCACAAAAGTTATTGTATACTATAATTTAATTTTTGTATACATTTTAATAGTACTTGTATACAAAATAGGTGATACTAATAACTAACCTTTCTTTATTAATCACTTTTTGATAAGTTTATAGTATTAGGTTGAAACAATTAGGAGTGAAAAATATGAACCAACACAATACAAATTCTCGCTCTGCCTATCAACAAGCATATGAAGTTATTCGGGACCGAATCTTAAATGGTGATTTACCAGGTGGAACAAAAGTTGTAGAAGAAAAACTTGCAGCAGAATTAGGAATTAGCCGTACGCCAATTCGAGAGTCTCTTCGTCAACTAAGCAATGAAGGCCTTATCGTCAATAAAAAAGTAGTACAACCGACCGAGAAAGACTTACGCAACTTATTTCAAGTAAGAATACTGCTCGAAGGATTCTCTGCAAAATCAGCAGCAATGTATTTACCAGAAGATGATCTACAAGCTCTTTCAAGCTGCATTAAAATTGGAAGAGAAGGAAAAACAGAAGAGATTATGGAGGCAAATGAGCTTTTTCACGAGATAATTGTAAGAGCAAGTGGTAACTCACTTATGATAGAAACAATCGATCGAATGAAATCAATTATTTATCTGTTTCGAAAAACGGTAGTTCTTTATAAAAGACCACATCTTATCGATGAACACGAGGAAATATATGAAGCTATCAAATCAAGAGATGGAGAAAAAGCTAAAAAACTGATGGAAACACACTTACAAGCTGATTTAGACTTCTGTTTGCATATAATTAAATAGTTCAAGAAACGATTAAATTACCAAAATAAAAAGTGTCTCTTTCTACACTATTTGTAGAAAAAGACACTTTTTATTTTTAAATTCAGTTGAAAATAGATTAGTAAAAAAAAACGTTCCTTTAGTATGAACGTTCTTTATTAATTGTCCAAGAATAATAGAGAAATTTTAATTTGTCATCTTGTTTTTCATGCTCTCCATTCACAAATTCCAGAAATCCATTTTTCTCTAAAACTCTTTGGGATGCTATGTTATTAGTAGTAGTCTTAGCTATAATTGTTTTGATGTTTTTTTCCTTCAAACTATCTATTAATAATTTCAATGCTTTGTTGGCAATACCTTTTCCAGTGTTTACTTGTCCCACTCGATAACCGAGATGAGCCTCTTTGAGTGATTTATCGATATCCACTAAATTTATCCTACCAAGAATAGAACCCTCTAGATTCTTTATTAAATAAAAATAAGAAACCCCTTGTTCCTGTTCTTCTAATAAATCTTTATGTCTTTCTTTAAATATCTGAGGATAATAATAATCATCGCCACGAGAAGGTACCATCTCTTCGAAAAAAGCTCTGTTTTCAAGTTCAAATTTTAATAAATCTTCAGCATCTATCTCTTTTAATAACTCAATTAATATATCCATTTATACAAAAACAACCTTTCGTTTACTACCATCCCAATAGTTACTATTTTCTTGGATAGGAATCGGAACTAATGTATCGTTCATTTAATATGTTTCCATGATGAAGTTCGTGCCCTGCGATAATGACAATAAGAGCCCGAACTGTTATTTCATGATTATTTGCTATCCCACGACGTTGTAACTCTTCATTAGATAGACTCTTAACAAGTTGGATAGTTGATTGGCGGACTACTATCAAATTTTCGATAAGATCATCGATTGACTGCTTATCAAAAAATGCATGTTGAACATATTCCATTTCACTAAAACCAGGTAGAGAGTTGGTTTCACCTCGTGCAAAGGAAAGAAGTCGATATGCCATTATTCGCTCTGTATCTGCCATATGTCCAATCACTTCTTTTATACTCCATTTCTCAGGAGCATATCGGAATAGAGCTTGTTGATCAGAAATATTTTTTAAAAAGGTACTAGTTTCTTCTATTTGTTTCTCTAAAATTTCAATAATATTCCCTTCTGAAACTAAATCCACATAAGGTGAATAATATGGTGCATACTCATTTTTTTCTATTAATTTTTTCATATGTTTTCTCCTTTAAATTATATATTTAAGAAATCGAATACTACTAATAAAAATTCTTCCATAATCTAAACATCACTCTAGGTAAGAAGGCGATTATGTTCCAAATTACTTCAAATAATATGGAATCTCTAATCTCAATCATAATGCTTTTAAATAAACCAACCTCACTCTTTTTTCTCTTTTCTCTCATATAAAATATCACCATTCTTCGAACGTTTTTCGATACCCGTAGAAATTCCTAAAATCTTGACCCTCATAATATGTGCGGGAGGAACTAGAAGCAAGTAACTCCATTCGTGTTTTTGGAAAAAGATTATGTACATATTTTAATAAATCTGTTCCAATTCCTAATCCACGGTAATTTTGATCAATTACTAGTTCACAAACTAAAAGTGAAATATAACCATCTGTTATTCCTCTTATATAGCCAATTATACGACCATTGGCAGATTTCAACAAATGCTACATTTGAATGACTCCATGCATTTTTTGTATCTTCCTTTTTAGCAACAAGATTATTCCATTCTTCCTGTATATTTAATAGATGAATACTTTCAAAATCATCTTCTACATATGCTCGAAAATCAATTTTCTCATTTAATTGTCTCATATAACTTCGCTTCCAAAAAAATATTTTTTATTTAGCATTTTCTCCCTTGTATCCAAACCCTTTTCACAAATATTCTACAAAACTAGTATTTTTCCCTTTTAAAATCCAATAAAAAGTAGAGAATATAAAAGCAAAGTTGTTAAGTTCATTAAAAGCACATCAGTGCTATACAGGTACTTAATAGCTTGAAAGCATACACTAGATATATTAATAAATAGGAGGATGTCTTATGTCTAATGCTTATTTAGATTTATTAGCTTATTTTGGAATTGGTGGTGCGCATCCGGGAGGTTTTGCTTTAACCCAATCTATATTGGAAGATGAGAAAATTCTTCCAACTGGATCTGTTCTTGATATAGGTTGTGGAACGGGACAAACTGCAGCTTATATAGCAAAAAAATTTGATTGTAACGTGACTGCGATAGATAATCACCCCATTATGATAGAAAAAGCTAGGGAGCGATTAATTTCAAATGAAAGCAAATTAAAAGTAAGGAAAGGAGACGCACAAAACTTGGATTTTGTGGATGACTCCTTTGATTTAATTATAGCCGAATCTGTTATCGTTTTTACTGACATAACAAAGACGTTAAATGAACTTTCAAGAGTTTTAAAAAGTGAGGGGAAGTTGATTTTGATTGAAATGACAGCTGAGCAGTGTTTATCAGAAGAATTGCAAGAAAGAATATGTAGCCTATATGGCATCTATACAATTTTAAATGAAGCTGAGTGGATCGCTCATTTGCAGCAAGCTGGATTCACTCAAATTAATATTATCAATACCCCCTCGGGTCTGATTCAAAGTGAAATAGATGACATTAATCAATCAGCTAACATAAATACAGATTTCTTTGATTTATGGGATGAACATAACCACTTTTTAATTCAAAACCGTCATATTATCGGCTTTCGTGCATTTATATGTCATCTCTCTTAATTTCTTGTTTAATTAGATTATTAACCTGTTAAATCGGAAATTTTGAACCAGCTATTATTTCTTTGGATGACTTTGTATATAACTCGTTTTTTTGAAAAGGACCTTGCATCTTTTGAAATGTATCGACAATTTGATAACCTAAATAATATCCAATCCATTTAGGAAATCGGCTTCTTGCTTTACCGTATAAGAAAAGCTGATGATTTTTTAGCCCTCTAACATTTAACGAAGGTACAAACTGGCTTTTCCATAAATCCATAACCTCTTCAGGTGAATACAGATTAGTCCAAGGAGCTAGCCACTGCTCACCATATAGATCTTTAACTGCATACTCCCCTAATCCCTCAATGATCAGAGAATCCTTCAAAGGAATTTTATCAGGAGTCAAATCTAAAAAGTTTAGTCTACAAGCATGGTTATACTCATGCGCAAATAATGCTTTTATTTCTTCTTTTGAAAGCTCAGTAGACATAAATAAAAACAATAATCCTTTATATGCTACTCCATTTTTTTTAGGTATTTGTTCTCCTGATTTTAGACTTGCTCTTTTTATAGGAAAAATATAGATGGAAACCTTTGGACCATTCCATAATTTTTTTAGAAATTGATATTCTTGCTTTACAATTTCCCATACGTTCTGTGCTTCCAATTCTTTTACTGTGTTTTCAATGTTCATCCACTCATTAGGCTCAAACAATCCATGTCTTAAGAGTTCATATTGCCATACTTCTGGACTTATTTTAGGAAGTAATTTCATGATAGGATTACAAATTATCTCTTGTTGGATGTATGATGAACCTTTTCCAGACCGCTCCTCACATACATCCACAAATTTATTAAGCCAATTCTGTGTTTGAATAACCGGCATGTATCGTATCTCATCCTTTTTATTTATTTGTCTTATATCATATGTTTTGAGTTCTCTTATTGTTTTATAGAACATGAAATTACTAAGCGATCTCTCTTCCTTCTATAGACACTTGTCTATTATGTAACATTATCAATGGCATAAATTATAGAACATACTTGTATGTAAATTTTGTTATGAGAGGAGGAGAAAAATGAACAATTCTGATGTTTTCAATCTTTGTTGTAGATATTATGGAAAAAGGGTGCGAATTACTTGCCGAGATGGTAGTGTTCATGTGGGAGAAGTAACGAGAGTAAGTAGAAATACGGTCTGGATACGACCTGATGACAATTTGGGTGGCTATGGATTAGGATTTTTTGGAGAAGGATTTGGGTTTGGATTTGGTATCGCTCTAGGTGCAATTACCGGAGTCGTACTTGCTTCAGCATTTTTTTGGTAAAACATGTTTAATTGCTGAATATCCATAAAAGTTTTTATAGTAAAAGGGAATAGGTCATCATAGATACCTTATTTCCCTTTTTTTCGTTATTTCTAGTTTACTGAGTTAACCTCATGAAAGTCCGATAGCAACGAAAAGCCACTATTTCTTTCAAAAGTGAATATTTTCTCCATTCATTATGTTGTAATTTATCCATTCATCTACTTGTTGTTTAGTGAAATACTGTTCTCCATTCATTTGAATATAAGGAATAAAAGTATACGTATCGTAGCTCGAAAGTTGCGCTCTTTTCAAGTTTTGCTGCTTTATTAATTTCTTAAACTGCTCTACATCCATACTTAAATATACTGCTACTTCTTCTGATGTAAGTAATCCCCTCTCAGAAATTTCAATATTATGTACTGGTTCACTCACCTCGTTAGGAGTGTGGATATTTCCAATTTGATATGCCAAGAAACAAATTGCTATACTCAATAAAACAATTGATACTGATAATAAATGCTTGCTCACGATTTTCACTCCTCTAACTATAATATATTCTCTAAAAAAGTATTTTTTCCTTTTCTATTTCAATAAAAAGAGAGCACCTAAATCGGTACTCAATTAAAATAAAGCTCTATCTCATTGGAAATTATAGATGTATCCCAAGGATGCCAAAACCAAACATTGCCGTCAAAAAATAACGAATAGTAATATCCAATTTTTTCTTCGCCGTAAAGAACTATTTGATAGGTTGCTGGATCTCCGTGAGTTGTGTTTGGTGAAAACGAGGCACTTACTGTACCTTCATTTAGAATAGATAATAAATCATTTATTTCTGTCTCATTTTTTAAAGTATTAATGAGTATTGTATTACCATCGTATAATTCAATTTTATTGATGGTTTCTAAATTTATATCTTTGTAATGATAATTAAAATTACTATCCTCTGAACGTGAATAATAAATCCTGTAACCATTTATACTATTTTTATCCTGAATAGCGATAAGGTCCTCTCTGTCTATCACACTAAATATTTCAGTTCCCTTATTCCAAAATGCAGCATCTCCATCTTTCGTACGATAACTAGGGTTCGAAACATTATCGGAAACTTTAAATTTTACTTCTCCTATTTTTTCCCCTATATTTTTTGGATCGGCAATAATTACACTATAAAGTGCTTCATATTCCTTGCCATTAATCTTTACAAAATCAACCCAGTCAATAATAGTATGCGAAAAAGGCTGTGAAATAGAATTACAAGATACCATAATAAGACTGCAGATAAGCAATATGCATATTTTTTTCATCTGATTCTCCTTGCCACCGTTTATCTATAAGTCGTTTTCAGAAATAAATTAGTTACAATACGATGCTAAAATATATGTTTTTCCAACTTGAACTCTCTATATTCAAAACTAAATTGTTGTTTTTTCCAACTAACCCTCTAAATTTTCCAACTAAGTTGTTGTTTTTTTCAACTATCTCATTACCAGGACATAAAAAAAGTACACCACAATTAAGTGGTGTACCAATATAATCATTAAGCTAATGCTTGTGTTAAATCTTCTAACAAGTCTTCTACATCTTCAATCCCTACAGAAATTCTAACGAGGCCGTCCGTAATGCCTAATTCTTGACGTCGTTCAGATGGAATCGATGCATGGGTCATTCTTGCTGGAACAGAAATCAAGCTTTCTACTGCTCCTAAACTTTCTGCTAATGTAAAGTAACGAAGCTTCGCTAATAACTCATCTGCTTTTTCTCCACTACCCACATCAAAAGAAATCATCCCTCCGAATCCAGTTGTTTGCTTCTTCATCAGTTCGTGCCCAGTATGGTTCACTAAACCAGGATAATATACCTTTTTAACACCATCGTGATTATTTAAAAACTCTGCAATTCGCTGAGCATTCAAGTGATGTTCTTCCATCCGAAGACCAAGCGTTTTAATACCACGCATTAATAACCAGGAGTCTTGTGGTCCTAGTACTGCCCCTACTGAATTTTGTACAAAGTGCAAATCAGTAGCAAGCAGCTCAGAATTTACTACAACTAGCCCAGCTACAACATCACTATGTCCACCAATATATTTCGTTGCACTATGCACAACAATGTCTGCACCAAGCTCAATTGGTTGTTGGAAATAAGGTGTCATAAATGTGTTATCCACAATAGTGAGCAATCCTTTGTCCTTTGCAAGCTTAGCAATTGCTTCAATATCTGTAATTTTCAATAAAGGATTAGTTGGTGTTTCTAGGAAAATAGCTTTTGTATTTTCTAAAATTGCTGCTTCCACTTTGGATATATCACTTGTATCTACAAAAGTTGCCTCGATCCCGAAACGGTTCAATACTTTAGAAATGACACGGTATGTACCACCGTATACATCATCTGTTAAAATAACGTGATCACCTTTACTGAAAAGCATCATAACAGAGCTTGTAGCAGCCATACCAGAAGCAAAAGCGAATCCGGCAACGCCACTCTCTAAATCACTGATTAAGACCTCTAGAGCATGTCGAGTAGGGTTACCTGTACGTGAATATTCATACCCTTTAAATTTTCCAACTGCCTCTTGTTTGTAGGTACTCACTTGGTAAATTGGTGTGGACACTGCTCCAGTTGCTTCGTCCCCAACAATTCCAGCATGAATAAGCTTCGTTTTTGCGCGCATCTATTATTTCTCCTCCTTGAACAATTCGTATACTCTCTGACTTAAATAGCGTTCACTAGAATCAGGAAAAATCGTGACAATATGACTTCCTTGTTTCGCAACTTCTGCTTCCTTAAGTGCAGCATAAAAAGCTGCTCCTGAAGAGCTCCCTACTAAAAGTCCCTCTTCTTTGGACAACGCCTGCAATTGGTTAAATGCATTTTGGTCACTAATTGTGTGTATTGCATCAAAAAACGAACGGTCCATAAAGTTCGGTAAAAATTCCATTCCGATTCCTTCGGTCAAATGGGTTCCTGCTTCTCCACCGTTTAATATGGAACCCTCCGGCTCCACAATTACTGTTTTAATGTCAGCTTTTTGCGACTTTAAAAAATTTGATGTTCCCATAAACGTTCCACCTGAACCTGCACCAGCGACAAATACATCAATTTGACCATCTAAATCACGCCATATTTCAGGACCAAGTGTTTTTGTATACGTAGCAGGATTAGCTGGGTTTGAAAATTGAGATGGTGAAAAAGCATTCGGAATCTTATTTACTAATTCGCTTGCTTTATCAATAGCACCTTTCATTCCAAGCGCAGTATCTGTATTTATAATCTCTGCACCAAGCGCACGCATTAGTGTTTGTTTTTCAACACTAAATTTTTCAGGGACAACAAAGATAACTTTGTACCCTTTTCCTACTGCAGCAAGTGCAATTCCAATTCCCGTATTTCCTGCAGTTGGCTCAATAATAGTTCCCCCTGGCAAAAGTTTTCCTGATTGCTCCGCATCTTCAATCAACGAAACACCGAGACGATCCTTTACACTTCCTCCTGGATTTAAATATTCAAGCTTTGCAAAAATCCGGCAATTATTTGGAATAGGAATATGTTTTATTTCTACAACCGGTGTATTGCCTATCAATTCATGAACACTACTAAATACTTTCATTACGCTTCCTCATTATAAATTTGTCGCCATTCATCTTTTTTAGCAAGCATCTCAAAAGCAATTTCTTTTGCCCCTTCTAAACTATGGCTTGCTGCCCAACCACATTGAACTTCATTACATGCTGGGACTTCAGTTGCTTCCAATACATCCTTCAACGTCTTTTCAATAATTTCTAAAACTTCATCATAGTTATCATGATTAATAACAGATAAATAAAACCCAGTTTGACATCCCATTGGACTAATATCTACTACTTGTTCTGTATGATTTCGGATATTTTCTGCCATTAAATGCTCTAAGGAATGCAATCCCGGCATCTTCATATGTTCTTTATTTGGTTGTTTAAAACGAATATCGTATTTTAAAATTTCATCACCATGAACTCCCGTTTTAGTACCTGCTAAACGTACAAATGGTGCTGCTACTTTTGTGTGATCTAAATTAAAACTTTCTACATTCATTTTTTTCATATGAACTAGCTCCTTATCTTTTAGTCGCATCCATCAACCAAACATAATCATTCATTTTTGTGAAACTAACTTGAAATCCAGCTTCTTCAAACAATTTTGTTAGTATTGGAATCGTAGTATAATATTCTCGTACTAAATCGTCTGCCACATTATTAAAACCACGGTTTCTTTCCTTTTCAATTTGGTCTTGTTTAGCTTCTTCAGTAATAAAAACAGTATCAGCAAAAACAATCTTTCCCTCTTTTGAAAGAAGCTCTGCATATTTCTTTAAAGCTACTCCCTTTTCCTCATCCGTTAAATGATGAAATACATACGTGCTGACAATTGCATCTATACGTTCACTTTCACTATTAAATTGAAGTAAATCTCCATCTATGACCTTAATAGAGGGAAATCGTTTTGCAGTTAATTCTCGCATCTTCGTATTAGGTTCGATACCAATAACCGAAATTCCTTCCTCTATTAGCTTTGCTGTTAAATTACCAGTACCGGTTCCAAATTCGATCACTGTCCCAGAAACACGATTTGCAACTTCTCTTAAAATAGTTTCATAGCCTTCAAATACATCACGATATTCTGGATCTTCACCAGAAACCGAAGCGTCATAAGAGTGTGCCCATCCATCAAAGATATCGACAAATTCTCTTCCCATCATCTAGCCCCTTTATAAAATATATTATTCCTAGTTGATTACTTTGCTTTAGGCCTAACATTTATAGTTATATCATATTGAGTAAAAATGTCAAATAAAAAAGAGCCTCCCCTAAAACGAAAGACCCTTCATTATTTATCACAACGGGAAGAAAATTGGAATGACAATCATCATTACGATAAACATAACAATTTGTAGAGGAATACCAGCTTTCACAAAGTTCATAAACTTATATCCCCCCGCTGTCATTACTAAAGCATTTGTCGGAGATGCAACAGGTGTCGCAAAAGCCATGCTGGAAGAAACTGCAATTGCGATTAAGAACGTATATGGATTTGCATCCATCGTAATAGCTGCACTCATTGCAATCGGCGCAAATAAAACGGCCGTTGCGGTGTTACTAATAAATTGACCAAATAACATCGTAATAAAATAAATGCCTGCCAAAACTCCCATTGCTCCAAATCCACCTAGAAGATCGATAATTCCTTTTGAAAGTATAACCATTCCACCTGTTTTTTCAAGAGCTGTTGCCATTGGAAGCATTGCTGCAATCAAAACAATACTTTCCCAGTTCATTTTTCCATAAGCATCATCCATATTTCGAAGACAACCTGTAATAATCATAAGTAAAGCACCAATCAATACAGAAATAACAGCTGGAAAAACTTCTAAAATCATTAATACTATCATGAACAACATAATTGCCCCTGCAATTGGAGCTTTACCACTTGCAGCAGCCGTACTAGCATGTTCTTTCGGTTGTCCAACAACTACAACATCCTGCATCGCTCTTGAGAGTAATTCAATTTCTTCCCATGCACCTTGTACTAAAAGAGCATCTCCGAAACGAAGGCGAACGCCAGCCATATTACTTAGTACATACTCTCCTTTTCGATTAATACCTAAAATATTTAAATTATATTTTTCACGGAAGCCAATGCTGCCTACAGTCTCATTTATTAAACTAGAATGAGGAGTTAAGAGCACCTCAGCAATTCCTAATTGTTTTGTTACAAGTACATCTGCTTCAGATTCCTCTGCATCAATTATTAACAAATAATCTTCGGCGAGTTTCTCTATGCTATCAAAAGTGCCTTGAATATATAAAATATCCTTTGCCTGTATTATGCTCGTCGGTCCGGCCATTTCTTGATACGTAATAGGTAATATATGAATACCTTCCGTCGATTTACGATCAATTTTCAAAATAACTAGATGATACTTAGCTGGAAGCTTTAATTGTGCAAGTTGCTTCCCTATCATTGGTGAATCATCAGGTACTTTAAGGCGATGCAAATTACCACCGAGTTCATAATCAATCGCCAATTGCTTTGGTGAAAGCTTATGCTCATCTTTTATCGCTTTTTTATTTTTACCATTTGGAAGTACAATATTTCGTGCAACGACGAAATATAGAATCCCAACTATAATAGCAATAATGCCTACAGGAGTAATTTCAAAGAATCCTAGCTTCTCATAGCCATTGTCAACAAGTACTTGACTAATAAGCAAATTAGCAGGTGTCGCAATAAGAGTTAACAGACCAGACAAGCTACTAATATAAGAAAGTGGAATTAAATACTTGGAAGGGCTGCTATTAATACTAATTGCAATACTAATAACAATCGGAAGCATTAAAGCAACCGTTCCTGTATTACTCATGAACGCCCCAACGCTACCTGTAATGATTAGTAATAATACGAATAACTTTTTTTCACTTTTTCCCGACAATCTTAGTAGCAAGTTTCACCTGTATGCGCAAGACCTGTACTTAGCAGCCCTGCCCCAACTACAAACAATCCAGCAATCATAATAACAACCGAATTAGAAAAACCGGCAAGGGCTTCTGTTGGTTCCAAAACGCCGGTTATGACAAATGCTAATAATGCCAGCAGTGCTACTAAATCTGCACGTACTCGATTACTAATAAATAAAACGATACTAATCGCTAAAATACTAAAAGTTATAACAAGCTGCATCTTATTCGGATTCCTTTCCATTAGAAAATCTACCTTCATTATATAAGAAGCCGTTAAAATGTCTTGCATCTATGCTTAACTATTATAATCGCATAATATTTGGAAATGTGAGATAATAAATACCTACTACGGAGGTGGATAGATGACATTTTGGAAAGCATTTTTTTCTTACATTCTTACTAAGATAATTGCAGATAATACAATTTTTAAAATGAATTTTTTTCAGTATAAATTAATGGACAATTTCAGTATGCTCACCATACTTCGTTTTTTAGTAGAAGTAACAAGTTTTAGTTTGATTTACTTAAGTATTTATTATTTAGTTTCAAACTTCAGCACTTGGAAAATGCGCATAAAATATGAATTAGCACATAAAAAGAAGTAACCCCTCCGCTCTTAATAAACAGCATGCGGTGCAGTTACTTCTTTCTTTTTTATTTATCTACCTTATATATTGAATTTATAGCATCCCAATCAAGTGGTCTTGCCATACTGTTTTCAGTTCGCTCTAAAGGCTTAAAACCAAATTGTGCATACAGGGAATGAGCATCTCTAGTGCCTAAGTGAAAATTCGTTCCTTTTAATTTTGGATTCTCCGTGATAACGGTCATCAACCATTTACTTAGACCCTTTCCTCTAAATTCAGGAAGTACGAACACATCCGCCAGCCAAGAATATCTAACTAGGTCAGATAGAACACGGGCAAAACCTATTTGCTTTGGTGCCCCCTTAGTTGGATCTCCATCATAAATACCATAACAAATTGTTGAATTTTCGATAGATGCTATAACCAAAGCTTTTGACGTACCTTCAAGCCAATAAGATTCTTTACTAAGAAAATTATAGATGACTTCTACATCCAACAAACTTTTATCGGTACTAATATAATATCCATCTCTACATAACAACTCTGTCTGTTCTTTTATCAACATTTTCTTACCCCCAAATGTAACTCACTTCTTATCTTAAATACTCTTCATTAAAACAGTAATATTTCAGAATATTATATTTTCACTTTAACTTACTTAGGCTATAATTGTAAATACTTACCTCTTTGTATTTTTCTTAACCATGACATAAATTAACTGAGGAGAATATATTTTATGACACTATTAAACCGACTAAAGCAAGGAGATAAGATTGGGATATATTCCCCATCCTCCCCCGTCACTTATTCATCCCCTAAGAGATATAAAAGAGCAAAGTCTTTTTTAGAATCCAAAGGGTTACAGATTGTTGAAGGGAATCTAACTGGCAAGCGTGATTATTATCGTTCTGGAAGTATACTGGAACGGGCAAATGAATTGAATGAACTCATTCGAGACCCGGACATCAAATGTATTATGTCAACAATTGGTGGAACTAATTCGAATGCAATTTTGCCTTATATCGACTACGAAGCATTTAAGAAGAATCCTAAAATAATGATTGGCTACTCCGATGCAACTGCTATTTTGTTAGGAATTTATGCACAAACTGGAGTTCCAACTTTTTACGGTCCAGCTTTGGTCCCTTCTTTTGGAGAATTTGAGCCTTTTGTGCATTATACATTCGATTATTTCAATGAAATGTTAATCGAACAACAGCAAACTCCGTTTACTATTCCAACTCCTCCTTATTGGACAGATGAGCCACTTAATTGGGAGGAGAAAACAGAAGAAAAAGAAAACAGAAGCAATGAGTGGGTTTGCTTAAATGGAGGTACCGCACAAGGAAGATTAATTGGTGGTAATTTAAATGCTATGTATGGTTTTTGGGGAAGCCCCTATATGCCTGAGATTAAAGAAGGAGATATTCTCTTAATAGAAGACACGATGAAAACAGCTTCCGTTGTGGAAAAGAATTTTAACCTGTTAAAACTGAACGGTGTATTTGATCGTGTAGGTGGAATCATTTTAGGAAAACACGAGCTGTTTGATAATCAAGGAACGGGAAGAACACCATCTGATATCTTACTAGAAACAATTGGACAACCGTCCATCCCTATTCTTACTGAATTTGATTGTTGCCATACTCATCCCATGCTCACGATGCCCATTGGAAGAAATATAAGATTAGATGCAACTAATAAAAAAGTAACCATTATCGAACAATGGATCAAATAAAAAACATAGAAGCAATATTCATTGATCGTGATGGAACAATTGGTGGCACTGGTCATTTTATTCATCCAAAGCACTTTAAGCCTTATGAATTCAGTAACGATGCATTTAAACTACTGAAAGAGCATGGCATTCGAATGTTTGCATTCACAAATCAACATAGAATTAGCAGAAAAGAAGCATCAATCACAGAGTTTCAAGAAGAGTTTCTTTCATTCGGCTTCCATGATGCATTTATTTGTCCACATAGTGAAGACGATGCTTGTATGTGTCATAAACCTAAACCTGGTTTGTTAATAGAAGCCGCTAGGAAACATAATTTAGAGCTAAAAAATTGTGTCGTAATCGGGGATGTTGGATCAACAGATATGCTAGCTGCTCATGCTGTTGGTGCGTTGAAAATATTAGTCCTAACTGGTTGGGGAAAAAGCTCCTTACATCAACATCGAGAGATCTGGAAAGATATAGAACCAGATCATATTGCACAAAATTTGTTGGAAGCGGTCCAATGGCTGTTAAAAATCCCACAAAAAACCCCAGTGAGAAATTAATCTCTCTGGGGTTTTTGCGGGTTCTCCTGATAATCTAATCTTCAATGTACTTTAACAAAATTGGCCCTAAATAATCTTCCTTTAAAGATGGATCGTTCTGAATAAAGGACTGCACGCTCTCTTTATTTAAATTGATAAATAGAAACTCATCAAACTCTGGTTGCTCGCCTTTTTCTAGAAGACTCTCATTGTGATGTCGAAATAAGGCTTGAAGTTCCTTCATAGAATAATCCACTTTCAACTCGAACATAATAGCCCAAAAATCATATGTCCCCTTATTCTTAATAAACTTAGGTTTGAATGATTTGGAAAATGGAGAATCAACACGTAATCCCATTTCTTCTTCTAACTCTTTTGCTATACTTCTCTCCAAATTAAATACAAATCCATCTAAGTCAGTCTCGTCCAGTCCTCCACCTGTAAATTGTAATCTTCCCGGAGTCGATGTATGTTGATTCATTCGCCCAAAAGCAATGTGATGATCATTCGTAATAACCGCCATACATGTAAAAATGACTCTACAAGGGTATGTACAATCTGCGTGATGAAGTGTATATAAAAAATGTTTGTAGTCTGTTTTTACAACTCTCATTTGAAGTTCATCACTAGTTTTATTTATATCAGTAATGGTGAATACTTCTCCATTCCGAAACTGTTTGTTATTCTTTTTTAGCTGTTCCCAAAATAACTGATGTCGCTCTTGGATGCTTTTCGGTAGATGAAAAGGCGTCGGATCATATTTAACTGTTACTCGAGTAGGAGCTTGTTCAATGACTATCGGCTTCACTTTATTCTCTCCAATCCTTCAATTGCAAGTCCTTTGTAAATAAATGTTTATAACCAAGCATACTTAATTTCATACTTATCCTCGATTGTTCCTGGGAGCATTATTGATTGCAAAGCAACATATGCTATATTCATACGCCATTTTCGTGTATCCAGTTCTTTTGCTGAATCACCTTTAAAATAAATTTCACCTTTATCAAGTGTTTCAAATAAAGCAAGTGTCCGTAGTAGTGTACTTTTCCCTTCTCCTGATTTACCTAGTAAAGCAATACGCTCCGCTTTTTGAAGAACTACGGTAATATTCTCAAATAAATGAAGGCGGCACTTTGCCTCTTTCATTTCCCAATAATTTTTAGTTATATTTTTAATTTCAAGCAAAGCTGTCATACTCTTTTTCCCATTCATCTCTTAATATTCCCATTCTAATAGAATCATAGTAAACTCCATTATAAAAACGGCATTTACGAAGACGTGCTTCCATTGTCATTCCTAGCTTCTCTCCAACTTTAATCATCCGCTCGTTGCCCGACCAAGTCGTATAGCCCACGCGCACGAGGGGTAATTCACGAAATAAATGGGTGGTCCACAGTCGCAAAGCTTCTGTACCGATACCACCATTCCAGTAGATAGGGTCATAGATAACAATTCCCATTTCAAGCCAAAGAGATTCTTCATGCTCCCAATAATAGCATAAAGATCCTACTAGTAAATCATCTACATAGATTCCCCAAAAGTCTTCCTGATTTATATAATGATGTTTTTTCTCTAAAAACTGTTCAAATGTTTTCGGTTCATATGGAAAGTAAGGAGCATCCCACTTTTTCCATTCTGGCGCCTCTTCTTTCGCACATAGTTCCCATAATTTAGATAATTCATCCTCAACTATAGGTCGAATAGTCACCTGACTCAATTTCATCACCTCATTCAATACATATACATAATTTTACCACATTTCAAATAATATAGACTGTGCTCTCTCAATGCTTTATTATGATTAGTGTTATATAACATAAGTAAGATCTATTTAAAGGAGTGACATACCATTGGGTGACAATCAGAAATTACAACGTGGATTAGAACAACGTCATATCACCTTAATGTCGTTAGGTGCAGCAATAGGAGTAGGATTATTTTTAGGTTCAGCTACTGCTATCAAATTGGCAGGGCCAGCAATTCTTATTTCATACATAGTTGGTGGTATCGCTATCTTAATAATTATGCGTGCCCTCGGTGAGATGGCAGTACATAATCCGGTTGCAGGTTCTTTTAGTAGGTATGCAAAGGATTATTTAGGACCGCTTGCCGGTTATATTACCGGATGGAATTATTGGTTTTTATGGGTTGTAACATGTATGGCAGAGATTACTGCTGTTGGTGTTTATATGCAAATGTGGTATCCGGACACACCTAGCTGGATTTGGGCATTAGCAGCACTCGTTATCATGACGATGGTAAATTTAATCACTGTAAAAGCTTATGGTGAATTTGAGTTTTGGTTCGCCCTTATAAAAATTGTGGCAATCCTTGCTATGATTTTTGTGGGACTAGGTGTGATTATTTTTGGAATTGGTAATGGTGGAGTTGCTGTTGGTATTAGTAACTTATGGTCGAATGGTGGATTTGCACCAAATGGGATCACTGGTATCTTTATGTCTCTACAAATGGTCATGTTTGCATACTTAGGTGTGGAGATGATTGGGGTTACTGCTGGAGAAGCAAAAAATCCAAAAACAGTCATTCCTCGAGCAATTGATACGGTTTTTTGGCGTATTTTATTATTCTATGTTGGTGCTTTATTTGTCATTATGTCCATTTATCCATGGGATGAAATAGGCAGTAATGGAAGTCCATTTGTGTTAATGTTTGAACAAATCGGCATTGGACCGGCAGCGGGCATTATAAATTTCGTTGTATTAACTGCCGCACTTTCTAGTTGTAATAGTGGAATCTTTAGTACAGGACGTATGTTATTTAACTTAGCTGAACAAAGGCAAGCGTCGGCTTCTTTTAAAAAGATTAGTAGGACTGGTGTTCCTTCTAAGGCAATCGTATTCTCCGCAACCTTACTATTAGTAGGTGTCATACTGAACTACCTTGTGCCTGAGAAAGTGTTTATTTGGGTCACAAGTATTTCAACATTCGGAGCTGTTTGGACATGGGGAATTATTTTGTTGTCCCAATTAAAATTCCGTAAAACCCTTTCTAAAGGAGAGGTTTCTAGATTAACGTATAAAGCAATATTCTTTCCTTTTGGTTCTTATATAGCGCTCGCATTTTTAGTGTTAGTGCTCGGACTGATGGCATACTTCCCTGATACACGTATCGCATTAATCGTCGGGCCTATATGGATTATAGGATTGGTGTTTATGTATTTTAAAAATGGATTTAATAAGAGCTAACTTGAATGATAATTTATTAGATTGTTCTTATCTAGAATGGTCAAGTTTCAGTCAGGTATAAATATGGTTTATCCGACTCTGAGTGGTTTTTATCCATATCTAAGTGATTATTATCCGATTCTGAGTAGTTAGTATCCGATTCTAAGTGTTCATTATCCGATTCTGAGTAGTTAGTATCCGATTCTGAGTGTTTCTTATCCGATTCTGAGTAGTTATTATCCCATTCTAAGTGTTCATTATTCGATTCTGAGTAGTTATAATCCCATTCTAAGTGTTCATTATCCGATTCTGAGTAGTTATAATCCGATTCTAAGTGTTCATTATCCCATTCTAAGTGTTCATTATCCGATTCTGAGTAGTTATTATCCGATTATCAAAAAGCCCTTCATTTTTCTACACAGGAAATGAAGGGCTTTTCTCTATTCTTATATATATTTCTTGAACCATCCTGTAATTTGTTCCAATCGAGTCAATCTTAAATTAGGCAAGCCAACTCTGGATAGATTATGATCTGCTTTTGGGAAGCGGACAAAGCTCGTTTCTTTTCCCATTGCCTTTAGTGTTATATACAATTGCTGTCCTTGTTCAATTGGGCAACGGTAGTCATTTTCACTGTGCAATATAAGTAATGGAGTTTCCACATTAGCGGCATATTTCAATGGAGATGCATCCCATAGCTTATCGATATCTGTCATATCTGCACCAATTTGCCATGGAGTAAAGTAATAACCGATATCTGATACCCCAAAAAAGCTTACCCAGTTCGAAATGGAACGTTGAGTAACCGCAGCTTTAAAGCGATTCGTATGTCCTACTATCCAATTCGTCATAAATCCACCATAGCTTCCTCCAGTAACGCCAAGTCGTGAATCATCTATCCAGTCATTTTCCTTTAATACATAATCAAGTCCCGACATGATATCCTCATAGTCTCCTCCACCATAGTCACCACGAACTGCGTCTACGAAGTTTTGACTATAACTATGACTTCCGCGAGGATTTACATATAACACTCCATATCCTTCTGCTGCTAACAACTGCAGCTCGTGAAAGAACGTGTTGCCATACATTGCATGAGGTCCACCATGTATTTCTACAATAAGTGGATACTTATTGCCTTCTTCATATCCTACTGGCTTCATCAACCATCCGTGCACATCCCAATCTTTTGCTCCCTTAAAGACAATAGCCTCTGGTTCGACAAGTTCCACGTCATTTAGATAATCCTTGTTAAATTGTGTAAGTACTTTTCTTTCACCAGTCGCCAAATTCTGTCTAAATAATTCCCCGGGAAATATTGGGTTGCTAACTGTAACTAGCGCAAACGTCCCTGTTGTATCTACATCATACCCATACACATGCTCATCTTCTCCTGTAGCAGGATACAATTCACCTTCTAAAGATGCAAAATAAAGACGTATATCTCCCATTGTGGACACTTGGAAGTACAAGTGATTGTCATCTGTCCATACTACATCTGGTGCACTTGCCCCTTGTTGGAAGTCTGCAGCCGCATAGTCGCCAACTGGTGCATCAAAGCCTTCAGTTATTATTTGTCGTATGCCAGAATTTACTTCATATACATATACTTCTGCATGGGTTGCATTTTGGTAAGTACGAGGCATACCAACAAATGCAAGATACTGGTCATCCTTTGAAAATGCGGCACCTCCAAAATAACCATCCTCATTTATTATTTCTGTTTCTTCCTTCGTATCAATATCGACAAGATACATTGGTTGGGTAAATGAAAAATCTTGATTTTCCTCCCGATTCACACCTATAACAAGCTTCTTCCCATCATGAGAAACCGCCTGCAAATTATATTGATAGTTGCCTTCCGTGAATGGAGTAATTACAGCAGTCTCTATGTCAATCGAGCCAATTTGTTTGTAAACATCTACTGGCAATAGTCCAGCACCATCTGCATGGTATTTCATTTTATCTACTACATACGCCTCTGGTAGCTTTTTTTCATCCTTTTCTGGTTCATCTGTCCATGATTTCCCTTCTTTTAAAGGAGACGTGAACCATATTTTCTTTCCACAGGGTGACCATAGATAGCTAGAAATTCCTTTTTCCATAGTTGTAAGTTGCTTCGCTTCTCCTCCAGAAGAAGGTAGAATATAAATTTGACTCTTTTCTTCACGATTAGATAAGAAAGCAATATACTTTCCGTCCCTAGACCACTTAGGGGAGGATACTCGTTCTTTCTTATGTGTCCACTGAGTAATTTCTTCTGTGTTTAAATTTAAATGATATAAATGAGCATAATATTTATTGTCCTTTTCATCCATTTGTGTCCGTATAAATACCGCTTCTTTCCCACTAGGTGATAGTACTGGACTTGTTATAGAATGAAGTTTAAATAAATCCTTTGCTTCTAAATTTCTTTTTGCCATCTCTATATCCCCACTTTCAATTTCTTACTCTCATTTATTTCGACACTCGAAATCATTTCCCTTCTAAATCATATAAAAAAAACTGCACCTTATAAAAGGAGCAGTTAATTATTCTATTGAACAGTTTGTTCTTTTAATGAACGACGTAATATTTTACCTGTCGTATTTTTTGGAAGTTCCTCTAAAAACTCAAACTTCTTAGGTATTTTGTACTTTGCAAGCTTTTCAGTACAATATTCATATAGCTGCTCTTCAGTTAAAGACGTATCTTTTTTCACAACAAATGCCAATACCTCTTCCCCAAAGTTAAGGTCAGGAATACCAACTACAGCAGCTTCCACAATACCTGGATGTCCAAACAAAACTTCCTCCACTTCACGTGGGTAAACATTGTATCCTCCTACTATAATCATATCTTTCTTACGATCGACAATGTAGAAGTAACCTTCTTCGTCTTGTCTTGCAAGGTCTCCTGTATACAACCAACCATTTCGAATAGCGTTTTCCGTTTCTTCAGGCATTTTATAATAGCCCTTCATAACGTTTGGACCTCTAACGATTAGTTCACCTACTTCTCCAACAGGTACCTCTTCTCCAAGCTCGTTTACTACTTTATTCTCCACATTGACAATATTTGTTCCAATGGATCCTGGCTTACGTTCACGGTCAATCGGATTGAAGCATGTTACTGGGGAAGCCTCCGATAATCCGTAGCCTTCTGAAATACGTACGTTAAATTTTTCCTCGAAGTTGTGTAGTAATGCAACTGGTAATGAAGAACCACCAGAAATTGCTAAACGAATCGTTGAAAAATCTTCTACATCTCCTTCTGGATATTGATACAAGAAATTGAACATTGTCGGAACTCCAGCAAAGATTGTAGCCTTATGCTCTTTGGCAATTTTAAATACATCTTGTGGACTAAATTTAGGTACTAATAATAATGTTGCTCCAACTAATAATGGAGCATTAACGACAACTGTAAGCGCAAATACATGGAATACAGGAAGAGTTGTAATGACACGGTCATCCGTATTAATACTTAAATACTCCGCTACATCTCGTGCATTAGAATAAATATTTTTATATGTAAGCATTGCCCCTTTTGGATGACCTGTTGTACCTGAAGTATATAAAATTACAGCAGTATCCTCTTCTGAAACTTCTACAGGTGTAACATCAGGTGTAGTAGACTTAATTAAAAATGAAAACGATTTCACTTTTGCTTTTAAAGAATCCGGTAATGTAGCTAGTTTCTCTACTGTATCCGCTTGAGTCTCACAAATAACATAATTTTCAACAGAAGTAAAAATACCTGCTGCTCTTTCAACTAAAGGGAGTAATGCATCTAAAGCAATAATTGCTTTTGCATCACTATTTTTGACAATATAACTGATTTCATCAGGCGTATAAATAGGATTGATTGGTACCGCAGTTGCCCCTAACCGCATCGTAGCATAAAGAGAAATGAGAAAATGTGGTGAGTTTCCAAGTAAAAAACCAACATGATCTCCTTTTTCAATTCCTAGTGAGCGGAGTGCAGTAGCAAATCGTTCTATCGAATGTTCAAATTCCGCATAAGTCGTATCAGACCCCATAAAATGATACGCAATTTTTTCAGGATGCTGTGTAGCAATTTGTTGAACACGTGAAACTAAACTCATATTCTCGTCCCCCTCATTAATTTGAATGAATATTCATTCATTATCCCTTTATTTATTATATAAAAAAAGTTTTGATAATTCAATAAAAATTAAAGAACAACAAATATAAAAAAAGCATCATAGTAGCATGATGCTTTTTGGTCAATACGCTTGAATATGGGATATATATCTCCATCGAATTAAGTAAAAATAAGCTACTTGAATCACAGTGAATGCGATTAAAACGAAAAGCATTTCTTTCGCGATAGAAACTGCTGCTAAATCTACCCACACTGCCTGTAGGTAAATAAACGAAAATGTACTATGCACCATGGCAAGTCCCCAAGGTAAAAAGAATTGTGGAATCAATTGTCTATTAACGATTTTTACTAGTTCATGATCGGTTACACCCATTCTTCGAAGGACATCATACTGTTTCTTATCTCTCTCTAAATCGGTATACAATTTAAAATACACAAAGCTTCCTGCAGCAAGTAACAGTACTGCTGCTACAAGTAATCCCGTAAATAGTAACAATGAAAATGTTGCACGTATGATGGAATAATTTAAACCTGGATTAACAAAATAAAATGGATTTGGATTTACCTTTGAAGTACCCATTGACTCCACCATTATTCTATCAATATCTGCTCCTACTTCCTTTGTTCTTAGCCATTCTGGAACATGAAAGGCATAAAAGGTTGTCCTAGATTCTTTCAGTCCATAGCCAGACAGAGGCTCTGTCACTAACTGAAAATCTTCATCGCTGATAATTATTGTTCGCTGATTGATTGCTAATGAAGGGAATATATAATGTTCGAATTCCCCTATTATATGAATAGGTACACTGCTCTCTTCTAGCACAGTTTGTTCCTCTTGGGGGCTAAGATTTCCTATGTCCTCCTGAGTATTTGGTACTAATATCGCTTCCCCTTGAGTCAAATCAACTAAAGGTATTTTTAATGAAAGCGCCAAGCTATTTACTTCTGATTCTTTTATCACATTCACTACTTCTTGTGAACTGGAAGAAGTTTGCTCCTTCACATTAAATTTCACTAGCTCATACGATAAGCTTTCTCTTTGAAGCTCTTGGGATAGCTTCATAATATGTTCTTTCTCAAAAGGATTATCCCAATCACTGGAGTAAAAAATACTAATCGGATTTAATTCACGATATTGTGCAGTAAAGGAAGTAAAAGATGTAACAACTCCCACTGACAAAAAAGCGATAGTTGATACGATTGTTACGACAAAAAACATACGTGCATTTTCTCGAATTTTAATCGATCCATCCGCAAAAACAATTAAATGAAAAGGACGCCAGTAAAAGGATTTTCTTTTGCGAATTTGCTTAATTATATACAACATACTATCAGTGAAAAACAAGTAAGTACCTACAATTGCAAGGATAATGATGACAAACGTAATCCAAAAGGTCATCTTAAAGAGAGAAAGTAGAACTAGACTATAGGCAGTAAGCAGCAAAACTAATCCCAAAATCGCTTTCCACTTTGCATACGCTACTTGCTCATCAGCTTTCCAATATCCTTTAAGCAATTGAATAATTTCTTTTTTACGAATGAAAACAACACCGCTGATCGAAATAATGATAAATAAGGATAAAAAAACAACGATTGTTAGTGTAAATGGCTTCCAAGATAAATAAAGAGGTAGACTATCTAAAAGAAACAATTCTCGAATAACCATAAAGAAAAATTTCGAGAAGGCAAAACCCCAAAAAATCCCCACCGTAATAGATATAGCTCCTAGAATCATTGTTTCTAAGAAAACTAAACGATTTAATTGTGATTTTTCCATACCTAAATTTAATAATAGCCCGAACTCTTTAGATCTAGCCTGTAGGAAGGCACTCATCGAATAAAACAAAAAGAACAATGTAAAAATAATGAGGATAATTTCTGCAATAAGCATTCCACCAAATGCAATATCTCTTAAGAATTTATCCTCAATATTCGGATGAAACATCAACATGGAATAAATAAAAAACACCATTACGGAGAAAATACTTGCCATAAAGAAGGCAGCATACACACGACTATTTCGAATTACATTATGATAAGCGAATTGTTGAAAGGTCATTTACATTTCCACCCAATAAAGACAAAATATTTAGTATGCGCTGGAAAAATGTTTGTCTTCGGTCATCTTTATATATTTCGTTAAAATATTCTCCGTCTTTTATAAATAGAACACGATCACAATAACTTGCTGCTATTGGATCATGTGTTACCATGATAATCGTTGTTTTACTTTTTTTATTTACTTGTGTGAGTATTTCAAGTACATCCTTTGCTGATTTTGAATCTAAATTTCCAGTCGGTTCATCTGCTAAGATGATGCCAGGTTCATGTATAAGAGCACGTCCAATAGCAGTCCTCTGAGCTTGTCCTCCGGAAATTTCGGTAGGTCTTTTTTCTAGTATCCCTGATAAATCTAAGTGCTTCGCAATATCCTCTACCCTCTGTTTCATCACTTCAACAGGTTGTCCGTCAAGTGTTAAAGGTAAAACCATATTTTCTTCCACTGTTAATGCTGGAAGCAAATTAAAGTCTTGAAATACAAAACCAAGCTGTCTTCTTCTAAATAGTGATAAATCATTCTTTGCAAGTTGAAGAGGATCTGTTCCATCGATTAAAATGTTTCCTGAAGTTGGACGGTCGATTGTAGAGATAATATTCAGCAATGTAGTTTTCCCACTACCAGAAGGGCCCATTACGGCAAGGAATTCTCCTTTTTCCACTTCAAAACTCAATTGATTGATAGCAAGATGGGCTACCTTTCCTTCATAGACTTTCGTCACTTCTTCCAGTAATAATATCGACATCATTCTCGCTCCGTTCTTCTTGTTCCTGCTGTTTAAACATGATAGAGACAGTCGTGCCTTCTCCTACTGTAGTAGATATTATCATTTCATGTCCTAAACGATTACAAATTTCTTGTGCCAAGTATAAGCCCATTCCAGTAGATTCGCCTGTTTTTCTCCCATTTTCTCCAGTAAAAAATGCTTTTGTCACCCTTTTTATATCTGAAGCCGGTATTCCAATCCCTTCATCCCGAACGGAGAATATAATCTTATGGTCTTTTTTGGTCGTTTCAAAATATACCTTCTTATTTTTCTCAAATGTATACTTCACTGCGTTCGTCAAAAACTGAGCAATAACAAAATGAATCCATTTTCTATCCGTCGTAATCATGCAATTTTCCTCAATTGAAATGACAGGAAACACATGATTACCAATGAATAAGCGTTTATTCTCTGTCACAACTTGCGTAACTAATTGTTTTAAATCTACTTGTTCGATTTGCATATCCTCTTCGAAAGTATCAAGCCTTGCATTCATCAAAACAGCCTCTAACCCTCTTTTTAGTCGATCTGTTTCTTCCGACACACTTAATGAATCTATCACTTCTTTTTCCTGTATCATAAGTTCTAAAACAGAAATAGGAGTTTTCATCTGATGAACCCAACTATTCATAAATTGCAAATGCCTATTTTGCCTTGCATATAATAGTTGCACTTCTTTTTGATACAATCGGTAAATATGCTGCAAATACAATTCCACCTGTTTAATCTCTGGGGATTGGGCTTCTTTTTGGAGTACAACCTCAATCTTTGTTGGTACAGAAAGAATCTTTTTATAAAAAGAATATTTTTTAACAAATAATGTCCCTAAAAAGGTGATCGTCAATATACTACTAATAACAATTGAATAGATTGCTGTATCTACGTTACGAAAGCCATCTAGCCAATATAAGAGCATAATAAATAATACTAATAAAAACTGAAAGATTAGAAAGATTAAATGTTCACGCATAAATAAACGAAACATCTTAAGATTCCTCCGGACTTACTATCAATCGATAGCCCGCTCCTCGAACCGTTTCAATTGTCGATGTTACCTTGTAATCAGCAAGCTTTTTCCGAACTCGAGTCATATTAACATTTAAGGTGTTTTCATCAACAAACGATTGGTCATCCCATAAATCCTCAAGCAATTTTTCTCTTGTTACAAGTTTTGGATAACTTCTCATAAGCAAATCTAATATCGTACATTCCTTCTTTTGCAAAGGTATTTCTTCAGAAGGAGTATGCAGTTCCATTCTTTCTAAAAATAGCTGCAACTTTCCTACTTTTACAATTCGCTCTTCCTGCTTCGCTGCATATTCACCATAAGTTCTTCTTAAATGACTACGTATTTTCGCAAGGACGATTTCATAATGAAAAGGTTTCGTTATAAAATCATCTCCTCCATTTTCAAGTGCAAACACCTGATCCATTTCCCCTGATCTTGCGGAAACAAAAATGATCGGGCAAGTTGTATATTGGCGAAGCTGTCGGCACCAATAATACCCATCATATGAAGGTAAATTTACGTCTAATAATATAAGATGAGGATCAAAAATTTGAAACTCCTCGATAATGTTGTCGAAATCTTGAATGGTATGTACCTCATAATGATATTTACGTAAAGTATCTGCAAGTAATGCAGCAATTTTACGATCATC
Source organism: Psychrobacillus sp. PGGUH221 (assembly GCF_042055255.1). Taxonomy (NCBI): domain Bacteria; kingdom Bacillati; phylum Bacillota; class Bacilli; order Caryophanales; family Bacillaceae; genus Psychrobacillus; species Psychrobacillus sp. PGGUH221. The sequence goes on from NZ_JAQMHQ010000009.1 coordinate 200,783, forward strand.
CTCTACTACTAAAACACGATGTACCGTCACTTGAATCCTCCTCAACAAGCAATCTCCCTCTATCATATCATAAAGAAAAGCGACAGCGAGCTTGAAGACTATACTGTAATTAAATTGTATAAATTCCAGTTTAAAACGTAAGCTTGGATATCTAAAAATGATGATTATTAACAGTAATAGAATTTGACTTTACTAAATTATGTCGTCCAATAAATAAGAAAATAGTTGAAACGGCTCCCTTTCCGCGGGCGTTGCCTTAGCCTCCTCGCTGCGCTGCGGGGTCTTCGGCTAACGCTATTCCCGCAGGAGTGTCGCCTTTTTCAACAATTTTCTATAAATACTAATTGAAAAAATTAATGGAAGGAATGATGGTTTTCTAATTGAAAAGCGGATAATAGTTGATTGGAGTGGAGGGAGGCAACTCCAGCCGGATTAGCAAATGTTTTCTGCACCGAAAGCGAAGCGTCAGGTGCATGAGCTGAAGACCCTGGACTGAGGGAAGCGGCTGAAGCCATGCCGGCGGAACGCGTCCGCCTGGAACGGAAATTAACGGGTCTAAAATAAGCATGACGGGCCACATGCATTGGTGCTACCTACGCAAATGCATTAGATTAGTGTTGTTATCTTTCATATGATGAAGTAAGCCAAATTAAAATGTAAAAAGCCTAACATAATTAATATGTTAGACTCTTCAAATATTATTAATAGATGAGCTGTACTAATTCTTCTTTTGAAATACCGCCAAAGTACTTTGGTACGTCAATTGGTTCAAGTGCCTCTTCTATAGCTTGTTTACTATATAGTTTACCGACTAATAGTTTTTCTACTTCTTCCATATCACCGACACCAAAGAAATCACCATAGATTTTCACTTCTTCGATTATTCCTTTATTCACTTCTAATCGAACATCTACACCACCAGCAGGGAAACGGTGGGAGTGTTTTATATTAAATTTAGGTGATTTACCGTAATTCCAATCCCATTGTTGATAGCGTTCTTCCGAAAGCTTATGAATGTTTTTCCAATCTTCTTCTGTAAGTTCCCAATATTGTACATTCTCTGCTCCACCAAAAATAGAGGCAAGAATTTCTGATCGAAACTGTTCAATTGTCATCGGGTTTTCCATTAAATCAGAAATGTTTGTTACGCGGCTACGAATTGATTTGATTCCTTTAGACTCAATTTTTTCTTTACTCACCTTTAACGCTGATACAACTGCATCAATCTCTGTATCGAACATTAAAGTACCATGGCTGAACATTCTTCCACGCGTAGAATACTGTGCATTACCAGATATTTTTTTCCCTTCTGCCAAAATATCATTTCTTCCAGAAAGCTCAGCAGTCACACCCATTTTACCAAGTGCATCTATAACTGGTTGTGTAAATTTTTTGAAATTGCGGAAGCTATCCCCGTCATCTTTTGTTAGAAAACTATAGTTTAGATTCCCTAGGTCATGATACACTGCACCGCCACCCGAAAGTCTGCGAACAGGTATAATTCCATTTTTCTCTACAAAGTCTGTATTAATTTCTTCCACTGTATTTTGATTTCTCCCAATGATAATGGAAGGCTTATTTATGTAAAACAGAAGAAAAGAATCCTTTTCAACATCCATTGTTTTTAAAGCATACTCTTCAATTGCAAGGTTAATTCGTGGGTCTGTTATTCCTTTGTTATCAATAAAATACATGTTCATCTCTCCTTTAGACCTATTTTAACAAAAAACTGCGGAATGTGTTGACAAATGATTCTGTGTTATATTACAATCATTTTAACTTAAACAGTTATATAACAGATGGAGGTGGAACAACTATGTTAGAAAACGTAATTGAATTTTTCCGTAACCTGCCTGAGAAAAAATGTGCTACATGCGGTGAAACAATTGAAGAGCAGCATGAGTGCTATGGTAATCAATGTGATAATTGTAATTCCATTTAATTTTTTTGAAATGCCAGCTAGATTATTCCCCATTCTAGCTGGCTTTTTTTCGTGCAAAAATGCCTATCCTTATGATGGATAGGCATTGTAGCTTAACGACAAAAGTATTTTTATGCAGTTATAAATAATAATAAATCATCCTAAAGAGGTTGCTTTATCCAATTAAAATTATAGATAGTAGATATCTATAAGGAATTATTTATAAGGCAGGGACCCCCACGAAGACTCCTGTGGGAACAGCTTGAGCAGAAGACCCCGCAGTTGAGAGGAAGGCAATCTAAGTTCGCCGCATCCTGCGGCAACGATTGCATGACCAACATCGTGTTGGCCTAGGAGGCTGAAGTCAAGCCCACGGAAAGCGAAGTGGGGGTCCTTGCCGAATTTATTATACAACTCTATACACCCACAATTGAGTTTGTCTAAGTCTGAATGCCTATCCTTATGTTGGATAGGCATTGATTATTATGCTTCAGCTGTTTGTTTGGAGTGTCGTTTTGAAAACAATAACATGAAATAACCAAATGTTAATGCTAAGCAAGCAACCATGAAACCAATTAACACACTATTATTAAACCAAATTTGACTAACATCGCCTGAAGAAATAGACGCTTTAAATGCTTGAACTGAATAAGTCATTGGTAATAATTTGTTGAAAAATTGTAATGGCTCAGGAAGTAACTCTAATGGGAATGTTCCAGCGCTAGTTGTTAACTGAAGAATTAACACAATTATCGCTAAAAATCTTCCTGGATCACTGAATACAGAAACGAACAATTGAATCATTGCTAAGAAAGTAAAGCTAGTGATGATTGCAGTTAAAATGAACATCCCTATGCTTTGAGTTTCTAGTTTTAATGCAAATAATGCAATTAGAACAACAATAAGCGATTGGATAATTCCAACAGCGGCAAGAACGGTAACCTTACTTGTAAACCATTTCGCTCCACTAGAAGGCGTAATAGCAGGTTGTACGAATGGGAATACAATGGAGATAAGTAACGCACCAACAAATAAACCAAGTGATAAGAAATATGGTGTAAATCCTGTTCCATAGTTTGGAACTGCATTCACTTCTTCTGTTTTTACTTCAACAGGAGCGGCAACCATATTGAATGTATCATCTGTGGCACTTACGTCTCCCACTTCTTTACTAGCGTCTTTAAGGCTAGATTGCAGTGTATTTGTACCATCGACCAAAGCTTTTGTTCCATCTGCTAGTTTTGTAGATCCAGCTGCTAGTTCACCAGATTTTTCCGCAAGTGTTCCGGTTCCAGTTTGTAGTTGTGTGGACCCAGCTGCTAATTGATTTAAGCCACTAACCAAACTATTTGAACCAGTATAGGCTTGTTGTATTCCGGATTGAAGCTCTTTCATTTTTGCTGCTAACGTACTTGTACCTGTGGCTAGACTATTTGAGCCTTCAACTAACGCAGAAGAAGAATCATTTAGTTTTGATATACCTTGTTGTGCCTGTGAATAACCAGCACTTAGTTGTTCAGCTCCATCATGCACTTTAGCTGTTCCACTCTCCAAAGCGGCTGTACCACTAGTTAATTTTTCTAACCCTGCTGATACAGTTGAACTACCAGTCTCCAGCTGTTTCAGTGATTCCTTTAATGCAGTTGTCTGTTCTTCTGGTAATGCGGCACTTAGTTGTTCCAGTTGTTTGGATAATGCTTGTATCCCAGCTGTTACATTTGTCGACCCTTGTGCTAATTGGGTAGCACTATCATTTAAATTTGCAGAACTATTTTGTAGTTGGGCTAATGATGCTAACAAAGTTTTGTCTTTCTCACTTAATAATTGATAACTTTCATTTAGCTTTGCTACTCCTTCTGTGTACTGCTGAATACCTGTTTGTAATGACCCAGCTCCTGTTGCAGCTTGACTTGCCCCATCTGTAAGTTGTGTTGAGCCATCAGACAATTGAGAGAGACCAGTATTTAATTGGGTAGAACCTTCGGCAGCAGTTTGTATTCCTGAATTAACTGTAGTAGTTCCGTCACGAAGCTCTATTGTACTGCTTGCAAGTTGCTCTAAATAACCTTTTAAATCACTTGCTCCATCGTTAAGTTCAGATGCACCGTCTTTTATTTGACCTGCACCGTCTGATGCTTCAGCGAATCCATCACCTAGTTTGTTAATAGAAGAAAAAAGTTGCTCCGCATAAGTAGTCGTAACTTCTTCATTCACTTGTGCACGAATTTGTTCCATTGCAGAGTTACCAATTTGTGATGCTAAAAAGTTATATCCTTCATTCGCTTTATACGTAATAACCATTTTTTCTGGTTGTTCCTCTAATAATGTTGTTGCATGCTGTGAAAAATTACTTGGTATTTCAATTAGTAAATAATAATCTTGATCTAATAATCCTTGTTCTGCTTCCTTCTTGGAGACAGATTCAAAATTAAACTGTTCACTATCTATTAGTTTATCCGTTAATGTTTCTCCTAGAGCCAGTTTCGTCCCGTTATAATCTGCCCCTTCATCGCTATTGATAATAGCCACTGGTAGATCGCTCAATTTTGCATAAGGATCCCAAAATGCCCATAAAAACATGCCCGCATACAAAACTGGTATAAATAACACCGCAATAATTGAAACCAATACTTTCCGGTTTTTAAAGATTGCTTTCCATTCTGCTTTTATCATTTTTTTCCCTCCAAAACTAATTGACCATAATATTCATTTGGTCATTTTTCTTCAAAAAAAGGAGTCTCAAATTAAGAGACTACGAAAGATAGTGTCTTGAATAATAGTTGAAATTTCATCTTCCGATAAAGATTGGTCATGAGTTATGTTCCAATCATTCACGAGAGCAAGATACGTTTTTAATAGTAAATATGCTACAAGTTCACTATTAACTTGTCGAATTTCTCCTCTTTCTATATATTTATCAATCTTTTCTTTCACAAACGAAACTATTGCTTGTTCCACTTGTTGGACTACTTGTTGAACGGTAGGTGTTCGTAATTCTTTTTCTTCATCTATTATTTTTACAAATAGCTGATGTGTTTCTCTAAACTCCAACATCTTCATCAATGCCGCGTGAGCATTTTTCTGAAACGAACCATCCTCTTTAATCGCTTTCGTAGCCTCATGTTTCATTTCAGCTATCATTTGAAGGACAATTTCTTGAAAAAGGACTTCTTTGTTTTCGAAAAATGTATAAATAGTTCCTTTTCCAACGTTTGCAATTTTGGCGATTTGATCCATTGTTGTAGCTTTATAACCGAAAAGCGAAAAAGATTTCGTTGCTGCTGTTAGTATTTCCTGCTTCCGATCCATCGATTTCACTCCTAAAGAAAAATGACTAGAAAACCAAATCGGTCATCTAGTCAATATAATACACTCATTTTGTTTTTTTAGCAAGTATTTATTCGTGATGCATAGAATCATCACTGTCGTCTGGTTTCACTTTACTCATGTCAGGATTTCCGACCTTTAATTCTTGTTTGGGCATAACATGAAGGCCACGTGCTGTTGTATGGGCAAACATATAATAGACACCATCATGATCAAAAGTATAATTAGCTTCGTAAACACCGTCTTTCGTGAAAGTACCTTCTAACATTTCACTTTGGTCGCGCATCCCAGACTCCCATACTTCAAACTCCACCTTATCCGCATCGTTAACAGCTTCCTCGCCTTGAGTAACTTTTGCTGAAAGTGTGATTTCCTCTCCAACAGGTAATGTCTCTTCTGTTTGAATATCTACTACAATCTCTTCTAAAGTACCTTCATTATGTGAACCTTCGTCATGTGTTGTATCTTTAGAAGAACAACCTACTAACGCTAAAGTTACTAATGCAAGTATAGCTAAAATATGTTTCATTCGAATGAATCCTCCCAAATAGGTAATGTAATGTATACAGTCGTTCCTTTTCCAACTTCACTAGTAAATTCTAGCTTTCCTTTTTGAATAGCAACTAATTGGGAGGCAATGGAAAGACCTAATCCTGTGCCCCCGTCTGAACGACTTCTTGCTTTATTCACGCGGTAAAAACGCTCTGTAATATGAGCTAAATGCTCTTTTTCCATACCACATCCTTCATCCTTTATTTCGATTGTCGTATCCTTTTTTGTCGTTTTATTGCTAATGCTTATACTGGACCGATTTGGAGAATAGTGAATCGCATTTTCCAAAACATTTATCAAGATTTGTTTTGTTTTCGGTTCATCCACATTTAATATGGTATCTTCATCAACCGTTACAATAAATGAAATTTCTTTTTCAGAAGCGTTAGATTGTACGAGCTGAATTACTTCGCGAATGGCTTCCGCTAAAACAATCGGTCCAGTCTCGACATCTTCATCGTTTTCTGCTCTAGCAACGGTTAGCAAATCATTCGTTAACTTTTGCATGCGATCTGCCTCTCGAACGATTAGTTTATAAATTTCTTCTTGTTTCTCTTCTGGTATAAGCTTTTGTTCAAAAGCCTCTCCATAACCTTTTATATAACTAATTGGTGTTCTTAATTCATGCGAAACAATTGAAAGGAAATCTCGTTTTTTTTCATCTTCCTCCTGTATAGAAGCTGCCATTTGGTTAAAGGTTTGAGCGAGCTCACCAATCTCATCTTGAGACTCCACATTCACTCGAGTAGTATAATTTCCGCCTGCCATCGAAAGAGCTGCTTCTTTTAACCTTGCCAATGGTGTTAACACTTTCTGTAGACTTTTTAGGCTAATATAAGCCATTCCTATTAACAGTAAAGAAACAATCCCAATTAAAAAGACAACATCTTTAGAAGCCATTTCGGTTATTTTTGTTAATGGTACATATAAATAAATAATTCCTTCTAACCGATTTTCATCGACAAGAGGGTAAATAACCGATACAACTTCTCGATCAAATCTACTTTCAAACCCTCTTTTCGTAACTGAATTACCGGCAAGCAGTTCTGCTCTCTCCTCTGCTCCTATTAAACTGTCATAATCGATATCGAAAGGAACGCATGCACTCAATTCCCTCGGATTTCGAACAGTAAAAGCTTCTATATTCGAAAAACGATTATACTCTTCTGTTTGTTTAATAAATTCGTCTGAGACAACTCCACCATCATATGTACGATGTAAATTTTCTGCAACCTCTTTCATAGAGTTCTCCGTATGTTGCACATACAGCTCCTCATATAAAAAATTTGTAAATACGACTAAGAAAACAATGGTAGTAGCAATAAAGACAAGCAACAGCATCCAAATTTTAAAGGATAACTTTTTCATTCTTTAACCTCAAAACGATATCCTATTCCCCAAACTGTATCAATGTATTTCCCAGCAACTTCACCAAGTTTCAGACGAAGAGTTTTTATATGCGTATCAACAGTGCGTGTACCACCTTCATACTGTATACCCCAAAGCAATTCTAGCAACTGCTCCCTAGAGAAAACTTTTCCTTCATTCTCCATGAATAAATAGATGAGTTCATATTCTTTCAAGGTAAGGACAATTTTAAAACCATCTCTCTTGAGTTGTCTCCCCACAATGTCATTTACTAATATTCCCTTTGTTATAATATCATTATTCGAGGAATATCCAGTTCTTCTAAGTATTGCATTGATTCTAGCAGTTAACTCCATTGCCGTGAATGGCTTTACAACATAATCATCTCCACCAAGCTGTAATCCTTTTACTAAATCGCTCTTTGCATCAAGCGCTGTTAAGAAAATAATAGGAACTTCAGAAAACTGACGAATCTCTTCACAAACAGCAAACCCATCCTTTTCGGACATCATAACATCTAAGAGAATAAGATCGATTTCTGTACTTTGTAGAAGTTCGATTGCTTGATTCCCGTTTTCAGCTTGGATTACTTGGAGGCCAGCCTTTTGTAAATGCATTTCAACTAGTTTTCGCATATCCTGTTCGTCATCTACAACTAATATAGTCGTCATTTATTTGCCTCCCTCTTAATCAGTTGAAAAGGCCCTTTACCAACTGAAACCTTCTTTATTACTTCTCCATTTTGTAAGAAGTAAACTTGATGATCGTCATAACCTGCTACTACAAGGCTTTCGCCAAAAGATGTAATGGAGAAAGGATTGGCTCCAACTTTAATAGAAGAAACCAGTTCTCCTCCTTTAGTGAATTTATAAACATAATTATTACCATGACTAACAGCATAAACGAATCCATCTGACGCATCCGCAAAATCTATAGGCATCATCGGGGCTTCCATTTCTCCCTGCAGTTCTCCACTCTGTATATTGTACTTACTAATAACTTTATTTGCCTGGCTTCCTGCACCATGTCCACCAACCCAAAGCTCGTTATCAACCAAATGTAGACCGTGGGAGGATGTAGGTATTTCCCAAGTAGTAACTAATTTTAAATCATTTATATCGTAGACAGACAATATCGTGTCTTTGAAATTAATAACGTACAAATTGTTATGATCTGCAATCATCGACATCGGATAGCGACCAGTATCAGCTTTAGCAATTTCATTCCCTTTTACATCATATGAAGTAACCGTATTTTCCTTCCCATTTGCAACATATATAGTTTCTTTAACTGCATATGCAAAGGTAGCTCCTTCATGGACAGGGTAAGTTGCAATAAGTTTTCCCGTAGAAATTTGAAAAAGTTCTGCATCTTCTAATGTGTTACCATACAAAAATATGTAATCATCTGAGACATGTGTAAATCCCGTATATGGCTTATCCAACTCCCAAGTTTCTATTAATTCTAGATTTTTTGAAATAAATTGAATGGATGGCTCCAATGTGTTTAAGCTTGCTACAAAATCCGTAGACGAATCAATGGGTGGAAATGTTTTATCCGAACAGGCCGACAGCATTCCACATAAAAAGAATAAACCGATTATTTTTCTCAAGAATTCGCCTCCTTTTTAACCATTCTAGCCGAAATCTGTGAAAAAAGATTGAAATACATCGAAAAATCAATCAAAAATGGAATAGTCGCAATTAGGAGATAATTTATTTGTCTGATACGCTAATAAAAAAGGGGCTGATATCAATTATTTCTCGAAATCCTCCGCAATCCCACATAGCATCAAATCGACTTCTCATTAGACTTCACACCTCACATCCAAAGACAAATGAAATATGCGAACAATTAAATAAAATAGAAGCAGGTTTTGCTGGAGAACAACTAGTAGACCGCAGTATTTTGGAAGTAAGTTTCCCAAAAGACCTGTACATTTTTACTGACCTTCAGTTGAAAATCCATGATTATCTTTACATTCAGTTAGATACGCTTATTGTTACCAAAAAATACTTACTCATTATTGAAGTGAAAAATATGGTTGGAACGATTACTTTTCAACCACATAAAGGACAGGTTATACGGAACCTAGATGGAGTAAGAACACCCTTCGAATGCCCAATTACACAAATCAATAGACACATACACGCTATTGGGCAAATGCAATTGCCTCTCCCTATATTTAAAGCAATTGTTTATTCTTCTAATCGTGTCATTTTAGAAAATGTACCCCCAGGCGAGCCTATTTTCTTTCGTAAAAATCTCCCTCTATATATTCAAAATCTTAATAATATAGAGGACCGCATAAACACTTCTCAATTTGAGGAAGTAATTAAGAAAATACAATTGAGGCGAAGTACGTTTCAACAAAAACCTCTTTGTGAAAGATGGAATATACATCCTGAAACTCTCATTAGAGGATTGCTATGCAAAAACTGTGGGAAATCCTTATGTAAAATAACTAATAAAACATGGAAATGCACCAATTGTAAAGCTGTTGATCGTAATCCTATTGCACATAATATGGATGATTATTTTTTATTAATCAAAGATTCTATCACCACTGCCGAATGCAAAGACTTTTTCGGTTTATCTTCTTCACATGAAGCATACTATATGTTGAAGAAGTGCAATTTACAGAGCATCAATCATGGAAGAAAAACAGTATATCGGAAGAAAAGTGGGATTTTCTGAGATTGGCCCGGGTTTTTCTGAGATACTCAGAGATTTTCTGAGATACTTTGGAGATTTTCCGAGATTCGTATGAGATTTTCTGAGATCCCTCGAGATTTTCCAAGATACTTCGAGATTTTCCGAGATACTTCGAGATTTTCTGAGATACCTAGAGATTTTCTGAGATAATTCGAGATTTTCTGAGATACTCCCTGGATTTTCTGAGATTCCCAGAGATTTTCTGAGATACTTTTTTTCGAACAATAAAAAACCTCTAGCGAGAACTATGCTAGAGGCTTTCTTTGATTAAGCTTTTAAGTGTTTTAATACGACGTCTGCCATTGCATCGATAAAAAGAGGTTGTGCATTTGGCATAGCTGGACGAACATAGGTTGCGCCGATTTCGTCACAAACTACTTTACATTCGTAGTCATTATCGTATAGCACTTCTAAGTGCTCTGCTACAAATCCAACTGGAGTGTAAACGAATGTTGTGAAGCCTTTTTCTTCATGTAATTCACGTGTTAAGTCTTGTACATCTGGACCAATCCATGGTTCTGGAGTTTGTCCCGCACTTTGCCATCCAACAGCATAGTTTTTCACACCAGCTGCTTTTGCGATTAAGTCAGCAGTTTCTTTCAATTGATCTGGGTATGGATCGCCTAGCTCTTTAATTTTTTCTGGTAAAGAATGCGCTGAAACGATTAAGCAAGCTTTCTCACGTTGCTCTTCAGACATCGCCGCAAATGCTTCGCCAACTTTTTCGGTCCAATATTGAATGAATTTAGGCTCGTCATACCAGCTTTCAACGGAGGTAATTTTTAAGTTGCCAAGTTTTTCTGCCTCTTCTTTAATTCGACCGTTATACGATTTAATCGAGAATGTTGAGAAGTGAGGAGCCAATACCATGGAAACTGCTTCTGTAATACCATCTTTGTGCATTTCAGACACAGCATCTTCTAGGTAAGGTTCAATATGCTTTAATCCAATGTATAATTTAAATTCAATTTCATCTTGAATTTCATTTAAACGTTCACAAAGACCTTTCGCTTGGTTTTCTGTAATTTTAGCAAGTGGAGAAATTCCTCCGATTGCTTTGTAGCGACCAGTTAAATCGGCCAATTGCTCTTCACTTGGTTTACGTCCATGACGGATATGTGTATAGTAGCGTTCTATATCTGCTTCCTCATATGGTGTTCCATATGCCATTACTAGTAATCCCATTGTTTTTTTCATTCGTATCACCTCAAGATAGTTTAGTTAGATTTTGCTGCAATCAATTCTTTACTATATTCATGTACTAATGTAGTTAAGCGCTTCAGCGTGTCCGGATCTACTTCTGGAAATACACCATGTCCAAGATTAAAGATATGTCCTGGATTTGCTACTCCTTGTTCTACAATAACTTTTGCACGTTTTTCGATTTCTTCCCAATTACCAATCAGATAAGAAGGATCTAGGTTCCCCATAAGCGTTTTTGTTAATCCTTTAGCACGCGCTTCCTCAATAGATAAACGCCAGTCGATTCCGACTACATCCACCGACAAATCATGCCATTCCATTGCTAAGTGACTAGCTCCAACACCAAACGTTATTAAAGGAACACCTGTCTCACGAAGCTCATTGAAAATACGTGTCATTACTGGTTTAATGAAAATACGATAATCTGCTACGTTTAAAGCTCCAACCCAAGAGTCAAAAATTTGTATCATTTTAGCTCCGGCTTTGACTTGTGCTTTGATATAAACAATGATCATATCAGCTAGCTTGTCCATTAGAGCAAACCATGCTTGAGATTCAGAAACCATAAATGCTTTCGTTTTGTTATAACTTTTCGAAGGGCCACCCTCAATCATGTAACTTGCCAATGTAAAAGGTGCACCTGCAAATCCGATTAGTGGAACATTTAATTGTTCCGTTGTTAGAAGTTTAATCGTTTCTAAAACAAAAGGTACATCATCTTCTGGTGATAGGTCCCCAAGATTATACACATCTTGCACAGTTCGAATCGGATTCGAAATGACAGGGCCAACACCCGCTTTTATTTTTACATCTACTCCAATTCCAGTTAGAGGAGTTACGATATCTTTATATAGTATAGCTGCATCCACATTGTAATTTTCTACTGGAAGACGTGTTACATAGGCACATAATTCAGGCTCATGCGTAATCTGTTCTAACGAGTATTTTTCTTTAATTTTTCTATACTCTGGTTGTGAACGGCCAGCCTGCCTCATATACCATACTGGTGTGTGATCTACTGCTTCTCCACGAGCTGCACGTAGTATTGTATCATTAAAAGTTGACATTCCCTTTTCCTACCTTTCTTCTATATAACTGTACCCTGTTCAATATACGTCTCAACTATAGACGTTCTCTTGCTTATTGTATATAAATATAATGCAATTGTCATAAATTTGTCCTGCATTTCCAGTCTTTATTTTGAAATAGAGTTTTTAATTTGACTTTAAGGGGAAAAGTATTATCAATAAAGAAGTGGAGGTTAATTATATGAACTTTTATATAACATCTGGAACACCCGAATTTATGGATTCAATTAAAAAGAAGCATCCAAACGAAGATTTGTTTCTTTTGCATGGTGTAGGTAACTCTGTTCTGATTCATGAAACATCTGGCAAGTCTGTTTTCCAAGTACCACGTAAATATGAAATTCTAGAGTCTTATGGTAGGTTTTCCGAAAAAGGGTATTTCGTTTTGCAACACATACCTCTTTCTGATGAAGGACGTCCTATATTTGAATATCAGTATACCAAATTAACTGAAACAGTTGAAAAAGAGCCTGGTTTTATCGCTCTCCGTGTACTTAAGCCCTTGAAGTCTGACACGTATATTATTTTAACAGAATGGTCTGGACCAAACAGTTTTGAAGTATGGAAAAAATCAAATCCATTAAATTTTGACCATGTAGCAGATAAGCAAAAGATTTTCACAAGTGCCCCTTATGTATCTACCTATAAATCATTGCCTAAAGAAGCTTGAGATGAAAGCTTCTTTTTTTCTGTTATAATATAACAAAAAGAAATTAACGGGGGCGAGGATTTTGACAGAAGAATTATTAAGCAAATTAGAGAACTCTTTTAACGATATGGTTTCAATTCGCCGTTACTTACATATGCATCCTGAGGTATCCTTTCAAGAAACAAAAACAGCAAAATATATTCAAGACTTTTACACAGAATTAGGAATTCCTTTTCAAGCAAATGTTGGTGGGAATGGAGTTGTAGCAAGAGTTAAATGTGCACTTCCTGGTAAAACAGTTGCACTACGCGCTGACTTTGATGCACTTCCAATACAAGATGAAAAGGATGTCCCATACAAATCAACAGTTGCCGGAGTAATGCATGCTTGCGGACATGATGGACATACTGCCACACTACTTATTCTCGCTCGATCAATCAATGAATTGAAGGACCAATTATCTGGTGAATTTGTTTTTATCCATCAACATGCGGAAGAATATGCGCCTGGTGGAGCTAAACCGATGATTGATGCAGGCTGTTTAGAAGGTGTCGACGTTATTTTCGGTACGCATTTATGGTCACTAACCCCCCTTGGCACAATTGAATATAAATCCGGACCTATTATGGCAGCTGCCGACCGTTTTCATATAACTATTCAAGGTAGAGGTGGTCATGGTGCCAATCCTCATCAAGCGAAGGATGCAATCTTAGTTGCTTCTCAGTTAGTTGTAAACTTGCAACAGCTAGTTTCTAGAAGAGTAAATCCAACAGAAGCTGCTGTTCTATCAGTTGGTTCTTTTGTAGCCGAAAATGCATTCAATATTATTGCAGATTCTGTTAAACTTGCTGGTACAGTGCGTACTTTTAATGCAGAAGTTCGTGATTTGATGGAAAATGAACTAGAACGTGTTATTAAGGGAACATGTCTGACAGCCGACTGTACATACTCATTTAACTTCGATAGAGGGTATCCACCAGTTATTAACCATAAATCAGAAACAGAATTTCTAGCATCTATAGCAAATGAAATTCCCGGAGTTGAAAAGGTTCAAGAATCTGAGCTCCTCATGATTGGCGAAGATTTTGGCTATTATTTAGAAAACATTCCTGGAACATTTTTCTTCACGGGGGCTATGCCTCAAGGTGAAGTCTTCCCACATCATAGTCCAAAGTTTGACTTTGATGAACGTGCCATGCTAATCGCAGCTAAAACGTTAGGAACCGCTGCAATAAATTATCAAAAATAAAAAGAAGGCTGTCCGTGACGACAGCCTTCTTTTTATTGCTTACTCATTCGAAGTGTTATTTCAGATATTACATATATCGCTAGTGGCACTAATAGCATGAGGTTAGTGTATTCTGAAAAAATTAAGATTGCTAACAAGACAAATAATGCCTGTACAAATTGTATGATGCGAAGCAACTTATTTACAGCTATTTTTCTAGCATTCGAATCTATTGGAAATAGTAAATCCATTCGAAATTCATGTCCTGAAAGAAGTGCATGTTTTAACTGAATGACCGAGGCAAATGCTAAAGCACCAGTGAAAATAATCGCAACGATTGGGAAAGGAATAAAAATAGCGCCTACTACAGATAAAAAGGTCAATCGAACCCATAAATAAAAATAATCATCTGTTCGAATAAACGTACGCAACACTAAATATAACTGAGCATTTTTTTGTGCAAATGGTGCAAGTTTATTAAAGCCATCCAGCCATTTTCTTCTTTTCTTTTTACCTCTAATATGTGGGACATCAGTAAACATATTGGCAAATCGATAAAAACGCATCATTCGGGATTGTTCCACTTCTATAAAATGATCAAATGGATATGCAATCTCTTTCTTTTTCTTTTGCCAAACTATGAGGTATATCACCCCAATTACAACTGCTCCAATAGAAACTATATAATAACCACTCATGAGAAAGTAAAATACGGAGAATATTAAAAGAAATCTTACAAAACGATCTATCCAAACGTACTTACCATTTGAAGCCCATCGGTAATTAAATTCCACTTGAATGCTCCAGTTTTTTAGTACTAGTAAAATTAAAAATAAAATGAAAATCTCATTTTTAGATAAACCGCCTATTTTAGTTAGCAAAGGAATTGAAACAACATAAACTGCGATAGAAACAAAGACACTTGAAAAGTATGTCCATCTTAAAGCAAGCTTTAAATAATCGGGTAGTTTTGTCTCCAAAGGAAGAAAATAAACTCCATCGGCATGTTTCATTAATGTGACAGGGGGACTTATCACTAAAAACAAACTCAATACAAAAGATACGAGTAAAAAAGCCGGGAAATCGGTTGGGGCTGTTTTTAACCATTCACTATAGGCATATCCTGCTGCTCCAATTGCAAAAACAAAGACAACCGCAATATGACCAGTTGCTATAAACTTTAAGTATTTCTGCAACTCATTTATATAAAAAACAAACCGTTTATTCCATACTTCACGCAAGTTTTTCATCGTTTTGTTCCTTCGTCATTTCGATATATAAATCATCTAATGTCGCATATGGCATATTAAAAACAGCCCGCAAATCATCCATTGTCCCCTGTGCTCTAATTTTCCCGTTGTGTAAAAGTAAAATTCGATCACAATATCTTTCTGCAGTAGATAATATATGCGTCGACATAAGTACGGATGCTCCCTCATCTTTTCTTGCTTTCATTTGATCTAGGAGTGATTGTATTCCTAATGGGTCTAGTCCCACAAATGGTTCATCGATAATATATAATGATGGACTCACTAAAAAAGCACACATTATCATAACTTTTTGACGCATTCCTTTAGAGAAATGGGAAGGAAACCAGTTAAGCCTTTTTTCCATACGAAACTCTTTTAACAAAGATTCCTTTCGTGCCTCAAATACAGATGGTTCTAAGTTGTAAGCCATAGCTGTCAATTGCAAATGCTCCATTAATGTTAGTTCATCGTATAGCACAGGTGTTTCTGGAATATAAGAAAAAGAAGAACGGTATATTTCTGGGTCTTCTTTCATCGTTTTTCCGTTTAATCGAATTTCACCTTGTGCAGCGTTCATTGTTCCAATGATATGCTTAATAGTTGTACTCTTCCCTGCTCCATTCAATCCAATTAATCCAACTAATTCTCCTTTACCAATCGAAAAAGTTAGATCATGTAAAACCGGCTTCCTTGTATAGCCGCCTGTCACATTATTTACTTCTAATACTGTCATTTCTGCACCTCATCTCTAATAAATAGTTTACCAAAGCTAATAGGAAAAATCTTCTTTCATCCACCCCAATCTATATATTATATGGTAAACTCATCGTAAGAATGAATAGGAGGTTTTTTCATGAGTGAATGTATTTTTTGCAAAATAATTGATGGTTCTATTCCTAGCGCAAAAATTTATGAAGATGAGCATGTTTACGCCTTTATGGATATTATGCCTTTGACAAAAGGCCATGCACTTGCAATACCAAAAAACCATAAAGAAAATGTGTATGATTTATCAGAAGAAGAAGCAAGTAATCTATTTAAAGTAGTTCCTAAAATCGCTTCTGCTTTAAAAGATGCATATGGCCCAGTAGGAATGAACCTACTAAACAATAATGGTGCACCAGCAGGACAAAGTGTATTTCATTTCCATTTACACTTCATTCCTAGATACGACCAAACAGACGGGTTCCGTGCAACATGGAATACAAAAGAAAAAACATATACTCCTGAAATTATCCAAGATTTAGCAAAAGAGGTATATAAAAAGATAAACAATTAGTTGTTGCATTTAGATTCTAAAAGAATTACAATCTAGGTAAGTTTCTTGCTAGCGGTCAAGAGGATACGTTAGGGGAATCTTACAAATAGAGCTTAGAAAAGCTGAGGAGAGATGAGAATTGAATACAAAAAATTTAGTATTAATGTCCCTATTAGTAGGTGTAGGTGCAGTTCTTTATATTGTTATCCCAGGGTTTAATGGTGGGATGAAACCAGATTTCATGTTAACAATGATGTTTATCGGTATATTGCTATTTCCAGAGATTAAAAGTGTTTTCTTACTTGGAATTTCTACTGGAATTATTTCGGGATTGTTTTCTACATTTCCAGGAGGATTTATTCCAAACGTGATTGATAAAAGCGTAACAGCGTTTGTTTTCTTCGGTTTAGTACTATTAATCAATAAATACGTCAAAAAATTACCTGTTGCTATAGTGCTAACATGTATAGGCACATTAATATCTGGCGTAGTTTTCTTATCAAGTGCTATTTTCCTTATTGGAGCAGATGTACCATTTATGGGCTTATTAGTAGCAGTTGTACTCCCTGCAGTGGCTATAAATGCGGTTGCATTCTTCATTATTTATCCGATAATTGGAAAGTTAATAAAACGCTCAAAATTTGAAACTGCCTTAACAGCTTAAATTACTATTACTAGCTTTCCTTTTAATAGGAAAGCTTTTTTTGTACAGTAAATTATGTTTTAATTATTGTAAGGAAAGGAATAATACATATAAAGGGGTGATGAATTGAAAGTTTCACAATTTTTAATAGGAATTGCTACTGGTGCAATCGCAGGTTCGGTTTCCGTGCTTCTTTCGACTCCACAATCAGGTAGTCAGCTTCGATCTTCCATTAAAACAACTTCACTGGATTATAAGGACAAGCTTGCGGAAGTTAAAACAAAATTACAAGATTTAAAAAGTTCAATAAGCCGGTTAAGTAAAGAGTCAAAGGAAATAGTGCCTGAAACAATCCAGGGGCTTAAAAAGGATATCACTGAATGGAAGCGCGAAACCACTCCACTTCAGCATCAACTCCAAGCAGAAATTAGTTCCATCCAACAAGCAATTGAAGAATTAGAAAGAACACTTCCAAAACCGAAAGAGAAGGTAGTAAATTAAAAAAAGAGGAATGCATTTAGTCAACTTCATGATTAAACGCATTTCTCTTTTTTATAAAATTATTATATTTTGAATAATATTATATTTCCACATACATACTTTCTTGCTATAATGTTCAAAAGAAAAGAATCGAGAAAGAAGGGTTGGACATGACAGAACAGTTTTATACGATGAAAGAAGCAATGCTTTATAGTCAACGAATTGCTCAGCTTTCCAAAGCACTTTGGAAAGCTGTAGAAAAAGATTGGCAAATATGGATAAAACCCTATGACTTAAATATTAATGAACATCATATTCTATGGATATCGTATCATTTAGAAGGAGCGACTATTTCGGACGTAGCAAAATTTGGAGTAATGCATGTTTCTACCGCTTTTAACTTCTCAAAAAAACTAGAAGAACGAGGACTTCTTTCCTTTTCTAAGAGAGATACAGACAAACGAAACACATATGTAGATGTGACTCCAAAAGGAAAAACATTATTAGAAGAAATGTATCACAATTATCATGATACACCCCACTCTGTAATCGAAGGTTCTGTACCGATGAAGGAGCTGTATGGCAAATTCCCTGAATTTATGGATGTGATGGCTGTCATTCGTAATATATATGGGGATGACTTTATGGAAATATTCGAGCGTTCTATTAAAAATATTGATGAAACATTCACAAACAATGTAATTGCATCAAGGGATGAAAGCGCTATATAAATTTTAATATATTCCCTATTGCTTTTTACATGGAAACATCGTATTGTATGTATCTGAAAGATATTCACTTACGTATAGGAGATGCATACACTTGCATTGCTGGAAAACAATTAATGTGAAAAAACAATACGGCTTAGATCGTCTCTTTCTTTTATCTTCTTTGCTCGTTATAACTGTTTTTTCTGTCGCATATGTTTTGTTAGGAATTATTAATGATTCCACCAAATCCGATGATTACTTTTGGGTATTCTTACTTACATTTTTAAGTATCTATCCAATTCATAAACTTTTACACTATATCCCTCTCTTTCGTTATAGAGAAAAAGTAAAATTTTTAATTATTAAGCAATATGGCTTTTTGCCAATCGTTAATTTGCGTGTGATTGAACCAATTAATAAGAATAGATTTATTTTTTCATTGTTAGCACCGTTTATATTTCTTAATCTATCCTTAGTCATCGCTGCTTTATTAGTTCCTATGTTTGCTCATTACTTTACTATGTTATTAGCTTATCATTGTGGAATTTGTTTAATAGATTTAATTTATGTAAAAAATTTAAGTAAGTCACCTAAAACAGCACTTATTGAAGAAACAGATGCTGGTTATGAGATATTAGTGGCTCCAGCCCAACCTTAACAATATCTACTACTTGTAAACTATGTTCCTTCTTTGATATGCTTACTAGTATATGAAGGGAGACTAGACATGATTATATTTACGTTGATTCTATTCTCAGCATTTTACTTAATACAAATCAATCGAATGACATTCGCTTTAGTAATGTCAAAAGAAATTCCAGAAGAAAAACACCCAAAGATTTTTCGTACCATTAATATATTGATTACGATACTTCTTGTAAGCTTCTATGTGGAATTAGTTTATACAGTATAAGAAAAAGTGAAAGAAGCCAGCGACAATCAAATGACTGTTTCTGCGACGAGCTTTCTGCAGGAGCAAACTGGCATTTGACATCGAGCTAACGGCGACTGCAACTGGACATTTACTTTGTAAAACATTTAATACTTTCTTATTTGAATAAGAAAAAATTGACCCAAATCATGTAAATGATACTGGGTCATTTCTTTTAATAAAAAAAAAGGATGAAAAGAAGAACCAAGATCGTTTTTAACGATCTTAGTCCGCCCTTTCATTAGTAGATGAACGCTGCGCCTACAATGATTAAAAGAATAAATAACACAACAATCAAAGCAAAGCCAGAGCCACTGTTGTAACCACCATTATATTGTCCTCCCATTTTGAACACCTCCTTTTCAATGTATCCTATGCGATTTTGAAAAAAATCGGTAGGCAAATGAATGGGAACTATTTTTGTTTTTATTTCGTTTATGTTATAGTAACTACTGCAACACGAAGAAGTTAGGAGAGAAAAAAATGAAAAAAACAGTATTGTCATTTACACTTGCAGCGTCAGTCCTTGCATTAGGAGCATGTAGCAATGATTCTGCAGATAACAGTGAAGTAATTGCTACTTCAAAAGTTGGAGATATCACGCAAAACGATCTATATGAAGAAATGAAATCATCTATTGGAGACCAAGCATTTCAACTTCTTATGATCGAAAAAGTACTTGATTCTAAGTATGATGTGACTAAAAAAGAAGTAGACGCTCAATTGAAAGCTGACAAAGAGCAATTAGGCGAAAACTTCGAAGCTATGATCGCACAACAAGGTTATACAGAAGAATCATATAAAAAGTACTTAGAACTTAACTTACTGCAAGAAAAAGCTCTAATTGAAGATGTAGACGTTACAGAAGAAGAAGTTAAGGCAGAATATGAAAATATTAAAAACGAAATTAACGCTCGCCACGTTTTAGTTGCAGATGAAGCAACTGCTAAAAAAGTAAAAAGTGAACTAGAATCAGGCAAAGACTTTGCTGAAGTAGCAAAAGAATATTCTACTGAACCGGCAGCTCAACAATCTGGTGGAGAATTAGGTTGGTTTGGTAAAGGTGCAATGGTACCAGAATTTGAAGAAGCTGCATTTGCATTAGAAAAAAATGTAATTAGTGATCCAGTCCAATCACAACATGGTTTCCACATTATTGAAGTAACGGACAAGCGTACAATCGAAGAATCATATGAAGATAAAAAAGCAGAACTTGAGAAACAATTAAAGCTTGAAAAAGCAGATACTTCTACATTGTTGACTAAAGTTTCGAAGATGATGAAAGACGCTGATATCAAAATTAAAGATGAAGACTTAAAAACTGCGTTAGATCAATTTTTAAATGCTTCAGACGCACCTGCTGAAGAAGGTACAACTGAAGAAGAAGCAGATACAACTACTGATAGTGAAAAATAATTAGCCCAATGTCTTTTTTGGCGGACACTTTGGACTATACCTCGTCTACACTATTATCTAGAATATTATTGAAAAGGGGAAAGTGACTGGGTCACTCTCCCCTTTTTTTCTCATCTGATCAGAAAAAAACGTAAAAGCATAGAGCTTTTACGTTTTTTTTATTATTCAAATGTAGGTTTATAAAATGAACGGTTTTCAAGTGGGAATAAGCGCTCTGTAAATTCACCTGGATTCGTTTTATCTAAAGCCCGATTTAACATGTTCATCTTCGCATCAATATTGTCAATATAATGCAAGATTTCGGCTTCGCGAACCATTGGACGTTTTGGGCTTCCCCATTCTTCTTTACCATGATGACTAAGTACCATATGTTGAAGGAGCATTACCTCTTCTCCTTCAATTTGAAGCTCTTCTGCGGCCTTCGATATCTCGTTCACCATAATTGTAATGTGACCAAGTAAATTACCTTCAATTGTATACGTAGTTGCTACAGGTCCAGACAGCTCTAGTACCTTTCCTATATCGTGCAAAATAATTCCTGCGAATAGCAAGTCTTTGTTAAGTGTTGGATAAAGATCACATAAAGCTTTTCCTAGCTTCAACATGGATACGACATGATCAATCAAACCAGATGCATAATCATGATGATTTTTTGTAGCTGCTGGAAACGTCATAAACTCATTTTGATGCTTTTTTAATAAATGTCGAGTAATTCTCTGTATTAAAGGATTTTTCATCTCAAAGAAAAATTGCATGAGCTCTTCCATCAATTCTTCTTTAGATTTTGCAGCAGATGGAACCAAATCATTTATTGTAATCGGTTCATCTGCTTTTGCAGGTCGAATACTTTTTACACGAAGTTGAAATTTCCCACGGTAATCTTGTATTTCACCACCGACACGAACTATTTGACTTGCTGCAAATAGCTTTTCATGCTCTTCGTTTGTATCCCATAATTTAGCTTCTATATCGCCACTTTTATCTTGCAATAAAAGCGACATAAATGGTTTCCCAACAGTTGTAATTCCTTTTGTCGATTGTTTGATTAGTAAGAAATGATCTACTGGATCCCCTACTCGTAATTGTGTAATACCTTTCATTTCACAATCCCTCCACTTCCAGCTAATAATGTCGCTACTCGTATGACATTTACATCCTTCCAGACATATTGCATATTTTCATGACATGTAAAATACAGTAGTTGATGCTCTTTTTGTAGCTCCTCCATTAATTGTACCACTTGTTGTAATCGGAAACGATCGAAATGTACAAAAGGATCATCCATAATAATTGGAAAAGGTGCTTTCATTTTTAATGATATAGCTAATGCAATACGTAGTGAGATATACGCCTGCTCTTTTGTTGCTTGACTTAGTTCTGCAATTTTAAAACGCTGTCCGTTATATTTGACAGCCTCAAAGATTCCTTCTGGTGTTAATATCAATTGTTCGTATGATTGACTAGTAAGCCTTTGAAAATAGCTTTGAGCCAAGTCTAGCACTTCGGGTAGACGTTCCTCTTTTAGTTGCACCATCATTTGTTTTATAGCTACAACAACAGCTTTTAATGCTGCCCATTGCTTCACATATTCTTGCAGCTCTGCTTTTTTTTGTTCTAGTTTTTGTAACATATCACTTTGCTTTTCATCGTGGAGCAGTATGTTAGTCTTATAATCTAAAGATGCTCTCTCTTGAATCAATTCATTACGATTCTTCTGGATATTAGTTAATTGTTCCTTGGTTTCCCGTTCAAACTCTTCTTCAAAGTCCTCTATGTCTATTTCTAGATTCCCTAATTGCATTTGTAACTGATGTAATTCTTTTTCTAAAAATACTTTTTGTTCAAATAATCGATGAGCCTCATAAAAATCACTTTCGGACTTTGCATTTGCTTCTTGAAATAGCGTTTGAATGCTTTCTGCATACACATCAAGCAATGAAGTATTTTCTTTTTGCTTAGTTACAATCTCATTTATTTTATCTCGAATAGATTCATTTTCTTCAAATTTCTTTTTCTCTGAAAGATAGTGCTCACGAAGCTGATGGAATAACATGTCATCAATTAAGAAAATATCTGCTACTATTTTGGACTGCTCCAATAGTTCTTTCATTCTTATGTTTATTTCATTTAATTTTATTTCCATTTGATCGAGGTGGATTTGTTGCTCTTGAATTAAACGTAATCTATTAAATAGCTCTTTTAATAAACTCGGTGAAAGTTGGTTATTTAAATAATAATTATTTAGAAATAATTGTACATGCTGATTAATAGAATGCTCACGTTGCTCTAAATCATTTATTTTATTCTCCAGCTGATTAATTTGCTGAAATAGAGCGTCCTCTTCTTTTAATAATAGTTTTTCATATGTTTGTACATCTTCTGTTTGAGTCATCATTTTTTTCAAATAATTAAAACCAACAAAAACAATGACACTGACTATTAGTGAAGCTAATCCAAACATCCAATTGGATAGGACAAAACTAAAAATAATTCCCAAAAGAAGGATGGCACCGCTAAGTGTTAAGCTAATTCCATCTGCTTTACTTTCCTCTTTTTTAGTATGCCTCACTTCTGAAATACGTGTTTTCTGATGGTGAAGATCTTCCTTTTTCATTTGTAATATACGTTTTTCCTGAAGCAGTTCACTTTCTAACTTTTCTCGTTCTTTTAAAAGAGTTATTAGCTTTTCTTCTTGTTGAATAGATACATCTGCTTCTGTAATGTTGCTTAAGTTCTTCTCCCAATCTATTCCTACAAGAGATAATTGCTGCATTTGATTTTGTAAGGTTTTCGTTTGTTCTTCTTCTATTTGTATTCGTTTTGCTTTGAGCTGATGCCATTCTGTTTCGTATGCTAAGAAGGCTTTCAATCTTTCCAATTCTTCTAATGACAATATTTCATTATTATTCTTTAACTCTTTGAGATTGTCTCTTAACTGTTCATTCGCAATATGAACGCTCATTCTTTTGTCTTTTATCATTTCATAACGTCTGATACCATCTGCAGGAAAAATCTGCTCTTTGACTTTTTCATAAGATTCTTCATGCTCTAACTGCTTTTCTTTTAATGGTTTTAATTGCTTCCATTGCATATAAAGTTGTAATTGTGATTGGGCTTGTTTTTCTTGTTCAGATGATTGGACTAGAAGGGAGTCTATTTCCCTCAAACGATTAATAGATGGCTCGTACTCATTTACTTTTTCTAGATATAGCTTCCACTCTTCTTCTAATACACGTAGTTCATCTATTTTTTGATTTATGAGAGGTTTTTTGCCACTTGGTTTAAATAAATCACCCATTTCTTTGACAAATTGAGCTTCCACCTTTGATAATGTGTCCATACCAGTCGTTCCGGAAGCAAGCAAAGTTCGGGTTAACTCTTCTTCAGTCAATTTTTCAAAACCCTGTAATTGAAGAAGTGAAAATGAAAAAATCGCCTCAAAATCAGAACGATTATATGAATGTAAGAGGGATGCTAATTCTTTTTCTCCTCCACGGTCTCCATTCTCAAAGTAAACTATGACGTCACCGCTTGCTTTTCCTTTAATCCTTTCAATTACCACACGTCCCTTTTGTTCATCGTAAAATTGAATCTTTCCACCATACATTGCGCCACTTTTCGGTTCATATCTTAATAGTTGTGCATTTTTTTGTGGAAAGCCAAAAAGTATATGCAAAATGAATTGCTGAATGGACGATTTTCCAGCTTCATTTTCACCAAATAGTACGTTTAATCCAGATTGAAAGTCTATTTGTACATTTTCGTGCTTTCCAAAGCCATAAATATGGAGTTTTTCAATTTTCATCGTTATTCACTCCTCTTTGCTAAAACGTTTGAAAGCAGCTGTTCAACTTCATTTATCGTTTCCTTCACAAACTCTGAACTAATTGTCTCCAGATATCTACTACCTTTTGGGTGCTGATATAATTCCTTTAATGCATATTTCCAGTCGGCATTGTTCCATTGTTCTATAGACTGAACAATAGCAGAGGATTCACTCCATATCTCCTTCGGCATTTGTATTCGGAGCTTTTGAACAACGATAAAATTTTCCTCTCCACGTATACTTTCTTGTATTATTTGGAGCCATTCTTCATTTGTAGAAGATTGTAAAAGTTCTTCCGTATCTTCCGTAATATCAGTTAACATTACATCAACAATTGCACTTCCATTTGATTCTATATAATCACGAAGGGTTACTTCTATGCGGGCAATCAATTCATTTGCATGAATTATTCCATCACAAGACACTGCTACCTCGTCATAAATAAATGCAGAAGAATGGATAAATTGAAGGTTAGCTTGTCCTTTTGTTAAGGAGACCTCATAGAATCCTTTCAAACCCTTTTCGTTTCGGTGTCTACTTTGTGTATTACCAGGGTAGACGATAGGAGGGTCATCAGATAAAATTTGCCGCTTGTGAATATGACCAAGTGCCCAATAATCATATCCTTTACTTATTAAATCCGCTTGTCGAAAAGGCGCATATACATCATGTTCTTCGTTTCCTTCGATACTTCCATGTAGCATTCCAATGTGGTAATCTAATCCATTCGCTATTGGATAATGGACATGCATGGCATCACGAATATGCCTCTCCTTATAACTAAATCCTGATATATGGACTTTATTACCTTCCACTTCAAGTGTTTTTGTGTCTACTTCTTCCTCAAACACGTCTACATTATCAGGTAGTTGGAATCTCACCCAATTGCCACTCAAATGATCATGGTTTCCATAGCAAATAAAAACAGGGATACCTACAGAAGAAAGCTCTTCCATCCCTTTTTGAAATAGATGCTGAGCACGTAAACTTCTATTTTCTCCATCATAAATATCACCAACAATTAAAATAAAATCAGGCTTACTTGCTTTTGCATAATTAATAATATTTGTAAAAGCTTTAAATGTACTTTCACGTATATCTTGCAATTTATTTTGCGGAATAGAGGTAAGCCCTTTAAATGGACTATCTAAGTGTAAATCAGCTATATGTAGAAAACGAACTCCAGTCATTTACCACACCTCACAAAATCGAATATTTGTTCTTATTTTATCATAAAGAAAAGATTGTATACAGTGAAATGTGTACAATCTTTAATAAAAAGTTTACAAACTTTTTCGTTCTTTTTTTATTTGTTGAACACTGATTATTAGTCCGGTAAATCCAGCTGCAAAGGAAGGAAAAATACTATATAAAAAATAATTCCGTTCATTTGTTAGCAGTGAGATCAAAAGAAAAAATAGAGGGATTCCGATTAGTACAAATAAGGAAACGAGTAGAGCAAATTTAGTATTTTTTTTCATTAAAAAAACCCCTCCGATTTTTAGTTATCTTTACTAGCTATTACAGCACCTATTAAATAAGAAGTCATATGAATTACCCAAATAGCAGTCATTAAGAAAAAGTAAAGACCTGGACCTTCAATAGTCAGGATTATCATCCATACGATTAATATAACAACAGTAGTTGTCATCCAAGAAATGGATCTTGCTTTTTCATGTATTCTCGTATATCTTTCATCGAACCACCGTTTTTTCTTACCTATTTTTCTATTGATTAATAAAACAATAGCCATAACTACAATTGCAAGAGGCAAACCTAACATAAATGACACTAAATCAAATTTCTCATACATACTAATCTTCCTCCTCATAAATAAATATGTCTTCGATCGTACAATTGAACAATTCAGAAAGCTTAAAAGCTAATGTGATGGATGGATTATATCTTCCCTTTTCTAACGAAATAATTGTTTGTCTGGAAACATTAAGCATTTCTGATAGCTCATCCTGTGTCATCCCTAATGCCATTCGTTTATCTCTAACTAAATTTTCCATGTATACTCCTACCTTTTTTGTAAAGCTAACTTTACGTAAAGTATACTTTACTCCGTTTTCGTTTGTCAAGTTAACTTTACATTTTTCTTTTAAAGTTTTTTTGTTGTATAATATTAGGTATAAGAAGAACAAAGGGGTGTTGATTCTTGAAAACATATAAATTTACTGCATTTGAACCAACAGGAAAGCTTATTGTAGAAGAAACATGGAATTTCGATAACGACGAAGACGCGAAGAAAAAAGGCGAGCAATTTATTGAAGAAAAAGGCTTTACTAAAACGACTCATCGTTTAGTGAACAACGCTGGAAAACTGGTTTTATTTCACGTGTAATTTGAAAAGGACATAACCCCCAAAGAGGTTATGTCCTTTTTTTATACCCATTGAAGCTTCTGCAATTTTTAGGTTATCGAGGTTAGTCAGGCTTCATCCTCATGAAAAGTACGTGCCCATGATTTAACAACCTCTATTTTTACTTCCATTCTTTTATTCCCCTTTGAAAGTAGGCTTGCGTTTTTCAACAAAAGCTTGAATGCCTTCTAGATGGTCAGCAGTTTTACGCAAAGCAGTCTGAGCTATAGCTTCTTTTTCTACTACTGCTGCTAGTTCATCTACTTTTGTAGCGTGTAATATTTCTTTCGACGCAATCATAGCCGCTATTGGCGACTGGAGAAGTTTCTGTGCATAGGAATTTGCTGTTGTATAACCTAAACCATCAGAAGCCACTTCATCCACTAAGCCGATTTTTTGCGCTTCCTTTCCTGAAAACAGTTGCCCACTCCACATAAGTTGTTTCGCCTTTGGGATTCCCACTCTTTCTTTTAAGAAGAAATGCCCGCCTCCATCTGGTATTAGCCCTATGCCAATAAAGTTCATAGCGAGCTTACTATTTTCTTCCGCGATAATAATATCGCAGCCCAGTACCATACTGAAGCCTAAACCTGCTGCGGCACCGTGAACAGAGGCAATTGTAATTTGAGGTAATGTATATAATGTTTTTGCGAGTCGCCCAAGATACACCATGACTTCTTCAATATTAAAAGGATTCTCTGTATCCAGCATTGCCTTTATGTCTCCTCCAGCAGAAAACGCACGCCCCTCTCCTTTTATAATCAACACTTGTACGGAGCGATCTTCTTTAAGAGACTCAAAACATTCCGCTAGCTCTTTCATCATCACATCATCCATTGAATTCATGGCTTGTGGTCTATTTAATGTTAGCGTAGCAATTCTTCCTTCTTTTTCTAACAATAAAGTCTTATACATAGCAATTCCCCTTTATAAGTGAATGGTTATTCATTTATTAATAATTCGACATCTAATAAATTATTCCTTCTATTATTTTCAGCTCTGTTAAACTTCATTTTTATGTGTTTAAATATCAGGGGCAGTTATTGCTCATGCCTAGACTCATGCGTAGCGTGTGGCAAGCGTATATCGGAGTCTTAAAAGAGCAAATAAATTAGACTTTAAGTTCCAAGGAATACTACTTATCTATATGCATTCGTGCTGGCCGCACGTCCGCATGAGCCGCTGCATGCGCTAGACGCATCCATCTGTCTCATACGGCACGTCATGCGGCTGGGAAGGCGCGAATGCAGGTGTCAGCCATTACAAATAAAAGGTTTTATAATAGGTTTTATATTAAAATGTGCAATGATTTATAAAAAGTGAAATTTTCATAAACAGTGGTCAATAGGATGTGCGAGCGACGAAGGAGCGACTCATCCTGCGGAGGCTCATGCGTAGCGTGCAGCAAGCGCACATCCGTGTTTCTAGTTTTTATCCTACGGTGGCTCTTGCGTAGCTTGCGGCAAGCGCGCATCAGTGTTTCTAGTATTCTATGTTGTTTAAAATATATTTAAGATATAAAATACTAGATCCCACGTTGACTTAATAATGGTCTTTAAATTAAAAAAGGATCTCCTATTTTAGGAGATCCTTAGCATTAAATACCTTCGTATAATTCTTGTACTGGTTTAATTAAAACTCTGTTTACTTCTTCAATTAACTGACTTAAACTCATTTCTGCTTGGAGCATTTGAAAGATTTTTTCATTTCCTTGAGCAAGCTGTGCAGTTTTTTGTGCATATTCTAGCTCTTCACCAGAAATTTCTTCCCCCTTCATTTGCTTTTCTTGAAGGGAAAGTTGAATCTTACGAAAGCTTTGAAATAATGCAAGTGCCTCAGGATCTGCTTTAACAGATTCCACCGCTGCTTTTACCTTAGCAAATTCATCGGTTTTACGTAGTGTTGCTTCCAATTTATTAATATCATCGTAAATATTGACCATTTTTATTAGCTCCTTTTATTTAGCTTGTAATAAAGACGATTAGTCCCTGTATGATCCCTATAAGACCACCTAAGAATCCACCAAGTACTGTAATCATTTTAAACTCACGTTTCGATATACCTAAAACGATTTCCTCTAAACGTGCTACTGGGAAAGAATCGACTTGCTCTTTTACCATATCTTCTAATTTCATTTTACGCAATACTTCTTCTAGCTTAGCTTCCGCTTCCATGAATGCAAAGGAAGTCAATTTTGGGACAAGCGTAGTTTGCGTCCATTCTGTTGCCTCTGGGAAATAATGAACTAAACTATGACTTAAACGCTCTTCGATTGCTAGTTCCTTCTTCAAATAACTTTTTACATTTTTTACGACTGGTTCAAAATCAAAGCCGTCCATTATTTCCACAATTGGTCGGTCTTTAAGCTTTTCCCACTCATTACGAACAATATTTTCTAGCATATTTTTGGTACCTGGTGCTTTTAAAAACTTTAATATTTCTGGTTGCACTTTTCCTGCAAGAGAGGAAGATTCACCAACAAACATTTGAATCATGCTTCCAAGCGTTCCTTTAGTAGATAGGAAATCATCAATTAAATTTTTTACAGTACGTTTACCTTCTTCAGACTGAAAAAATTCTTCTCCTTTAAAAAGGATGTATGACACAATTTCTCCTATTTTACTATCTGCTTTAAACTGCCAATCTTCCGGAGCTAACTGTCTAATCGTCTCCTTTTCAAAACGGTTTTTTAAACGATTAAATTGTATATCCACTTGCTCATCTATTTTCGTATTAGCTATTGTTACAATATTTTCAATGCCACTTAGCTTTAACCAATCTTCAATCGTTTTATCAGAAAGTAGAATTTTCTCATTTAATTGTCGAACGATTAACTTCGTAGTCTTGTCTTGCATTTCTTCATTAAAATATTTTCTTTTGAAAATATCTGGGGTCAATAAGTGATTGATTACTGTATTTCCTAGTTGTTTGGCAAGTTCATCTCGTCTCTTTGGAATTAAACCAGGTGTGAACGGGATTCGCCAAGATCCAATATATTTTGCCTCATGTGGTCGAAAAAGCATTTGAATAGCAAAGTGATTTGTTACTGCCCCTATCGCTGCTCCGACTGCTGCCATGAATAAAATCGTCCAAAATAAATCCATCTATTTCACCTTTTTCCTCTAGCATATAATTTATTATAGCAGAGGAAGGACAAACACTAAAAGAATTACAATGCGTTGAACATTGTCGAAAAACGTATAGCATGCTCCGTTTCATCATGCATTGCCACAAATAGTGGCGCATATGCTTGCTGAACAGGTATTTGGAGCAGCATTTCTTTATACATTTCAGCTCCTTCTAACTCATCTTTAATCGCATTCTTTGCACAAGTTTTTAAGTCTATGCAAGGTGGCTTTTTTTTCAGACTTTGAACATAAGTCCCTGTCAGCATATAATAGAGTTGTTGAAACATTTCATAGTGGCTTTTTTCATCTTCATAAGCATGTTGAATAAACCCTTGCCAATATGGATCGTTCGTCAATTTATACATATCTTTATAGAAATGGTAATCTGCGTATTCATTTTGAATCGCAAGTTGTAATTTTTCAATAAACAAGTAGATGCTCCTTCACTAGTCATTTCTACTAGTGTATGCATGGAAATTATGTCACATGAAAGGATGATTATTTTGTTACAGCATTTTAGCTTTAAACCACTATATGAAAATAAGCAATTACCGGGCTGGTCTATCTCATTCTTCTATAAACAAGTACGATATACAGGTGAATACGAACCGGATGGCACAATCAATTGGAATGGAATCGTACCAGCTGATGAAGAAACTATAAAAAAAATGATTCATGAGCTAATGCTGTTTCACGTTTACGATTAACAACATAAAAACTGCATGTGCTTAAAAAAACACATGCAGTTTAGTATTTTATTTGTCTTCTAAATAATCAAATACAGATCCTAGAAACACTTTTCCTGTTGTCTTTCATCAAACACATCTCATTGGTTCTCCCTCTACTAAACTTCATTCTCATCTTAAACTCGGCACGTGTAATAGTTTTATAGATTATGATAATCACTTCGTTTTACATTGTACCAATTTTTTTCCGGCCAAATAAAACATAAAAATAAGTGGAAGCTATGATATAAAGAACTCCTGTTATTGTGAAGGTATAAGCATATCCCCAATATGCTCCATATGTCATTACCAATCCTGTAGAGATAGCTCCAGTGCTAGCCCATCCAATATTGAATACCATCTGGTTTACTGAATTGGCAAGCCCCTTATATTTATCATGAACTAAATCCATTGCAATAGCACTTTGTATTGGATTTCCAGCATTCATAAGTGCTTGACGTAGCAAAAATCCGATTGATGCTACTAGCAAGGAATTGGTATAACCAGTGATAAATAAAAAAGGGATTGATAGTAATTGAAAAATTACAAGTGCACGAACCTGCCCTACTCTTTTTACAAGTGCTGGGCCAATAAGCATTGCAATAGCCGTCATTCCTGAGCCTAATGATAATATCAAACCAATATATGAATTAGATGCATCAAAACGGTTAGCAAAGTATAAGTTCAAATAAGGAATAACTAAACCTGATCCTGTACCGATTAACAAGTTGGAAAAACCAAACAATACAATGATTATAATATTTCTTTTGAAAGAACTTGGTAATTCCTTCTCACTTGTTTTAGCAGTTTTATTTTCTTGTCTTGCTATTGGTTTTAATTTAAATAAAGGGATTAAGCCTAGTGCGAATACAATGGTACCTACTATTAAAACCCATTTTATCGATTCCTGAATAGGCATAGCAGCATACAAGTGTAGTGCATCAGCTAATACACCTCCACCGAAACTTCCAATGACACTTGCAATGGTCACTAAAGAGAAATGGATACTAAACAAATGCATACGTTCACTAGCATTCGAGTTTTCTGCTAAGAAAGGGACACCTGAAACTTGGACAAGCGCCATGAATAGTCCAGTTAAAAATGCGGCATAAATTAACGATTGTTCTTCCACCATTACGCTTCTATAAAATAATGTTAACACTGTCACCATCGAACCAACAATAATCATCCATTTTCGTCCAAAACGATCGCTTAAAAAGCCAGCAGGTATTAACATGATTGCCGATGCAAGAGAAGTCATCGTAATCACTTTACCATTTACGGTTTCAGGAAATCCCAGCTCCTTTAAATATAAATTATACATGACAGAAAAAACTCCCATACCTACTTGTATAAGAATATTTGCCATCATGAATAACCGTATATTCCTATTGAATGAAGATATTTTTGTTTTCCAATCTTTTAGCCACAGGATCATAAGATACCTCTCTTGCTTTTTATTTCGTCTCACTAAATATACGATTTTCGATAGAAAACTTCAATACATAAAAAAGGGAATATCCCCGCACGTATTATACGTGCTGTGATACTCCTGCTTGTAATTTATACATTTGTTCATAGCGTCCTTGTAGCTGTAGCAACTCATCATGCGTTCCACTCTCTACAATTTCACCACGATCTAATACTAAAATTCGATCTGCATTCTTAATAGTAGAAAGTCGGTGTGCAATGATAAAAGTTGTTCTTCCTTTTTTCAATACATCCATTGCATGCTGTATTATTTCTTCCGTTTCTGTATCAATATTTGAAGTTGCCTCATCCAATATTAGAATGGCAGGGTCGAAAGCAAGTGCTCGAGCGAATGAAACTAGCTGTCTTTGTCCAGAGGATAGTGTACTACCCTTTTCAATTACAGGTTCATCTAAACCTTTTTCAAGATTCTTTAATACTCGCTCTCCCCCAACTGCTTCCAATGCAGCCTCCACTGTCTTACGGGAAATACGAGGATCATTTAAGCTTACGTTTGACTCGATTGTTCCTGAAAATAAATAAGGATCCTGCAAAACGATACCCATATGATCTCTTATTGTTTGCCTTGGTAACGATGTTATATCAACACCATCAATGAGAATCTTTCCTTTTGATGGATCATAGAAACGGAACAATAAGTTCATAATCGAGCTTTTTCCTGATCCAGTATGCCCAACAAGTGCTACCGTTTCCCCTTTATTGGCTACAAAGTTTAAATTTTTTAATACATAATCCTTCTCTTTATATGCAAAAGATACATTTTGAAACTCAACATTTCCTTCATATCGTTCCATACGTTGATCTTCCACTTTTTCTCCTGATTCATCAAGTAAACGGAACACACGATTACCTGCAACAAGAGATCTCTCCAATTGCGAAAATTGATTCACAATTCCTGTAATCGGATTAAATAGTCTTGTCGTATAATCAACAAATGCATAAAGCATACCTGCTGAAATGATTGTATTTGGTTCCATGGACTGGCTACCAAAATACCAAATAAACATAATAAACATTAAGGATCGTAAAACACTAACTAAGTTAAATGAAGTTGCCGAATCAAGTGTAAGCAATTTATTTTGATAGCGGTAATGCTCTCCATTCATCTCTTCAAATTCACGTTCCATTTGCTTCTCTCGTTTAAAAGCTTGAATAATGGACATACCTTGAATTGATTCGTTCAGCATTGCATTCAAATCGGCAATCTTCGTACGAACAATATGATTATATTTAGAAGCATATTTTCGATATCCGATCATCCATACATAAACGATTGGTACAACAAAAAGCGCCATTGCAGCCATTTTTACATTTAGGATAAATAAAGCTACATAAACACCTGCGATTGAAATAATACTTGTTGCAAACTGAGATAGTACCTGCACATATAGATTACGAATAGCTTCTGTATCATTTGTAACACGTGCAACTACCTTTCCAGCAGGCAAGTTATCAAAATACTGTATTGGCAATGTTTGTATATGCTGAAATACATCATTTCTCAGCTTTTGTACAACACGGTTAGCCCCAATCTGAAGATTAATAAACATAAAGTATCTAAAAACTGCTGTTACAATCGATAAACCAAAGAATACAGCTAATAGCATTAATATAGGCTGAAGATCAATAGCCCCTTCTGTAATATGGTCGTCGATAATTTTCTTTGCGATGAATGGACCGGTTAAGTCTGCAAACACTGCAATTGTTAAAAAGATTAAACCAAGTAAAATTGGCTTTTTATAAAATAACGCATAATGGTAGAGTCGTTTTCCTGTACTCATGACGACACCCCCTCAAGCTGTTGACGATCGTATTGCTCTTTATACCAACCATTTTGCTGAAGAAGTTCCTCATGAGTACCTTCTTCTACAACCATTCCTTCGTCTAAAACGATAATATGGTCTGCATGTTGAATACCTGACAATCGATGCGTCGTAATAATTGTTGTCTTCCCACTACGTTCATTTTGTATATTTTCAATAATTTTTGCTTCTGTTTTCGCATCCACTGCGGAAAGCGAATCATCTAATAGTAAAATCTCTGGATTTTTAATAAGTGCTCTTGCAATAGATACCCGTTGTTTTTGACCACCTGATAAAGAGACACCCTTTTCTCCTACCAATGTTTCAAGACCCATCGGCAAGTTCATCAAATCACGTTGGAAATGCGCTAATCGAATTGCTTCTTCTAGCTCTTCTTCCGTTGCATCTTCTTTACCAAAAAGAATGTTTTGACGAATTGTCCGTGAGAATAGAACATGATCCTGCGGAACGTATCCAATCCATTCTAGAACTTGCTCTTTTGTTTGCTCAGAAATTGCTATATCTCCAATTGTTAGCTGTCCAGCTCCAATAGGATATTCCTTTAAAAGTTGTTTCATAAAGGTTGTTTTTCCTGATCCTGTTTTTCCGACAATACCAAGTGTTTGCCCTTTTTGAAGGTTTACTCGGATATTTTGAAGATTTTTCACCTGTGACATTGGATATTGGAAACCAACATCTTCAAATCCGATGGAATTCACATCATATAGTTTCACAGGACTCAATGGATCTTTTACATCAGCTTCATAGTCCAGCGTTTCTTGCACACGATCTAAGGAAGCATTCCCACGTTGCATAACATTGATTAATTCTCCAATTGCAAACATTGGCCATATTGCCATCCCTAAGTAAACGTTAAATGTGATTAAATTCCCAACTGTCATTTCATTTTGTGAAACGAGATATGCACCGTAACCTAAAGCAACTACATAACTGATACCTGTACCTACTTTTGTAATTGGACCAAATAGTGCATCAATTCGTTCAACGACCATATTTTTTTGGTATACTTCTTCACTCATGTCTGCAAACTTCTTTTCGTCTGCTCTTTCTTGGACATATGCACGAATAACACGAACACCAGCAACAGATTCAAGAACTCGGTCATTTAAATCGCCAAATGCATCTTGTGCAGTCATATATTTTTCATGAATTATTTTCCCTAAATATTGCATGATAAAAGCTAAAATCGGAATCGGTAATATTGCAAAAAATGTAAGCTTCCATGAAATAATGAACCCCATCGCTAGGATGAGTGCTGCCATATACATCGTTGAATCGATCAATGTCATAATTCCAAAACCAGCTGTAGTTGCAACCGCATTTAAATCATTTGTTGCACGAGCCATTAAATCACCCGTACGATTTTTTTCATAAAATGTTGGTGTCATACTTAAAAATTTTCTATTTAATTTGGTTCTTAAAATCCGCTCTATCGTAATAGAGCCACCAAACAATTGATATTGCCAAACAAAATTTAGCACATATCCAATGATAATTATTCCGATAAAGTAGAACACATACATCGTTAATAAGTCAGGAGTCATATTACCTGTTGTAATGGTGTCTATTGCCTCTCCGACCAACCATGGAGGTATTACTTCAAATGCACTTGCTACTATGAGCAAGCTAACAGCGACTGTATATCGCTTCCAATGATCACTAAAAAACCACTTTAATTTAAATAAAACCGAAAACATTATTTAATCCCCTCATTTCTTCTCTCTCTTAAATAAAACAAGCTAGCCACCTTCTAGAGATTCCTTTAATAAAATTTGTTTTGTCCGTTGAATAGTCATATCCAAACCCTTCCTTTCTTACATTTTCACTAAAAAATGGAAATAAATGAACACAAAAAAGCACATTACCCATATTACGGTAATGTGCTTTTAAATAGACAAAGTAAACCTAAAAAATGTCTATTATAAAATCATTTATCGTTCGATGGTAGGCATGAAAAAATTATTAAGTTGTTTTTTATATCAATTAAACGAATCATTTTTCATACCTCCATTTCTCTTTTTTTATTTAGTGTCCCTTAACATTAGCATATAAAAATTTCCAATGTCAACACTTTTCTAAAAAAAGGGACTAATTAAATTATATGCATAATGGCTCCAAAAATTGCACTAAATAATACTACGTAAATTGGCGGCCATTTATACACAGAAAGCAACGTAAAAGTAATAAGAACGATAACAAAATCCATCGTACTATTCACTGCACTAGTAAAAACAGGATTATATAATGCAGCAAGCAGGATCCCAACTACTGCGGCATTTACTCCTTTTAATGCCGCTTGTATACCTCTTTTGGAACGAATAACTGTCCAAAAGGGTAAGGTCCCAATAACTAATAAAAAAGAAGGTAAAAACATTGCAAAGACAGCTATCAGCGCACCTGGAACCCCTGCAGTTACCTGCCCTAAATAACCAGCTAATGTAAATAGTGGCCCCGGAACAGCTTGAGCTGCACCATACCCAGCAAGGAAAACATCTGGTGAAACCTCTACTTCTCTTTGAAGCATTGGTAAAACAACATGCCCTCCACCAAAAACGATGGAACCAACTCGATAATAAGCATCAAACATAGAATAATAAACAGAGTTAAATAATGGTTTTAATAATGGCAATAAAATCAATAAAACAAAAAATATAGTCCAACTTAAGAATCCTATTCTTTTCCCAAAAGAAAGTGAAATTTCTGGAGCATGCTCCACTTCCTCATTTTTATATAAAATATATCCAAAAACTCCTGCTGCAATGATTATACAAATTTGACCGATAGCGGTTGGAATAAGTAATGTCAATATAGCACAAGCTACTGCAATAGAAATTCTTATACGATCTGGGGCAAGTGACTTTTGCATTCCTAAAAGAGCATGAGCAACTACCGCTACCGCCACTATTTTCAAACCATGTATCCATCCACTATCAAAAGAACCTGTAGCCGAAACAAACATAGCAAATAACATTAGAAGAATAACTGATGGCATAGTAAATCCTAACCAAGAAATAATACCGCCAGCTATTCCTCCACGAAGTAAACCTATAGATATTCCTACTTGAGAAGATGCAGGACCAGGTAAAAATTGACATAACGCTACAATGTCAGCGTATAATTTGTCATCCAACCATTTTCTTTTCTGAACATACTCTTCACGAAAATATCCTATATGTGCAGAAGGTCCACCAAATGATGTTAATCCAAGTTTTGTAGATGCTTTCAAAATTTCGATATATGTATTTTTCAATGTAGAACCCCCATTCTATCTTTCTATTATTATCTTATAAATTCAGCACTTTTAATGATAAGTTTATGTAAATTTTCTTTGAGTGAAAAGATATAGGCTTAATCTGTTAAGTAGAAAGATTTGTAATTTACATGACATTATTTTATTATTAAAACTATAAACTATTTTTTAGAAAACAGGAGGTGTACACTTTGTTCTACCCCTCATTTGGGTTAGGGACAAAGTAATTATTTGGACATAGCCATACGATTGACAGCTTTTGCTGTCTTAATCGCATTCACTGCATTTTTTGTTGCAAGTGAATTTGCAATAGTAAAAGTAAGATCGACAAGAATTGATCAGCTCGTTGCTGAAGGAAATAAGAGCGCGTTAAATGCCAAAAAAATAGTGTCTAATTTGGATGAATATTTATCTGCCTGTCAGCTCGGAATCACGATAACCGCATTAGGTTTAGGTTGGCTTGGAGAACCGACAATTGAGGCAATATTACATCCGGCATTTGATTATTTTGAACTTCCCGAAAGTGTTTCTTCTTTACTTTCATTTGTTATTGCATTCTCCCTTGTAACATATATACATGTAGTAGTTGGAGAATTAACTCCAAAAACTTTTGCCATTCAAAGAGCAGAAGCAATAACACTAGCAGTTGCAAAACCGCTACTTATATTTGACAAGCTTATGTACCCGGTCATTCACGGGATGAATGGTTCAGCACGATTCTTAGCTACACGAGTATTTGGCTTAGATGCTGTTTCTGAATCAGAAGTTGCCCATTCAGAGGAAGAACTTCGTATGATTCTTTCCGAAAGTTTTAAGGGCGGAGAAATTAACCAAGCTGAATATAAATATGTGAACAAAATTTTTGAATTTGATGACCGTATCGCTAAAGAAATTATGGTACCTCGTACAGAAATCATTTCCATTGATAAAGATTTAACGTTAAAAGAAGTCTTTGAGTTAATCGGAGTAGAGCAATATACAAGATATCCCGTAACAGATGGTGACAAAGACCATATTATCGGACTTGTGAATATGAAAAATTTATTAACTGCATATATTAAAAACCCTGAAAATGCCACAACTCCAGTTAGTGACTATATGCAACCAATTATTCGTGTTATTGAAACGATGCCAATAGCGGATCTATTACTTAAAATTCAGCGAGAACGAATTCACATGGCTATTTTAATGGACGAATACGGTGGTACCTCTGGACTTGTTACAATAGAAGATATAATCGAAGAGATTGTCGGAGACATCCGTGATGAATTCGATACAGATGAACTTCCAGAAGTTCAAAAGGTCGGAGATAACCACTATATTGTTGATGCTAAAATGTTGATTGAAAATGTCAATGATTTACTTGGCATTGATATTGATGAGGAAGATATCGATACAATTGGCGGATGGTTTATGTCAAAAAGCTTCGATGCCGTTAAAGGCGAAAAAATATTTGAACAGGGCTTTGAGTTTATGATAAAAGATATTGACGGACATCATATTCAATATTTAGAGATTATCAAAACACCTCCTTTCGAAGAAGAAAAAGAAGATATAGAAGAAGACATTCAAACAGAACAATAATAGCAACGACTCTCCCAAAAAGAGAGTCGTTCAGACTGTTGACAAACGCTCGCATTCTTCGTTACTTGCACTTCGTTGTAAGCTCATGAACTTAAGTTCTATTCGCTTCCGCCTCGTGCTTGCGCGCCTCGAATGACAAGCGTTTTCAAGACAGTCTGAGATAATCCCTACAAAAAATGACTTTGTCTACATCCTTAACGACTCTCCTAAAAGAGAGTCGTTTTACTATGCCTAAAAATGTTGAAAAGAGGAAACACTTTGGAACTATACACAAACTTACGCGAAGGGGAAAAAGGCGCTTGGGTTAGTATTTGTATTTATTTAGTATTAAGTGCATTTAAACTAACTGTCGGTTTCCTTGGTTCTTCCGAAGCATTAAAAGCGGATGGACTAAATAACTTTACGGATATTATTGCATCTATCGCAATACTAATTGGGCTTAGAATCTCTCAAAAACCACCTGATGATCATCATCAATATGGACATCTACGTGCAGAAACGATAGCATCCTTAGTTGCTGCCTTCATTATGGCTGCAATAGGTATTCAAGTTATACTTCAAGCTGTTCAACATCTAGCAAATCCAGTAGAAGAAGTTCCTTCTACATTAACTGCGATTGTAGGTTTTATCAGTGCAGTGGTCATGTATATTGTCTATAGATACAATCTAAAATTAGGTACTCGTATTAATAGTGCAGCCCTTAAAGCAGCAGCGTATGATAATCGCTCGGATGCATTAGTAAGTATCGGAGCTACAATAGGTATAGTTGGATCCATTTTAGGTTTTCCTATATTAGATGGCATAACAGCTTTAATTGTAGGGATTATAATCATGTATACCGCGTATACTATTTTTCATGAAGCAGCTTATACACTCTCGGATGGTTTTAATGTGGATGAAGCTGAAGCCCTTTCAACAGTTGTAAAGCTTGTGAATGGGGTTAAAACTTTAAAAAGCTTTAAAGGAAGAATGCATGGTAATTTAATGTTTGTTGATTTAACAGTTACAGTTGATCCTAATCTCAACGTAGTGGACAGCCATCGAATTACAGAAGAGATAGAGCAACGCATCATGAAAGTAAAACCCTTTTCCGTCGTTCTTGTACATATAGAACCTCATTTAGAAGAGTTATTAATGGATTGAGCGATAATTTGCCTCAAAGATCGAGCGACTCTCCCAAAAGATTGAGCGAACCCAGATTTTTAACTAAAAAACCGATGTATCGCAAGGATACATCGGTTTTTTATTGTCCGCTTGGCTCTGTCAGTCCGTGTTTCACTGCATACAATGCTGCCTGTGTACGATCTTGAACATGAAGCTTTGCGAAAATATTGGATATATGTGTTTTTACTGTTTTTTCCGTTACAAACAGTGAAGAAGCAATTTCTCGATTGCTTTTCCCTTTTGTTAGCTCTGACAATACATCTTGTTCTCTTGGTGTTAAAGGGTGTTCTTCATGTGGACTTATTTCGGCTAGTTCATTTTCTCTTTCTAACTGCGTCGTTGCTTCAGGATGTATCGTATGTTCCCCACGCATTAATTTTCGAATAGCTTCTGCCAGATCATCGGGTTCAATATCTTTTAATTGGTATCCTGCTGCTCCTGCCTTTAATGCTGGAATAACATGATCTCTATCCGAAAAGCTAGTAAGCATTAAAATTTGAATATCTGGAAACTTTTCTTTTATTCGCTTAGTTGCTTGAATTCCATCCATTTCAGGCATAACTAGGTCCATAAGTATAACGTCTGGATGTAAAGAAGCTGTCAACTCTATCGCTTCTCTTCCATTCGTTGCTTCTCCGATAATATCCATATCCTTTTGCGTTTTTAAAAAGAACATTAAGCCTCTTCTAACAACATGATGGTCATCTGCAATCAATACTCGTATCATGCTTACTCCCTCCTAATAAGGTAAACGTACTAAAATTTCCGTACCTTTATTCCATTCTGTCACCCAATCTACTGTTCCACCAACTGCACGTGCTCGATCTCTCATACTCTGTAAACCAATAGAAGGTAAACTCTTCAATTCATTCATATGAAAGCCTCTACCTTCATCTTTAACAACTAATAGAATATCTGTCGGAGTAACCGTTAAGTAGAGCTCTGCTTTTAGTACACCTGAATGCTTTCGAACGTTGTTAAGCGCTTCCTGAGCAATTCGAAACAGAGTCTCTTCAATACTCGCTGGCAAATTAACAACCCCTTTGACTTTAACAGTAAGTGTTAATCCTAGAATCTCTCCATACCCTTTTATGCCCTCAATGATGCCAGACTCTAAGCCTTTTGGACGTAGCTGCCATATAAGTGCTCTCATTTCGGTTAGTGCATCTTGCGTTAAATATTGAATTTCTTTAAACGTTTCTTTTATTTCTTTTTGGTCGGTCATTTCAACTCCGCCACGTGCTGTCAACGTCACCGAAAAAAGTAATTGGTTAACTGAATCATGTAAATCACGCGCGAGTCTATTTCTTTCCTGTACAAGTGCAACTTGTTGCTCCTGTTTCGTTAAATAAATTCGTTTTATAGCTGAACCGATTTGAAAGGCAACAGATTCAAGAAGAGCAAGCTCCCCTTCTTCAAATCGAATTGTATTTGGCGTTGCTACATTTAATAGCCCAAATTGCTCTTGTCCCGATTGTAGAGGGACTGTTGCATGATGCGTTATGCCACCGTGATCTTCACGATTCGTATTTCTTGCATTGACGATTCGTTTACACTCAATAATATTAGAAGCTTTGTTTAAATCACCTTTTTGAAATCTTGTAACACACCAACATCCACCTTTTTGTAAATGTTTGCATTCATTTTCTTGAAGTGCTCTTGGCAACTTTTCATGAGTAATGAGCTGTTGCTTTCCTTTTTTATTGATAAAAAATATCCATCCGGTTTCAAAAATTGTTCCTTCTAAAAGTTTTTGTAGTGCCCCTTGCAGCATCTGTTCCATTTCGGTTTCTTCATTTAAAAACTCAGCTATTTCTTTCAATAATTCTATGTTTGAGAGTTCATTGGATTGCATGTAAACTCCTCCGTATTCCGTAATTTCCTATTCCCATCTTATCATTTTATGTTCGATGATTGTAAAAACAAGACATCATACTTTTGACTGAAACTATTACATTCAAATGAAAAAAATCCGAGTATATAATTTACTCGGATTCAGATTGAAGACTAAAGCCAGTTGGCTACTTGGTCTCATTCATTATTTAGATTTTATGTTGTAACTATTTAAATACTCAAGATTATTCCTGAGAAATAAAGAAAATATTAAGGTAACATTTATTGGTTTGAAGAAGCGTCC
This sequence comes from Psychrobacillus sp. PGGUH221, assembly GCF_042055255.1. NCBI lineage: Bacteria > Bacillati > Bacillota > Bacilli > Caryophanales > Bacillaceae > Psychrobacillus > Psychrobacillus sp. PGGUH221. Next base: position 243,015 of record NZ_JAQMHQ010000009.1, read on the forward strand.
GCTCGATACCTGCGGGAAAGCGAGACAGACGAGATCCTGGTGGAGCGTAGAGAGGGCAGTGAAAAAATCTATAGAATTTGACTTTACTAAATAACAAGGAATCGCTTTTGTTTGGGCACCGTTGATTTCCGTTCCAGGCGGACGCTTTCCGCCGGCATGGCTTCAGCCGCTTCCCTCTCTGCGCTCAGTCCAGGGTCTTCAGCTCATGCACCTGACTCTTCGCTTTCGGTGCAGAAAACATTTGCTATTCCGGCTGGAGTCGCCACCTTCCACTCCAATCAACTATTATTCGCTTTTCAATTAGAAAACCATCATGCCATTAATAGAGCAAGTTTTTATCACTTAAATTTTTTCAATTAGTATTTTTTGAAAATCGTTGAAAAAGGCGACACTCCTGCGGGAATAGCGTTAGCCGAAGACCCCGCAGCACAGCGAGGAGGCTAAGGCAACGCCTGCGGAAAGGGAGCCGTTTCAACGATTTTCTTATTTATTGGACGACATTACAGTGCCCTCAGCGTAAGGTAGGAAGGCTAAGAATGCCTCGTTCTGAGGCAACGCCTTCATAACCAACATCGTGTTGGCCCAAGCGGCTCGACGCTCGCCCGCAGAAAGCGAGCGATAAGCTTCGGAAAAACTGAATTCCTATATAAATTCGAGTTGTTTGTCTAATCTAAATCCGAGTATTTTATTTACTCGGATTGTCTCATTCAGTTCAAGAACTTATTCATTTCTGTTGTAAATGCATGTTTAATTGCTTCTAATTTCTCCATACTTTCAGTTTCTGAAGCGCTTGTCACACCAAAATAATACTTTATCTTTGGCTCTGTTCCACTCGGTCTAACACATACCCAAGAACCGTCCGTTAGAAAATATTTAATAACATTTGATTTTGGTAATAACAATTGCTCCTCTTCTCGACCGTCTGCAAATGTTCTCAAAGAAGTTAAATAATCTTCTTGTGAAAGGACTGCTATTCCAGCCACTTCTGCCAAGGTATTTAATCGTAATTGTTCCAGTAAATTTCTAATTGAATTTGCCCCAGTAACACCTTTTTTCGTGACTGAAATGAGACCTTCTAAGTAATAACCATGTCTATCGTATAATGCATGTAAAAGTTCCACTAAGGTCATTCCTTGCTCTTTATAGTAAGCAGCTGCTTCTACTATAGCTAGAACACTTTGGATGGCATCCTTATCTCTTGCAAAACTTTTCACTAAATAACCATAGCTCTCTTCGTAACCAAATAAAAACTCGAATTGTTTCGTTTCTTCATATTGTTTAATTTTCTCACCAATAAATTTAAAACCTGTTAACACATCTTCCGAACTTGCTCCATGATATTCAGCAATAACACGTCCAAAATCAGAGGTCACAATTGTTTTAAAGACACGTCCATTAGCAGGCATTTCACCTTTTTCTTTTCTTTGTGTCAATAAATACTCTATTAATATCGCACCTGTTTGATTGCCCGTTAATAACTTATAACCTTCGCTCGTTTTAACTGCTAGTCCAACTCGATCTCCATCTGGATCTACCGCAATTAATATATCAGCATCTACTTCGTTGCCATATTGAATAGCATATTCAAAAGCACTCTCTTCTTCAGGATTTGGGGATTTTACTGTAGGGAAATCACCGTGTGGTTCCATTTGTTCTTTTACATAATGGATATGTCTGTATCCTACTTCGTTTAATATCCTCTTCACAGTTTTTCCTGATGCACCGTGAAGAGGTGTAAATACTACTTTTAAATTAGAATTATTCGCAATTGTTGGATTTTCTTGTACTGTTTTTAATTCATTTATATATGCATTGTCTATGTCCTCATCTAACCGGACAATTAGGTTTTCATTTAAAGATTTTTGTTTTATTTGGAGTGCATCTCCTGCTTCATTAACATAAGCAATGACTGCATCTGCATCACTTAAGTTCAGCTGAGCCCCATCTTCCCCGTATACTTTGTAACCATTATACTCAGGTGGATTATGACTAGCGGTAATAACGACTCCCATAAATGCTTGTAGTTTGCGAACAGAATAGGAAAGCTGAGGAGTTGTTCTAGGCTCACTATATAAATAGGCTTTAATGCCATTGGACGCTAGTGTATTAGCAGTTTCCTGTGCAAACTCAGGAGAATATCTACGGCTATCATAAGCAATAACCACTCCACGATTCATTGCTTCTGATCCAGCCGCTTTTATATATTCAGCAAGTCCAGTAGTAGCCTTGCGAATCGTATATGTATTCATACGATTCGTCCCGGCTCCAATTTCTCCACGCATTCCACCTGTACCAAACTCTAGGTCACGGTAAAAAGCATCTTCCATTCGTTTATCATCTTTAATCAGTAACTGAAGATCTTCTTTCCAAATAGCTTCTAAATTGGAAAAACTATTCCATTGGTCAAATAATTGTTTATAGGACATATTGCGAAACTCCCATTCCTCATTTTTTATAATCAATACCATAGACGTCATGACGGCGGTCTTTTAAATGCTTTACCGTACCATCTTGTCTTTGACGTCTTAGAATTTCTAAATCGACATCCCCTATTAAGACCATTTCAACATTTGGCTCTGTTTCTCCTACAATTCCATCTCTTGCAAATTCAAAATCGGAAGGTGCAAAGATAGCAGACTGGGCATACTGGATATCCATATTTTCTGTTTGAGGTAAGTTTCCTACAGTACCTGAGATAACAGTATATATTTGATTTTCTACTGCGCGAGCTTGCGCACAATAACGAACACGTAAATATCCTTGACGATCCTCTGTACAAAACGGTGCAAAAATAATATTTGCACCCATATCTGTCGCAATCCTAGCAAGCTCAGGAAACTCAATATCATAACAAATTTGAATGGCAATTTTACCACAATCAGTGTCAAATACTTGAACAGTATCTCCAGAACTAATTCCCCACCATTTCCGTTCATTCGGCGTAATGTGGATTTTATACTGTTTATCGATTGCGCCGTCTCTGTGGAATAAATACGCAATATTATAGATTTCCTCATTTTCTTCCTCTACAAAATGAGATCCAGCAATAATATTAATATTGTAGCGAACAGATAAATCTGCAAATAATTCCATATACTGCGGTGTATATTCAGTTAACTTGCGAACGGCCTGGCTAGGTGAAGGCTCGTCTAAAATTGACATTAATTGTGTTGTGAATATTTCTGGAAATACAACAAAATCCGATTGTGCATCGGATGCTACATCCACAAAGTACTCGCATTGATGTGCAAACTCTTCAAAGGAATTAATTTTACGCATCATATATTGTACTGCACAAATACGTACTGGGTAGCTCGTTTTAAAATGTCTCTTGGACAAAGGAATATAATCTACATTATTCCATTCCATCAACGTAGCGTATTTTGCAGAAGCCCGATCATCAGGAAGATAATTAGGATTAATACGCATAAGCGTAAATCCGTTCATTAACTGAAATGTTAGGACTGGGTCATATATTTTATGTCGTGATACTGCTGTAACGTATTCTCTTGGTGACATTTCATTAGCGTGTTTATGATAATTAGGAATCCGCCCACCAATAATAATGGACTTTAAATTGAACTGTCTCGCAACGTCTTTTCGACCTTCATATAAACGCTGGCCCACCTTCATTCTACGATAATCCGGATGCACCATCACTTCAATTCCATATAAGTTATATCCGTCTGGATTATGATTCGTTATATATCCTGAATCTGTAACGTCTGACCAGGAATGTCGGTCATCATACTCATCGAAGTTAATAATTAAGCTGGAGCAAGATCCAATTACTTTTCCGTCTAGTTCTGCAACCAATTGCCCTTCCGGAAAAATAGTTAAATGACTTCGTAAATGTGCAACATCCCATGGCTCCATTCCAGGGAAACATAGGCGTGAGATTTCTAAGATGGAATCTATATCTGAAAAAGACATTTGTCTTATAATCATAATTTTTTCAAACTGTGATAAATCGAATTCTTCTGACATTCTGAACGCTCCTCTTTTTATTAACTATTTTATATTATAGCTCTCTTTCCTAAACAGATAAAATAATTTACATACCTTAAAATAACCCTTATACTTTGATTTGAGTTCAAAGTATTTTAAAGGAGCAACCTATGACAAAAAAAATTGAAAATATCTTGTTATTTATGTGGTCAGTGGCTTTAACTGCTACAATTGGTTCCTTATATTTTTCTGAAATCCGAGGGTACGAGCCCTGTGAATTATGTTGGTATCAACGTATTCTCATGTATCCACTCGTCATTATTTTAGGAGTCGCTTACGCGCAAAAAAATGCAAAAATAGCACTTACTTCTCTCATTTTTTCAGTAATTGGTGGTTGTATATCAGCATATCACTATAGCATTCAAAAACTAAGTTTTATGCAAGAAACTGCTCCAACGTGTGGTAGAGTTCCATGTACTGGAGAGTATATAAACTATTTAGGATTTATTACAATACCATTTTTAGCACTTATTGCATTTATTTTAATCGCAATTAGCAGTGTATTAATTTTAAGAAGCATTAAGGAGGAAAAAAAAGGATGAAAAAATTAGCCATTTTCGGCGGAATAATCGTTGTTGTATTTGTATTAATCATCGTCTTAACAAACCAAGCTAATAAATCGAAATTAGCTGACAGTCCCTATGACAAAGAGGATTTAAGCCAATCCACAATTGATTTAATTGATGATGAAAACTACCAAAATATTATCAATCCTGATGAGTTACAAGCAAAAATTGAAAGCGGTGAACCAGTAACTGCCTACTTCTTTAGTCCAGAATGTGTACACTGTAAAGAATTGACGCCTAGATTAACCCCTCTTGCAGAGGAAAACGGTGTAGATATTGTAAAATATAATATCCTTGAATATGAGCAAGGCTGGGATGACTATCAAATCACAGCAACACCAACTTTAGTTTATTTTGATAATGGGAAAGAAGTTGAGCGAGTAGAAGGTGCAGTACCTAACGAAAACATACAAGCCTTTTTCGATCAAGTAGTATTGAAATAATAAAAGTGGAATATTCCCAAAGAGACAAGCATTCGTTATATTTGATAAGCAGAAAGGTCATGACCCAACAGGCATGACCTTTTTTTAAAAGGAGACACGATCATGAACCATACATTCCGTTATACAGTATTAGAAGATGGATTAACAATTGAAACGATTTTACAACAAAAGTGGAAGCTTGGGAAAAAACTTATCCATGATTTGCGCATGCAAAAGGCAGTTAGTGATGTAAACGGAGAGCTTCTGCAATGGAAATCTACTCTTTCAAAAGGAGACATCCTAGTTTTCAAATGGGAAGGGGATGCTTCGAACTATCTTCTTTCTGATCAAATCCCACTTTATGTTGCATATGAAGACGAATATTTACTAATTGCATCTAAACCACGTGGAGTGTCTACTCATCCAAATGAATCAGGACAAAACCATACATTCATGAATACGGTGCAGAACTATTTAGCAAACAATGGCCAAAAGTATGGGGAACATGTCCATCGAATTGATGAGGGGACAAAAGGGTTAGTCGTTATAGCGAAAAATCCAATTGTTAAAGGCATGCTAGATCGAATGCTTGAAAACAAAGAAATTGTTCGCACATATGAAGCTGTAGTCGAGGGGCAAGTGAAAAATAATCATGGTACGATTCGAGCTGCAATCGGAAGTGATCGTCATCATCCTACAAGAAGACGAGTTTCACCTTCCGGCCAACTAGCTATTACACATTATGAAGTAGTTGGTAGACATCCGAATTTCACCAAGGTACACGCAATATTAGAAACAGGACGCACACACCAAATTCGTGTACATTTTGCTCACTTAGGTCATCCGATTGTTGGTGATGATTTATATGGAGCGAAAAAAACACCGACAAAAACTTATGAGCTTCATGCATTCAAAGTTCAATTCGTTCATCCAATTACAGGCGAAGTAATTGTCGTGGAAGATAAAAAGCAATGAAAAATTGACCATTTTGTCACTTGGAAATGATTAAAGATCAAGAAGTTATTTTACAAAATGAAAAGTGTATGTTCATTCAAATTCCACGATGTATTAATTGGTTCAGGTCTTATTGTCCCAATTAGCCATCGTGAAAATGTATTCGACTTAACAGAGGATGAATGGAATACTACATTTTCACTGTTTAAAGAAGTGAAAGCTCTACTAGATGAAAACCTAAGTCCAGATGGATACAACATAGGTTGGAATAGCAGTTCTTATGCTGGACAACATATAATGCATGCACACCTTCACGTTATTCCAAGTTTCAAAGATGAGCCTTATGCAGGTAAAGGAATTAGATACTGGTAAAGAATCCTAAAAACAAACGTGGAAACATAAAATAATTCTCTTCTAAAAAGTATCGGTTCCTTTTACCGATACTTTTTCTGTTTTTTAGGAGTTTATTACAAGATTCTTCTTCGTTTATTAGGGTATTTAAGATAATAGTGTTGATAATATCAATTTAAGGGAAGTGATAAAATCTTTGGTTTTTCAGATTTACTTTCATTAATCATTTCAGCATTTATTATCTTGCCCGTAGTAGTATTTTTGAGAGAAACAGGATACTTAATTGTGAGTAAAATTTTTGGAGTTCAAAATCCTAGGCTTACCATTGGATCTGGTCCTCGGATTTTTAAAATAGGAATTTTTGATGTGCGAAAATATTATCATCTATACAGTTGGTATTCTTATGATTCTATAAAGAGAAAAAGTAAGCCAGCGTATATTTGCATTTACGCTGGCCCGATTCTCATTAATCTACTAGTAGCACTAATTATTAATGCGCTATTAGCAAACGGATACTTACAGGAATACCAAACATTTTTGGAACGTTTTATTTTTTATACATTTTACTTTGTTCTATTCGATATCGTGCCCATGAAAACAATAAATGGAATGCCTAATAATGGAATGATCATTTATGAGATATGCCGATATGGAAAACGAACTGATTACAACGATGAGCCCTTTATCCCGTCAACTTCAGATGTAGAAGAAGAATATCAAGAAAGTATGAAAAAAATAGAAATGGAGAAAGAAAAAGAGAAGTGAATATATAAGAGCAATATCCCTCGTTTTTATCGATGAGGGGTATTGTTCTGGCCAAAGGTAACGGGATCCATTCTTATACTTTAACCTCCACTTTGCCTTCTAACGTTGTTGTTACTTGTTTTATCTTAATACCTATAAAGACATACCCGATTGCCATAAGAACAGAAAAGGACCCTCCTATAACTCTCATATAAAGAAGCATAGAACTATAAGCATCCACACCATACTTATAGATAAGCCAAGACTTTAACCCGGCTAAAGTTACCCCCCTCACGACAAATAGCAAGGTTAGTAACTGAAACCATATTAATAGCTCTCTTCTAAAAAATAATTTTTTGCTATTCTCTCGTGCATAGCCTTGTAGATAGGCTAGATCAACGAAAAAGTATAAAGCAAGTGGTTTTTTTAATGTAAGCGAGCCAAGATAAATTAAACTAAAAGCTAAACCGACAATAACTTGATTCCATAACATTCGTTCAGCTGACCCAGACAGTAAATCTACCAACGTACCAATCAATAGACTTATCAATATAAAAGTTCCCGTTATATTGAATTGACGATCTATCACGAATCGAAAGACTGTGTATATGAAGCCTGGTGAGGTTGACAATAACATAGCCCAATAATCGCCTAGACTCTCCCGTCCATAGCTCCAAATGATAAAAGGGAGAATAATATAAAATAAAATATCCAACCATATCATATTTTTATTCATTTAATTTATCATCCGCCTTTTAATTTGTGGCTTCAACTCTCCACTTAGTTTAGTACAACATACGATTGAATAGACGATTTAGTTTCAATATTTAGAAAATAGTCTCTGTTATTTATTGTGTCTTGTTTAGGATGTTAGCCTTGTCATTCATTCTTCTCGCACTTGCCACTTTTAAGGCGCACATTCTTAATACTGACAGTTGCCAGCGCGTATGCTATACCTTTTCAAATTTTTACTTAACAACAATAAAGTTAAAAATAACCAAAAAATAGAAAAACACTTACTCTATGTATTTAATAGAATAAGTGTTATTAGTGTTTAATTAAAATTAAAATTATCTGGGTCTGCACCTGTGCGTTCATTCAGATTGAGTGAATCTATGTTTTTCATGTCTTCAAACGATAATTCAAAATCAAATACATTTATATTATCTTCTATTCTAGTTGGTGTTACTGATTTAGGAATTACAATTAAGTCATGCTGTAAGTGCCAGCGTATAATCGTTTGAGCTGGTGATTTACCATATTTTTCACTAATTCTTTGTAGACTAGGTTCGTTTAGTAATCCGCCTCTTGCTAGAGGGGACCATGAAGTTACCGCAATACCCTGCTCCGCACAATATTCACGAAGATCAAATTGTGTCAAGCGAGGATGACATTCGATTTGATTGACCATTGGCTTAACATTTGCCTTTGCTGCAATTGCTTCCAAATGGTGCTGATGGTGGTTTGAAACACCCGTTGCACGAATCAGCTTTTCTTCATATAAGCGTTCAATCGCACGGTACGTGTCTACAAAAGTATCTTTTACTGGCCAATGTGTTAAATATAAATCTATGTAATCTAGTCCTAATAAATCTAAAGACTTCTCAAATGCTTTTAAGGTTTGATCATATCCTTGGTCCGTGTTCCAAACTTTAGTTGTTACGAAAATATCTTCACGGGAAACAGATGAATTGCGTACAGCTTCTCCGACTTCTTTCTCATTCGCGTAAAGGGAAGCTGTATCAATATGACGATAACCTACATCAAGTGCTGCTGTAATTGCTTGAAGTGCGATATCCGGTTCCGTCATTTTATATACACCTAAACCAATTCGTGGCATTTCTACACCGTTTGCAAGTTGTTTCGTCGAGTTTATATGTAATTCCATTGTCCTCATCCTTTCTTATAAGGAAAACGACTGATTGAATCAGTCGTTTTCTCTTTTCTTCATCTTACTAACATCATCCGACTGGGCTGGGTCTGATACACGATTATCTTGCTCCAGCTCGTTATTGTCTCTCAGCCTATCCATCTGTTTACCTAGTAACTTCACTTCTTCCATATTCGTTGCCATCGAACCGTTTTCTGGACCATTTTTCAAATTACTCATTTAAAAAATCACTCCTTTTCTTTATGGTAGATGAATAATTAGAAGGTTGCAACTTTCAAAAGAAACATTTTAGACATAATTACACTTTTTCGCAATATTTCTTTTTCAAACAAAGTAGGGTATACTTAGTTCAGAATATATAGAGGAGGCACTCGATATGAAACTTATCCTTATTCTTGGCGTTTGTGTATCATTCCTTACTGCTATTTTTAAAGCAGGTTACGATGACAAACCAGGTGCATCTGAGAAGTAATAAATATTAAAAACGGACGAGTCTCAAAAGACTACGTCCGTTTTTTTATGACTAGTGCTTCTATTAATGAAGACCAGGATAATTTTGCTGTCTTAATGCTTCATAAATAAGAATAGCTGCAGTATTAGATAAATTTAAAGAACGGATATTGTCGTTCATTGGAATACGTAAGCAACGATCGGGGTGGGCATCAATAATCTCTCGTGGCAACCCTTTCGTTTCACGCCCAAAAATAAAGAAATGATCCTTTTCTCCATCACTAAAATCATAGGTAGTATGAGGTTTTGCCCCAAATTTAGTAATTAAATAAAATAGCCCTTCAGGATACGCATCAAAAAATTCTTCTAAACCATCATAATACGTAATATCTACATGTTCCCAATAATCAAGACCTGCACGCTTTAACATTTTATCGTCTGTAGAAAATCCTAGAGGACGTATTAAATGTAATTTCGCTCCTGTTCCTGCGCATGTTCTTGCGATATTTCCAGTATTAGCTGGAATTTCTGGTTGATATAACACTACATTAATGCTCAACATTTCCACTTCCTATTTCTCTATAGTATAGAATTGAAGCCCTTTACGAATTTCTTCTAGTACTTCATTGTTTTCTTCTTTTTGTTCTGCTTTCTTCAGTGCTACTAGTCCATCTTCTGTGTTTATTTTACCAATTGCCCATGCAGCTGTTCCTCGAATTACAGGTCGTGCATCATTTTCAAGCAATTCTATCAGTTTTGGTACTGCGGCTACTTCTTTAAAATGCGCTAATGCTATAATTGCATTTCGCTGTATTGGATTTTTTCCTCTCCAAGCACCAGACATATGTCCATATGTTTCTTTGAAGGTTCGATTAGTCATTTCTAACATTGGCATAAGTAGTGGCTTCACGAGTTCGGGATCTGGCTGAAAAGCTGGTTGATGCAAATTAGCTTTTCCTTTATTTTTGGGGCAAATAGTTTGGCATGTGTCACAGCCATAGATTCTGTTTCCAATCTTTGCACGAAATTCATCCGGAACCATGGTTTTTGTTTGGGTTATAAATGCAATACATCGCTGAGCATTTAATCGTCCTCCTTCTATTAGAGCTCCAGTTGGACAAATATCTAAGCAAAGCCTACAATCACCACATTGTTCCTCCATTTGTTCGCTCGGAGAGAATTGAATAGATGTAATCATCTCACCTAAGTAAACATAGGAGCCGAACTCCGGCGTAATAATGGAACAATTTTTTGCGCTCCAACCAATACCAGCTCTCTCTGCAACTGCGCGATCAGAAAGTTCTCCTGTGTCTACCATGGAACGCAACCTTGCATTTGGTATATGCGTTAATATATAAAACTCTAAAAGTGCTAGTTTCTCACGTAGCACAGTATGATAATCTATCCCCCATGAAGCTCTTGCAAAAATACCACGTCTCGCCCCTTTTACACTTAAAGGCGCATCTTTCATTTTTGATGGATACGCAATGGCAATAGATATAATACTCTCTGCTTCCGGAAGCAAGAGATCTGGCTGAGTTCTTTTCTCTATATCAGGCTCTTCAAAACCAGAAGCAAATTCTAGCTCTTGTTGGCGAATCAATCTATTTTTTAATTCATGGAAAGGAGAAGCAGAAGTAAATCCTATCTTATCAATCCCAATAGAAGCAGCATATTCAATTAGTTCTTGTTGAAATTGGTTTATATTCACAATTGTTCTCCTTTCTTATGGTAAACTAAAGAAAATATGTGTAAGGATGGTTATTATGCTTGTAAAAATGGATAATTCTTTATTACAAATAGACCCTACCTTTAAAATAGGCATTATACATTATACCAAAATTGTTGTAACTTCTTCCCCTCAAATGCTTAAAGGACGCCTCCAATTATTTCAAGAACAGCTGTTTTTTGAAATGGAGGACAAAGCGATAACTGAATTCGCTGGAATAAAAGAATGGCGTATTTTATGGAAAAAATTCGGGGCTGACCCAAATCGATACCGACCATCAGTTGAAGCACTATATAGACGGATTGCAAAACAAAATTATATCACACCTATGCATTCTGCTGTTGATCTAAATAACTTTTTCTCGATGCGTTATGAAATACCGATGGGAATTTATGATGTAGATAAGATTCAAGGAGATATTACAATATCTCTTGGTAATGAAGAAACGGTTTACGAAGGGCTAAATGGACGTGAAAATAAATTGAATAACATCCTTACTTTACAAGATACATATGGTCCATTCGGAAGTCCATTTGTTGATTCTAAAAGAACTGCTGTAACGGAGAACACAAAAAATGCTGTTCAAATTGTTTTTCTCCGGCCATCAATGGGTGAAGTAGACGCTCTTCAATTAGTTGAGTCCATGGGAACTATGTTTACCCAAATCCATGGAGGAGAAGCGTACTCTACTGTTTTACACGATGACCAAATAGAAAGGGGAATATAGATATGCCGAATATATCATTAGCAGAAGCAGTTAAACTAAAGAGTTTATTAATGAAAAGAGTTCATGAACTGGAAGAAGAAATTATGCGTGTTGCTTATAAAATTATAGAAAAAGACACTGTTCCAGAAGTTGGACCACGAACAGTTTCAGTAGTGGACAATGAAATTACCGAAACACGTAAAGACATCCGTACACTTGATCGACTCATCTATGAAGCAAATATTAACAACACTGTTATGTTTAAAGACAAAGCATATACCATTGTGGAGGCAATTGAATTAGCAACACAAATGAGAGCCCAAGCTCGAATTTATAAACAGCTAGGGGCTGCTGAAAAAGAAAGAGTGCAATACGGATATGGAGGCGAAGGAGCTACATATATTCAAATTGCGTTATTCAATCCAGAAGAATATCGTTTAAATGCTCTACAATATGAAAAAGAGGCAAATAAACTTTCAGGACTCATTAATGCTAAAAACTATGCAATAAGCCTTAACTTCGACGACGAAAAGTATGCATAATCCTTGGTAAGGTGAGACTCCTTGCCAAGGCATAGTTAGGAAATCATTTAACCCTACCGGCAAACCAATGACGTGTAACTTTTCACCATGTTACCAGTGACTAATGACTAACTATCGCAAACGTTAACTCAATTAGTTTCTCTGGATTTCCTACTATGAAAAACGCTCCTTCCACTATTGTGGTAGGAGCGTTTTAGATTTTGTACCCGTTAATTTCCGTTTCAGGCGGACGCGTTCCGCCGGCATGGCTTCAGCCGCTTCCCTTGCTTCTGCGCAAAGCTCGTCGCAAAAAAACAATGCTCCTGCGCAAGCTCGTCGCAAAAATTAATTTCGCTACGCTCTGTCCAGCAGCGCAGCGAGGAGGCTAAGGCAACACCCGAGGAAAGGGAGCCGTTTCAACGATTTTCTTATTTATCGACCGACATTATTTATTTATAATGAGACAACTACATTATAAAGACAAAGTTTCTTTGTCTAGTTCTCAAATAATCCCGTCTCCTCCCCATCAATAAGTAGTCTCCATGAGCCATGTTCCCCCCATGTAATTTCACCTGAATAATGATAAATTGTCTGATTGGTATTAGCATCTATTGCGGAACTATCAAGTTGAAACATAGAAGTTTCCTTTACGTTTCCTTTTTCATCGATTAGCTTTACTTCTATTTTATCTTTATCACCAATGGTACTTTCTATATTCAATTCACTTTCTTTACCAACAGGAATCTCCTTTGGTGAATTCAGTAATGTATAATGCTTTGTTTTCGGAAATGGTGGTAACACATTAATAGTAAATGATTCATACAAACGATCCTCCACGTAAAAGGATAACTGCCAGCCCCCCTCTGTTGGGAATGGAATAAAGCTAGTTAATGCATGAGCATCCTCACTATTTAAACCACTAGATAGAATCCCTTTAGTCAATTCAATATTTTTACCATTCATACCTTCCGCTTCTACTCGATAATTCTTTCCTACAAGCTTTTCGACATCTCCCCAAAAGTAAAGCATGAGCTTTGCCCCTCGTCTTCTGTCTTCCGCAACAAATTGCTCTTTAGATACAAGTATTCCTATTTTCCCTTCTACTCCAATAACCTGCTGATTTCTATCAGGTAATGTAAAAATCGCTCCATGTTGCACATTATAGTTATTAAAGAGGCTACTAGTTAAAAAAAGAAATAATAGAATGATAGCTAGGCTTAAAAAAGACATGATTGGTTTTAAAGAAGTCCAATATTTTTGAGTAGTTGTCTTTGATTTCAATAAATAAAGTATTTTATTCCTTTTATCAATTTCTAATGAATATTGGGGGAAGTTTTTTAATTTTTCTTCAAGACTCTTATATTCTTCCATGTTCAAACCCCTCCTTTTCCAGCAATTCTTTCAATTTTTTTAAGGAACGGTGGTACAGAACATTTACGTTATTCTCGTTACTTCTGATCACTAAACCGACTTCCTTGGATGACATTTCCATAATCCCTTTTAAAATAATTATTTCTTTATAATGAGCTGGCAGTTGGTTTATTGTATGATATAAAACGCTATTATCTTGGTTTATCATTATGTTTTGTTCCACATTTATAAGAATATCTTGTTCTTTTATAAATAGATGTCTTATTTTATTCCAAACATTACTTTTTCGATATTGGTCAATCACCATATTTCTTGCTATCGATACTAGCCACGTTTTAGGGTGCCCATTTTTCTTATAGACCGTCATTTTTTTCATAGCCCTAAGAAAGGTTTCTTGGACGAGATCTTCTACGTCTATTGATCCCGTATAATATATTAGATAACTAGTAACATCCTTTTCATATAACTCAAACCATTCTTCTATTAGATGCTTCTCCAAAGAATTCCTCCTCCCTCTAATTATTAGACGAATTTCTTGCTTTAATCTTACACATTTTTTATGAAATAAAAAAACAACCATTGTCTATGCAATGGTTGTTTAGATTGTAAGATTAAATTAATATGCGCGACCGAACCATACAGTATGTTTTGATTCTTTTCCACAGTTGATACATGTAGACTTTTCAGCAGGTGGATTGAATGGAATGTTACGTGTTGTGAATTTAGTTTCTTCTTTTACATGCTCTTCACAAGCATCATCTCCACACCAACCAGCAAGAATCCAGCCAGGAATTTCCCCATTTTCAGTAGAGTTCGAAAGATGGTGTTTTAACTCCTCCAGTGAATTTACATGTGTATGTGAATTTTGATCACGGAATGCACGTGCTTTTTCTAGTAAACGTGTTTGCATTGTGTTTAGTTCTTCCTCAATACGCTCCACTAAATTAGCAAGGTCCACTGAGAATTTATCTGCCTCATCACGTGCTTTCATTAACGCTTGATTGTTTTCTAAATCACGAGGTCCTAATTCAACACGAACTGGAACACCTTTTAGTTCCCATTCATTGAATTTATAGCCTGGAGATTGATCGGAATCATCTAGGCGCACACGAATACCTTTTGTTTTTAATGCTACAAATAGTTCATCCAGTTTTTCCATAATTGCAGGATTCTTCTTCCAAGGTCCCACTGGTATCAATACAACTTGGGTTGGAGCAACACGTGGTGGTAAGACTAATCCTTGCTCATCCCCATGCACCATTATTACAGAACCGATTAAACGAGTAGAAGTTCCCCATGAAGTTGTATGAACATGTTCATGTTTGTTTTCTTTATTTAAATATTTAATATCAAATGCTTCAGCAAACTTTGTTCCAAGGTAATGAGATGTACCTGCCTGAACTGCTTTTCCATCCTTCATCATTGCTTCGATAGAATACGTATCCACAGCTCCTGCAAATCGTTCTGAAGGTGTCTTTTGTCCATCATATACTGGAATAGCCAAAAGTTCTTCAACAACCTCTTTATAAATGTTTAGCATTTGCATCGTTTCTTTACGAGCTTCTTCCTCATCTACATGTGCAGTGTGCCCTTCTTGCCATAAAAATTCGGACGTACGGATGAAAGGAAGAGTTTTCTTTTCCCAACGGAATACGTTTGCCCATTGGTTTATTAACACTGGAAGATCACGATAACTTTTGATCCAATCGGAATATAAGTGTCCGATCATCGTTTCTGAAGTTGGACGAAGTGCTAAACGTTCTTCTAATTGTTCACCAGCAGCTTCCGTTACCCATGGAAGCTCTGGAGAAAATCCTTCGATGTGATCTTTTTCTTTTTGGAAAAACGATTCTGGAATCAGCATTGGGAAATAAGCATTACGATGTCCAGTTTCTTTAAAACGTTTGTTCATTTCTTCTTGAATGTGCTCCCAAATTTCAAAGCCATCTGGTTTGAATGCGATGCATCCGCGAACAGGCGTGTAATCCATTAAATCTGCTTTCTGAATCGTTTCAATATACCATTTTGTAAAATCATTCTGTTGTGTAGACATCTACTTTTCCTCCTTTAAAATAAAAAAAGTGTAAAAACTCCCCTATAAAAAGGGCGTCTTTACACTGGATAGACACGGTACCACCTTTAATTAGTTCGCAAATTTAGCGAACTATCTCAAACGTTGGTTAACGACAACGAACCGGTTATGTTTGCATAACATCTCCGTGGTAGGTTTCAACAAGAAGCGGTGATATAGCTCTCAGCAATTGCTATATTTTCTGTTTCACAATTCTCATTTACTTGGTCACATCGTAGACTGTATTACTAATAATATACCAAATACTCGCAATTAATACAATGAGACTTAAAACAATTCAGCCGCTAACAATCGATACACATCTAAACGCTTCTCTTGCGAATGTGGGATACTACAGATCATTGCTTCGTCAAAGCCATACATTTCTTGTTCATCTTGTAAAATCGTTGCAACTTCTTTTGCACTTCCAACTAAATGTATCTTACGATTTTCTTGAATCATCATTCGATCCATTTCAGTTAATGGATACTCTTGTGCTTCTTCTGGTGTCATCGTTTGCATTATCGACCCTCTCATTAAAGAAAGTCTAGAAATATCTTGAGGAAGTGCTTGAAACTCTGCTTCTTCTTTTGTTTCAGCTACTGTAGCTAAGTAAGTCACAGAAATCTCTGGTTTCTCCATAAAAGCTGAAGCTTGAAAGTTCTTTCTATATGCTTCTAAAATTTCCTTACTCATTCCACCATTGAAAAACTGTGCAAACGAATATCCAACACCCATACGTCCTGCCTGAATTGCACTATTACCACTGGACCCAAGTAACCATGCCTCCGGTAACATTATGTTATAAGGTGTCGCGATTGTTTTATTATATAGGCTATCTTCCGGCACTTCATCGTTCATTAGCTTTAGAGCTGTTTTAAATTTCTCATACATATTATTCAACATCGGCTGGCGCCCCTCAGATAAAGCATAAATAGAATAGTTATCCCCACCTGGAGCTCGGCCAACTCCAAAATCAATTCGGCCAGGTGAAAAAGCACTTAGCGTTTTAAATACTTCTGCAAGTTTTAACGGAGAATAATGCATCATCATTACTCCACCGGTTCCAATGCGGATATTTTTCGTTTTGGCAGCAAGATGAGTGGCTGTTATCTCAGGTGATGAACTAGCAAAAGCTTTTGTTCCATGATGCTCTGCCATCCACATTCGATAATATCCTAGCTTATCCGCCAATATAGCTAACTCTTCTGCTTTTTTTAGGGCTCCTTCTGCTGTATTACCTTTTGTTATAGGAGCTTGATCTAGTACGCTTAATCTCATCGTAATACTTCCTTTCACTTCAACCGTTCCTTATGTATTACGATAACTTTCAATAACCTCCATGTAAATTTTTATGCCTAACTACCAGCATACTTCCGTTTCTTAAATCAGACATATAAACCAAAATAAAAAAGCTTATAAATGCTAATAATTCAACATTTATATGCTTATCGTTATGAATATTACTTATGGAAAAGCCCTTTATACCCAATGTAACTTTTGATGGGATCTGTCTTCTATTCTTATTTCATCATAAATTTTCTTTGCTTTTTCTTGTGCTTCTGTTTTTGATTTCGCATATACATCGATAATTTTTCCTTCAATAATAAAATTATATTTTTTTATCATTCTATATTTCCTCCTTCAGATCATCCAATTATTTGTTTATTATTATTTACCCGCATTATTATTAAATAAACTTTTAAATATAATAGCTCTATTAGAAATAGTCATAAAAAAGCCCTACACAATTTAAGTGAATAGGGCTTAGATAGGTTTCGACAAATTTTTGATAGATTTTATAGAAAGAGCATTTTTATTTCACTCTTAACACTTGTCCTACATAAATAGTGTAATTCGCATCAAGCCCATTCCAATCTTTAATCTGTTGCACTGTGCTACCATATGTTTGACTTAATGAATATACAGTATCACCACTCACAACCGTATGATAAACAGCTGTAGTTTTCTTTGGAAGATTGAAGCATTTAGCTATGCCGTTCACGTGACCTCGAGCTAAAGATTCAATGAAGGAAGCTGTTTTCAACTTAGCAGCATCATTTGTATTATCAATAAATCCATTCTCAGTCAAAAGGGCTGGCATATTAGATTCACGTAACATGTGGAAGTTTTCCTGTTTCTTTCCACGATCAGTATAGTTTACAAGCTTTAATATTTCTTCATGAATAGTATTCTGATAAGTAGTAGTAGGTGCACCTACTCCAGGATAAACATAATCCTCATAGCCTGTTCCACCACCGGCATTAATGTGAACAGAAAGGAGAAAGTCAGCTGCCCATGAGTTAGCTGCATTTGTACGCTGCGTCAAAGTTAAAGATTGATCTCCTGTTCGACTCATTAACACACTTACATTGTTGTACTCAGCAAGCAGAATATCTTTAATTCTAGTTGAAATTTGCAATGTTAGATTTTTTTCCTGTAACCCATTCCCCACTGCGCCTGAATCCGTCCCACCATGACCTGCATCAATAAATACTTTTACCATAATTAATCACCCCATTTTAGTTTTGTATTACGATGTACAACTTCTTACCTCTGTTTTATCACATTACCTACATTACCACCACCTCCTTAAAGAATTACTTAGTTAGTTGTAGTTCATAGCTCTTTGACTATCAGCAAAATTCTCTGTAGTTGGATCTTGAATATTTCCGATTGTAGCAAACAATCCAAATACGACATTTACTACCGCGAATACCCAATCTTGAATCTCTTCAGTTAACTGAAAACTCGTCCAACCAATAGCATGGGCACCAATTAAAAGTAACTCAATTAAAATAAATAATTGGGCAACAAAACTCGACACCCAGAGCTTGTTTTTAAAACGTACTTTCCAGTTAATATTCATAATTGTTCCACCTTCCATTTCTTCTCTGGATAGATTACAAAAGACAAAGTTTCATTTATGAAACTTTTTTTGCTAAAAAAATAATAAATTTGTAGCAATATTAACTTATTATATATTTCATAATGTTAATCTCCTTTCAAATCTAAGAATTAAAGTTTCATTCGTGAAACTTATAAGATGACTTTAACAGGTAAAAGTTTCATAGTCAACAACTTTTTAATAAAAATTTTAAAATAAGTTGTCATAAGTGAAACTTTAGATTATACTTACATTAATTAATAGGGGGTAGTAACGATGTATTCAATAGGCAAAGAGTTAAAAAAAATTAGAGATGAAGAAAAGTTATCTCAGGAAGAATTTGCGGAAAGAATAAATAGAAAAGCAGGTCTTTCAATTACAAAGGGTATGGTATCCAAATGGGAATCAGATACTACTGAACCTAAAACAAGGATGTTACGAGCTATTGCAGAAACCTTTAATGTCTCTATGGATAGAATACTTGGATTAGACACTAAACAGTCTTATTCAAAAATTGAAACCCTTGCTGCCCACATCGATGATGATGTTACAGATGAAGAAATGGAAGCAATTAAAAACTACATTAACTATATTAAATTCAAACGAGATTAAATGAGGTGTAATGTGTGGATTATGAACGATTGATAATTGAATACCCGCATATAAAGATTATTGAAGATCCAACAATGCCTAAAGGTCTCGGTGGTATATATATAGATAAAAGGATATATATAAATAAGCTAAAAAATAGTTATGAAAAACATGGTATTCTTGCAGAAGAATTGGGACATTACGAAACGACATACGGGGACATTACCGATTTAAATCTAGTCCAAAATCAAAAATTAGAACTCGTTGCTAGAAGATGGGGATATGAAAAAGTTGTATCACTCGAAAAGCTGATAGAATGTTATGAGCTGAGGAAAATTACCTTAGAGGATGTTTGTGTTCATATCGAAATAACTGCAGATTACTTAAAAAAATCGATTGATTATTATGTCGATAAATACGGACTGAAAAAAGTTTACAAAGGATATGAAATCACTTTTGATCCGCTGAATATTAAACCCATAGATACCATAAAGTTTTAAATACACGCCATTATCAATGGCGTTTTTCTATTGATAAAAAAGAAAATATAAACTCTATACTTAAATTGATAATGAATGTAATTAAGTTATAAAAATTCACAGGCATTCAAAAGTTCTACTATCATTATGTTGGTATATTTCATGGTCCTCATTTATACTTAGATCAAATTTATTATTGATGGAATTGAGACTGTTAGTATAACGGAGCTAACTTAGATAATTCTTTTCCAAAAAGTTTGTGTGTATAAAGTAGGATTCGGTCCACCGGTATCATTAATTAAATTTTGAATTGCTTTAATAAAAATAAAATCCTTGTAAATGTTGTTAAATTAACATTTACGAGGATTTTTTGTTTTTGAGAAAAGGATATTTGTCATGTTGCTAGAAAGTATAAGTTCCCATTTACGCTTAAAGCAAAAGGAACCAAAATGCTGTCTGAAGCAGATGAAACAAATGAAGGACCAGCACGTTTTACAATTTTTCATCTCTACAGGAAAAAAGTGGGTAGTATAATAAATTCTAAAAATCAAAAGATATAAAATAGTGTACTTTCCAAAAGTAAATGGTAGTGAGGATGAAACCATATGAAGCAAGACCCACAAACGCTAAAACCAGTAATTTTGCTAAACATTGATTCTTTGATGCCCGAACCGCTAGAAATTGCCATCCAAACCGGACAAGCTCCTGCCTTAAAATTTCTAATGGAAAACGGCAGTTATATTCCCAATATGGTGAGTTCATTTCCGACAATGTCTGTCACTATTGATAGCACTCTCTTGACAGGTACATATGCTGATGAACACCATGTTCCTGGCTTAACTTGGTACGATGATTCCAGAATGGAGATTATTAACTACGGGACTGGTTTTCGCGAAACGTTTAGGTTAGGAATGCGTAGTACCGCCTATAACATGCTTTACCGACTGAATAATGAGCATTTAAGTAGTGAGGTTTCTACAATTTATGAGGATTTGGCCAACAAGGGAATTCCTTCCGCTTCTATTAATTCTTTTGTCTATCGCGGAAATACCCCCCATCGGTTACACGTACCTCGATTACTCAGTACACTGACCCGCTTCAAGGACGGTGAATGGACAACCAACGCCACATCCATTTTCTCTTTAGGTCTCTTTTCTAAATTGCGACCGTGGGGATTCACAACGCAAATAGCTGCTGGAAATTATAAATTTACAGCCCGGGAGCTCAGATATTTAATACGTAAGGACAAACTCCCAGGATTTACATTCTGCATATTTCAAGATATGGACACCCGCCTTCATTTCAAGGGTCCGAAAGATTTAAAAGGAATTACAAAAATTGACCGAGAAATCAAAAAAACGTTGAATATGTATCCAAGCTGGGAGGAAGCTCTCAATAGGAATGTATGGATGGTGATGGGAGATAACGGCCATTCTCCAACCGGTTCCAACTACCGGAAATTTATTATTGATTTACGTAAAATACTAAAAAAATATCGCATATCCAGACTTGAGAGCAGCGTACGCAAAAAAGACCAGCTTGTCCTATGTGTAAATCAGCGTATGGCTTATATTTACATATTGGATAAGAACCTGCCACTATCTGTTATTGCAGAACGTCTAATGAATGATAGACGAATCGATATAATTGCCTGGAAGGATAATAACTATATAAACATTACATCTGGCATGAGACAAGGAATATTGCGTTTCTGTCCAACTGGTAAATACAAGGATGAATATAATCAAACATGGAGTATAGAGGGAAACATCGAACTTCTGGATTTGCATATAAAAAATGAAAAAGAGTTATCTTACGGGAATTATCCAGATGCGTTAGCTAGGATTTATAGTGCATTACACTCCCATTCGGGTCGTTTCATTGTCGTTAACGCTAAACCAGGTTGTGATTTTAAAGCCCAATCCACACCATTCCACCTTAGTGGGGCAGCGCACGGTTCATTACACAAACAAGAAACACTTGTACCATTATTGATTGCAGGAACCACCGCAAGACCAACATTCCCACGTGTTGTCGATATGAAAGAATTTATACTTCGGTTATGCTCCGAACAACGTGGTGAGTAAGGGATGACTAGGGACATGGATGCAGTACCAGTTAACCGATGAAATATTCAAGGGTCAGACCAGGCTGGCCCTTGATAGTAAGCAAATTCGATGTGTCATTCTTACCGGACTTTTTGAACATCCTCTTTAAGAAACAATGTATTCCTTTTCGTTTCTATTTTCATGAGCCATATAGATATGTTCTTCTGTTGCATGAATAAGATGAACATGGAAGCCAAATTTACAAATGATAATTTAAATATGTACACTAGTGCTTAAATAACTATGTACAAAATCGATTCTACATTTCATACTAATCTTCGAGGTGATAAGTATGTATCTAACAATAAATGTGGAACATTTTACAATTGAAGATCCAGATGGGAATCAAATTCTTGTAGATAAACATCGATAAAAAAGAAGGAATAATGCTATCTACATACAACATGTAAATGGGAACTTATTCTTTCTAGCAACAAAACAAATATCCTTTTCTCAAAAACAAAAAAATCCTCGTAAATGTTAATTTAATAACATTTACGAGGATTTTATTTTTATTAAAACAAATCAAAATTTAATTAATGATACCGGTGGTCGGGGTCGAACCGACACTCTCGAAAGAACGGGATTTTGAGTCCCGCGCGTCTGCCAATTCCGCCACACCGGCAAATAAAGTGTTTCAAATGTTAAATTAAAAATTGGAGGCGGCAACCGGATTTGAACCGGTGATAAAGGTGTTGCAGACCTGTGCCTTACCACTTGGCTATGCCGCCGAATTATAGTTGGAGCGGAAGACGAGGTTCGAACTCGCGACCCCCACCTTGGCAAGGTGGTGTTCTACCACTGAACTACTTCCGCAAAAAACTGGGGTACCTGGATTCGAACCAGGGCATGACGGAATCAAAATCCGTTGCCTTACCGCTTGGCTATACCCCAATGGGGCGACTGATGGGAATTGAACCCACGAATGCCGGAATCACAATCCGGTGCGTTAACCACTTCGCCACAATCGCCATTATTAAATAAAAAAAGAGCTAACTCAAAAGGAATATGGGGCGACTGATGGGAATTGAACCCACGAATGTCGGAATCACAATCCGATGCGTTAACCACTTCGCCACAACCGCCATTATTCAAAGTTAACTTATAAATTGGCAGGGGCAGTAGGAATCGAACCCACATCAAAGGTTTTGGAGACCTCTATTCTACCGTTAAACTATGCCCCTATATAAAAACTGGTGGAGGGGGACGGATTCGAACCGCCGAACCCTAAGGAGCGGATTTACAGTCCGCCGCGTTTAGCCACTTCGCTACCCCTCCACTATTAGTGGTGCCGGAAAGAGGACTTGAACCCCCAACCTACTGATTACAAGTCAGTTGCTCTACCAATTGAGCTATTCCGGCATTTTAAATGGTGGCTCAGGACGGAATCGAACCGCCGACACAAGGATTTTCAGTCCTTTGCTCTACCGACTGAGCTACTGAGCCTCTTCGATTTACGCTAAGCTGCGCAACTCTTTGTCAGCTGCACTCACTCATTCAGTCACGTACTTTAGTACGCTCCTTCTTTCGTTCGATTGCTTCCTCGATTTGCTTGCTTATCCTAAATCTCTAATTTATTAATTGATAAATGGCGGTCCCGACCGGGATCGAACCGGCGATCTCCTGCGTGACAGGCAGGCATGTTAACCGCTACACCACGGGACCATTTGGTTGCGGGGACAGGATTTGAACCTGTGACCTTCGGGTTATGAGCCCGACGAGCTACCGAACTGCTCCACCCCGCGACAACTATATAATTTATATGGTGGAGGATGACGGGCTCGAACCGCCGACCCTCTGCTTGTAAGGCAGATGCTCTCCCAGCTGAGCTAATCCTCCAAAAACACTGGTTAATTATTTAAATGGTGACCCCTACGGGATTCGAACCCGTGTTACCGCCGTGAAAGGGCGGTGTCTTAACCGCTTGACCAAGGGGCCATTATATTATGTAGAGAGAAAATTATCTGGCGGAGAGCAAGGGATTTGAACCCTTGAGACAGGGTTACCCGCCTACACGATTTCCAATCGTGCTCCTTCGGCCACTCGGACAGCTCTCCAGAAATGGCTCCGAAGGTAGGACTCGAACCTACGACCGATCGGTTAACAGCCGATTGCTCTACCACTGAGCTACTTCGGAATATTATTATGCCAAGCGACGTCCTACTCTCACAGGGGGAGACCCCCAACTACCATCGGCGCTGAAGAGCTTAACTTCCGTGTTCGGTATGGGAACGGGTGTGGCCTCTTCGCCATCATCACTAGACATATTAATTTGAAAGACAATATTAATTGTACCATAACTAGAGATTATTTCAATAGTTTTTTGATAAAATTTCTATATTCTTTCAAAACTGGATAAAAGACATTGATGCTCGCAAATTCATATTTGGTTAAGTCCTCGATCGATTAGTATTCGTCAGCTGCACGTGTCGCCACGCTTCCACCCCGAACCTATCTA
Organism: Psychrobacillus sp. PGGUH221; assembly: GCF_042055255.1. NCBI lineage: Bacteria > Bacillati > Bacillota > Bacilli > Caryophanales > Bacillaceae > Psychrobacillus > Psychrobacillus sp. PGGUH221. The sequence continues at coordinate 267,322 of NZ_JAQMHQ010000009.1, forward strand.
CCTCATCGTCTTTG
>NZ_JAQMHQ010000010.1:0-245261 GCF_042055255.1 Psychrobacillus sp. PGGUH221
GCCGCTAAATCAGAAGAAGCAAGCTTCTTCATCATCCGCTCGACTTGCATGTATTAGGCACGCCGCCAGCGTTCGTCCTGAGCCAGGATCAAACTCTCCATAATAGAGAACTTAAAAAGCTCATTTTTTTTTGCTGGCATCATCATTAAATGATGTCAAAATTGTTTGCTATCCGACTAACCGAAGTTAGTCTATCAAGCTATATGTCTTAACGTTTTGCATGTTCAGTTTTCAATGTTCATGTTGCCGTCTTGTTTTGACGACTTCTCTATAATACCAAGATACGATACATATGTCAACACTTTATCTAAATAAAATATAAAACTCTTTCATTATCATTAAAAGTAAGGAAAGAGTTCTCTCTATATTATTATACAAGTGCTTCAATATAAACCGATCGTTTTGCATTTAAATCAATTATCTCACCATTTTCAGTTAATCGAATCATCGGTCGGAATGGTGAATCTCTATGTAAAAAAACTACTTCTCCTATTTCTCCATTCGATAAAAGTACTCGAGTTGAAATAGGTACTGCACCTACAAGAGATATTAAAGCATTTACAACTTGAATATTATACTTACCAAACTCTTCTTCTTTAATCATTTCTAATACTTTAAAAGGAGAACTTTTTGCTCGATAGATCCTTTCGGAAGTCATTGCATGAAAAACATCGGCAACAGCAATTATTTGTGAATAAATCGATACATTTTCCATTTTTTCACCCTTTGGATATCCGCTACCATCTAATCTTTCGTGATGTTGAAAAATAGCAAGCTTCATCTCAGGTTTAAGTAATGGACTGTCTTTGATCATCTGAAAACTATAAATTGTATGCTTCTTAATCTCTGAAAAATCCGCTTCTGTTAAGTGAGACTTTTTATCTCTAATTTTTGAATTTACCTTTGCCATACCTGTATCAGCCATTAAACCGGCAGTTGCTATTTGAATAATTTCACCATTAGAATAGTTTAACTTCTTTGCTATCGCACCAGAAAGTATCCCTACAGCGATAGAATGATGAGCAATATATTTTTCTTTTGTAGAATAGTTATTTAAATAAAAAAGAGATTGTCGATCAGCCGATGCTCTTTCTACTAAAGGCATAATGATATTTCGTAGCCTAGCTACATCAACCTTCATTCCAGATTCCCATGCTAAAAATTCCTTATGATAATTACTAACGGCATCGTTATATAATTGAGCAAAGTTTGTTTTAATTTCTGGTGCATTATTTTCTATTATAGTTTTCTTGGCTTTTTCATCGTTTAGTCTCATTATCTCTTCATCAGATCTATTGAACATATTATCTATAGTTACTGGAACTTTGTTTATATTAAAAGCACGTAATACTTGTATATGCTCTCTCAATATTTTCGTATCTTTTCGAATAATAGGAGTCTTTGTATTTACTAAGATATCTTCCGCAATTGTGCTGCCTAATCTTAGTTCTTCTAGATTCTCTAATATATAATCCAATGTATTCACTCCTTTTGTCCTTTTAATTTCCTTAATTATACTAAATTTTCACGATTTTTGTATATGCAAAAAAACACCCCTAAGCAAATATGTTTGCTTAGGGGTAATTTATTTATTCATTTTCTTCGATTGATGATTCTTCTACTTCATTAATGGAATCCTCGGTCTCCACTTCATTTATAGAATCCTCTTCTCCTATTTCTTCATCATCTTCTTTTTTCACTTTAGCTACGGTTGCTATTAACTCATCTCCTGCTAATCTCATTAATCGGACACCTTGAGTGCTTCTGCCTGTTACAGAAATATCATTAACATCCATACGAATGAGCATACCATTTATAGTAATTAGCATTAAGTCTTCTGTTCCATCTACTGCCTTAACCGCACATAATGGGCCATTTTTTTCGGTGATTTGACAGGTTTTAACGCCCATTCCACCACGGCTTTGTAAACGGTATTCGGATTCTGGTGTACGTTTTCCGTAACCATTTTCAGTTACAACTAAAATTTCTTGACCAGGTTCAATAATTTCCATACCTACTACATAGTCGTCATCTTTTAGTCGAACACCTCTAACACCACTAGCGGTTCTTCCCATTGATCGAATATCTGTTTCTTCGAATCGAACTAATTTTCCTTGACGTGTTCCGATAATAATCTGCTTGTTTCCATCTGTTAAACGTACAGCAATCAGCTCATCTTCGTCACGTAAGGAAATAGCAATCAATCCATTTGCTCGAATATGAGCAAAACCAGAAACAGGAGATCGCTTAGTTACACCATGTTTAGTCGTGAAGATGAAATAATTATCCTCTTCAAATGATGCCATTCGGATCATCGCTGTAACTTGTTCATCTCTTTCGATACCTAGCAAGTTAACAATCGGTAATCCTTTCGCTGTTCTTCCGTATTCAGGAACTTCAAACCCTCTTGCACGATACACTTTACCTTTGTTAGTGAAAAATAAGATTGTATCATGGGTAGATGTGTACAATAGATGCTCTACAAAATCATCCTCGTTCGTACCCATCCCTTGAACTCCACGGCCACCACGTTTTTGACTCTTGTACGTATTTGCAGGTAATCGTTTAATATACCCTTTATTTGTTAAAGTTAAAACAGAATTTTCAACTGGAATCAAGTCTTCATCCTCTAAAACTTCTGCTCCTCCTGCAACAATTTCAGTTCTACGTTTATCGGCATAACGATCTTTTATTTCTGTAATTTCTTCTCTAATAATTTCAAGTACTCTATATTCATTTGCTAATATAAACTTCAACTCTTCAATTAATTTAACTAATGAATTATATTCTTCTTCAATTTTGTCACGTTCCAAACCAGTCAAACGTTGTAAACGCATATCCAGGATTGCTTGAGCTTGTCGTTCAGATAAATTGAATTTCTCCATTAGTCCATTTTTCGCTTCTTCTCCTGTTTGAGAAGCTCGAATTAATGCAATGATTTCATCAATATGATCTAACGCAATACGTAAACCCTCTAAAATATGTGCTCGATCTTCAGCTTTATTTAACTCAAATTGTGTACGGCGACGAATAACTACTTTTTGGTGTTCAAGATAGTAGTAAAGCATTTCTTTTATGTTTAAGACTTTTGGTTGGTTATCTACAAGTGCTAGCATATTTACACCAAAACTAGATTGTAGGGCAGTTTGTTTATATAAATTATTTAATAATACATTTGAGTTAGCATCTTTTCGAACTTCTATAACAATTCGCATACCATTACGGTCAGATTCATCTGCTAAATGGGTAATGCCATCAATTTTTTTATCTCGAACGAGCTCTGCGATTTTCTCGATTAAGCGTGCTTTATTTACTTGGTACGGTAATTCTGTAACGATAATTACTTCTTTACCACTAGCTTTTTGTTCAATTTCAACCTTAGCACGAATTAAAACTGATCCTCTACCTGTCTCATAAGCGCGACGAATACCACTTCGCCCTAAAATGATACCACCAGTTGGAAAGTCAGGACCTGGAATAATAGACATTAGCTCTTCAATGGTAATTGCAGGGTTCTCAGATAATGCTAGAACTCCATCAATTATTTCTCCTAAGTTATGAGAAGGGATATTAGTTGCCATCCCTACTGCAATCCCTGAAGCACCATTTACAAGCAAGTTTGGATATCTACTAGGCAATACTACTGGTTCTTTTTCTTGGCCATCATAGTTATCTTTATAGTCAATTGTGTTTTTATTGATATCTCGCAACAACTCTAGTGCAATCTTAGACATACGAGATTCTGTATAACGCATGGCAGCTGCTCCGTCTCCATCAACAGACCCAAAGTTACCATGGCCATCTACTAACATATAACGATAACTAAAATCTTGAGCCATACGTACCATCGCTTCGTAAATAGAGGAGTCACCATGTGGATGGTATTTCCCCATTACGTCTCCTACTATACGAGCAGACTTTTTATGAGGCTTATCCGGTGTATTCCCCAATTCTTGCATACCATATAAAATTCGACGATGAACGGGTTTTAAGCCGTCACGAACATCTGGTAATGCACGGGATACAATTACACTCATTGCATAATCAAGGAAGGAAGTTTTCATTTCTTGACTAATATTGATCCCTTTAACACCTTTATTCGGTATTTCCGACATTCTCAAGACCTCCAGTCACACACTTACTTAAATATCTAAATTCTTCACATACACTGCATTTTCTTCTATAAATTGACGTCTTGGTTCTACGTCCTCACCCATTAATTGTTCAAATACAGCATCAGCTTCCATGGCATTATCTAAATTTACTTGAAGCAATGTACGAACATCTGGATCCATTGTCGTTTCCCAAAGTTGGTCTGCATCCATTTCACCCAAACCTTTATATCGTTGAATATTAGGTTTCGATGTTTTAGGTAAACGATCTAAAATTTCTTTTAATTGTTCGTCGTTATAGCAATATTCTACATGCTTCCCTTGTTTTACTTGATATAAAGGTGGCTGTGCAGCATATACATAACCTGCCTCGATTAAAGGTCTCATAAAACGGAAGAAGAAAGTAAGTAATAAAGTACGAATATGAGCTCCATCGACATCAGCATCGGTCATAATAATAATTTTGTGGTAACGGGCTTTTTCTAAAGTGAATTCTCCGCCTATTCCAGTACCTAATGCAGTAATCATCGCTCGAATTTCAGCATTTCCAAGTATTCTATCTAAACGTGCTTTTTCCACGTTTAATATTTTCCCACGTAATGGCAAAATAGCTTGGAAGTGACGATCTCGTCCTGATTTTGCTGATCCACCGGCAGAGTCACCTTCTACGATGTACAGTTCACTTTCTGCAGGAACACGAGATGAACAATCCGCTAATTTCCCAGGTAGACTTGAAACTTCTAAAGCTGATTTTCTTCTTGTAAATTCACGAGCTTTTTTTGCGGCAACTCGAGCTCTTGCAGCCATCAAGCCTTTATCGACTATTTTTCGAGCAACCTGAGGATTTTCTAATAAAAATCGATCAAATCCTTCGGAAAATAAGCTGTTCGTAATAGTACTAACTTCTGAGTTTCCTAGCTTAGTTTTAGTTTGTCCCTCAAATTGAGGATCTGGATGCTTAACAGATACTATCGCAGTTAGTCCTTCACGAACATCATCACCTGATAAATTGGTATCTGCCTCTTTTAACAAACCATTTTTTCTAGCATAGTCATTGATGATACGAGTAAGGGCTGTTTTGAATCCTGACTCGTGTGTTCCACCTTCATACGTATTAATATTATTTGCAAAAGATAAAATATTAGATGAATATCCCGCATTATATTGCATAGCAATCTCAATAGAGATTCCTTCTTTTTCACCCTCAACAAATATTGCTTCTTCTGTAATAGGTTCTTTTGATTTATTTAAATCTTCTACGTATGATTTTATTCCGCCTTCATAATGATATTTAATGGACTTTTCTTGGCCTTCTCTTTCATCCGCAATTGTAATTTGTAATCCACGATTCAAATAAGCCAATTCTCGAACACGATGAGCCAAAATATCAAATTCATACACAGTTGTTTCGGTAAAAATTTCAGCGTCCGCTTTAAATCGTGTTGTTGTTCCATTTTCTTCGGATTCTCCGATAACTTCTAATGGGGAAATGACATCTCCACGTTCAAATTTAATACGATGAATTTTTCCATCTCTCTTAACATATACTTCTGTATACTCGGAAAGTGCATTTACAACGGAAGCACCAACACCATGTAGTCCACCGGATACTTTATAGCCTCCACCGCCAAATTTACCACCAGCATGGAGAACAGTCATGATAACTTCAACAGCAGGCTTACCCATTTTTTCTTGTGTGTCGACAGGGATACCTCGTCCATTGTCTTCTACTCGAATCCAATTGTCTTTTTCTATTGTAACAATAATATGATCACAATAACCTGCAAGTGCTTCGTCAATACTGTTATCAACGATTTCCCATACAAGATGGTGAAGTCCCTTTGAACTAGTTGTACCAATATACATACCCGGACGTTTTCTAACAGCTTCTAGTCCTTCTAACACTTGTATCTGATCAGCATCATAATGTGATTCTAATTCTTTTTCTTCCATAGCCAACTTGCTCACCCACTCTTTCATTACTTCAATAATGGTGAATAAAAAATTATTAATATATTTAAAATCCTAAAAACTAATATTCAGTATTTAGATTATTATTTTATTACGACTGCACCTTGTTCCACATGAAACAATTGTGCTTGTTGAATCGTTTCATGTGTAAGACCATCTACACTTGTAGTAGTAACAAATGTTTGAACGTCACCTTGTATAGTATTTAACAAATGTGACTGTCTATAATCATCCAATTCAGATAAAACATCATCCAGCAATAAAACAGGAGCTTCACCTACCTCCTGTTTTATCAATTCAATTTCCGCAAGCTTCAACGATAATGCAGTTGTACGCTGTTGTCCTTGAGATCCATATGTTTGTACATCGTAGTCATTAACAAAAAACTGAAGATCATCTCGATGAGGACCAGTAAGGGTTATGCCTCTATCAAGTTCTCTTTTTTGGCTTTCAAATAATTTCTTTTCTAGAAATTCTTTCATCTCACTTTCAGTCCACTCTGCATGTATACCAGAAGATGTTTGATAGGAAACGGTCAACTTTTCAAGACCTCTAGAAATACCAAGATGAATTGGTTCAGCCCATTTTTGTAATAATTCCATGAACTGATATCTTTTTTGAATAACTTTTATAGCTGCATCTATATATTGTTCTGTATATACATCAAACATGACATCGTTTAACAGTGATTTCCCTTGATGTTGTTTTAAAATATGATTGCGTTGTTTTAATATCTTTTGGAATTGAAGTAAATCATGTAAATAAACAGGGGAAATTTGTCCGATTTCCATGTCAAGAAATCGTCTTCTGACTTGTGGACTACCTTTTACTAAGTATAAATCTTCTGGAGCAAACATAACGACATTCAACTGTCCAATGTAATTACTAAGCTTCGTTTGCTCAAGGTGGTTAACTTTAGCTTTTTTACCTTTTTTTGATAATAATAATTCTAAAGGTAAACGACCATATTTTTTTTGAATGTCACCTTTTATTTTACCATAGTCTGCTTCCCAGCGTATCAATTCTTTATCATTAGCTGTTCTATGAGACTTAGCCATTGATAAAACATAAAGAGATTCCATTAAATTTGTTTTTCCTTGCGCATTTTCTCCGATAAAGACATTAATTTTAGAGGAAAAATCCAATTGAATTGAATCATAATTACGGTAATCTTTTAATTCTAATCGTTCAATGTACATATCAATCCCCGTTCTCTGGTCCAACCATTTGGAATCTTCCTACTCCTGGAATATTCACTATATCTTTATTTCGAAGTTTACGTCCTCTTCGTTGATCCACTTCACCATTTACATAAACAATATTTTCGCTTAAAAACCACTTAGCCATTCCACCCGAATCTATTGCATCCGTCATTTTCAATAATTGACCAAGTGTGATAAATTCTGAGTCAAAACGAATCTCTTCCAAAAGTAATTCAACCTCTTCTCATTTTCATTATCCCTTCATTTTACTCTAAATCAGCAAATAAGTAAAAAAAAGATAGCCACCTTTGTGACTATCAAAAATATTAATATGTTCTTACTGGTAATATAAGTTGCAGGATGGAGTCATCATGGACCGACTTCAATACAAAAGGTCTCATTGCTCCTGAAAACAGAATTTTTATGTCTTGTCCATCAATTGCTTTTAATGCATCCATCATATATTTTGCACTAAAGGAAATTTTTAATTCTTCTCCCTCAATTGACTCCGCTTGAATTTGTTCTTCTACATTTCCGATTTCCGGTGAATTGGATGATACCTCAACCAGACCCTGTCCAATCGTTGTAAAACGAACTACATTGTTTCTTTCTTCTCTAGCGAGTAAAGAAGCACGATCAATTGCTTGCAATAATGATTTACCGTTTACGATAATCGTCGTTTTATATTCACTAGGTATTAATCTGGAAGTATCCGGATAGTTTCCTTCAAGTAATCTAGAATAAAACAAAACATCTTCCGTTTTAAACAAAATTTGTTGTGGCGTAATGACGATTGCTACTTCTGAAGAAGTCTCTTCTAAGATTTTGTTTAATTCATTTAGGCTTTTACCTGGAATAACCACAGTATATTCTTCGTTAGGTAAGTCTTTGACAGCTGTTTTTCTTCTAGCAAGACGGTGACTATCTGTCGCTACACAATGAAGTTCCCCATCTTTTACTACCCAGTTAACACCAGTAAGTACAGGTCGACTTTCAGAAGTTGATACAGCAAACACTGTCTCTTTAATAATTGATTTTAATAAATCAGATGGGATGAAAAATTGATGATTCTCTTCAATCTGTGGAAGTAATGGATACTCAGATGCATCAAGTCCAATTAAATTAAATTCAGATTTACCTGATCGTATATGTGTTTGAAATTGGTTTGTTACTTCAATCTCTACATCATTTGTTGGAAGTTTACGTACAATTTCATTAAAGACTCTTGCTTGTAAAACAATGGAACCAAGTTCTGTAATTCGTATAATTTGTTCTCCGTTTTTCTCTACAGGAATAAATGTCTGTATGGTGATATCTGAATCACTTCCGGTAATGTAAAGTCCTTTATCTAAAACTTCTAATTTTAACCCAGTTAATATTGGAATTGTTGTTTTAGAACTTACTGCTTTCATTACATTATTTAATCCTTCTAACAAACTATCTCTTGCTATATCGAATTTCATTTTGTTACCTCACTTATATAATTATTATTTATTTAAAAGAATAATAGATATAGTAATAGGGCCTGTGGATTTGTTGATAACTCTATTTTTATCTACTTACGACTACTTATCCACATGTGCATAAGTTGTGTTTAAACAGGATAACATTTTAGGAACTTATCCACAAATTGTTTTAACGTCCTAAAATAGATTTTATTTGTTTAAGGTCATCTTGTAAGTTTGCATCATCTTTTAACATACGAGCAATTTTCTCGTGAGCATGAATCACAGTCGTGTGATCACGTCCCCCGAATTCTTCTCCTATTTTAGGCAAAGAAAAATCTGTAAGCTCTCTCGAGAGATACATAGCAACCTGTCGAGGAAATGCAATAGATTTAGTTCGTTTTTTAGCACTAAAATCTTCTAACCTTATATGAAAATGTTCTCCAACGACTTTTTGTATATCTAAGATTGTAATTATTCGTGGACGAGCGTTTGGCATTATATTTTTAAGTGCCTCTGCTGCTAATTCCGTATTAATATCTTTATTTATAAGAGAAGAATAAGCCACTACTCGTATTAGAGCCCCTTCAAGTTCTCGAATATTCGAATCAATTTGATTTGCAATATAAGCCATTACATCATCCGAAATATCTAATCCATCTGCTCGTGCTTTTTTACGCAAAATAGCAATCCTTGTTTCTAAGTCTGGTGGTGCAATATCAGTTATTAAACCCCATTCAAATCGGGAACGAAGACGATCCTCAAGTGTTGGGATTTCCTTTGGAGGTCGATCACTTGAAATAACAATTTGTTTTGATTCTTCATGTAAAGCATTAAAAGTATGAAAAAATTCTTCTTGAGTTGATTCTTTTCCTGCAAGGAATTGAATATCATCTATTAAAAGCACATCGATATTACGATATTTGTTGCGGAATTCGATTGTTTTGTTATCCCGAATAGAGTTAATAAATTCATTTGTAAATTTTTCAGAAGATAAATAAACCACTTTTGCATTTGGATTGTGTTCTTGAACATAATGACCAATCGCATGCATTAAGTGGGTTTTACCTAATCCTACTCCTCCATATATAAATAGAGGATTATATGCTTTTGCCGGTGCTTCTGCTACAGCCAGTGATGCAGCATGTGCAAAACGGTTACCAGATCCAATGACAAAAGTATCGAATGTATTTTTTGAATTTAACATACCAGGTGAAAAATCAGGTTGGTCTCCATTATTTGAAGGAACTTTCGGTTTAGGAACTTCAAAGTCGTCAAAATCCTGATTTTTAGGAACAACAAATGAAATAAGTAGTTCATTTCCTGTTAACTCTGTTAATATTCCGGCAATTAGATGAATATAATGATTTTCAAGCCAATCCCTTGCAAATGAATTAGGAGCAGCTATCGTTACTGTTTCTCCTTTATATGAAAGTAGCTTGGTTGACTTTAACCAGGTTTCAAAACTAGGTTTGGATGTCTTTTTTTCTACTTCAGAGAGAACTTTAGCCCATAGTTCTTCTAAATGTTCCAATAATCTAATCTCCTTTTCTTAAGATTAATAAATATGTATAAAATAAAAAAAGAATAAGATATACACAAATCCACCGACTGTGGATAAATATTATAAACGTATGTGCAAAAAACTTATCCACACATTATTAACAGTTGTGGATAAAAATAAGATGCAGTTTTGGTTTAGAAAAGTAAAACACAAATATCGTACCAAAAAAATGAAGACATTACAAGAGATTTAAGAGTTATCCACAATAGTTCGATTATTAACAATTATAGTTGTCCACAAGGTATGATTATGTTAAAAACATGTTCATAAGGTTTGTGGATAATTTTTTTCGTGTATTTTTTATGCACAATGGTTCGTGAAAGGAAATTATAATCTGTGGATAACCAAGTTTCAATATGAATGAGGGAGATAGCAAAAAAACAATTGACAAAAGCCGTGCATCTTATATATAATATCGTAGACTGTCTAAAGTAGAACTTTTAAGATGATCATTCAGGAGGTGTCATATAGATGAAACGTACATTCCAACCAAATACCCGTAAACGTGCTAAAAACCACGGTTTCCGCGCACGTATGAGTACTAAAAACGGTCGCCGCGTATTAGCAGCACGCCGTGCCAAAGGAAGAAAAGTATTATCAGCATAAGTCCACTGACCATTTCAGTGGTCTTTTTTTCTTTTATAACGATGAGTTGGAGCAGGTGAACCGATGAATAAGAAACAACGAGTAAAAAAGAATAAAGACTTTCAAACAATATTTAAAAAAGGGAAGTCCTTTGCAAATAGACAATTTGTTGTTTATTGCTTAGAACATGAAGAAGATTTTTTTCGTGTAGGTCTATCTGTTAGTAAGAAAGTTGGAAATGCAGTAGTTCGTAATCGTATTAAGAGGTATATAAGACAAACCTTTTTAGAATTAAAAGATGAAGTAAATACAAATATGGAATATATTATTATCGCTAGAAATCCAGCGGCCAAATTAGACTTTCATGAAACAAAGAAAAGTCTTGAACATGTATTAAAAATTGCTAAGGTAATAAAGAAGAAAAACTAGTGAAGATTTTCTGTTAAATGGTAATATAGAATGAATGGATATATATATATAAGAAGTATTAGGGGGAAGAAGGTTGAAAAAAAAATTATCATTATTAATTTTACTGCTAGTAACAACTGTATTTCTAGCAGGTTGTTCGGAATTTAATGAGCCAATCTATTCAAGTTCAGAAGGGTTTTGGAATGAGTATATCGTTTGGCCATTAGTTTCAGCAATTACGTACTTCAAAGGAATACTTGGTACATATGGTTTAGGAATTATTGCGGTAACAATTATTATACGTTTAGCAATCCTACCATTAATGATCAAGCAAACAAAAAGCTCTAAAAATATGCAAGAAGTTCAACCAGAATTACAAAAATTAAAAGAAAAGTACAGTTCAAAAGATGCTGTAACACAACAAAAATATCAACAAGAAATGATGGCTCTATTTAAAGAAAGAGGAGTTAATCCAGCAGCAGGTTGTTTACCAATATTTATTCAAATGCCGATTCTAATTGGTTTTTACCATGCAATTAGTCGAATGAATAATACCCCTGAAATTAACTTAGGTAGTTTTTTAGGATTTGCACTTGCAGATCCAAGTATTGTTTTAGCAGTACTTGCAGGTCTTATGCAATTGATCGTTTTACGTACAGGTCCAGCAATGGATAATCCTCAAATGAAAATAATGATGTATATTATGCCATTTATGATTATTGGTTTTGGTATCGTATTACCAGCAGCACTAACATTGTATTGGGTAATCGGTAATATTATTTCTATCATTCAAAATTTATTCATTTATAAACCTTGGAACAAACCAAAGGCTGAGCCAGTCAAAACGGGAGGGGCAAAAAAATGAATCAGATTACGCAAACTGCACCTACAAAAGAAGAAGCTATAACTGTTGCATTACAAAAACTTGGTGTATCAAAACAAGAAGTAACAATTACAGTATTAGATGAAGGTAAAAAGGGTTTTCTAGGATTTGGAGCAAAACCTGCAGTTGTTCAAGTAACTGTTCGAATAAATGAAGAAAAAGTAGAAGAAGTGCATCAACCAGAAGTCGAGACACTCGAAGTAAAAGATGAAACAGAGATTTCTCCAAGTACTTCAAATGAAGTGGACAATCTAGAAGGTACGAATCACTTAGCAATTGAAGAAACAATTAACTATATTAATGAAATAGCTAAAGAAATGAAGATTGATGATTTAGAAATCAATCAAACAAAAGAAGGGAAATTTGTATACCTTCAATTAAACAGCAAAAAGGCTGCATTACTTATTGGTAAACGTGGACAAACATTAAATGCACTTGAAAGTTTGGCGCAGCTCGTAGCAAATAAATTTTCAAATTCGTTCATTATCATTAAGCTGGATGTAGGAAACTACAGAGAAAAACGACAAGAATCACTTGAACAGCTTGCAGAACGAATGGCAGATAAAGCAGTTCGAACAGGCAACAAAGTAGAGTTTGAACCGATGACTTCTTTTGAAAGAAAAATAATTCATAATGCATTATCTGTTCGAGTAGATATTGAAACTTATTCAGTTGGAACAGATCCAAATCGATATTTAGTAATCGAGCCAATAAAATAATATAAACGGATTTTAGCTTACGAAAAGCTAGAATCCGTTTTTCTTATTGCTAACTACCTAGACGAAAAGCTCGGCGCAAGCCTACCGAAACTCCATTTGTTTGTTTGCGAAGATATTGGTGCTTTCGCTTTTCTCTTTGCATGTTGATAACTTTTGATCACTAAATAAAATCATCTATACTTCTGATTTTTGACGATTTGTGTTATTGTTATATGTTAGATAGTCATGTTCGTTTTAACTTATTCACATGTGGATAAGTTAGTATGTAAAGGAGGTGGACACTTGTGGAATTCGATACAATAGCTGCTATTTCTACTCCACTTGGAGAAGGGGCTATAGCAATAGTGAGACTTAGCGGTCCCCATGCAATACAGATAGCAAACAAAGTATTTCATTCACCAAACGGAAAAGATTTACTTGTTCAAGCATCCCATACCATTCATTATGGTCATTTAGTTGATCCAAAGACAGAAGAGGTAGTAGAGGAAGTAATGTTGTCTTTGATGAAGGGACCCAAAACATTTACAAGAGAAGATGTAGTAGAAATTAACTGTCACGGTGGGCTTGTATCAGTGAATCGTGTCCTACAGCTTGTTTTGATTAATGGTGCGAGACTAGCTGAGCCTGGTGAATTTACAAAACGAGCGTTTTTAAACGGGAGAATCGATTTGTCACAAGCCGAAGCTGTCATGGATTTAATAAGAGCTAAAACAGATAAAGCGATGAATGTTGCGTTAGGGCAAATGGATGGGCGATTATCTAGACTTATTAAATCATTGAGGCAAGCACTACTCGAAACATTAGCTCAAGTAGAAGTGAACATAGATTATCCAGAATACGATGATGTGGAAGAAATGACTCTGCCACTAATGATTGAAAAATGTACATGGGTAAGGGATGAAATAGACAAACTATTAGTCACTTCATCGCAAGGGAAAATTCTTCGGGAAGGACTTTCAACGGCTATTATTGGTAGACCGAATGTAGGTAAATCTTCCCTTTTAAATAGTTTAATTCAAGAAAATAAAGCAATTGTGACAGATATAGCAGGAACTACACGAGATATAATAGAAGAGTATGTTAATGTACGTGGAGTTCCGTTAAAATTAGTAGATACAGCTGGTATTCGAGAAACGGAAGATATAGTTGAACGAATTGGAGTAGAAAAGTCTAGGCAAGTACTTAATGAGGCTGATCTTATACTACTAGTTTTAAACAATGCGGAGCAGCTAACAGAAGAAGACCGTAAATTATTTGAAGCAGTTCAGGGTATGGACTTTATTGTTATTATTAATAAAACAGACTTACCTACGTCGATAGATTCTAATGAAGTACAACGATTAGCAGGGGACAAACGTGTAGTTACTACTTCTTTACTACAAGAAGAAGGAGTCGATGAATTAGAAGAAGCAATTGCATCTTTATTCTTCGAAGGTACAATTGAAGCGTCTGATTTAACGTATGTTTCAAATGCACGTCATATTTCTTTACTACATTTAGCAAAAGCAACTGTAACTGATGCCATTGATGCGGCACATGCGGATGTGCCAGTAGATATAATTCAAATAGATGTGACGAGAACTTGGGAAATTTTAGGTGAAATTACCGGGGATACGGTAGAAGAAAGCTTAATTGATCAGTTATTTTCACAATTTTGTTTAGGAAAATAAAATAGGAGAGGAAGTAACGAACATGCCAAACTTTGAAGCAGGCAAGTTCGATGTGATTGTTGTAGGAGCAGGGCATGCTGGAGTAGAAGCAGCACTTGCATCCGCAAAAATGGGTGCTAAAACACTTGTTTTAACAATTAATCTTGATATGATTGCATTTATGCCATGTAATCCATCCATCGGAGGACCAGCAAAAGGAATTGTTGTGCGTGAAATTGACGCATTAGGCGGTGCCATGGGAAAAGTAATAGATAAAACGCATATTCAAATGAGAATGCTTAATACAGGAAAAGGTCCTGCTGTACGTGCACTTCGCGCTCAAGCGGATAAAGTACTGTATCAAAATGAAATGAAACGACTCTTAGAGGAACAAGAAAACTTAACAATTCATCAAGCAGTTGTAGAAGAATTGCTAGTGGAAGATAATAAAATTATTGGGCTCGTTACTCAAGTTGGAGCTATATACCGTGCAGAAACAGTAGTTATTACAACAGGTACATTCTTACGAGGGGAAATAATTATTGGAGACCTAAAGTATTCAAGCGGACCAAATAATCAACAGCCATCCATTAAATTAGCAGATAGCATTCGTAATTTAGGTTTTGATTTAGTTCGATTTAAAACAGGAACTCCACCTCGTGTAAATAGTAAAACAATTGATTATAATAAAACAGAAATCCAACCTGGAGATGATGTTCCAAGAGCATTCAGCTTTGAGACAACTGAGTTTATAATGGATCAATTACCATGTTGGTTAACATATACAACACTTGAAACGCATGAAATTATTAATGAAAACTTACACCTTTCTCCTATGTATTCAGGTATGATAAAAGGTACAGGACCAAGATACTGTCCTTCCATCGAAGATAAGATTGTACGTTTTAGTGATAAACCACGCCATCAAATATTTTTAGAGCCAGAAGGAAGAAATACTCGAGAAGTATATGTACAAGGACTTTCAACAAGTTTACCAGAGCATGTACAACGTCGCCTGATTGCTTCTGTTCCAGGCCTAGAGAAAGCAGAAATGATGCGTGCAGGTTACGCAATTGAATATGATGCAATGGTTCCAACACAGCTTTGGCCAACACTTGAAACGAAAAAAATTAAAAATCTTTATACTGCAGGACAAATCAATGGCACATCAGGTTATGAGGAAGCAGCAGGGCAAGGTTTAATGGCCGGAATTAACGCCGCTCTAAGAGTTCTTAAAAAAGAAGAAAAAATATTAAGTAGATCTGATGCCTATATTGGAGTATTAATTGATGATTTAGTTACGAAAGGAACAAATGAACCTTATCGTTTATTAACTTCTCGTGCTGAATATCGCTTATTACTTCGTCATGATAACGCAGATTTACGTTTAACGGAAATTGGTTACGAAATAGGTCTTATTCCGCAAGAACGCTATGATAAATTTGTGGAGAAAAAACAACGTATTGAAAATGAATTAGATAGACTGCGTTCATTAATGATTAAACCAAATGAACAAACTCAACAATTAATCCGTAGTGTTGAAGGTAGCGAATTAAAAGATGGTATTCGTGCTGCAGACTTATTAAAACGTACAGAAATGCATTATGATTTAGTTGCTCAACTAGCTCCTCCTGAAATGGAATTGATGGAGGAAGAGAAAGAGCAAGTAGAGATCCAAGTAAAGTATGAAGGATATATTGAAAAATCTCTTCAACAAGTAGAAAAGCTCAAAAAAATGGAAGACAAAAAAATTCCTGATCAAATAGATTATGATGAAATTTCAGGATTGGCTACAGAAGCTAAACAAAAATTAAATCAAGTACGACCTTTGTCTATTGCACAAGCATCTAGAATTTCAGGAGTAAATCCAGCAGATATTTCAATTTTACTTATTTATATTGAACAGGGGAAAATTGCAAAAATTTCTGGATAGTCTAAATTGATAAGGAGAACTTCATGAACGAGGAACAATTTATTCAAGCCCTTCACGAAAAAGGAATTGAACTTACAACAGAGCAAGTACAACAATTTAGAAAATATTTTGAAATACTTGTTGAATGGAATGAAAAAATGAATTTAACCGCTATAACGGATGAACCATCTGTATATTTAAAACATTTTTTTGATTCTATTAGTGCATCTTTTTATGAAGATTTTACTGGCTCTTTCTCCGTCTGTGATGTAGGAGCAGGAGCCGGGTTTCCTAGTATTCCTTTAAAGATTTGTTTTCCAAATTTAAAAGTTACAATTGTTGATTCACTAAATAAAAGAATCCAGTTTTTAACTCATCTCAGCAAGGAACTTAATTTAACAAACGTAAATTTCGTCCATGCACGAGCAGAAGAATTTGGTCAAAAAACCGAACATAGAGAAAATTATGATATTGTTACTGCTAGAGCAGTTGCAAGATTATCGGTTCTCGCAGAACTATGCATCCCGTTAGTAAAGGTAGATGGAAGATTTATAGCAATGAAAGCAGCGAGTGCATTAGACGAATTAAATGATGCTAAAAAGGCACTTCAAGTATTAGGTGCAGAGAAAATCGCAGAGTATTCCTTTCTTTTACCGATTGAAGACAGTGAAAGAACGTTGTATGTCTTTTCTAAAACAAAAAGCACACCGAAAAGATACCCTCGAAAACCTGGTATTCCAAACAAAACACCTATTATTTAATCTTTTTTCAAAAGGTTAAAACTTCCGGCGGATGCCATATATTTTGTAAGTAAGTACATTGATCAAGCTGCTTACAAAATATATGCCAAATACGTCAGGGCGTATTTGATTGAGGAACGTTCCACGTGAAACATTTATAGTATTGTAGTTTTATATAGTGAATATTTAGCGTATAGAGTTTCGAAAAGGTGGTGCTTGTTAGATGAAAAGTCCTTTTTCTCGTTTTTTTGGAAGTTCCGAAAAGCAAGGACAAGATGAAATTGTGGAACAACCACAAAGTCATATAGAAGAAGTAGTTAATATAGCGATTGATAAGATTGTGCCAAATAGATACCAGCCTAGAACAGTTTTTGATGATGATAAAATCGAAGAGCTGGCTAGAACTATTCATACACATGGCGTTATTCAACCAATCGTTATTAGAAAGATGGATGACGATAAATACGAAATTATTGCTGGTGAACGTAGATTTAGAGCTATGTCAAAGCTTCAATGGACAGAGGTACCAGCAATAGTTCGTAATTTAAATGACAAAGAAACAGCTTCTATTGCATTAATAGAAAACTTACAACGTGAAGAGTTAACGGCAATAGAAGAAGCTGTTGCTTATCAAAAATTATTAAAGTTGCATGAAATAACCCAAGAGGCATTAGCACAGCGTTTAGGGAAAGGACAATCAACAGTTGCAAATAAACTAAGATTGTTAAAATTACCTGAGGAAGTTCAACAAGCAATTATGAAGAAAGATCTTTCTGAAAGGCATGCTCGTGCTTTAATGCAAATTAAAGAAAAAGAAATGCAAATAGTGTTAATGAATACTTCTATAGAAAATCATTGGAATGTAAAGCAACTAGAAGAGCATGTGGAGCAAATATTAAATCCACCAAGTAAGGATGTTAAAAAATCTCCTAAGCCTAAACGTAAGGCTATTAGTAAAGATGTTCGAATAGCATTGAATACGATTAAACACTCATTGTCTATGGTAACTAAAAGTGGTATTAGTATTAAAACAGAAGAAGAAGATACCGAAGAATTTTATCAAATTACAGTAAAAATACCTAAAAAGAAATCATAATATATTTATATTTTACTTAAACTCTCTCAACTAAATGTGAGAGTTTTTTTTTTGTAACAAGAATAACACCCAAATTTCATTGAAATTTGATAGAATGTAAATAGAGTAATATAAAACGAGAAGAAGAGGGTGCAAGAGTGGGAAGAATTATTGCAATAGCCAATCAAAAAGGTGGTGTAGGAAAGACTACTACATCCGTAAACTTAAGTGCCTGCCTTGCTTATTTAGGAAAAAAGGTATTACTTGTCGATATTGATCCACAAGGAAATGCTTCTAGTGGAGTTGGGGTAAACAAAGGCGATGTAAATCAATGTATATATGATGTATTAATAGATGACGTTAGCGTTTTAGAGACAATACAGGAAACAAAAGTGGAAAATTTACATATTGTTCCCGCTACTATTTCTTTGGCAGGTGCAGAAATAGAGCTCGTTTCAACTATTTCAAGGGAAGTAAGATTAAAAAGAGCCCTACAAGAGGTAAAAGACAAATATGAATATATCATCATTGACTGTCCACCATCATTAGGGTTATTAACGATCAATTCTCTAACTGCCTCCGATGCTATTATTATTCCTGTTCAATGTGAGTTTTACGCATTAGAAGGGTTAAGCCAACTTTTAAGTACGATTAGACTAGTACAGAAACACTTAAATAAAAACTTAGAAATAGATGGAGTTCTATTGACTATGTTTGATGCACGAACAAATTTAGGTATTCAAGTAATTGAAGAAGTTAAAAAATACTTCCAAGAGAAAGTATATAAGACAATTATACCTAGAAATGTTCGATTGAGTGAAGCACCAAGTCACGGAGAACCGATAATAATTTATGATCCAAAGTCTCGTGGAGCAGAAGTATACTTAGATTTAGCGAAGGAAGTGATTCGTAATGGCTAAAGCATTGGGTAAAGGACTAAATGCATTTTTTCCAGAGGAAGATTTGAAAGCTGAAAAAGTAGATAAAATAAGTTTAGATAAAATTAAACCTAACCCATATCAACCAAGAAAAATTTTTGATGAAGAAGCAATGAAAGATCTTTCTGAATCCATAAAAGAACATGGTGTATTACAGCCAATCATCTTACGTAAAAAAGGTTCAAAATATGAAATTGTCGTTGGGGAAAGAAGATTTCGTGCATCTGAACTAGCTGGACAAGATGAAATACCTGCTGTCATTCGTGAATTAAATGATCAGCAAATGATGGAAATAGCCATTCTAGAAAATCTTCAAAGAGAAGATTTAACACCTATAGAAGAGGCAGAAGCTTATCAAAACTTAATGGAAAACCTAAATTTAACGCAGGAACAGCTTGCTTTTAGATTAGGTAAAAGCCGTCCTCATATCGCTAATCACATCAGATTGTTATCACTTCCTGAAGAGGTAAGAAATGCAATCACAAATGGTGAACTATCCATGGGACACGGTAAGGCGCTATTAGGATTAAAAAAGAAAAAGAATATTCCTTTAATCATGTTAAAAACATTAAAAGAAAATTTAAATGTTAGACAATTAGAAGCACTCGTACAACGCTTAAATGAGAATGTTCCACGTGAAACAAAACCTACTGTGAAAAAGGATATCTTTACTATTGAAAAAGAATCAGAATTAAGAGAAATATTCGGAACTCCAGTCTCTATTGTTAAAAACAAAAACAAAGGTAAGATAGAGATTGAATTTTTTTCTGAGGATGATTTAGAAAGAATATTACAACTATTAGAAGATTAAATTCAACCTATTTCTAGTATCTAGAAATAGGTTGTGCTTTTAATAGATTAGCATTTTATATTTTTGAAGCTTCTCTGTTGTAATGTACAGATTTCCTAAAGGGGCGACGATTAGCCCTTTAGAGTCTATGTGCATTGTGCCTACAGCATCATTCTTCATATCATTAATTAGAAATAACAGAGTCATTATTAATAGACATTAAGCTCTTCCAATTCGAGAAGAAGGAATGAGGAAATAGATATGGTTTTACTAGGAACTATTGTTAATGCACTATTAATAATAGTGGGTGCAATAATAGGTAGGTTTTTAAAAAATATTCCTGAAAATATGAAGCAGACTGTAATGTATGCAATCGGGATAGCAGTAGTCGTTTTAGGGATTCAAATGGGCTTGGAGAGTACTAATTTTGTACTTATTATTATTTGTTTAGTATTCGGTGGAGTAATTGGAGAATGGATTGACATAGACAAATGGTTAAATAAATTAGGCAAATACATAGAACAAAAATTTGGGTCTAAAACTGCCGAGGGAGGCAGTATTGCACAAGGATTTGTTACTGGTACATTAATATTTGTCATCGGAGCAATGGGAGTACTTGGAGCATTAAATAGCGGACTTCAAAATGACCATGAATTGTTAATTAGTAAGGGAATAATAGATGGTTTTACATCTATTATACTTTCTGCAACACTAGGGATTGGTGTCTTACTCTCAGCCATTCCAGTAGCAGTATA
Source organism: Psychrobacillus sp. PGGUH221 (assembly GCF_042055255.1). Classification (NCBI taxonomy): domain Bacteria; kingdom Bacillati; phylum Bacillota; class Bacilli; order Caryophanales; family Bacillaceae; genus Psychrobacillus; species Psychrobacillus sp. PGGUH221. The sequence goes on from NZ_JAQMHQ010000010.1 coordinate 20,749, forward strand.
TCAAGGTGCAATTGCATTATTCGCTACTCAAATAACAAAATTAATTCCAGAAGCTGCACTTGAATTATTTATTAAAGAAATGACAGCGACTGGAGGGATAATGATTATAGCTATAGGATTAAATCTACTTGGATTAACAAAAATTAGAGTAGCAAATTTACTGCCTAGTTTAGTTATAGTTGCGATTGCTGTTACTTTTATTTATAATTTTTAAATTATATCTATGCCATGCGAGTAAAAGTGCGCGAGAAATAACTTTACCCATTTCAAATGTTATGTTTAGACGCGTACTTTGTAGTACATTATATTCCATAAAGCCTCCAATATTTACGACTGCTTTAATGGAAATCTCACCGATAGGTGGTAATTCTTTTTTGACTGCTTTTCCTGGATATAAGGGACCTGGATGTACAATTATTTGACCGATGTTCCCTGAATTGCCAAGACAAGCATCAATGGCGATAATAAAAGGTTTCGATGGGGAATCAAGTAATTCTTGTGTTATTTCCTCAATATTTAAAGCGTGTAATGGATTGTCGAGTGTTCCAACAATCTGAAAAGGAAAAGAAGAAAGCTGTGTTAAGAAAGAGCCTGTCATTGGTCCGAGTGCATCTCCTGTTGAACGATCAGTTCCAATGCAACAAAAAACTAAGTTTGGATGATCAAAAGGGATTTGATCTAAGAAAAAGTTGCTTAGTTTCCATACAACGCCTGTTTCTTTATAATTGATAGTAGATGATTCTTTTATCTCTGCTGCTTGAAAATTCATATAGAGACTCACTTTCTTTTTTAAAACAGTATATGTAAATAAGAAACTATTTATTCAGAAAGGTGACATAAAGAATAATATGAACACAGAAGTATCATACACATATTTAAAAAAATTAATATTAAATGAAGAAACTTGGATAAATCTTGGATTAATAGCTTTGAAAGTAATCTTTATATTGATTGCTTCAGCTATTGTGGTGAGAGTTGGGAAGAGGCTCCTAAAGAGAGTGTTTTCCGTAAGAGAAAGAAGTCCATTAGCATATTCTGAACGTAGACAAAATACTTTATTGAAGTTGCTTCAAAATATATTAGCTTATGCCGTTTATTTTACGGCAATCTTAGCAGTATTATCGACCTTTAATATTAATGTAGCAGGATTATTAGCGGGGGCAGGTATTCTTGGTCTAGCAGTAGGGTTTGGTGCACAGAGTTTAGTAAAAGACGTTATCACAGGTTTTTTTATAGTATTTGAAGATCAGTTTGCTGTTGGTGATCAAGTGATGATTGGGCAATCTACAGGGGTAGTGCTAGAAATTGGCCTAAGAACAACGAAAGTAAAAAGTTATACAGGAGAATTGCATATTATTCCAAATGGGAATATTTCAGAAGTTATCAATTACTCCATTTATAATTCATTAGCTTTAATAGATATTAGCATATCTTACGAATCGGATATTCAATCAGTAGAAAATATGATTAGAGAATTTTTACAAGATTTACCTAGTAAATACGAGGAGCTGGTAAAGGTTCCAGATTTACTTGGAGTGCAGAATGTGGCAGCAACCGAAGTAATATTAAGAGTTGTTGCAGAAACTCTACCTAATCAACAACATGGAGTTGCAAGAAATATCCGTAGAGATATAAAGAATTACCTCGATGAAAAGGGGATTGAAATTCCTTATCCAAAAATGGTTTTATACCAAAGTAAAAAAGAGTAGGTGTTCAAATGGATAGTAAAAAATTTCAATTAAATGATATTGTCGAAATGAAAAAACAACATCCTTGTGGCACGAATGCGTGGAAAATCATTCGTATGGGGGCAGATATTCGTATAAAATGTGAAGGTTGTCAGCATAGTGTAATGATTCCACGAAAAGAATTTGAGAAAAAGATGAAAAAACTATTAGTGCAAGCTGATACGGAGTAAGGATAGACTTTTAGCGTTAAAATCAATATAATGAACAGGTTATATATAATTTTTGTTGGTTTAGAAAATAGAAGGGTTGTGACCATACATGGCATTAACTGCAGGAATCGTAGGATTACCGAACGTAGGAAAATCTACACTATTTAATGCAATAACAAAAGCAGGAGCACTTGCTGCAAACTATCCATTCGCTACAATTGATCCAAACGTAGGGATTGTGGAAGTTCCTGATGCTCGTTTAGATAAATTAACTGAATTAGTAGTACCAAAGAAAACTGTTCCAACGGCATTTGAATTTACAGATATTGCTGGAATTGTAGCTGGTGCAAGTAAAGGGGAAGGTCTTGGAAACAAGTTCTTAGCCCATATTAGAGAAGTAGATGCCATTTGCCAAGTAGTTCGTTGCTTCCAAGATGATAATATTACGCATGTTTCAGGAAAAGTAGACCCTATCGCGGATATTGAAGTTATTAATTTGGAATTAATTTTAGCAGACTTAGAAAGTGTTGATAAGCGTTTGGCACGAGTTGTTAAAATGGCGAAACAAAAAGATAAAGATGCAATGGTGGAAGAACCTATTTTAACACGTTTAAAAGAAACTTTTGAAGAAGGAAAACCAGGTAGATCTGTTGACTTCACAGAAGAGGAACTTCGAGTTGTAAAGGGACTTCATCTATTAACGATAAAACCAATATTATACGTTGCCAATGTATCAGAAGACGATATTATGGCAGCAGATGAAAATGAATATGTACAAAAAGTGCGTGAATTTGCAGCAGAAGAAGGAGCACAAGTTATCGTTATTTGTGCAAAAATTGAAGAAGAAATGGCTGCTCTAGAGGACGACGAAAAATCTATGTTCCTAGAAGAGTTAGGTATTGAGGAATCTGGCTTAGATCAATTAATCAAAGCATCCTATTCGCTTCTTGGCCTTGCTACATACTTCACTGCAGGTGTACAGGAAGTACGTGCTTGGACATTCCGTAAAGGTATGAAGGCTCCTCAATGTGCAGGAGTTATCCACTCGGATTTTGAAAAAGGGTTTATCCGTGCAGAAACAGTTGCTTACGATGATTTAGTTGCAACTGGCTCCATGGCATTAGCCAAAGAAGCAGGTAAGGTTCGTTTAGAAGGTAAAGAATATGTAGTACAAGATGGAGACGTAATGTTGTTCCGTTTTAACGTATAATATAAAACAGGTCAGCTAAAATGCTGATCTGTTTTTTTTTTTTTTTTTAATAAAAACTATGATAAATAGAGTTGTTGATTTCCGCTCCCGGACAGAATTTTTGAATTTACTAAATAATGTCGTCCGATAAATAAGAAAATCGTTGAAACGGCTCCCTTTCCGCGGGCGTTGCCTTAGCCTCCTAGGCCAACACGATGTTGGTCATGCAATCGTTGCTGCAGGATGCGGCGAACTTAGATTGCCTTCCCCTCAATGCGGGGTCTTCGGCTAACGCTATTCCCGCAGGAGTGTCGCCTTTTTCAACGATTTTCTATAAATACTAATTGAAAAATTTTAAGTGAAAAAACTTGGTCTATTAATGGCATGATGGTTCTCTAATTGAAAAGCGGATAAAAGTTGATTGGAGTGGAAGGCGGCGACTCCAGCCGGAATAGCATGAGTTGAAGACCCTGGACTGAGCGTAGCGAGGGAAGCGGCTGAAGCCATGCCGGCGGAACACGTCCGCCTGGAACGGAAATTAACGGGTCTAAAATAAAAACTGAGTATGTGTCAAATTCTCGTTCACATACTGTTATGAAATCTCATTGAGGACTCCTCGAGGGCAGCGAGGGAAGCAGCTCGACCCCGCCCGCGAAAAGCGTCCGTCTGAAGCGGAAATAACCGTTCCGTTACCATTCTTATGGTCTTTATCTCTAACTGGTAATGTGGTGACATACTAAAAGGACAACTTAAATGCTGTCCTGCTTTTTATTATTTAATACGTATAACTTCGGCTCTGCAGGATCATCTTTTATAAGCAGATGAGCTGGATATTTTATTAATTCTTTATACATAGCAAAGTCTCCGGCAGCACCTGCAACTAACCATGCTCCTAATAAGACTAATCCTGGTGATTCTACCCAGTATCCGAGAACCAAGGGAAGGACTCCTGTCATCCAAAAAGGAAGTAATAATGCTTTTTTCATTGCACTATTTACAATAGGTAAATTGGTTGTTGCATAGGCAATACCCAGTTTAAGATTGACACCGTAATCCATACTGCTCCATGGGGCTTTCCCGAAAAACCAGAAACCAATTAAATGAAAACATTCATGGAAAACAATTAACAACGCATAACCTAAAAAAAATAATAGTAAATCTACAATTGAAAAATTTATGTTGAAGCCATCGTGTAACCAACTATAAATAACTAATCCTAAAATCGATAAGAGTACAGTTATTATCAGACTAAACCAAGCAACTTTTTTTAAATCGATATCAATAATGGTTAAGATATCCTCTTTATTTTCCATGATCAACGCCTCCAAGTTAAATACACTATGGACTTTTTTACGTCCTTTCACTAACGTTAAAATAAATATACAGGAAATGTGAAAAGATTGGTAATGAATCTTGATATAAAAAATAATTTGTGTTACAATTCATTGATGTGAGTAATAACATTACTTGCTCCTTGTCGGCTGTAAGCAGTCGGCCAAAGACCATAGGGAGGTGTAAATAGATGAGAAAGTACGAATTAATGTACATTATTCAACCAACAATTGAAGAAGATGCGAAGAAAGCTTTAGTTGAGCGTTTCAACGAAATCTTAACTTCAAATGGTGCAGAAATCATCGAATCAAAAGAGTGGGGCAAACGCCGCTTAGCTTATGAAATCAATGACTTACGTGAAGGTTACTACCAAATCGTTAAAGCAAACGCTGATTCTCAAGCAATCGATGAATACACTCGTTTAGCTAACATCAATGAAGACATTATCCGTCACATTGCTGTTCGTATCGACGATAAATAATAAAATCGACTAACAAAAGCTGAGAGAGGGAGGTTGAACACTGATGATTAACCGTGTCGTTTTAGTTGGAAGACTAACAAAAGATCCGGAACTTCGCTATACACCAAGTGGTGTTGCAATGGCAAGATTTACACTAGCTGTAAATCGAACATTCTCCAACCAACAGGGTGAAAGAGAAGCTGATTTTATCAACTGTGTCGTTTGGAGAAAGCAAGCGGAAAACACAGCTAACTTCTTGAAAAAGGGAAGTTTAGCAGGTGTTGAAGGGCGTATTCAAACAGGCAGTTATGAAGGACAAGATGGTAAACGTGTTTATACTACTGATGTTGTTGCAGACAGCGTACAGTTCTTAGAACCACGTAATAGTAGTTCTGGAGACCGTAGCCAAGGCGGACAATCGTTTGGTGGTGGACAACAGCAAAATCCATATCCGACATATCAGCAAAACCAACCAATGAATCAGCAAAATTATACACGTGTAGACGAAGATCCATTTGCAAACAGTAGCGGGCCAATCGAAGTATCGGATGACGATCTACCGTTTTAAAAGGACTTCATACACTTTTACTTTAATCGAAAAGGAGGCAACCTATTATGGCACCACGTCGCGGAGGCAAAAGACGCCGTAAAGTTTGTTACTTCACAGCTAACAACATTACACACATTGATTATAAAGATGTAGATTTGTTGAAAAAATTCGTGTCAGAACGTGGAAAAATTCTTCCACGTCGTGTGACAGGAACTAGCGCGAAGTACCAACGTAAGTTAACAAGAGCTATCAAAGTATCTCGTATAATGGCATTACTACCATTTACTTCTGAAGAGAGATAAGTTTAAAAATAGTAAGGACCGGGAAACCGGTCTTTTTTTTATTGTTAAATTACCTATTATTTCTAGCCCGAACAAAAGAAATTTAGTTGTAAGAAGAAATCTGTTACAATGAAAAGATGATTACAACAAAGGAAGGTCCCTCATGCAAAAAAATCAGACAAGCTATTTAACATATGGAGCAATGATGATTGCACTATTTGCAATCCTTTTAGCAATGTCCGTGTATATTCCGTTTTTAGGATTTATCACTTCATTTATTGTGCCCTTACCAATTGCTTGGTTTAGCGCCAAATTTGAAAGAAAATATGCAGTATATGTAACGTTGATTGGGTTAGCTATCTCCTTTATTATTGGCGGTATATTCGGTTTTATATTTGCATTAATTGTTGCACCTCTAGGGTTGATCATCGGAGATTCTATTAGAAATCATAAATCAAAACTGTATCTTCTAATGACTTCTGGGATTTTTTTATTACTAATGACAGCTGTACAATACATAATTTCTATTTTGATTCTGAATATTAATATTCTGGAGCAATTTTTCGAAGGTATTGAAATATACTACGAACAAGTAGGAAATATAATGGCTTCTGTTGGACAGTTACCAAAAAATTATGATGAAATGGTGGCACAGAGCTTACAATTAGTTCAAACAATGATGCCGTCTTATTTTATTGCAACAATGTTTGCCACTGCATTTATCTATTTGTCCATTAATTTACCGTTATTAAGGAAACTGAAAATTAAAGTACCTAAGTTTCCAAAGTTTATGCATTTTAAACTACCTAAAGCGGTGTTATGGTATTATTTAATCGTATCCATTTTAACATTGATCATTTCTTATGAGATTGGATCATTTGGGTATATGGCAACGGTCAACGCTATGTTTATTTTGCGAGCTCTATTGTTTTTACAAGGGGTTTCATTGATTCACTATTATTTTCATTTACAAGGCTATCCAAGGTGGACGGCAATTCTTGGAACATTTTTAGCCATACCGTTATTTACGTTTACCATTATACTAGGTGTTTTTGACTTAGGATTTAATTTGAGAAGTTATTTACAAGGCAGGCACAAAAAATAAGGAGCTGATCAGGTGGCGTCTTTTTTTAGAAAACGACCAATTCGATATCCACTCATTTTGTTTATGCTTCTCGGAGGGGTTGCATCTTATTTACTCCTGTCTAACAATTTAATCGTTGGGTTATTATTTGCTTTATTAGTTATTGGAGTATCTATATATGGATGGATTTTAGAAAAGCGGGTTTACGAAGAAACGGAAAGACATATCGAAACCCTATCTTATCGCATGAAAAAAGTCGGAGAAGAAGCATTGCTCGAAATGCCAATCGGTATATTATTGATAAATGATCAATATATCATTGAATGGGCAAATCCCTATATGACTCAAAAGCTTCCGTTCGATACGATTATTGGTGAAGAGCTTCTGTCTATATCAAAAGACTTTCAACAGCTTATTAAGCAAGAGGATTCGAAAGAGATTACGATTTCCTTAGATAACAATGATTATAAAGTATTTTATAAGGCGGAAGAAAAATTACTATACTTCTTTGATATAACGGAACAAGTAGAAATTGAATCGTTGTATTACGGAGATAGAACGGTTATTGCTGTTCTCTACATCGATAATTACGATGAAATCGCACAAGGTATGGACGATCAAACAAGAGGACAGTTAAATAGTATTGTGACTTCTTGTGTGAATAACTGGGGAGCTAAGTACGGTATATACGTAAAAAGAATTTCCTCTGATCGCTTCTTAGCTGTATTCAATGAATCAATTCTCGTAGAGCTAGAAAAAAATAAATTCTCTATATTAGATGATATACGAGAAACAACTTCTAAATTTGGCTTCTCCTTAACGTTAAGTGTAGGGGTAGGTGCGGGATCTACTTCGTTAGTCGAACTGGGAGAACTATCACAATCGAGCTTGGATCTAGTACTTGGAAGAGGAGGAGATCAAGTAGCGATAAAACAGCCAAATGGAAAAGTAAAATTTTATGGTGGAAAAACAAACCCCGTAGAAAAAAGGACGCGTGTAAGAGCGCGAGTGATTTCACATGCTCTTCGTGATTTAATCCAGGATAGTGATCAAGTATTTGTTATGGGCCACAGGTTGCCGGATATGGATGCCATTGGAGCAGCAGTAGGGGTTAGAAAAATGGCTCAAATGAATAAGGTCGAAGGTTATGTAGTAATCGATTTTAATGAATTAGACAAAAGTGTTCTCCGATTAATGGATGAAATTAAAGGAAAACCGGAGCTTTTTGAGCGTTTTATTAGTCCAGAAGAAGCTATTAATAGAATGACCGATAAAACTTTATTAGTAGTAGTGGATACACATAAACCTAGTCTTGTTATAGATGAAAAATTATTAAATAGAGCAGAAAAGAGAGTTGTCATTGATCACCATCGAAGAGGTGAGGAGTTCATTTCCAATACTTTACTTGTGTATATGGAACCATATGCATCCTCGACGGCAGAACTGGTAACAGAGTTAATAGAATACCAACCGAAGAATGAAAAAATAACAATGCTTGAAGCTACCTCTATGCTTGCAGGAATAATTGTAGACACTAAGAGTTTCACGCTTCGTACAGGTGCTAGAACCTTTGAAGCAGCGTCTTATCTTCGAACACAAGGTGCAGATACTGTTTTAGTACAAAGGTTGTTAAAAGAAGATATAGATACGTATATTGAACGTTCTAAAATTGTTCAAACAGTAGAATTTTTTAAGCCAGGTATTGCTATTGCGCATGGCGCAGAAAATGCTTCCTATAGCCAAGTATTACTCGCACAAACTGCAGATATTCTATTAACAATGAATAATATATCAGCTTCGTTTGTAGTTGGTTATAGAACTGATTCAATTATTGGAATTAGTGCAAGATCTCTAGGCGACGTAAATGTACAGTTAATAATGGAAAGATTAAGCGGTGGTGGTCATTTAACCAATGCTGCGTGCCAACTAGAAAATGCGACAATTGATGAAGCTATTAATATGCTTAAAACAGCAATTGAAGAGACATTAGAAGGAGGAACAGGGGAATGAGAGTAGTATTTTTAAAAGATGTAAAAGGTAAAGGTAAAAAAGGTGAAATTAAAGAAGTGGCTGACGGATATGCACATAATTTTTTATTAAAAAATAAACTTGCTGTTGAAGCAAATACAGCAGCAATTAGTGCATTAGAAGGCCAAAAGAAAAAATCAGAAAAAGAAGCAGCAGAGGAACTAGCTGAAGCGAAAAAGTTAAAAGAACGTTTAGAACAATTAACAGTTGACTTGAAAGCAAAGTCTGGTAACGATGGACGTTTGTTTGGTTCAGTAACAACAAAACAAATCGCAGCACAATTAGAAAAATCACATGGAATTAAAATAGATAAACGTAAAATGGAGCTTGATGATGCAATTCGTGCATTAGGTTATACAAATGTTCCAGTTAAACTACATCACGAAGTAGTGGCTACTTTAAAAGTACATGTAACAGAAGAAGCGTAAGGAGAGAGGTCAATGAGCGATCCATTATTGGACCGTGTGCCACCACATAACCAAGAAGCTGAGCAGTCTGTCATTGGAGCAATATTTTTAGAACCGCAAGCGTTAATAACAGCAGCGGAAATAGTAATGCCGGAAGACTTTTTCCGAGTAGCTCATCAGAAAATTTTTCAAACGATGCTTCGGTTAAGCGATCAAGGGAAAGCAATTGATGTTGTTACCGTAACGGAAGAACTATCTTCCAAAAAAGAATTAGAAGATGTTGGTGGTATTTCTTACATAAGTGAGATAGCAAATGCAGTACCTACAGCAGCAAACATCGGACATTACGCAAAAATTGTAGAAGAAAAATCAATCCTACGCCGTTTAATACGAGTGGCTACAACGATTGTAGAAGATGGATTTACAAGAGAAGACGAAGTTGAGGCCCTATTATCTGAGGCTGAACGAAAAATGATGGAAGTTGCCAACAGAAAAAATGCTGGTGATTTTCAGCATATTAAAGACGTTTTGGTGGAAACATATGATAACATCGAAAAACTTCATTCGAGAAAAGGCGATGTTACAGGTATTCCAACAGGATTCCGAGATTTAGATAAAATAACTGCTGGATTCCAACGAAATGATTTAATTATCGTAGCAGCTCGTCCATCCGTAGGGAAAACTGCATTCGCATTGAATGTTGCGCAAAATGTGGCAACTAAAACCGATGAAAATGTAGCTATTTTTAGCCTAGAGATGGGTGCTGAACAGTTAGTTATGCGTATACTTTGTGCAGAGGGAAATATAGATGCCCAAGTATTACGTACAGGCTCTTTAACGACGGAAGATTGGCGAAAACTAACAATGGCAATGGGTAGTTTATCGAATGCAGGAATATATATTGATGATACCCCCGGTATTCGTGTAAATGAAATACGCTCCAAATGCCGTAGATTAAAACAAGAATCTGGTTTAGGAATGATTCTAATTGATTACTTGCAGCTAATCCAAGGTAGTGGCGGCAGCCAAGCCAATAGACAGCAAGAGGTATCAGAAATTTCACGTTCATTAAAAGGACTAGCTAGGGAGCTACAAGTACCTGTTATTGCATTATCGCAGCTCTCTCGTGGTGTGGAGCAGCGACAAGACAAGAGACCAATGATGTCCGATTTACGTGAATCTGGATCGATTGAGCAAGATGCAGATATTGTTTCATTCTTGTATCGTGAAGATTATTACGATAAAGAAACAGAAAATCAAAACATGATTGAAATTATCATTGCAAAACAACGTAACGGTCCAACTGGTACAGTTACTCTAGCGTTTGTGAAGGAATTTAACAAATTTGTTAACATTGATTGGAGTCAGCATCAAGCTCCTCCAGCATAAGAAATGGTAAGAACACGAACGATAAATGTTTTATTACATTTATATGTTCGTGTTTTTACCTAATATCGGTTGACTATGAGACCATAGCTTGGTACAATTACACTGTTTGAATCAGGACATATAAAATGTCTGACGGAGGTGTTGGCAATGCCATCAGTAGTAGTAGTAGGTACACAATGGGGAGACGAAGGTAAAGGGAAGATAACAGACTTTCTTTCCGAGAATTCAGAAGTAATCGCACGTTACCAAGGCGGTAATAATGCGGGCCATACAATTATTTTTGGTGGAGAAACATACAAACTTCACCTTATTCCTTCCGGTATTTTCTACAAGGATAAAATTTCAGTTATCGGAAATGGGATGGTTGTGGATCCAAGAGCACTTGTAAAAGAGCTAAAAGGTTTACATGATCGAGGAATCACTACAGAAAACCTTCGTATTTCTAATCGTGCACACGTAATTCTTCCTTACCATCTGAAACAAGATGAAGTAGAAGAAGCACGAAGAGGTGTAAATAAAATCGGAACAACTGGTAAAGGGATTGGTCCAGCTTATATGGACAAAGCTGCACGTGTTGGTATTCGAATTGCAGACTTACTTGATTACGAAGTGTTTAAAGAAAAATTAGAACGTAATTTAGAAGAAAAAAATAGAATGTTCGAGAAATTTTATGAAACAAAAGGGTTCACTGTGGATGAAATTCTAGAAGAGTTTTATGGCTATGGACAAGAAATTGAAAAATACGTAACAGATACTTCAAAAGTATTAAATGACGCTTTAGATGAAGGCCGTCGTGTATTATTTGAAGGCGCACAAGGTGTTATGCTTGATATCGACCAAGGTACATATCCTTTTGTTACCTCCTCTAACCCAGTGGCTGGTGGGGTAACTATTGGTGCTGGTGTAGGTCCAACAAAAATTTCACATGTTGTTGGAGTATGTAAAGCGTACACTTCTCGTGTAGGAGATGGCCCGTTCCCGACAGAATTATTTGATGAAGTTGGTAGTCAAATTCGTGAAGTTGGTAAAGAATATGGAACAACTACAGGAAGACCACGTCGTATTGGTTGGTTTGATACGGTAGTTATTAGACATGCTCGTCGCGTAAGTGGATTAACAGATTTGACTGTTAACTCGATTGATGTATTAACTGGTTTAAAAACTGTAAAACTTTGTACTGCATACAAATACAAAGGTGAATTAATTACAGAATACCCAGCTAATCTTCGCATTCTGGCAGAGTGTGAGCCAGTATATGAAGAGCTACCAGGTTGGAGCGAAGATATTACAAAATGTAAAACACTTGATGAACTACCTGAAACGGCTCGTCATTATTTAGAGCGTATATCACAGTTGACAGGTGTACCAATCTCTATCTTCTCAGTAGGACCAGATCGTACACAAACAAATATTATTTCTAGTGTTTGGCGTTAACAAGAAAATCTAAAACAACTATATTTTGGAAACTGCCGAGAAGGTTTTAATCTTCTTGGCAGTTTTTTTGTCGAAATATACCAAACGAATCAATTTTTAATCTTCTATTATGACAAATATAACAGAAGATTATGAGAGATTATGTATAAAATACTGATTTTTTGGTAAAAGATTAGATATAAATTGTTAAAATATTTATCGAATCATAGTAAAATAGAATATAATGGAATTATATTCAAAAAAATGGTGCTAATTATACAGTTTCTTTACAAAGCGTCCTATTTCGATACTTGATTAAATCAATTATGTTAAATTAAAAGAGCCTGAAAAAAGGAAATTAATTTTTTATGAACTTGGAAGGGGCTTTATCATGTTTTTGAAAAGAAAGAATGAAGAACAGAAGGATAATTATCTTGAGGTTCTTTCAAACAGAAGATCAAATATAATGAAAAAAGCAGCAGTTTCAATGTTACTTATTTCAAGTGTATCTTTTAATATGGCTTTTGCAAATGAAAGTGAAAATAATAATAATACATTAAAAGAAATATACCATATATATTCTAATGGAAAATATGTCGGAGCACTATCTAATAAAAAAGAAATGCAAGCCATGTTAGATGAAAAAGTGAAGGGTTCGAGCTCAAAGTACGAAAACCTCTCTTTAATAGCTGGTTCCAATCTTTCCGTTATACCTGAACAAGTTTTTACTACATCTACAAACGATGATGCTACCCTTCAAAAGTTAGAGGAACTTATAGAAGTAGAAGCAACTGCTTTTGCATTATCGATCAATGACGAGATGGCAGTCTACGTCAAAGACTTGGAAGCATATCAAGAAGTCATTCGAAAACTAAAATTACATTTTGTGACAGAAGCCGAGTTAAACGAACTGGAAGCAAGAAGTAGTTCTACAGAAACTTTACCCGAATTAAAAGAAAATGAAACACGTATTAAAGAAATAGTTTTAAAAGAAGAAGTTTCTGGCGTAACAGTTGATGTAAATCCTGAAAAGATTGTATCACCAGATGATGCTGTTAAACTTCTACTAGAAGGAACACTAGAACAAGAGACGTATAAAGTAGCCGAAGGAGATGTGTTAGGCACAATTGCTAGTAAGCATAACTTAACAACTGCTGAGCTAATAAAGATCAATCCAGATATGACTGACTCTTCTTTGTTACAAATAGGTCAAGAGGTAAATGTAACAGTCTTAAAACCACTTATTAATGTAGATGTACTATATGAGAAAAAAGCGATTGAAGTTATTAACCACAATAAAAAAGTAGAAGAATCAGAAGAAATGTACAAAGGTGATACGAAAGTAAAACAAGAGGGTTCGGATGGTAAGAGAGAAGCAACCTATCTTGTGCGTAAAGAAAATGGTGTGGAAGCAGGCCAATCTGTTATTGAAGAAACTATACTGGTGGAACCAAAAGATCAGATCACTTTAAAAGGAACAAAAGTAATTCCTTCTCGTGGATCAGGGGAATTTGCTTGGCCAGCTGAAGGTGGATATATTTCAAGTAAAATGGGTTACCGTTGGGGTCGTCAACATGAAGGAATTGATATTGCAAGACCAAGTGGATTTGACATTAAGGCAACAGACAATGGAGTCGTAGTAGCTGCTGGTTGGGACGGTACATATGGTAATAGAGTAATTGTCGATCACAAAAACGGGTACAAAACAACATACGCTCATCTATCTTCTATAAGTGTTAGTGTTGGAGATGTCGTTCCCCAAGGTTCTAAATTAGGTGTTATGGGAAGTACGGGTCGTTCAACTGGAACTCACTTACATTTTGAAGTAGAAAAAAATGGAGTTACGATTAATCCATTGACCGTGTTAAAATAATAGTATGGAAGAGATAGTCACTAGATTGGCTATCTCTTTTTTAATTGAGAACTAACATACATAGGTACATGTTTTTTAAAAATTTCCCAGGAAATATTTCGACAATCATCGACTTATTCGATTTATGGTATTCTTAAATTAATGCGATTAGTTCAAAAGCATGGTAGAGTAAGAGAATGAATGTAAAAGATAAAAACATTTAAATAGAACAAATTACGAAAAGGGGTTCAACCGATGAGTAAGAAAATATTAGTAGTTGATGATGAAAAACCAATTGCAGATATACTTCAATTCAATTTAAAAAAAGAAGGTTATCAAGTATTTTGTGCATATGATGGCGACGAAGCATTAAAAAAGGTAGAAGAATTTCAACCAGATCTAATGTTATTAGATATTATGCTTCCAAACAGAGATGGAATGGAAGTTTGCAGAGAAATTCGTAAAAGATATGATTTTCCGATCATTATGCTAACTGCAAAAGATTCGGAGATTGATAAAGTACTTGGCTTAGAATTAGGTGCAGACGACTATGTCACGAAACCATTTAGTACGCGTGAGCTTATTGCACGAGTAAAGGCAAATATGAGAAGACATCAAACACTTCAAGAAGACACTGAAGTAATAACAAATGATATTACCATAGGTCCACTAACTATCCAACCAGATGCATACTTAGTGTTAAAGAGAGAGGAAACAATTGAATTAACACATAGAGAATTTGAGTTATTACATTATTTGGCCAAACATATTGGACAAGTGATGACTCGTGAACATTTGCTTCAAACGGTTTGGGGTTATGATTATTTTGGTGATGTACGTACAGTCGATGTAACCATTCGACGTCTACGGGAAAAGATTGAAGATAATCCAAGTCATCCGACATGGATTGTAACTAGAAGAGGCGTTGGTTATTACTTACGAAATCCTGAACAGGAGTAGAGTGCATGCAAAAGGTTGGTTATTTCAAATCAATTCACGTAAAAATTGTCTTGATCTATGTTTTATTGATCATTATAGCCATGCAAATTATAGGTTTGTACTTTGTAAAAGAACTCGAGCAAACATTAAGAGAAAACTTTCAAAAATCTATTTCGGATCGAGTAAGTCTTCTGGAATTCAGTGCTAGAGAAGAAATTATTAAAATAAGAAATAATGAAGAAGACGCAACTTTAGAACAAAGTCTGCGTTCTATTTTGTCTGGACTTAATTCGAACGATATTAAAGAAGTTCGGGTGATAGATGCGAGATATCAAATTCTTGCCACATCGGATATTAACAACCAATCAATCGTGGGACAACGATCATTGGATGAACTCGTTAGATTTTCTATCACTGCTGAAACTGATTTTGATAAAATTTCCCTTGATCCAGAAACAAAAAAAAGAATTTGGAGACTAGCAATTCCTATTGTAGATAAAGGGGAAGTAATAGGATCCTTATATATAGAATCGAATATAGAAAATGTATTTGGTCAAATGAATGAGATTAACCAAATTCTAGCGGGCGGAACGGCGGTTGCTCTAGTAATCACTATTGTGCTCGGAATATTAATAGCACAAACGATTACACGTCCTATTTCGGATATGCGAAGACAAGCACAAGCAATGGCGAAAGGAAACTTTTCAAGAAAAGTACGTGTATACGGAAATGACGAAATCGGTCAGCTTGCTATTGCTTTTAACCATTTAACAAACCGATTACAAGAAGCGCAGTCAACAACAGAAGCCGAAAGAAGAAAGCTTGCTTCGGTTCTTACCAATATGACAGATGGGGTTATTGCAACTGATCGTAAAGGGAGAATCATTTTAATTAATGATCCAGCACTTAGATTATTACGAATACCGAGAGAAATGGTATTAAACCGTCCTATTATTTCTGTGTTAGGAATTGACGCATCAGAACAGTCATTTGAAGATTTGATTTATTCGAAGGAATCTATAACTTTGGACTTTAGCACATATGAACGACCTTTTATATTACGTGTAAACTTCTCGGTAATACAAAAAGAAACTGGATTTGTAAATGGATTAATTGCAGTTCTTCATGATAATACCGAACAAGAGAAAATCGATATGGAGCGTAGAGAATTTGTAGCGAATGTATCACATGAGCTACGCACTCCACTTACAACAATGAGTAGTTATTTGGAAGCATTGGCTGATGGTGCTTGGAAAGATGAAGATATTGCCCCTTCCTTTCTACAAGTAACTCAAACTGAAACACAACGAATGATTCGATTAGTAAATGATTTACTTCAATTGTCCAAAATGGATAGTAGAGATTATGATTTAAATCGAGATATTGTGAATTTCAACCAGTTTTTTAATCGTATTATAGATCGGTTTGAATTATCAAAATCTCAAAATGTAACGTTTCATCGAATGCTTCCCGAAACACCTTACTATGTTGACATTGATACCGACAAACTTACACAAGTAATTGATAATATTATTTCTAATGCGTTGAAATACTCCCCAGATGGTGGCAATATTCGCTTTGGAATAGCTGTGAAGGACCAAGTACTGAAAGTAATGATATCGGATGATGGTATGGGTATACCTTCTGATAATGTTGATCGTATTTTCGATCGTTTTTACCGAGTTGACCGTGCAAGAGCACGATCGATGGGTGGGACTGGACTAGGTTTAGCGATTGCCCGGGAAATGATTGAAGCTCATGGCGGAAAAATTTGGGCTGAAAGCGAAGAAGGACATGGAACGACTGTCTTTTTTACACTTGATCTTGTAATAGATGAGGAAGGTGAGTGGGATTGAAGTATATTGAACAAGTAAAATCAGTTATTTTACTATTACTCATCCTATTAAGTCTTACTTTGACCTTTACTATATGGACTTTTTCTCCATCATACGAAGCAAACGAAACCCCTGTAGTAGATATTGCGATTGCAGATAAAAAGAAAATGGAAGAAATAATTAAACCATATCGTCTTTTATATAGTCATGCTGAAAATTTGACAGGATCTACATCTCCCCTTATCCTTGACAAAGTATTTAGTTCTATGAAATCGTGGGAACTACAAACAGTAGAGCCTTTAAAGAACAAAGTAAGTATTCAACAAATTAACGAATTCATTCGGACACCAAATCGATTGACCTTCTTTTACCCTGCAGAGGTGCCGATTAAGACATTTAGTAACATATTGTCTTTTAATGATCGGAATTTACCGAACGCCTCGTTCAATCGTTTAGTAATAGACTGGAATAAAACTTCAGAGGATGAAGTCCGTTTATATTTTATAAATACAATAAAACCAAAAGTTTATACAACGTACGTTGATAAAGTGGATAGAGAAACATTTTCAGCAGATATTTATAAACAATCAATCAGCCTATCGCCATATAATGAAATAGAAAGACCGGGTAAACTTTCGCTCTATGCTTCTAATAATCCAGAGAATGTAATGGGATTTACGTATATTTTAGAAGAAATAGCACCAGAAAAGTTTAAAAATGCCCTTTTCTCCAATCCAAGTCTTGTTCGAAGTAATCCATTAGGAACAAGTGGACAGGAATTCTCCGATGATAGTGCCTTGATGAATGTTAAGTTTACGTCAAAAGAATTGGGCTATGTCCATCCGTCCTCTGAGAGTGATAAAGCAGGTAATCCGGCAGATATCATTCAGTATACTGTAAATTTTGTTAATGAGCATAATGGGTGGACAGACGATTATCGATTCAGTCGCATCAATCCAGCTACATTACAAGTTAGTTATCAACTTTACATGTATGGAATGCCTGTTTTTAGTAAAGACATGTCAACAGAGATCTCACAATTATGGGGCGTGGACCGTGTTTATCGATATAATAGACCATATTATACATTGAACGAATCTGCCCGTTTTAAAACAAGAGAAGTACCATTATCATCTGGACAAGCTACTTATGATCTGATTTCTACCATTTCTAATATAAACATGTCCTCAGTGGATGAGATCTTGATTGGTTACAATTTGACTAGGGACGACGAACAACCATTACTTAATCTAGAACCTTCATGGTACTATTTGATAAATGGACAATGGAATCGAGTATCCCCAGAATTACTGGGAGGTGGTAAGTATGGATTGGAATAAAACAAAAACTATTTTTATTATCGTGTTTTCCATACTAAATGTATTTTTATTTTCCCTTTATTTAAATAGATACAATGATGCATTGGATTTAGAAGTAATGAGTGATGCACCTATTGAGGATAGACTTTTTCAAGATAATATAACGGTTCCAAAAATGGATGTAGATATCAAAGAAGCTTCTTACGTTTCGGGAAATACGCATAATTTCATTTTAGAAGAATTAGAAGAGTTACCAAATCAGACAATTGTAATAGATGGTTCTAAACTAACAAGCACGTTTAATAAAGCCATTCCGATCACGGAACAAAACACAGTTGAAAAGATAGTTCGTGAAAATGTATTACGTGGAGACTCGTACGGTCTATGGAAAAAAGATGAGGAAAACCAATCTGCAACCTTCTTTCAAAAAGTAAATAATCGATTTGTTTACTACAATAAAAATGCGACTTTAGTTGTTTATTGGAATGATCAGCAAGAGGTTGTTCGATATGAACAAACAATATTGGATAATTTAGAGGATTATAATGAAGACAGGATCTTAATGGGTTCTATGCGAGCGATAAAAGTATTATATGATCATGGTCACTTAAAACCTGACTCTGTAGTAAAGGATATTAAATTAGGTTATTCACAACTAATAGAACTAACCGAAACACAAGTATTTTTACCTACTTGGCATATTTTAGTTGAGCTTGCAGATGGAACGAAGGAAGATTATTTTGTAAACGCCATCGAGGGAAGTATTGTTGAAATCCAAAATGATCCAGAACAAGCTGTTGACAAGTAAGGAGTTTTAACGATGAGATTTAGCGTATTGGCAAGTGGTAGTAGTGGAAATGCAATTTATGTGGAAAATGAAGAGCATTCCTTTTTAGTAGATGTAGGACTAAGTGGAAAGAAGATGGAACAACTATTTAGTGAAATAGATCGGGATATAAAAAAACTCTCTGGTATTTTTATTACACATGAGCACAGTGATCATATTAAAGGATTAGGTGTAGTTGCAAGAAAATACGGTGTACCTATTTATGCAAATGAAAAAACATGGTCTGCTATGGATTCTCTCATAGGAAATGTACCAGTAGATCAACGATTCCAATTTGACATGGAAACGGTAAAAACATTTGGAACAATTGATATTCAGTCTTTTGCTGTCTCACATGATGCAGCAGATCCGATGTTTTACGTTTTCCATGAAAATAATCGAAAGCTTGTATTAATTACAGATACCGGCTATGTAAGTGATCGGATGAAGGGACATATCAAAGGTGCAGATTCCTTCGTTTTTGAAAGCAACCATGACGTAAGCATGCTTCAGATGGGACGCTATCCTTGGTCGGTTAAGCGAAGAATCTTAAGCGATGTTGGACATGTTTCAAATGAAGATGCTGCTGTTGCTATGAGCGAAGTAGTGGATTTCAAAAATACCAATATTTATTTATCCCATTTAAGCAAAGATAATAATATGAAGGACCTTGCTCGTATGAGTGTGGCACAAACGCTTCAATCTTGTGGAATTGTTGCGGGTGAATATGTCCATTTACATGATACCGATGCCAATAAGCCTACTGAGTTAGTCCTAGTATAAGTTCCAAAAGCTATTTAATGCTTTTGGAGCTTTTTTTGTTCTTTCATTTAAGTTTTATTCAACTTTAAAAAAATTTTCATCTTATTTTAATGTAAGTTGGGTAAATTACTAATACAAGCATATATGTTAGAAGAAAGGGAGATGAAAATGGACGAATACAATCCATATGAACCAGAAAAACCAGAAGAGCCAAAGAAGGAAAAGAAAAGAGGTCTAGCTGGTTATTTTTTTAGTGCGTTGGCAGGTGTTATGGTTGGTGCATTGCTCGTTTGGTTTTTAATACCTTCTGTTGTAACGAACCTACCATCAAATAATGAAATCAAATCAAACAATACAACACAGGAAACCAAACAGCTTTCTGTTGATGTGACAACAGACGTGACAGGGGCAGTTGAAAAGGCCTCTGGTGCTGTAGTAGGTATTACTAATATTCAGTCGGTTACTGATTTTTGGAGTAACTCTCAATCTACACAAGAAGCTGGAACAGGTTCTGGAGTTATATATAAAAAAGCTGGTGGAAAAGCTTACGTTATAACAAATCATCACGTTGTAGAAGGAGCAAAATCCCTAGAAGTAACATTAGTGGACGGAACAAAAGTGGATGCCAAACTTGTAGGAAGCGATATATGGAGTGATTTAGCAGTTCTTGAAATGGAAGACGCTGGAGTAGATGCAGTGATTGAATTTGGGAACTCAGATACACTTAAACAAGGAGAAACAGTTATTGCTATTGGTAACCCTCTTGGTTTAGATTTTTATGGATCGGTTACAACAGGTGTTGTATCTGGTAAAGATCGTGCGATTCCAGTTGATTTGAATGGAGACCAAGTGGTAGATTGGCAAGCAGAGGTTTTACAAACAGATGCTGCTATCAACCCTGGTAACAGTGGAGGAGCTTTAATCAATTTAGCAGGTCAACTTGTAGGCATAAACTCGATGAAGATTTCTGAATCAACTATAGAAGGGATTGGACTTGCAATTCCTGTTAACACTGCAATACCAATTATTGAAGATTTAGAGCAAAACGGAAAAGTAAATCGTCCTTCTATGGGTATTACTCTTTTAGACTTAACCAATGTACCTGCATTCCATCAAAAAGAAACATTGAAATTACCTGCTGAAGTAACTACAGGTGTAGTGGTCGATGAAGTAGTTCCTAATTCGCCAGCAGAAAAAGCAGGAATGGAGACGTATGATGTCATTGTTGAAATGGATGGTAAGAAAGTAGAGGATACGATCGATTTACGAAAACATTTATACAATGAAAAAGAAATTGGAGAAGACTTAAAAGTTAAAGTATATCGCCAAGGAAAAGTAGTGGAGCTTACATTGAAATTAGTCGAAACAGATGCATTATAAACATGTGGATAACTTCTAAATGTAAATAAAAGATTTACACAGCGAGTAGGATGAGAAAAGCTTGTCTTTCCTACTCGCTTTTTGTTTGTTAAAATAGGCTGTGGATAAGAATGTACGATTTGTGTATAACCCTGGAGAAAAATAAGATAATGAAAGGAAGCGAAAAATTGAGAATATTCAGTTGCGAAACGCATATAAATCAAGCTTTAGATATGTTTGTAGCAGAACAAAAAACCTTCCCTATGTTAGAACAATTAACGGATGAAGAAAAGTTATCCACAAAATGCACATACTGTGATGTCGCAGCAGTATATATTGTAGCTGATGAAAAATAGAGCACAATATGTAGATAACTAATGTGGATATGTGGATAAGTAATGTGTATAACTTGTTTGTAAATGAAATGTAAAGGTGGATAACCTGTGAATATACAAATTATCTCGGTCGGAAAATTAAAGGAAAAATATTTGAAATTAGGAATTGACGAATACACAAAAAGACTAAGCAGTTACGCAAAAATAGATTTGGTGGAAGTGCCCGATGAAAAAGCGCCAGAAAACTTAAGTGATGCAGACATGGAAATTGTGAAGAAAAAAGAAGGAGAACGTATTTTAGCAAAAATCGGAGCAGATACATACGTCATTGCTCTAGCAATCGACGGCAAAATGAAATCGTCGGAGCAGCTTGCAAGTGACCTGGAATCACTCATGACATATGGGAAAAGCAAAATTGCCTTTGTTATTGGAGGATCTCTAGGTCTACATGAGGAAGTATTGAAAAGAGCAGATGAAAAACTTTCGTTTGGTAAGATGACATTGCCGCACCAATTAATGAAGCTAGTGTTGGTGGAGCAGATTTATCGAGCTTTTAGGATTATTAAGGGAGAACCGTATCATAAATAGGGGAGGTAAATAAATTTAATATTAATAGAAAACCCATGATATTATTATTGATGGGGTTTTAATATATCTTCACCAGATAAAGTCATAGGATTCTTGAATAAACTTATTAACTTTTTGTATGACTTAAATAATTCATATTCTAAAATATGAGAAGTTAAAACGGTGTGCTTATATTGACAAGATCTAGCTGAAAAACCAGTGATTTCATACTTGTCATTAAGAAAATATTCTTCTAATTCAAAACCAGACGTTTAATGGTGTCTTTTAATATATTTAAGTAGTGTTTTTGAACTCGATCTAGAAAAACGACCCTGTGTCAGAAACATTCACGTTAATTCCAACAAACATGAATGTTAGAACTTTCCTGTTTTTTTCTAACACAGGGTCACTTTATTATTGCTTATGATGATTTTATAATGCAAACAGCACCAAACCAGTACTTTAGGTGGGGGCTGTTTTGATGAGGAGATTTTAATAAAAATGATTTGGTTATTTATAAGTAATATTTACTTTGTAACCCATATTCTTAAAAAATTGAGTTAGTGCCTTGTCTGCATTTTTTTCAGCAGTTGTTAATAAACCGGCAGAAATAACTTCTTCTTTAACTTTTTGTTGAGCAGTAGCCGCTAGTTCAAAACCTTCATTCCAATCAACTTCATCATTGAAAATCCCACCATCAACGTATGTTGTAATTTTGTCCATTTGAAGTGAAGGTTCTTGAATAAGTTTTGCGTGAGGTAGAGTAATATCAATCTCTTTCGTATCTTCACTAATCTTCATATCGTCTTCCGTAACCTCATTCAAATCAACACCTGCGAGAACCGTTGCGGGAACAATGAGCAATATTTCACGTTTAGTGCCAGGCATAGGTAAAGGAATTTTCTTACCAAAAAATTTGTTGTCTTCAATATTAAGCACGGTCTTTGTTTGAGCTTCGGCTGTTGCTAAAGTGGATAACTCCTGTACATTTTCCACAAAAGTTACAGAATTTTTTTTAAAAACATTACCATTAATTAGCCAAATAGCTCCAAAACCGAGTACGAATAGTAGAAGTATAATAATTAGAATATTTTTAAACCCAGAGAATAATGATGACAATTTAAATCCATTTTCATATCTTGCATAAGGACTTGATCGATAACTTTCTGCAAGAGTTGCAGCATTTTGTTGTTTGGATTCTGTAAATTCAATAATTATTTTTTCCAAATGAGCAATTCGTTCGTCTTTACTTTTTAATAGGTCATCATTTTTATCCATTATCTCACCGTTTCTATTAGATAGTTTATAACGCAATATGTAAGTTATTCTCATATGAGGAGTTAATTAAATTATAGCAAAAGAATTCATTTGAAAATATACCCAATGGATAATATTTGCAGTAATAATGGTATGATAAGAAAAATATTGTTAAATGAGGTGTTCATGTTGGCAAACGAATCTACCGTACTCGAAGTTGTACTTTCGAATGTTGTGAAGTTACCAGGTGTTAAAGTGGATCGAAGAGAGTTTTTAGCGAAGAGTTTTTCGAAACATTTATCGCCTGATGAACTTGCCGAGCTGATTGAAAAAGGTCCTGGACAGGCAAATATTGATAAACAGATCTTAAACAATATTGCTAAAAAAGTGATTTCTGATCGGACGATGCAAAGTTCAAGTCTTTCGTTTGCTACGGGCATCCCAGGTGGTTTAGCGATGGCTGCGACGATTCCAGCAGATACTGCGCAGTTTTTTGCCATGGCTTTACGACTTTCTCAAGAGCTCGGCTACATTTATGGCTATGATGATTTTTGGGATGGCGAAGAAATGAATGCGGAAAATGTTAGCGGCGATTTAATCTTGTTTTTAGGTGTCATGTTTGGCGTTGGCGGAGCAACAGCCACAATCAAAGCTTTATCATCACAGTTGGCGAAACAAGCGTTAAAGAAGATCCCGAACAAAGCTTTAATGAAGACTGTCTACTATCCGATCATTAAAAAGACATTAGAGTTCATTGGCTTAAAGGTTTCTAAAAATTCATTTGCCAAAGGCGTTTCCAAAGCGATTCCGTTGGCAGGCGGGATTGTATCTGGTGGGTTAACATATGCATCCATGACCAAGATGGGAAAACGACTGGCCAAAGCACTGGAAGAAAACATCGATCTTACCCCAGAGCAAATCAGACAAAGTTTTGAGGAATTGAGGAAAAACAATCCAGAAATTATTGATCTGGAGTTTGAGGAAATAATGAAGGAAAAAGTATAAGTAGAAATCCGAGCACTAGTAATTCAGGTGCCAGTGCAAGAAACTAACGTGATTATTGAACCAATCGTGAAAGTTTAAACTTTCATAATTCTTTTGTGTGCTGGCACCTAAAGTTTAAGTAGCTGACGAAAAAGCTCCCGAAAACTTGAGTGAAGCCGACATGTTGCTAGTGAAACGAAAAGAAGGCGGACGCATCTTAGCAAAAATCGAACCCGATGCTCACGTCATTGCCCTTGCCATTAACGGAAAAATGAAATCCTCCGAACAACTAGCCGACGACATCAACCAACTCATGACGTACGGCAAAAGCAAAATCACCTTCGTCATCAGTGAGTGAACGCTGGTTGGCTCAAATTACTGATGTGGATGGTTTGCCTGTAGATTCAATTGCATCTGAACTTAAAAATTGTGACGTTGTTGAATTAGATTTACATTAAATTAAGAAAAAACATTAACTTAATCTGAAACCATGGGTGGTCCTTTCAAAAAGGTGAAATTTTTCATACGTAGGTTGGAATAAGTTAAAGAGACAAAGAATTAAACCTCATTTAGATGCAATACGGAGAACCGTATCATAAGTAAATGAGGTTTTTAGAAAAAGTTTGATGGGAGAAGTGCTATTTTGATTTTTGAGTGACTAGATGAACATTTGTAACATGAATGGTTGTTTTTGTTCAATCAGGATTTTCTTATCAAAATGAAAAAAATCCTGATTGAACACAACTACAAAAAATGGTTGAATCCTCCATATGCACTTTTGTTGACTTTAATATTCGCCTTTAATTACAAAAAATGAGCCTCGAATTGTTCCAGCAAGTTTAGACTTCTGCCTAGCAAACTTAAACTTTCCTTCTAATTCCTTTGGTACTTCCATCCCCTCAGAAAGCTTAAAACCAACGGCCCGTTTCTTAGGGTCATCAACCGTATACATGACGTTGATCGCAAGACCATCCTCATAAAAGACGTAGGCAAATTTGATATTTTCCACTTGAAAACGTGAAGTCTCTAAAGGTTTGGCAGCAAACTCAATTTCACGTTCTTCTTTCAAAATTCGGTTCACATAATCAAGGGTCTCCTGACTTTCGCTAGCAGGTACAACCGTAAATTCATGCTTATATTTGTTCATAAAGTAACGGGCCTCGTTCGCACGTAAACCAGCAAGCGCTTCTACTACAGGTGAAGACTCTAAATCAACCGTAGACACATTTTTAAAATCAACTATATAGGACATTTCCCAACCCTCCATTTATCTTTTTTTAACAACAGGAATCTACATTTCACCAAAAAGTCCAACCCTCTTTATAGTTTGCGGCTCTTCGGACGTAGCGCCCATGAAGCGATATTGAGTGCAGCGTATGAAAGAGGAAGGATAACATGAAACCCGTATTCACCATAATCGTTAGCAAAAGCATGAGACAAAGCCGCACCAGTCATTAAAAAGAAGAGACCAGCGTGAGCCCATTTTTTAAGTCTAGGAAAGCGTGGCACGACGATAGCGATGACTCCAAGTATTTTCCAAGTCCCAAGAATATTCGTGATGTATAATGGGTAACCAATATTCGTCACTAACGTAATGTTTCCCCCAATTGCATCAGTTGCCCGATACCACTTAACGTAATCGATCCTGCGAGTAGTAATGTGACTGACCAATATGCAATCAATTTTCCATTGAGCTGGGTTTCTAACTTCTCGGTTGTTTCCGCACCAATAACCTTACTCATTTGATCCCTCCTAATCATTGTTTTAAGTGAAAATTTATTAAACGTTACAAATTTTCCGAATAATCAACTCCTAAATAGACACCTCCCTTTATTTCCTAACAACAGGAATCCACATTTCACCAAATACTAAGCCGTTTCGCTGCCCCATCACAACAGCTGTATTTGGGCCACCAACATAGGCAACATTATTTGCTTCTGGCAAGGCTTCTCCAAAGGCAATGCCAGTAAGTTTGTTACTCAACTCTTCATCTGTATTCGCTTCCCCTTTAACAACGAGGTATTCTCCCTTAGGAAATTGGATAACTCTAGTTGCTTCTGGTAATGTTCCCTCTGTCATGACACCAGCATAATGCATCATCTTGTTATTCACGGCTTCGTTAACGACGAAAATGTATTCATTTGTGGCTAGGGCTTTTAACGTGTCAAGCCGTCCATCTTGTTTGACTGACTGCCAAAAGTCTGACTTTTCCTTGTTTATGCCAGCATAGTCTGTGTAATCGCTCGTAAGCTCAGTTCCCAAACCTAAAACGATAAAGCTGTCTTTTTCTTCTAAAGTATAATTCGCCATTTTCAAAACCTTCCTCTTTTTTAAAATTTATCAAATGATTTGTCTTTTCACTTGATGAGTTTATAATAGTCTTTAATAGTGTCAAAAAATGATACTGTTTAGGAGGTCCAGATGAAAAAAGTTGAACGGATTAATATCATCATGCGGTATATCAACAACCGATCCCACTTTACAATTTCTGAGATCATGCAAGAATTTAACATCTCTCGTTCAACCGCTATTAGAGATATCAGAGAAATTGAAGCCATGGGGATGCCCCTTGTTGCTGAAGTTGGAAGGGATGGGGGGTATTTTGTCATGAACAATTCTGTCCTGCCCACTGTCCGCTTCACCGATAATGAGATTAAAGCTCTCTTTATTGCCTTTATGGCCACAAGAAATCAACAACTCCCTTATCTAAAGAGCCGTCAGTCTTTAGCTGAAAAATTACTAGGCCTCATTTCAGAAAACCAGCAAGATGACCTCGTTCTTTTAAATCAAATCTTGCTTTTTGAAGGAACTAACCCTAATAATCCCGACCTACTTGATCTGTCAGACCTCCCCCATCCTATTTTAGAAAAACTTATCCAAATCCTTCTTTTGGATCGCTATTTATTGATTACTATCGAAGAAGAGAAGATAGTAAAGATTTATCCAATTTATCTCTTGCACCTTTATCGTGAAAAAAGCCTTTGGCTGATTGAAGGATTTGACTTAAAGGAAGAGAATAGGGAGATTTTTCCTGTCGACAATCTCACCAATGTCGAGCCATACCCTACGAAAAAAAGATTAAGTAAGAAAAATATTTTAGAAAAACTAAGTAAGCAGGAAGAAGTAATCAACCTTGTCCTTGAACTTGGTCCAAAGGCAATTGCCCAGTTCAAAAAATACCATCCTTTAAAAGTTTCAATTTCCTATACAAATCCTTACCAAACCACAGCCATTCTAAAGACTTTTATCAATGTTAATAATTCAGGAGAATTGACAGAAATAACAAATTGGCTGCTTTTCCTGGGTGAGGATATCAAGGTCAGGGAAGTGCCAGAAGAAGTCTTAGAAGGTTTACATGAGAGAGTATGTTTATTCTGCCTTTAAGCAATGCGGTTAAAAGCCAAATAATTTTGAGCTTGGCCAATTGCAGTGCCTCTCAATTTTGCACACAATGGGGAGATATATACTTCTGATTAGTGTAAATACTTTGATAGGTTAATAGCATTTTTATCAGTACTGTTCTTTATTTAATTTCTAGTAAAATCATTTTAACAAAAAAGGTAAAAACCTCATTTAGATGCGTTACGGTGAACCTTATCATAAATAGAGGATGTTTTAGCCCCGAACTAGTGGGGTGAACCATATCCAAGTTAATTAGATATTAGAATAGAGACAAACCCTAAAAAAGTATAGGTGAAATGAACCCAAAAAGTTAGACACTTTATTTGTAAGGATTGAGTTCGGTATTGTACCGGACTTAATCCTTTTAATTTTTCCTTAATTTGTTTGTGACTGTAGTATTCAATATATTGTTCAAGTTCTCGCTTTAAGTGTTCCATGTTTTCAAACTCTTGTAAGTAAAGCAATTCTGATTTTAAGAAACCGAAGAAGTTTTCAATTACTGCACTATCGAGGCAGTTTCCTTTACGAGACGTACTTTGTGTAGTGCCATGTTCTTTTAATGCGTGAGCGTCTTTATTCATTTGATAGTGCCACCCTTGATCAGAGTGAAGTACTGGGGCACCTTCTTCGGATAAGTGAGTGAAGGATTGTTCTAACATCTTTGAAACAAATGGATAAATAGGGCGTTTTTCAACGTTATACGCAATAATTTCTACGGTAAACAAATCAAGTACAGGTGATAGATAAAGTTTCTCACCAAATAAATGGAATTCCGTCACATCCGTTACCGATCTTTCGTTTGGTTTTGGCACAACGAAATCACGTTTTAAAATATTTGTCGCAATCTTACCGACGTTTTCTTTGTATGAGCTTTTGACGTCGGGAAAATGGTTCATTTATGCTCCGGAACTATGAGTGAAATTAAAGGTGTGGTTCTTTCGTTCTATACATGCTACTTAATTGTAAAAAACGCAGATCCATCTTTATAGGAATTTAGACATATGCAAGTGTGGCTATTTTAATACTATAGTTAAGTATAGATAGGTATAAAAGCAGTTTCACGTATGTAGCTAAGGTATTATGATAGCCTTGTAACATATAAAATAATCAAGTGAAAAAGGCAAACCACGAGAAATCGTGTGACGCAAAGCCAAGGGCCTGGACCACGCTAAGTGCTATGTGGATGGCAGCCGGTTACCGCAAGGATTCAGAGTCCTTTTATTATGAGCCTTGTTAAGAGGCTTATTTTTATGCGCGTTATTCCTTATTCACTACTGAAAGGTAGGGTAAAGAACATGGGTAAAAGTTTATCAAGTAAAATTTCAGCATTACTAGCATTGGTGTTAGTTTTGCAAGTTTTCCTGTTTCCAATGAAAAATGTTTTGGGAGCAACAGATAACAACCTTCTGCCGCCAAGTAACCTTGCGTACCAACATATCACACCAGATGATGTGAAGCTTACTTGGAGTGCGATAGTTAATGCTACAGGCTATAAAATATATGAAATTACAGAAGGTCAATTAACACCACGTGGTACAGTTACTACGAACAGTTATACGATTAATGACCTACCAGAAGGATCGTATACATATGTCGTTTCAACGTTAAGTGCGAACGGAGAATCTGGTCCTTGTGCACCGATTACGGTGAACGTTGCTTATCCAACGATGACAGCTCCAACACTTTCTTACACTTTACAAAATGCAAACGACATTAACTTGAGCTGGACGACTTCTCAGTATGTAGAAGGATATAAAGTGTACCAAATTGGACCAAATGGAGAGCAAACATTAGTTACTACAGTAACAGGTAAAACGTATACGATTTCAAATGCTCCTGAAGGGAATTTCACGTACTCAGTTTCTTCATTTAACTCTAAATATGGAGAGTCGCCAATTTCTAATACTGTGGACGTAACAATTCATCATCCAGAAATGGCAGCTCCAACGAATTTGACGTATACAATTGCAAACGTTAATGACGTAACACTGAAATGGACTGCTTCTTTACACGCAACAGGTTATAACGTATAT
This sequence comes from Psychrobacillus sp. PGGUH221, assembly GCF_042055255.1. Taxonomy (NCBI): domain Bacteria; kingdom Bacillati; phylum Bacillota; class Bacilli; order Caryophanales; family Bacillaceae; genus Psychrobacillus; species Psychrobacillus sp. PGGUH221. The sequence continues at coordinate 50,249 of NZ_JAQMHQ010000010.1, forward strand.
CAAATTGTTGATGGGCAAAAAATATTAAAAAGTACTGTAACAGGAACGAGTGTTACATATACGAATACTCCTGGTGGGGAATACGTATATGAAGTTCATTCTCTAAATAGTCGTTTTGGTGAATCGGCAGAAGGAAGTCAAGTAACAGTGAATGTAGGATTGGTAACGATGCTTCCTCCAACAAACTTAACGTACACAATTGCAAATCTTAATGATGTTACGTTAAAATGGAACGCTGCTGCAAATGCGACAAGCTATAAAATTTATCAAATTATTGATGGGCAAAAAGTATTAAAAAGTACAGTAACAGGAACGAGTGTTACATACACAAAATTACCTGCTGGAGATTATGAGTATGTAGTGCATTCTGTAAGTAGCCGTTTTGGTGAATCGGCAGATGGAAGCCAAGTAAAGGTGAACATCGGAGAAGTTGCGATGATGCCGCCAAGCAATGTTACGTATTCAATTGCGAATGGAAACGACATTGTTTTAAAATGGGACGCTGCTACGAATGCGACAAGCTATAAAATATATCAAATTATCGATGGAAAAAAAGTATTAAAGAGTACAGTAACGACAACAGCTGTTACGTATGCAAACTCTTCAGCAGGAGACTATGCTTATGAAATTTACTCTGTAAGTAGTCGTTTTGGTGAGTCGGCAGAAGGAAGTTTAATTTCTGTAAAGGTAGAGCCTGTTGTAATGGCAGCTCCAACGAATCCGACATATACAGCAGCTAACATTAATGATGTTACATTAAACTGGGATGCTGTACCGTATGCCACAAGCTATAAAGTGTATCAAGTTATTGATGGACAAAAAGTATTAAAAAGTACAGTAAATAATACAAAAGCAACGTTTACGTATTTACCAGTAGGTGATTACAAATATGAAATTCATGCTTTCTCTAGCCGTTTCGGAGAATCAGCGGAAAATGCGAAAGTTTCTTTCGAGATTAAGTTCCCACAAATGAGTCCACCGGCAAACTTAACGTATGTTATTAAAAATACTACTGATTTCACTTTAAGTTGGGATGCTGCAGAAAACGCGACAAGCTATAACGTGTATCAAATTATTGATGGACAAAAAGTGTTGAAAAACACTGTTACAGGAACAACTATTAGCTATACAAAGATGGCACCAGGTGAATACACGTATGAAGTACATTCTGTAAGTAACCGTTTTGGAGAATCAGTAGAAGGTAGTACAGTTTCTTTAACATTAAATGGCGTAGATTTACCTGCACCAACAAGTTTAGCGTATACAATTCTTAATGGAAATGACATTAAGTTGACGTGGACAGCTGTTACAGGTGCATCGAGCTATAAAATTTACGAAATTGTCGATGGTCAAAGAATTTTAAAGAGCACGTTAACAGGAACGGCTGTGACTTATACGAACCAATCAGAAGGCGATCACAAATATGTTGTGACATCTTTCTCGTCATTGTTTGGTGAGTCATCAACTGCATCAGAAATTACAGTTCCTTTACAGTTCCCGAATATGGATGCACCAAGTTCTTTAACATTTAAAATTGTTAATGGAAATGACGTTTCTTTAACTTGGGGAGCAGTTCAATATGCAACAAGCTATAAAGTGTATAAAATTATTGATGGACAAAAAGTACTGAAAAATACAGTAACAAATTTATCAACTACGTTGTCTAATGTATCATACGGGGAGCATGTCTATGTTGTTCATTCTGTAAGCCCTCGCTTTGGAGAGTCAGCAGAAGGTAAAGAAGTATCTGTTAATATGAGTGAAGTACAAATGGCTAAGCCAAGTAATGCTACGTACAGTTTCGTAAATGGAAATGACATTAAATTAACTTGGGAAGCAGTTCCTTTCGGGACAAACTATAAAGTATATCAAATTATTGATGGACAAAAAGTATTAAAAAGTACAGTAAATACTACAACAGTAACGTATGCGAATCAGCCAGAGGGCGAGTATGTGTTTGAAATTCATTCGTATAATTCTCGTTACGGTGAATCAGCAGAAGGAAGCAAAGTATCAATTAATTTAGTTTTCCCAGAAATGCAAGCGCCTAGCAATTTAACGAAAACAGCTACGAATGTGAATGATATCGTTTTAAAATGGAACGCTGCAACGTATGCAACGAGCTATAAAGTGTATCAAATCGTTGATGGACAAAAAGTATTAAAGAATACAGTAACAACTACTTCTGCATCATTTCCTAAAATGGCAGAAGGTCAATATGAGTTTGTAGTTCATGCTGTTAGTCCGCGTTTTGGTGAATCGGCAGAAGGAACTAACATTGATTTCGAGATTATTTGGCCGGAAGTACAAGCTCCAGTCATGACTAACACGATTTTTAACGGCAACAACGTTACTTTGTCATGGAAAGCTGTTAATTGGGCAAACGAATATCTTGTATATGAAGTAACGGGATCAAATCGTCAGCTAGTATACAAAGGATTAGCCTTAACTACACAACTATTTAATCTTTCAGAAGCAACGCATTATTATGAAATTGTTGGGTTTAGTAATCGTTTCGGTGAATCAGCTCCTTCTAGCCAATTGTCAGTGGACATTGTTTATCCAGAAATGGAGCCCCCAGTAGCAAGCATTAAATTACTAAGTCCGACAAGTGCTCGAATTTTATGGGACTTTGTAACGTATGCAAATGGTTACAATTTATATGAAATTGTGGATGGGGAACCCGTGTTAATTGCCGAAAAAATCAATAATTTATCTTACACAGTTTCAGATTTAACGTATGCAGATCATGAATATTATGTAACGTCATACAGTAACTCATTTGGTGAATCAACACCATCAAACGTCGTGTTAGCGAAATTGATTGTGGATACGACAGCGCCTGTTACAACAGCGGATTTACCAAGTAATTGGACAAATGCAAGTCCTGTAGTCGTAACATTATCTGCATCAGATGACGAGACAGGAGTAGCAAATACGTATTATTCAGTAAATGATGATGAGTTTAAATCTGGAACATCGTTTACCGTGTCAGAGCAAGGAATTAATAAAATTACTTTCTACTCTGTAGATAAAGTAGGTAACAAAGAAGCAGAAAAAACTGTATTTGTGAAAATCGATACAGAAGCGCCAACTACAAAAACTAGTGAAATTCCAGAGTGGTTTACTGCAAATACATCTATTAACTTATTTGCAACAGATGCATTAAGTGGAGTATCTAAAACGTTCTATTCAATTGATGGAGCAGCATATATGGAAGGTACAACAATTAAAGTAGATGGAAGCAAAGCTTCTTATAAAGTTAGCTTTTATTCAGTGGATGTTGCTGGAAACAAAGAGGAAGTTCAAACGATTGAAATAAAAGCAGATTTAATTGCACCTACTACAACTGCGACAGCTCCGTCAGAGTGGACAAACGAAGATGTAGTTGTAAAATTGCAAGCACAAGATGCTGAAAGTGGCGTTGAAAAAACGTTTTATTCAATTAATGGATCTGCCTTTGTGGAAGGAGATACTTTCACAGTCCAACAGGAAGGAATTCATACAATTCAATTTTATTCTGTTGACTTAGCAGGTAATGTGGAGGAATCGAATACTATTAAAGTGAAAATCGATAAAACAGTACCAGCCGTTTTAATGGACGTAAACAAAGAGTACAAGCTGGGTGATTCATTACAATTAACATATTCAGCGAACGATAGTCTTTCAGGTGTTGTTTCGGAAGAGATGATTGTTACTTCACCAAGTTTAAAAACAACAGTTGTAGCAAATGGGGAATCTGTAAAATTTGATGAGCCAGGTAAGTATAACGTAACTGTTACAGTAACGGATGCTGCTGGAAATAGCGTAACTATTACAAAACAATTTACCGTTTACATTTCAGCTACGCTGGAAGTAATGCCAGAAGTAATTAAAGGAAATAAAGGGGTATTCACAGTACGTGTCATTCTGCCAGCAGGGTTCAGTACAAAAAGTTTCGACTTGAATACTGCAACTGTTAATGGTGTAAAAGCCTTGAATAGCAATAATGGATATTATAATCAAGCAGAACTTGGACAGTTTAAGTTCGAACGATCTCATTTCACGTGGAATCAATCGCAAGTAACGCTTGTGTTTAGAGGTTACGTAAATGGAGTACTAGTTGTTGGACAAAAAACTGTTAAAGTAATTAAATAAAAGTTTATATTTTTCAATTTCCAAAATCCCACATTTACTTGTGATATGGAGCACCTAACCATAAGTAAATGAGGTTTTTTCAAAAAATTTGGATATATTAAAAACCGCAAGTATACATGTTAGGGTGAACCGTACCATAAATAAGTGAGGTTTTTAAAACAGGCACATTCGCTTCATGCGAATGTGCCTGTTTTTCTACTAAAGTATATGTTGCAACTAAGTAAGCACTTTAACTGGCAACTGTTTCTGAAAATTCATCTCCATCTGCCGAAATATATAAACCGGTAGCAATGATCGATGTAGAATAAATTTAACTTTTGTATAATTGCTCATTTCTATTCTGATGTCTTTTGTTTTTGGTCTAAATGATGACTAAAGAATGTTAGCAGACTTGCACAGACTGCAACTATCCCACCGACCCAAGTTACATTCATTAAATTTCCTTGATGGTACACAATTCCGCCTAATGCAGAACCAAAAGCGATACCTACGTTGCTTGCCACTGGCATTAGTGAGGCGGCGAGGCCTGTTGCTTTTGGCTGATAAATTCCTGCGAGGTCAATTAAATATAGCTGAGTAGATGTTGTTAAGAGGATAGCCATTAACGACATTAATCCAATATTTATTAATCCTAAAACAAAATGATTTGTAGTCCAAAATAAACTTGTCAGAACAACTGCTTGGACGAGAAAAACAAACCGAAGGCGACCGATTGCATTTTGGCTAGCAATTTTACCAGCGAGGATGTTGCTGAAAATCGAAATAAACCCATAACAAAATAAGATTATACTAATTGAATTATTTGGTGCTCCCATTTCTTTCAAGATTGGTACAAGGTACGTAAAGACTGCAAAAGTTGCGCCAAATCCGAGTGCAGGAATGAAAAAAGCCATCAATATACGTGGCTTGGTCAATAAAGAAAACTGATCACGTATCGAACTGCGTACTTGGCTGAGTCTATGAGGTAAGACAAAAAAGGATGCCAAAAACGCCAATCCTCCTAGGAAAGTGGTTAACATGAAAGTGGCATTCCAGCCGTACTCTTCGGCGATCACAATACCAATTGGCACTCCAATGACATTTGCAAGTGTGAAACCACCGAAAACGAATGAAATAGCAAGTCCGCGTTTTTTAATCGGCATGGTTTCACTTGCTACAATCATGGCTAGAGAGATTAAAACTCCTGTTACAATCGCTGTCATAATCCGAAGTGCAAGGAGCATTATATAGCTCGTCGAAATTACGCACAAAGCATTTAGGAAGATGAAAGATCCTATCAAAAACAACATCCATCTTCGCTTTGGAAAATGACTTGTTGCTGACATCACTAGTGGTGTAGCGAAGGCAAACGTAATTGCAAACGCAGAAACGAGTGTGCCTGCTTTTACATTAGTCATATTAAGACTTGAAGAAATATCTGTTAAGATTCCGACAATAACAAATTCACTTGTCCCGAGAACAAATGTTAATAAAGAAAGTGTTAAGATAAGCAACCAATGTTGCTTGGATAATTTTGTGGAGTGCATAAATACCTCTTTCTTAGATGAATGTAAATATGTGACATAGTAAATACACAACCTTAACATCATACCAAGAATATGTTTGCCTGAAAAACCCTATCTTAGTCAAGTAGAGGATAATTGATTTCCAGAATCGACAAGGATGCAGCGTTAGCAAAAGACCATTTTAAAAAAGCGCACTTAGGAAATCCACGGGGAACCGTATCGTAAATAAAGGCGTTTTTTTTATGATGAATAGATAAGCAAAGTATGCAAAATTATTTATTTTGGATACTTTTTCGTTAAGAAGGTATTTTGATATAATACGTTGAATACATATAATAAATATATTTTTTTCTCTTTAGCAAATTTTATTAAACAAAATTCAAAAAAATTGACTTCTATTTCTATTATTATCAATATTAATATCTATGATGAAATCGCGCTTAAATAATATGCTATATCGAAGGAGGCGTAGTATGAAGCAACTTTATATAAAGCAGAAGGTATTCAGTCTAAGTGGCAAATTTACGGTAAAAGATCAGCAGGAGAAGGATGTCTATTACGTGGAGGGCAGTTTTATGCAGATCCCAAAGACTTTCTCCATTATGAATACAACAAAAGATGAAGTCGCCCTTATTACGAAAAAGGTGTTCAGCTTTTTACCGAAGTTTTTTGTTGAAGTAAATGGTCGAGAGGTGTTAACGATTAAGAAGGAGTTTTCTTTCTTTAAAGCACGCTATACGATTGATGCTGCAGACATTGAGGTACACGGTAACTGGTGGGATATGAATTTTCAGGTTTTACAGCATGGTGTAGTCATAGGTAAAGTGAACAAGGAGTGGTTCACTTGGGGTGATAGCTACAAGGTTCAAATATTAAATGAGGAGATGGAGGCTATCATTATTGCGTTCGTTGTCGCAATTGATTGTGTGAAGGCTGATCAAGCAGCTGCTTCCTCAGCAGCGGCGACCTAATGTAAGGATTTACAATATAAAATGCTGGCGCGTTTACTTTAGAAATTCAAAATTATAAATAACAGTTGAAATAACATCAAATAAGTAGGGAAATCACAAATGAATTCCCTGCTTTTTTTATGGAGTTTTAATGAGAATATTTACTTGATAACTGGATTAATTTTATAAAACCGCATTTAGAATAGTTAACCCTACCATAAGTATGTGCGGTTTTTCTTAATAATAAATTTCCATTAAACCAACAGGGTACAAATAAGATAGTTACATAAATTTATTTAATTATGAGTTTATAGAGAGCATAGACTATAGAAAAGTGAAGCAGATAGCTTCACTTTTTTTGTTTTGAAAGACAGACCATAAGAGCAAGAATGAGGACGAAATGAAGATTGATTACTTGTTAAAATGAATTCAACGAACATTAGGAGGAAATAAAATGAACAAGATTCAGGAATTCAAAGAGATGCATTTTTCAAATGATATATTATTTCTAGGCAACGCTTGGGATTTACTTTCAGCCTTAACACTTGAAAAAGCAGGATTCAAAGCCATAGGTACAACCAGTTGGGGTATTGCAAACTCACTAGGATTTTCAGATGGAGAATTGATTGATTTTGATAGACATTTAGGAATCCTCAAAACCATAGTAGAGAATGTGAAAATTCCTGTTTCTGCCGATATTGAGGCTGGGTATAGCGAAGACACTAACATAATTATTGATAATGTTTTAAGGACGGCAGATGTGGGGGTAGTGGGTATCAATATTGAAGATTCATTGAAAAAATCAATTGGCTTAAGAGAGGTTTCAGCGCACGGTCACCTTCTGGAGAAAATAAGGATAGCATTGGACCAGAATGGTTATAAAGATTTTTATATTAACGCCAGAACAGATACTTATTTTCAAATGCAAAATCCTTTAATAGAAACAATTGAACGAGGGAAGGCATATGTTGAGAGTGGCGTTAGTGGGATTTTTGTTCCTGGCTTGAAAGAGCATGACGAGATCAAAGAAATCACCTTGAATGTAAATGCTCCACTAAATGTATTATCTTTACCTGGACTAACAAATTGTAATAAGCTTAAAGAATTAGGCGTGAGGAGATTTAGTTTTGGGAATGCCCTATCTGATAAAGTAAACGCTTATTTAGAAAAGAATGCGGATGAATTACTAGCGTATATGGATACTTCTCATTTGTATGAGAACTAGTATAAGTGCAGAAAGGATAGTGGAATAAATGGTGATAAAAATCAACCTTTCATTTGAAGAGATGTGGGAGAAAATTATCGCTTGTGATCGTAAATATGATGGTCTATTTTTTACGGCGGTAAAAACAACGAAAATTTACTGCCGTCCTTCTTGCAGATCTAGGAAGCCCAAAAAGGTAAATGTGGAATTTTACTATGAGATCAATGCAGTTGAAGAAGCAGGTTTTCGCCCTTGCAAAAGATGTCAGCCTGAAATTGAACAATCACCACATATTGAGATTGTTAAAAATATTATTACGCTTCTAGTCAATCATTATAAGCAAAAAATAGTATTAAAAGATATAGCGGATCAAGTCGGTTTAAGCCCTTATTATCTAGAACGCTTATTTAAACAAGAAACCTCCGAAACTCCGCGTACTTATCTGGAAAAAATACGCATCGATAAAGCAGCCTATCTTCTTAAAAGTACAAAAATGTCGAACCTCGAGATTTGCTATGAGGTCGGCTTCCAAAGCCCTTCCAATTTTTATAAAGTGTTCCGAAGTTTGAACAACTGTTCACCTAGCGAATATAGAAATGTGATTCCAAAATGAATTGGACTGATCATGAATATTATATAAAAATTGTTCCTCCAAATGAATTTATTTTTGATGAGTGTTTAATTTTTTTAGGGATATCTAATCAGGAAGTGCTTCATCAAATAAAAGACGGAGCTGTATATAAACTAATAAAAATTAAAGACGCTAGGGAAGGATGGTAGGCATATGCTACCTTTTATCTTTGGAGGTCATTATATGACGAAAAAATATAGATTAAACTATGAATCACCGATTGGCATAATAGAAATAATTGGTACTCGTGAAGTTATCAATTCTATACTGTTTTCTGAAGACGATAAAAAGAGAATTCATTACAAGCTGAAACCCCTCCGCTTTTAACAGAATGCTACAACCAACTTGACGAATATTTTAGGGGACTTCGCCAAGAATTTACATTCCCATATCAATTTGAAGGGACTGACTTTCAAAAAACAGTATGGAACGATTTAACAAAAATATCTTACGCTAATACGGTATCTTATAAGGATATAGCTATTTCCATTGGAAATGAAAAGGCCATCAGAGCAGTAGGGAGGGCAAATGGGAAAAACAAGTTAAGCATTGTCATTCCTTGTCATCGAATTATCGGTTCTACAGGAAAATTAACAGGTTATGCTATGCAGGTGGTCTATGGAGAAAGGAATGGCTGCTTAAGCATGAAAAATCTATTAGAAGTATCAAGCCTTAAAAAGTATCTTACCATCGGTGTCCATTTTCTTAACGATCAACCTTTATATATAAATATCTACTAAGGGTTGATCGTCAAGAATGCTTTCTTATTGGGAAAAGGTTAGTACCGAGTTCATTTAATCCAATAGCCACTATAATAATAGCCGTGCCTAACCACTGAAGCGGAGTTACTGCTTCTGACAAAATAAGGCTAGCTGATAGAATTGCGATAGGTAATTCAATGGATGTTAATATATTTGCGATTCCTCCCGAAACCAAAGGTGCACCAACCGCGAAAAATAATGGTGGCAGGACTGCTCCAAATAAAGAAACCCCTACAGCAGCAGTGAATAACTCTTTCTCCAATGGCAATACAGAGGGAATCTCACGCATAAATAGGATAAATACTAAAATGGTTGATCCTGTTACCATAAATGAGCTTCGCATCCATGGATCCACATCGACAGCGACCTTTCCACTGAAAAATATAAATCCAGCATAAGTGAATGCGGATAGAATTCCAAAAATGAAACCTTTAATAGGAAGGCCTTGTATCTCCCCATTTAAAACATTTGAAGCAAAAAAGACCCCGACTAGGATCAAAATAATGGACAATACTGTTACAGGTGCGGGTTTTATTTTGCTAAAAATCCATTCTAAAATGATCCCTATCCAAACGAATTGAAACATTAAAATGATGGCCAATGAAGCGGGCAAATATTGCATCGAACCATAATAAAAAATACTTGTTAACCCGATAAAACAACCGGTCATCATTATTTGAAGAACTTTCTTCTTATTAAGTCCCTTGATACTAGAGCGTTTCAATAGCGTAAAAGACCATAATAATATAAAGGAAATCGTCATTTGAACGATATTAATTTGACCAAGTGTGTAACCGTAGCTAAACCCCAATTTAGCAAATATAGGTGTAAAACCAAAAAATGATGCACCTAATAATATATATAAAATACCTTTATTTAATTTCATTGTGAGACCTCCTTGGTGCTTAAAAACAACCATACTATTATATCATAAATAAGGAAGAAAATTGGCTGTGACTATCCAAAATCATTTATGAGCATTAGACTAACTCTTTACTATTTTTTACTTTTCATACGCTCAGGTGAGAGTAACTTCAGACAACTCTTCAGTATGTAAAAAAACTCAGTAATTCAGGAATTAGATAGGAAAGCTCATTGAATTGAATAACCAAAGAATCTCATTTTTTTTAGTCACGTAGAACCGCACCATAGTCATAGATAAGTTTTCATTAATAAAGCCGAGTTCTTAAAAGGAACGAGGCTTTATAACTTTTCTATGGAAATAAGGTGCTGAAATGGATTGGACATCAATTCATGTATGATATAGACGTCCAACTTAGAAACTACATTCAATACAATTTAATTTAAATGAAGAAATCTATTTATTAATAGGAAAACTCTCATCTTATTAATTTTTTATGTTAAGGTAATAAATAACAAAAGATTAATTTTTGAAATTTACTAAGTTAGATAGATCTAGATTTTATTTCATGATAATCTACGTGATTATATATAGATCAATAAAAAAATGAGGAAGTACCAGTTTGCATGAAAAATAGTAAAATAAAACTAATTTTAATATTATCAACGGTCTTATTATTATTGTTTACAAGCTTAAATGTCTTTACCTCTTATGTGAAGATGAAAAGGACAGTTGAAGAATCAATTGGAAGCCAAAGTCTGGAAGCAGCAAAGTCTATTGCGTCAACGTTAGATATAGAAACATATGAGCAATTTTTGAAGGACCCCGTAAGAAACGAATATTATTGGGAATTGAGAAGCTACTTAAATGATGCAAGAGAAAAACTGGGTGCTTTATATGTGTATACATTGAAAATTGATAATCCAAAGGTATCGAAAGCAATGATAGCTGGAGTACCTCAGGAATTAGAAGAGGGCTTTATAATTGGAGAAGCTTGCACAGTACCCGAAAAGCAGGTAAAAAGAGCCTATGAAGGAAAGACATATGTAACCGGTGTAATTGAGGACCCCATTTATGGTTCTTATCTTTCTGTTGGAGTACCGATAAAGGATGAAGCAGGAAAGGTGATAGGCTACTTAGGTATCGATCTAAGTGCCGATACAATCAATGACATAAAAAGAGAAGTATTGGAAAATAATCTCTTTCTATTCATTTTTAATGGTGTATTTATTTTGATTGTAGTAGGATCTTTTTTATTTTTACAAAGATGGTATCAAAAAGAAGTGACGAAGGAGATAGGGGATACAGAAGATACATACCAAGCAGAAATTAAAACATTAATCACCTCTGTATCGTCTTTAAAACACGATTTCACCAATCATATTCAAGTATTACACGGACTTCTTCAATTAGGTCAACATGGCCAGGCGCAACAATATCTCTCATCACTTTCTAAAGAAGTTCAAGCTATCGAATCTCTAAAATATAATATTGATCACCCTGGTTTATCTATATTATTACAAACAAAGAAACTGGCTGCACAAAATTATAATATTGATATGGATTTTACGATTTCTGATGATGCATTCAATAAAATTAAAACAACAGATTTAATCAAAATATTATCGAATTTAATAGATAATGCCATGGAGGCAACGATAGAATTACCTGAGGGTGAACGTAAAATTACGGTTTTCGGTGAAGCAGATGAGATTCATTATGTATTTATGATTACAAATACAGGAACAAAGATTACCGAAAATGAACATATTTTTAAACGGGGGTATTCAACAAAAAAAGGAGAGAAGGGAAAAGTCAGAGGGCAAGGTTTATTTATAGTGAAAGAAATAGTGAAAAAATATAATGGAAAAATCTCAATTGATTCAGATGATTTAGAGACTATTGCGATTGTGAAAATTCCTCTAAGATAATTTTGAAAGAAAATGTAAGCTTGGAACTGATGAAGTTTTCTTACTTCCGATGTTTATTTTTAGTTGAATTCTTCCATAATATAAAGCTCTTGAATGTACAAGGCAGTGCACTAACATTTGTGTACACTGCCTTGTTTGTGCGTTTAAGGATACTAACGATGTTCTTTATATAACAACTAACACCAAACTATTATTTTATAAGGGGTAGTTTGTGCGGGAATACTCCTTGTGGTAGGACCATAGATAACTATTAAATTTCGGTTTGCAGGGCTTCTTGTAAAAGCTTGCCCATTTGTTAATAATATTTGAGTGTATGGTGAAATATTTAATTTTAATTGCCCATCACTACTCTCGAATTGACCATTAAAGTAATCTACTTTTACATTTTGATTAGGATTATCTTTTACTACAATAAGGGCCCGATATTGCGGTGGGTAAATAAGAGGAACAGGGGCATTTCCATCATAGTATCCAGTTACGGTATCTCCTACAGCTACCATTACATTGTCGACAAAGTAAGTAGTGGGTGACACCACGAAATTTACTAAAGACCCATTTCCGTTATCTACTGCCATTAATGTATAACAACCTTCACCTTCTCCATTAAGCCCTATCATAAAATCACTAATCATGGTAACGGTACCACGAAAAGCTTGAAAATTTACCATACACAAACCTCCATCACTTTTATACGTATACCTATATATGCTATGCATACCTAAGACTTTGTGCTATTCGAAAAAAATATAGATAGGAAGTAGTGAAATAGGGAAAATTGTTGAGTTATTTAAAAGAGTTTTTACTATAGCGTATTTTATTTCTAAATTGCTCTTGTAATCTTTTAATTAATTCAAGAAGTTACCCTAATTTCGGGATTTTTCAAACGTTTCTGAGCGGAGTTGCTATCTACATTAATTTGGATATGCTCCATGGCCTTAGCTAAACCGTATATAGGCATATTTCCATAAACGGATTCATAATTTCCTGGTTTTACTTCGTAGGTTTCGTGATAGATTCCAACAGCATCATTATTTCCTATTTTTTTATTAAAGTTTTTCCAAGCAGTCAAATGCTTCTCATTTTTAGCATATTTCAATAAGTCCTCTGTTGAACGCCAATATTGAATCATAACAGTCGTTTTTAGTCCAAAATAGCTTTCCATGGATAAAAAACCTAAGTCTTCTTTGTGTGTATAGAGCTCTCTAATCATCCCAGGCATTGCATTAAATACAGGTAGCCATTTGTTCAGAGCAAATGGTTTGTTAATCCTCATTCCTATTAGAAAAACGACAACCGGATCACTGTTTTCGGTTGTATAACGCCCTGTATAAATCTGTTTCTTCATTTCAATTCCCCCTTGTTTTCTAATTGTTTGAGAGTATCGATACACCATTCAATTGCAGCTTTTGTTATTCGTTTACCATAATCCAATGTAAATAACCAATACTTTAAATCATCTCCAGTATTATGAGTGGAAATAACTTGTTCAATGTTTTCATATGTTTGGTAACGTATTTCTAATTTCTCCTTATAGTCGTTAAGAAGTAATATTGAATGCTCTATACTTTGATTTCTTCCAAAGAATAATTTAAGTAAAACTTCATTTCTCTCTATTGGTATTTGTTCAATTGGTTGTTCCAGCCAAACTTTTAACGTTTCAATACCTTTAGAAGTGAGGGAGTATTCTTTGCGGTCCGGCTTCCCATCTTGAGCAGAAATATCGACCGTTGCCAAACCTTCGTCAACAATTAACTTTAAGGTAGGATAAATCTGACCGTAACTAATTTTCCAAAAATGATTTAAGCTTTGATCTATTAGTTGTTTAATTGCATATCCAGACCTACATTCTGTTGTCAAAATTCCAAGAATCGCATATGTTGTGTGATTATATTTTTTCATCCATTTCACCCTATCTAAATGATATGTATCTTTTAGATATATAATACTTTATTTTATATCATAAAGTAAAGTTCAAATTATCAGAAAAAATGAATTTCGATGAGAAATGATTTGTAGAAATAAGGTTGGTACAAGGTTACAAAATTTTCACTCAGGACTATCGTATACTTGGTTTCAGCCTTTGCTTACGAAAGTATGTGCCAAATGACAGTCCAAACATTTTAAGCTATAATTGAAAACGTTGTGACCACCCTTCACCTACTAGAAAGGGGTTTTTTTATGATTAAATTACATAACGTCGGTAAAAGCTTTTCACGGTTTCAGGCTATTAAATCTGTGTCCTTAACGATAGATAAAGGGGAGATTCATGGAATTATTGGAGCTAGTGGAGCTGGTAAATCCACCTTGCTGCGGCTAATGAATTTGTTGGAACTCCCAGATGAAGGTGAAGTAGAAGTGAATGGTCAAAAATTAACAAATTTGAGCAGCAAAGAACTTCGACAAGCACGAAAATCAATCGGGATGATCTTTCAACATTTTAATCTAGTGGCGAATAAAACGGTTTACGAGAATGTAGCTGTACCTCTAGAGTTGGCAAGCTTTCCAAGAAACGAACGCAAAAGTCGAGTAGTGGAGTGTCTTCGATTTGTTGGTCTGGAGAATTTGATAGACAAATATCCTGCACAATTAAGTGGTGGACAAAAGCAGCGCGTTGCCATTGCAAGAGCATTAGCGAATAATCCCCAAGTTTTGTTATGTGATGAACCGACTTCTTCGCTTGATCCAAATACAACTGATGAAATATTAGAGGTATTAGAAAATATAAATAAAAACCTCGGTGTTACAATTGTCATTGTCAGTCATGAGATGGAAGTGATTAAAAGTATATGTAATCGCGTAACTGTAATGGCTGCTGGGGAAATATACGACACAGTAATAATCGAACCAAAAAGGATTCAACTTATAGACAATAGTCCAAGATACTTTGTAGAACAATTAACAAAGGATGGTGAGATGGACAATGCCTGATATATTAGTTCAATATGAAGCTGAAATATGGGTGTCTATTGGAGAAACCTTTGTAATGGTTGGTATGTCTATTTTAGCTGCAGTTTTATTTGGCCTCCCAGTTGGGACGTTAC
Organism: Psychrobacillus sp. PGGUH221; assembly: GCF_042055255.1. NCBI lineage: Bacteria > Bacillati > Bacillota > Bacilli > Caryophanales > Bacillaceae > Psychrobacillus > Psychrobacillus sp. PGGUH221. Next base: position 65,271 of record NZ_JAQMHQ010000010.1, read on the forward strand.
TTTACCTTTGCAAGAAGGGACAAGTTCTTGAGAATCGGTTTGTTTTTTCGATTTTAAATTTATTAGTAAACATTACACGTTCTTTTCCTTTTTTGTTATTAGTAGTTTTTTTAATCCCATTTACAAGACTAATTATTGGGACAGCAATTGGCACAGCGGCCGCAACAGTTCCGTTGTCAATAATAGCTATCGCACATTATTCACGGTTAGTAGAGCAATCTTTGTTGGATGTACCAAGAGGCGTAATGGAAGCAGCTATTTCAATGGGTGCTTCTGTTAAGGAAATTATATTTAAATTTCTTTATGTGGAAGCTCGTTCGGGACTTGTTCTCGGTTTAACAACATCGATTATTAGTTTTATTTCATATTCGACAATTATGGGGGTTGTCGGAGGTGGTGGTATAGGAGATTTTGCTATTCGGTACGGATATCAACAATTCAAAACAGAGTTAATGATTTATATGATTATCATTATGGTCATACTGGTACAGCTCATCCAATTTATCGGAACAACTGTATCAAGAATGATTGATAAAAGATAAATACCAGGAGGAAGAAAATGAAGAAAATAATTTTTCTAATTACAATGCTAATGTTAATTTTAGCTGGTTGTGGGCAAGAGAATGAGGCGAAAGATAAAGAAAATGTAGACAAGGTTCAAGAAGAAGTAACATTGAAAGTAGCTTCGTTAATTCCACCTATGACGGAAATCCTTGAACTTGTTAAACCAAAACTAGCGGAGGAATCCATTAATCTTGAAATTGTTGTACTAAGTGATAATGTTCAACCTAACAGTGCTTTAGCGGCAGGTGAAGTGGATGTGAACTTCTTCCAACACGTTCCTTATATGGAGGAATTCAATCGAAACAATGATGCAGAACTAGTTCCAGTTGTACCTATATACTTTGCGAATTATGGCGTATATTCTAAAGAATATAAAACAATCGACGAACTTCCGGAAGGTTCCGTCATTGCCATTGCAAATGACGTTTCGAATATAGATCGTTCTTTGGCTTTGTTAGCTCAACATGGTGTAATCACTTTGCAAGATAAAACAGGACCATACTACACGAAAGCTGATATTGTGGACAACCCTAAAAACATAAAGTTTGAGGAAGTCGATTTGTTAATGTTAGCGAGAATGTACGATGACGCAGATGCAGTAATCATGACACCTGCTTATGCTGCACCACTTAATTTGACACCAAAAAGTGATGCACTACTAACGGAAGGTGTAGAAAATGACTTTGCGATTACTCTAGTAGCACGCAAAGATAATGCTGATTCAGAGGCGATCAAAAAGTTAGCAGAAGCAATGACGAGTGAAGAAGTACGCGAATTTTTAAAAGAAAACTATGATGAAACTGCAATTCCAGCATTCTAATACAGTTAGAAAGAAAGGGTCTATTCAAGTTGTTTATACAACTGAGAGTGGACTTTTTTTTATAAAACTGTAAGCGAGACCGATAAGAACAATATTAGTTTGAAAGAACTTGGAATATGTTTCAAAAACCTGTAAATATTTTATGAGCCGCAAGTACTAAAATGTTCTCAATGCTTTCTGTTTAAGCATTAACTGACAAAATGTACACCTATTTTACGACATAATGTTATATAATGAATACGTAGTATTTTAAAGTTCATTCAATAACTAATAAAATACTATCAGAGGTTTAACTAGCTTTTAATTAATTTTATATTATATAGTGGTAAATATTTTAATTTTCGTCGAACGATTAAATAGAATACGTTAAGTTTAAAATGGATACAGAAATGGTGTGTTCCGAAGTCTCGCATTTGCTTGTTGTAGGGAACGCTTACATTCTTTCTGCAAATCTAATAGTATAAGGATGGTAAAAATGACTAACAAACAAACTAATACAGACGTTATTTTAATTGGTGCCGGAATCATGAGTGCAACTTTGGGATCAATACTGAAGGAGTTAGCACCAGAGTGGAAAATTAAAGTGTTTGAGAAACTTGCAAACGCTGGAGAAGAAAGTTCTAACGAATGGAATAATGCGGGAACTGGGCATTCTGCACTGTGCGAGCTTAACTATACAGCCGAAAGAGCGGACGGATCTGTAGATATTAGTAAAGCTATTACTATTAATGAACAGTTTCAGCTTTCAAGACAGTTCTGGTCTTTTCTTGTAAAAAGCAAACTAATCAGTAATCCGCAGGACTTTATCATGCCAATACCTCATATGAGTTTAGTAGAAGGGGAGAAAAACGTAACGTTTTTGAAAAAACGTTTTGAAGCGCTAACAAACAATCCCCTGTTTCAAGGAATGGAATTTTCCGATAACCCAGAGAAGCTGAAAGAATGGATTCCCCTTATTATGGAAGGTCGTACATCAAATGAGCCGATTGCTGCAACAAAAATTGACTCAGGAACGGATGTTAATTTTGGCGCACTAACACATATGTTGTTTGACCATTTAACTAACCATAACGTAGAGTTAAACTACAAACATACAGTCAAGGATATTAAACGCACTAGTGACGGCTTGTGGGAAGTAAAAGTGCATGATATAAATAGCAATAAGATTGAATATCATACGGCGAAATTCGTTTTTATCGGTGGTGGGGGCGGAAGTCTGCCTTTATTACAAAAAACTGGTATTCCAGAATCAAAACATATTGGTGGATTCCCAGTAAGCGGATTATTCTTAGTATGTAACAATCCAGAAGTTGTAGCACAACACCATGCAAAAGTATACGGAAAAGCTAAAGTTGGTGCTCCGCCAATGTCTGTTCCTCATCTTGATACAAGATATATCGACAACAAAAAATCATTGCTGTTTGGACCGTTTGCAGGCTTCTCGCCAAAGTTCTTAAAAACAGGGTCAAATTTTGATTTAATCGGTTCTGTAAAACCAAATAATGTCTTTACTATGTTGGCAGCAGGTGCAAAAGAGATGTCGTTGACGAAATACCTCATCCAGCAAGTTATGTTATCAAATGAACAGCGCATGGAAGAATTACGAGAGTTTATCCCGAACGCAAAGAGCGAAGATTGGGATGTAGTAGTAGCGGGTCAACGTGTGCAAGTGATCAAAGATACGGAGGCTGGTGGTAAAGGAACACTTCAATTTGGTACGGAAGTTGTTACTGCTGCTGATGGCTCGGTAGCTGCGTTGCTAGGTGCTTCTCCGGGTGCGTCTACTGCTGTACACGTAATGCTTGAAATCATTAATAAATGCTTCCCACAACACATCAAAGAATGGGAACAAAAAATAAAAGAAATGATTCCTTCATACGGTATGTCACTAGCGGAAAACCCAGAGCTTCTTCAAGAAATTCATACTTCAACAGCTGAGACGCTTCGTCTTAGTGACACGGAGCTAGTCAATAGTTAATTCTAGGATGTAATAACAAAGGTATCGAATGAAAATAGATTAATAAAAATAAGAGGGAGAATGCTTGTTTTACGAAGCATCCTCCCTTTTTCATGCATATAAAATGATGTTAAAAAAACTACATAGTTGTTGTAATCTTTTTAATATCTATTTAAAAAGTGGAATTCTTTTCAATACAACACAAACTGGAATGGCGATGATAATCCCCACTACATTTTGAACGATGTTTCCAGGAATTGAAGCCACTGGTATAACCCAACTACCATAAAGAACGGCTTCACAGATGTAATAAACACCTAGCATAACTGGAATTGAAACGATAGTAGCTAGTAGATTGAAAGCAATACTGTTTCCATCGCGACCGAACGACCACGCTATTTTTCCAACTATATAACCTTGCAAGCCACGTGCCACAATCGTGAATGGTGCCCACAATGTCCAACCAGATACCCAGTCAAATAACCCCATGCCTATAGCTCCGGCAAGTGCTGCTTTTTTAGGGCCAAATAAGATAGATGCTATAAAGAGCATAGCTGTTCCAAGATGCACTAGCCCGCCATTTGCCGCGATCGGTAGTTTAATATTTAATAAGAGCGTTGCAACGAAAACAAGTGCTATTAACATGGATGTTACGATTAAATCGAAAGTGCGTGCGTTTGAATAACTTGTTGTTTTTTGCATAGTAATAAACCTTCCTTATCTTTTCTTTATAGGTATCAGGAAATAGTTACGCAAGGTTTCCTTTTTCCTTTAATTCCTTACTGATTAAAATCAGTTTTTAATTTACTGATAACATTAGCAAAGGATTGGTGTTTTTAAAAGTATCAATTTAGTGAAAATCATAGGGGTCAGTTTATACACATTATCGTTCCTATTTGAATAAGATGTCTAAGGGAAATACCTTATAGCTAGGAGTACGATAATGTGAATAGATGGATTGCGTTGCTTATAATTTTATGTTCAATAGGACTGGTGGGTTGTCTAGATAAATCAGTAAACGAAGAAGTAGAAACAAATAACCATGAACAGAAACAACAACTGGAAGAAGAACAAAAAGAGCCTAACACGAATAACGAAGTAGAGGAACAGGAAACAAAGCCATTAGTTGTAAATATCATGGATCCAAATACTTCAAGAATAATTAAAACTGTGTCACCGAAAGATTTAGGTTATGAAGATGATCTTGAAACTTATAAAAAGGAAATTGAAAAATTAGCTTATGAGTTGGCAAGAGGTACAGAAACGGAAGCTGGTTATGACAAGAGAATGGTTCTTGATAAAATTGATGAAAACGGTCAGGTGATTAAAGGAAGCCCAAGAATTATTTTAAAAGAAGATGAATTGGTAGATAGGATTATAGAAGCATCTAGTACAGGCGAGGATGTCGATATCCCCTTGTATGTGACAGAAAGTAGTTATGATGTGAAAGATATTCCTCATTTAGAGGATGTATTAATTGCTTCTTATACAACTTATTTTGATGCCTCGGATGTAAACAGGAACAAAAATATTGAAATTTCAGCAAGAGCCATTAATGATGTGATTGTTGGAAGTGGAGATTATTTCTCGTTTAATGAGTTGACAGGACCGAGAGACAAAGCAAATGGATACCAACCAGCACCTGAAATTATTAATAAGAAACTTGTTATGGGAATAGGGGGAGGAGTTTGCCAAACGTCCTCCACTCTTTTTAACGTAGTTGATCAATTGTCGGTAACATATGTGGAAAGAAACCATCATTCTTTAGATGTGGGATACGTCCCAAAAGGAAGAGATGCAACTGTTTCATATGGTACATTAGATTTCAGATTTCAAAATACAAGTGGAGCACCTTTTTTAATAAAAGCAATCTTTGGAAGTGACTTCCTTACAATAGAAGTGAGAACTTCTGAGGAATATAGAGAAATGCTAGAATAAGTCTATAAAGAAAAAGATAAAAGCACATCAACTTTATAAAGTTGATGTGCTTTTATTGGTCTGCTGATTTATAAGGTATTAGTAAGTTTATTGATAAATCCTAGGAGGGTATTTTGTATTTATTAGAGCAGAAATATGGATCCTGAATATAGGAGGAAAAATGGATGCTAAAAATATTATATTAAGTCAATTAAGTGCCTGTTATAATCAAAATAATTGGTTTGTATCGCTAAACAGTTTAATAAATGGACTTTCTGCTGATCATGCATCATGGAAAAGCAATGAAACGGTAAATTCCATTTGGGAAATCGTCACTCATTTAGCAACGGTACTTGGTTCAACACAAGGGTTCATCAACCTTAATACTAAATATGAGAGTGGAGAATAAATGGATAAAATAATTCAAAATAAATTAAGAGAAATCGAAGAGAAGTTTCAAGTAAAGGTTCTATATGCTGTCGAATCCGGTAGCAGAGCTTGGGGCTTTCCTTCCAAAGATAGTGATTATGATGTTCGTTTTATTTATATTCATCAACCACAGTGGTATTTGTCTATCGATCCACAAGGAATTGGTGCTAAGAGAGACGTAATAGAGGTCCCAATTAACGATTTACTAGATATAAGTGGTTGGGAAATAACAAAAGCATTGCGTCTTTTTAGAAAAAGTAACCCCCCATTATTGGAATGGATGAGAAGTAATATAATTTATTATCAAAAGTACTCCTTTATTGATAAGTTGCGAAAGTTAGAATCTGAAGTGTTCTATCCGAATGCTAGTTTGCATCACTACTTAAACATGGCAAAAAATAATTATCGAGAGTACTTACAAGGAACAGAAGTAAAGATTAAAAAATATTTTTATGTACTTCGACCTGTATTAGCTTGTAAGTGGATTGAAGAATACAAAAATGTTCCCCCAATTGATTTTCATGAATTATTGCAAAGTATGATTCCAGCTGGTGAATTAAAAAATGAAATTGAACATCTTTTACAAAGAAAGATAATAGGTGATGAATTAGATATAGAACCACAAATCAAAGTAATTAACGAATTTTTAGACAGCGAAATGATACGTCTTGAAGCATACATTAAAACTATTAAAGTTGAAGTGGAGGACCCTACATTAAAATTAGATAATTTGTTTAGAGATACATTGAAAGAAGTTTGGTGATAAAAAAACGTGTAGAATTTAGTTTACGTGCCAGGTACATAAGAATATGTCCTGGCACTATTTTTATATAAATATTAATAAAAAACTTTTTTGTGAAGAATGTCTAAGGCTTTTTCAATTTCCTCTAAATCTTCCTTAGAAGCATCTTTAATTCTTTTTAAAAAATCAGACTCTATCAATTGAAACGCTGAATTCATCATGGTTTCGCCCTCTTTAGAGAGTCGGATATACTGTTTTCTTCGATCCTCTATATCCCCAAATTTATTTATTAAATTTTTTTCACTCAATTTTTTGAGCTCTCGACTTGTATTGGGCATTGACATATACTGACAATCACTAATTTCGCTTGGGGTAACAGGCTGACTGACATATACATATTCGAGAATATTATATTGCACGGGTGTGATTGTATCTAACTTTGCATTTTTTGTTAACTCGTGTGTAACGCGATGAACTGAAGATGTAAACGCCACAAATTTATGAAAAAGATTATTTTTGTTCATATTTATCACCTCTAATTAAAAAGATAGCAAAAATGTTATCATAATACAATTATCATTTGACAACTAAATTAATTGAGTTTATTATTTACTTATCAAATGATAAGTAAGAGGTGAGCTTAATGAAAATGTTAATTATTTACACACATCCAAATCATCGAAGTTTAAGCTATTCATTTTTGCAAAAAGTATTAAAAGGAAGTAGTGAAAGTCCTGTTATAAGTGAAATACAAATATTAGATTTATATGAGGAAGGATTTAATCCAATCCTCGAATTCAATGAGTCAAAACGAAGACGCGATATGCATAGCGATCCAAACTTTGAAAAATATAGGAAACAATTGCTGTGGGCGGATAAGATTGTTTTTATCTATCCAATTTGGTGGGGAAGGCCACCAGCAATGCTTATGGGATATATAGATCAATTATTTGCTTCGAATTTTGCTTATAAGGAGAATGGAGGGCTTTTACCAGAAGGGCTATTGAAAGGAAAGTCTGTAGTTTGTATTTCCACTATGAAAGGTCCTACGAATTATCCGTTATTTCTCTTAAACAATAGTCATAAGATTTTGATGAAAAGAGCATTATTTAATTTTGTAGGAATCAAAAAAGTGAAATTTTTCGAATTTGGTAATATGGAAAGTCCAAAGGGCAATCATGCGAAAAAATTAGAGAAAATTTATTCGTATTTCAGAAAAATAAATTAGGATTACTTAAACTATTTAAGCAAAAAAATAGATGCTCCTTTTTAATTCGGCATCTATTTTCACTATATTATTTTTCGAATTATATCGCTAATCGACGTTTTTAGGATAATCCCTTTTTAATCGTAAAATTATCATATAATAATGTCCAGTTTTGTGGATATGGATAACCTAAAGCCCAGTAACTGATACCACGAAGATTATGTTGTTTGGCCAAGTCAAACTTGGCTTGAGCGCTTCGTGCATCTTCAAACCATACTTCATGACGACGGCCTTGCTCATCTACATAGCGGAAAAATGGAGACTGTGCGGTTGTATCATATTGAATGACTGTGCCATATTTTATAGCTCTTCTTATAGCCTCTTGAGGACTAAATGTTTCTGCTTCTTGACCTTGAACGTGGGGGAGAAGCCAATCCCGAGCATAAATTTGAAAGCCTAAAAATATTTTTTCAGCAGGCATGACAGATAGGGCATATTCTACAACTCTTCTCATTTGGTTAATAGGAGAGATGGCTTGTGGAGGTCCTAATCGATATCCCCATTCATATGTCATCAAGACCACAAAATCTGCAATCCTCCCATGTGCCTCATAATCGTGTGCTTCGTATAATAAACCACCTTGTGTTGCACTAGTTTTTGGTGCAAGAGCGGTGGATACTAAATAGCCTTTCGGATGGAGACGATCAGCAGCCAATTGTAGGAAAGTGTTATAATTCTCACGATCTTCAGGTAATACATTTTCAAAATCGATATTCAATACTTTATAGCCCTTAGCATCCATCACTTGTAGTACGTTGGTAATTAGCTTTTCTCGTAAATCCGCACTAGACAAAATGACATGTGATAAATTGGAACCAGCCTCTGTTGAGGAGAAATTCGTAATCGACATCATGGGAACTATATTTTTAGAAATTGCTGCCTCGACCATAGCCTGATCATTCATCATTTGTAATGTTCCATCTTCCTTAATCATATAAGCAAAGGGACTAAAATAAGTGAGGAGAGGACCAACTTCATTCAGTGAATTGATAGCATCTTCGTTTGATTGGTACGAATAGGCATTTACTTCTATAGTCGGCTTTGGTCTGGGAATAACTAAGCGCATTCCGGCATATATCAAATTCGGGTTTTCTATTGTGTTTTCAATAATAATAGCTTGAATTGTAGTACCGTAACGGTTCGCAATTTGCCCTAACGTCTCTCCCGGCTGCACTATGTGTATAATAGGTGGAATAATTAGCTTTCCACCTGGATATAGAGCGTTTGGATTTGTTAGATTGTTTGCTTGAATAATCGATTGAATAGAAGCCCCATATTGTTGTGCGATAGACCATAATGTTTCCCCATATTTAATGATATGAGTTGTACCAGAAACAGGAATAACTAACGACTGTCCAATGATTAATTGATTTGGATTTGGTAAACCATTTACACGAACAATCGAATTCATATTTACAGCATAACGGTTTGCAATTTGCCAAAGCGTTTCGCCTGCGATTACCACATGAATAATTATAAAGACTCCCCCTAAACGATTTCATTAATGCATCATATGTAATGATTAATAAAAAGTGTATTTTTACAAAGCCGTTTGATGAAACTAGAGTGTGTAATTATAAATATAAAGCTGACAGAAAAATCCCCAATGACTCTTCATAGATTTCGTCAAACTGAGTAAGGGGTAGCGGATTTGTTCCTGTTCCAAGCTCGATAGTAAAACCAGGTCTTCGCCAATCCTGAATAAACCAGTCTTTATAACCTGCATAGCTTTCAATTGTTTGTATAGGCTCATAACCACTGACTCTACTAAATTCCATAGCAAGAACTTCCGTTTCAGGAGGCTCGAGGTCTTCAAATCCCCAATAAATAACTTCCCCTTGTGTATGGAAAGCAAGTACTCTTGCAAAATCCCTTCTTCTTGTAAGGTCTGCCATTGCAATAGCTTCTGGTTCGGACAATGGACTTTCCCCACCATAATCGCGTGGTCCCGGAGTTTTTGGATTGCGTGCTCTTTCCAACTCCCACTTAGCAGGAAATTGATCGTTCAGATCTACTCCACGTATATTTGCTTTCCATCCAGAAAAGTCCGAACTGCCATTATTCCATTCAATCACTCTACTACTCCATGGCTCATTTGCAGGAGGTCCATTTATGACCAAGTTTACACCATCCGGGTTCACCATCGGCACGATGGATAATGTGGTTTGTGTATATAAAAGGGATGTTTCAATACCTCGAATCGTATTTTGGTTTGTTAAGGATAGCAAATAATCATTTAAAAATGTCATAGTGATGGGAGTAGTAATCCATTCATTAGCATGAAATGAACCATTGAAGTGAACTCTTTTATCCCCATTTCCTATTAGAACCTCAGGTATTTCCCGATCTAATACAGTCTTTCCAATAGAAGAAACTTGCAGGAATGGGTATACAGTCTGTAATCGTCTTATATCGTTTCTCATTGTATCGTAGTTATAATTTTGCTTACCGTTTACAAGTCTCCAAGTAACTCTAAGAGGAACGCTTATGGTCTGCCCGATTTGGAGACGATTTGTACTAAGTCCAGGATTAACAAGTAGAATTGCATCGAGCGGAAGGTTTCGGTTTTGGGCAATGGACCAGATGGAGTCTCCAGGCCTGATTTGATAGTTGGTAACAACGTATCCCGGAATTTGTATACGTTGACCTATCGAGAGTATTTGGGGGTTAATGTTTCTATTAGAATCGTTAATAAGCTGTAGGGGAATCTTAAATAATTGGCTAAAATACCAAATTGAATCCCCGCCTCTAACATATACGTCCATTTCGTATCTTCCCTTCATTAAAATTTCACATTATATAAGAATATGAAATGGAAGAGAGTATTATGATTTTAATACTTTACGGGAATTAGAACGAAAGGAAGTAAAAAAGCAATAATGACTGTGAATGAGTCAAGATTGCTTTTATAGATAAATTTAGAACATGTCGTTAAGCTCGGTATCTGAATAGAAGGATATTAAAACAACGGCTTTGCTGCTACCAATATTTTTTACAATATGCGGCACGCCGAATGAGGCTGGCATTTTTTTCGACGAGCTTAATGTTTTTTTATTAACAATTAGTAAATAATCTCCTCTTCTTTAGCCAAGCTAAAAAAAAGATACGAGGAAGGTGATGACATATGCATTACGATTATAATGCTGGTGATATTGTCTATATATTTTACCGAAATCCACATATACAGGACGTAGCGAATATACAAGAAGCGGCTGTTGTAAACAACCCGGAAAACCCGGAAGAATTAGCGCTTTTTCTTTATGAAACATATTACCCTTTAACTACTGAAATGGCCATTTATGCAAATGAAACAGATGCTGAACAAGCGTATCGCCAGTATTTTCATTAAAGGGAGATAGGACATGAGAAAACCATTTACACCACAGCTAGTATATTTTGAACCGAATGCATTGGAATATCCACTTGGCCAAGAACTAAAAGAAAAATTTGAAAAGCTGGGGACAGAAATTCGTTATACGACTTCCCATAACCAGGTACGAAATTTACCTGGGGACAATGATTTTCAAAGATACCGTATTGCAAAGTCAACCCTAGTCGTTGGTATTCGAAAAACACTTAAGTTTGATACGTCTAAGCCTTCTGCTGAATATGCTATACCTTTTGCTACAGGGTGCATGGGGCATTGCCATTATTGTTATTTGCAAACTACTATGGGAAGTAAGCCATATATTCGTACATATGTGAATGTGGATGAGATTCTAGAAGCAGCGGATCGTTATATAGATGAGCGTGCGCCTGAAATCACAAGATTTGAAGCATCCTGTACCTCCGATATTGTAGGAATCGATCACTTAACACACTCTTTGAAAAGAGCCATTGAACATTTTGGTCAATCAGAATTAGGTAGATTGAGATTTGTGACTAAATTTCACCATGTCGATCATTTACTAGATGCCAAGCATAATGGAAAAACAAGGTTTCGATTTAGTGTAAATGCCGATTATGTCATTAAAAACTTTGAACCAGGTACGTCACCTTTAGAGAAACGTATAGAAGCCGCTGGAAAAGTAGCGAGAGCAGGTTATCCTTTGGGCTTTATCGTAGCTCCTATTTACCTTCATGAAGGGTGGGAGGAAGGCTACTATCATATGTTTGAACGCCTAAATGCAGAATTACCTATGGATGCACGAGATGATATAACGTTTGAATTCATTCAACACCGATTTACAATGCCAGCTAAAAAAGTAATTGAAAAAAACTATCCAATGACTAAACTGGAATTGGATGAAACTTCGAGAAGATACAAGTGGGGGAAATACGGAATAGGCAAATACATCTATCAAAAAGAGGAAGAAGAAGATATAAAAGAACATCTATATGGCTATATGGAGAAATTTTTCCCAAATGCTAAATTTGAATATTTTACGTAAATAATTAAAATAAGCACATCACTACGAAGTGAAGTGCTTATTTTTTTCTCATTATAAAGCTCAAATGTCTGCCACTTTTTTTGTCTTGTCGATAGGAGAATCCTTCTGGGCTTACAAATGTACAGGTAGGATCAATAGTAATGTTTTCAGATGGAATACCCGCGAGCTCACACTGCTTTTTCACCGTCAGCTGGTTGTCGATATGATACTTGTTCGTTTGATTATTGTAATAGATAAAATCATCCGCGTAGCCAAGGTCTTTAAATTTTACATATACATCTTTATCGACTTCAAATTTATCCTGGCTCAATGCTGCACCAATTTGGACTTGGAAATCACTCATTGTACAATGTTCCGCTTGTTTTAAATGCTTAAAAAGTTTCAAAGTAATTTCTTTGACTGTACCTTGCCAACCGGAATGGACAACTCCAACAAGTTCATTTACTTCATTATAAAAAATCACTGGCACACAATCGGCCGTAAAGCTACATAGTAACAAATTTGGCTCGTAAGTATATAATGCATCTGTATCTGCAATGGCAGTATCTGATTGATAAGAACCAAGTCCTTTATCATCAAGTGTAACCCTATGGAAATTTGAGCTATGTGTTTGATTGGCACACACAAAATCATCCAACTCACAATGTAAGGAAGCAGCTAATAGCTTACGATTTTCCAATATATTATTAGGATTTTCACATACATGAAGTGCCATGTTGTTGTTTTCAAGTTTGTTTTCATCCTTAAGGGTTATTCCCGCAACAAATTTTGAATTGTTTAAATATGTTTTCATATAATCACCTTGTTTTAATATATATTAGTGAACTGTTGATGTATAGGAAAGTTTCTAGAAAGTAGATATGAGACAAGCAAGGTATTTTTTTATGGCAAATATTCACCAATTGGATTAAGCTTGCTACGTTGAATTTTATTGTGAGAGAAAAATGATGTATCTTTAATAGAAGATAAAATATATAGGTTATAGGTGAATGAAATGTTTTCTAAAAGCAACCTCTTTTTAAGTAAACTTAATAGAAGCGAAAAAATTATATTAATTTTTACGGCCATACTGACGACACTTGCAAGTGAAGTCAAGGTAGTGCCTTTTGAAGAAGAAGCATTTCGTTTTGGACTGGGGAGTGTTGCATTTTTTCTCCTTATTTTAATTTGGACACCAGTGTCCTATTTACGAACCGGTTTGGTTACCGGTATAACAGTAGTGTGTTTTCGTGTGTTGGAAGAATCGATGCTTGATGGCGTTCAAGTTGTAATAAGTTTGAAAAATAACTTTCCTGCATTTTTCTTTTACTTTGTATTTGCGATGGTATTAAGCTTGATCAAAATAGAAAAGTATAAATCTTCTCCTCTTATTTTAGGAGCATGGGCAACCTTATTAGAAGTGATTGGCAACGTATCGGAGCATGTTTTGAGACATGGATTATTGCACCAAGACTTATTAAGTTTCAAGGATTTTGCTTTAATATGTGGAGTAGCTTTATTTCGTAGTTATTTTGTTGTTGGATTATATAGTTCTATTACAGTTTCGGAGCAAAAAAAACAAATGCAAGAAATGCTTGGTGTAGGTTCCGAACTATATGCAGAAACCCTTTATTTACAAAAATCCTTAAATCATATAGAGCAAATAACTGCCTCTAGCCATGACTTATATAGGCGTTTAAAAAAGAAAGAATTACATGAACTTAGTATTCAGGCATTACATATCGCACAAGAAATTCATGAGGTAAAAAAAGATTCTCAGAGGATTTTATCTGGGCTGACTAAAATAACGAAGCAACAAAAAGAAACACCTCTCTTTCTTTCAGATGTAATGGGCTTTGTTATTAGTGCAAATGAAAAATACAGTGAACTATTAAAGAAAAAGATTTCTTTTCAACTATCCATGTCCGTTGATTTTGAAACAGATAAGCAAATTCCTCTATTGGCCGTGTTAAATAATCTGACTGCCAATGCTGTTGAAGCAATTGTTGGTTCGGGTGACATTACGGTTACTCTGTTTGAAGAATCTGAATTCACTTGTTTTGTTATGAAAGATACAGGTAAGGGTATTCTGAAAGAGGACGAGTCCATTATTTTCGAACCTGGATATACGACAAAATATAATGAGCAGGGAGTTGCTGCAACAGGTATTGGCCTGTCTCATGTAAGGGAAATTATTCAACAGTTGAATGGAACCATTCAAATAGAATCACCTCCAATTGGAACCATTTTTCGAATTCATATCCCTACGGAAAACATACGAAAGCGAGTGGAATAAAACTGCGTTATTTTATTGTAGATGATGATAAAGCTAGTAGAACTATGCTTAAAAATATAATAATTGATCATGAACTTGGCATTGTTATAGGTGAGGCAGTTAGTGGAGCGAGTAGCCTCTCAACTATTCTATCCATGCATCCAGATGTTGTGCTAATAGACTTATTAATGCCAGAGTTGGACGGTATAGAAACAATCGAACAGTTGAGAAAGGAAGGATTTCAGGGTCAATTTATTATGATTTCCCAAATAGTAAACAAAGAAATGGTAGGGGAAGCGTATGAAAAAGGAGTAGAATTTTTTATACATAAGCCTATTAATCGTGTGGAAGTACAAAGTATTTTAAAAAAGACAGCAGAACAATTTAAACTAAAAGATTCACTTCTAGCAATTCGACAATCATTAGAAAATATTGCTCCAGGCAAACCGATAAAGAGACAGCAAAATGTAAAAGAAATTGTATTGTCTATGTTAAATGATATAGGGGTAATTGGAGAAACAGGAAGTGATGATATTGTTTCGATAATAGAATATTTAATGGAGCGAGAGGAACTATCTGTTCAATTACCACCATTGAAGGACCTATACGAAATTGTTGCTTCCAAAACACATCCGGCAGATATAAAAAAGGAGAGTAGAGCAATCGAGCAGCGTATTCGTAGAACGATCCTATCTGCTATGAATAATTTAGCTTCTATGGGTTTAATCGATTATACGAACCCCAACTTTGAATATTATGCTCCTCGGTTTTTTGAGTTTCAAGAAATTAGAAATCAAATGAGACATATGAATGAAGAAACTGATGTAGCAACAAGAGTAAAAGTTAATATTAAAAAGTTTCTTCAAGTATTGTATTTAGAAACAAAGGATAAATACAATCAATAAATATATATTATGTTTTGTCGGATTACGTCGGATTTTGTAAGTTACCTTTAATATATTCTAAAAGCTACTCCGAATGAGAGAAAGCGTTTTCAATATAAAAGGGGTGACGGATTCATGAAGAAAAAGTTTAAATTTACTCTGGCATATCAAATTTTAGTCGGATTAATTTTAGGTATAGTTGTTGGAGCCATCTTTTTTGGTAATCCTGCTGTAGAAAAATATTTACAACCAATTGGTACTATTTTTATTAATATGATCAAAATGATTGTTGTACCGATTATTGTTTCTACGTTGATCCTAGGCGTTGCTGGAACAGGTGATATTAAGCAACTAGGGAAGCTTGGCGGAAAAACATTAATATATTTTGAAATAGTTACGACTATTGCAATAGTTGTAGGCTTATTGGCAGCTAATATCTTTAAACCTGGTGTTGGTGTTGATATGTCCACACTATCAAAAGGTAATATCGATCAATATGTACAAACGAGTGAAGAAGTGCAAAGTCATGGATTTGCTGATGTAATTGTAAATGCTGTGCCAAGTAATATCGTTCAATCTATGGCAGATGGTAATATGCTTGCCATTATATTCTTTTCAGTCTTATTCGGTTTAGGAGTAGCTGCTATTGGGGAAAGAGGGAAACCAGTCCTTGCCTTTTTCCAAGGAACTGCAGATGCTATGTTCTGGGTAACTAATTTGATTATGAAATTTGCACCATTTGGTGTATTTGCGTTAATAGGTGTTACTGTTTCTAAATTTGGATTGGAATCTTTATTGCCACTCGGAAAGTTAATGATACTAGTTTACGCTTCTATGCTATTCTTCATTGTTGTTGTACTAGGTGGTATTGCAAAGTTAGTTGGTATCAATATCTTCCATCTAATTAAAGTATTAAAAGACGAATTGCTTTTAGCTTATTCTACATCTAGCTCCGAAACTGTTTTGCCGAAAGTAATGGAGAAAATGGAGAAGTTTGGATCACCAAAGGATATTGTTTCCTTTGTAATACCAACAGGATATTCTTTCAACTTAGACGGCTCCACGTTATACCAAGCGATTGCGGCAATTTTTATTGCACAGATGTATGGAATTGATTTGAGTATTATGCAACAAATTACACTCGTTTTAGTATTAATGGTAACATCTAAAGGAATCGCTGGAGTACCAGGAGTTTCCTTCGTCGTACTATTGGCTACTCTAGGAACTGTAGGAATCCCACTAGAAGGACTTGCGTTTATCGCTGGTATTGACCGTCTTCTAGATATGGCTCGTACAGTAGTAAATGTAGTAGGTAATGCATTGGCTACAGTCGTTATGGCTAAATGGGAAGGTCGTTTCGATAAAGAAAAAGAAGAAAAATACTATGCTTCTTTGGAAGAACTAGCATAATAAAAATAAGAGGGGCTGTCCTTAAAGTCATAAAAAATGACTTTTAAGGGTAGCCTCTTTCTTCATAGCTTTTATTAAAAAGTGCGATAGATTTCGGTTCCAGACGGATGCTTTCCGCGGGCGAGCGCCGAGCCTTCTCAGGCCAACATGATGTTGGTCATGAAGGCGTTGAGGCCCACAGGGATGTGGGTCATGCAATCGTTGTCGCAGAACGCGGCGAACTTAGATTGCCTTCCATTTGAAGAGGCGGCCTTAGCCTTCCTTCCTCTCTAACGCTACGTGCGGGGTCTCGGACTGTCTATCTTCCCGCAGGAGTCACCGCATGAAACGAAAATCCATTACTTCATTCAATCAAAACGGGATAGTATACAAAAAAACCGCCAAATTTCTTATAATGTAAGTGACCAAACCAACAAAAAGAAACGGCGATTTTTTATGTGCAATCCAATGATTACTACTATAAATTGTAAAATGACAATTCCTACCCATGTTCAAACCATATAACAATCATCAAAGTATGGTGATTTTCAACTTGCAAGATCTAATCCCTACTCATCATATTGAAAGTAGCAGGCATTCGAACAGCCTCTTATTTTTACAGCCTTCTAGCAGATAAGCAATTGATGGACGAACCAGCTTTTTAGTATTACTACCAGATAACTTTCCAATTACGGTTAACTGTTGCCTTTATCGTTTTTCGCTCCAGTATATAGTTAGCAAGGATTTCCGACATGTCTATCGGAATATCTTTCACAATGTCTTTGCCCTTAAACATCAAATAGTCTCCACCGCCACCAGCACGATAATTATTCATCACGACATCATATTCATGCTGAAGGTTTAAAGGAGCACCTTTGTAATTCAATGTAGTTACTCTGTTTCCAACTGGGTTACGAATATCTAAAATATACTCTATGCCTTCCCACATATCATAATTATAATGCTGTGGTTTTGGTTGTATGTAATTAGGATTTACTTCAAGCATTCCTTCTCGATTCAAAACAAAATAACGTGCGCTTTGTTCTAATGCATCTTTTATATCTTGCCCGGACAATCGAAGCACCTTTAATGTATTTGGATACTTGTAATTAGAAATGATGTCGCGCATCGTCACATCTGGTTCAAAGCCAGGAGATGAATTGCTAAAAAGAGAAGTATTAGAGATTTCTACTCCAGCTGTTTCCATTTGTACTTTGTTAATAAATTCTATTAGAGGATTGTCACTTGTTCTAATAAGAAATGGATCCTTGATTAACATATCGCCTTCTACTTTGCCGATTGGTTGATCCAGCCAATGTTGAGTTTCTTCTTCAAAACGAGAAGCCTTTTTTAAAACCTCTACATCTGCTTCAACATTATCTACTACTAATAATTCAGAGGATTTATTTATAATCTCGTTCTGATTATTTAGCGTTAGAGTAACTTTACTTATCATTTGCCCGTTATTAGACGGTTGAACAGTTTCTACACCATTTAAATTGCCAGTTAAAGAGCGATGCTGATGCCCTGTTAGGAGGACGTCTATTTCACTAATTTCCTTACATATGGCATATCCCTGATTTTCTCCCGTTAAGTTTTCTGTTGGTTCTCCAGTCTCCAGATCTCGTTCAAATCCTCCATGGTAAGAAACAATTAATACGTCAGGATGCTCTTTTTCACTAATATATGTAACCCATTTTTTTGTTTCTTGGAGACAATCCTTAAAATCCAAACCAGTTATATTATGCTCGTTTTCCCAATTTGGGATGTAATGAGTTGTAACACCTAGAATAGCTATTTTTACAGATTCAATTTCTTTGATGATATAAGGACAGCCAAAATAAGGCTTCCCCGTATTTGTGTCTAAGATATTAGCAGATAGCCAAGGAAACTGGGATTCTTCAACCGCCTGATTTAATATATCCAACCCATAATTAAACTCATGATTTCCAATAACGGCAGCATCATAGGACAGGTCATTTAAAATGCTGATCATGGGATTTTTTTCATCCTTTAAAAATTGAATATAGTAATATGTTAGCGGAGTTCCTTGAATTAAATCACCATTATCGATCAAAATTAATTGCTCGTTTAATTGTCGCTCCTGTTTTATTATCGTAGCTAATTTCCCTAAGCCAATATTAGCTTGTTCGTTATTTACATAATTAATCGGAAAAATGCTTCCATGTATATCACTAGTTTGCAAGATCGTTATCTTTTTCAACTATCATTTCTCCACTCTCTTATGGTAAGTATATACATTAGATTATATATAAATAGAACCGACTGTCCAATTGGTAGTTTACAATCGCACGGGACTAGTTCTAGGGGTTTTAACCTTCCACATACAAGCTAATGCAAAAAGCATACTTACTGCCGTAGCATTAAATAGTACATCATATCCAAATATATCTATTAATAAGCCTAAAGAAGGTGGTGAAATTATAGCTGCTAATGAAGATACTAAATAATATAATCCGGTTCGAGTACCAAAGTTATGTTCACTTCCGAGAGAGACAATGAAAGGGTATGAATTTATATTTATGCATGCCCAAAACATTCCACCAATTAATAGTAGTAAGCGCAGGGTAAAAAGGGATTCCACCCAATTTAATAAAAAGAAGACAAAAAATAAACCGATAACTCCCGTTAAGATTACTTTTTTCTTACCAAACCTAGCACCTAGAATACCGCTTGGTATAGCAGCCAGTACAAAACTTAATGAAAAAAATGCAAGTGAAAAGGCAGATGAGCTCTTGGATAAATTAAGCTCGTTTACACCATATAAAGTAAATAACGCTTCCATCCCTTGAATTGCTACAAACCAAAAGAATATTGCGGTTAGAAGAAAGATGGTAGGTTTATTTAACTCTGCTTTGTAATCTATCTTTGAATTAGTTGTAATGGTAAAAGGAATAGCATCTCTATTTTCATTAATGTTTTTAAAGACAACTACTAGCGCTAATAGGAAGATTGCAGAGACCGCGAAAAATGGGAGGGATTCCTCCACTCCAAAAAGAATAGAGCCTACACTGAAAGCTAAAATTCCGCCAAGTCCTCCCATAAAATTAATAACACCATTTGCTTTCGTGCGTAAAGCCTCAGGAGTAATATCTGGCATTAACGCAATAGTAGGGGAACGGAATATCGCCATGGATATATTCATTCCTACCATAAAAATCACTAATGTGGTCAAACTTGTGTGGAAGGGAATAAGTGCATAAAACAAAGCTGCTAACGGTATACCAATTAATAGATATGGCATCCGTCTACCAAAGTGTGAATGTGTGCGATCACTTTTGTTTCCTATATATGGCTGTATGAAAAGAGCAAAATAATTATCAATTGTCATGAGAAAACCAATTAATGCAGTACTTGAAAGAAAGTCGTTCAGAAAAAAAGGAACAAACGCATTATATAAAGACCATCCTAAACTAATGCTAAAAAAACCAAACCCTAATAACCACATCTTTTTCATCGCATTCCCCCTCTAAAAAGAAATCATTATCGTAAAAAATATTTCACTTTATATATATGGTTTTGTGGAAGTAAAGAGTCCTGGGTTAATAATATCAATTAATTAAAAATGCACCCTCTAGAACTACAAGGTGCATTAGTAATATTGTATAAACAAAATAACCATATGAGTTGTTGGATAAATAGTTTTGAGGGTAAAAGTAGAGTAAAACCAATTAGGCAACCAGCCTACTATAAACTCTACCTCCTGAGAGAAGCGAGAATATAGTATAAAAAACGAATTATCGGCCGAAGAAAAGGCTATCTGGAAGTTAATAAATGAAGGGTAAGCTGATTGAATGGTTAATAGTTGAGGGTAGAAAAAATCTTTTAACTATTATGCAATATAATCTTCCTTAGGAATGTCATTAGGAAGCTTTTTGCTATAATATTTACCTTTTGTAAAAATGGCTAAAATCACGGTGAGAATAGCTGCTAGAAGTGCTGCGAAGAATGCCGCAGTACTTTCCAGAAATGATCCCATATAACCTAGTGCGGCTATCGTACCTAAACCACTTGAGATAAGTAAAGATACTACTCCAACAGGATTCCATTTATATAAATATTCGTGTCGAGCCTCGTAATAACCTGGCCCAATTTTTAATAGTTTTTTCACGATCATGGCATCCGTAACTAGAATCGATGCCCAAGCGAGTAAAAAGACTCCTTGGAATGTCATGGCTGTATCTAAATGATCCACAATACCACCTAACATCAAGCAAATTGCACAAATACCTGAGACAACAACCCAAAATCGTCTGCCTGGTGTAAATCTAAATACGTTCTCGAAGAAGTTAGAAAGTGATAGGGAACTACTGTATATATTGGTAACGTTAATTCTAAGCTGAGTTAACATAGTGAATAATACGCCACCTAAACCTAAGAGTAGAACGATATAAACACCTGGATTTGGTTCACCTAAACGAACACCGAACCATATACCAAGACCACCCATAACTCCAAAACAGAAAATTTGTGGAATAAAACCAATTGCAAAAGATCCAATTTTTAAATCCTTTGGTTTAAGAAAACGTGCGTAGTCTGAAGAGAGTAATGCTGTCAGACCCATTATTCCGTGTTGCATTCCTATACAAAGTAGTAAAGCTTGGCCACCCACCTGTACTCCTTCTGGCATATACGTCCAAAATGCTCCTTCATAAACCGTTGGAGTGAAAAAAGACATTATGATGGCACACAATAAAAAAATACCGAAAATCGGTAAAGACCATTTTTGTAATTTATCTAGTTGTTTAATACCAAACCAATTTAATGGAATAACAATAGATCCGAAGAAAATGATTAGTGCCCATTCAGGTAGGGCGGGGAAGAAGGTGTGAACTGCGGAAACTAAAATCAGGCCTTCAAAGGCACAGTACATGATAAAGTTTGTTGCATAAATGAATGAGGTTAACGATGCACCTATGTAACCAAAACCTCCGCCTCTTGATAATAAGTTAACGTTCATCCCGGATTTGGCTGATAGATAAGCTATGAACGTTCCGAGTATACCGGCAACGATTATCGCATATATGGAGGATATGATAGCATTTATAGCCCCGAATTGAAGTGCCATAACGCTTCCCATTTGAAAATAAAAAATTGCCGTTGCGATACCAAATGTGATATTGGTAATACTAAACCAACCCATCTTCCTTTGGTCTCGAGGCACTCGATCTAATGAAAAATCATCTTTCATTTCTTCTGACACTTTGTGATCTGCGACTTTGACAGATCCCATAATATCAACTCCTTTTATATATTAATTCATAAAACAACTCACTTCCATTTGTTTGATAAATTCGTCTACCACTTCATCCATAACCTATTATAACAGTAATGCCAACGTTTTTTAAAAATAACGATTGAGATTAGTTAGCTAGAGTTTATTATTTCCTTTAGCGTTTGAAAAAATGTATTTACTTTTAAAAGATTATTTTCAATTCAGAAACTTGTTATTACTTCTAGAATGATTGACAGATAGTATTTCTTATTGTAGACTATGGACAATAATTAAATACGACCTCACTTATGTAGTGGGGTAGAGGCGCGATATTTAACAGTCCTTAGTGGAGTTTGAGAAGCCATGATTCTAGGGAGAAGGAAATGTCGCCGAAGTTTGTAATAGTTCTCGGTATTACTTGCTGGGTCTGTAGTGAATAACTACAGGACTGTCCGCTATAAACATCCCGGTTTATAGTGGTGTGCTATCTCATTTGGGAAAAGTAGAGGATTTAGGGCAACTATACATATTGCGACCTGAGTTCATCTCAGGTCTTTTTTTATGTAAGTTGTCCTTTTTTAGTAGTTAAAAACATAATCATATATAAAAGGAGAGAAATAGAATGAAAAACAAACTAATAGTTTTAGTAATGTTCGTGTCTATCATGATGCTTTTAGCAGCATGTGGGTCAAGTAATACAGAAAATACAGAATCATCATCTTCTAAAGGTGACGACAACACTTTTACAGTTGGTATGGAAGCAGGATATGCTCCATTCAACTGGACTCAATTAGATGATTCAAACGGCGGTGTAAAAATTGACGGCAATGCAGAATATGCAGGTGGATACGATGTAGAAATTGCCAAAAAAATTGCTGAAGGATTAGGAAAAGAGTTAGTTATTGTGAAAACAGAATGGGACGGACTAGTTCCATCCTTAGAGTCAGGTAAAATCGATGCAATTATTGCAGGTATGTCACCGACAGCTGAACGTAAAGAAACAATCGACTTCTCTGAAAACTATTACACTTCTAACTTTGTAATGGTAGTTAAAAAAGGTGGACCTTATGAGGGAGCTACTTCTATTCAAGATTTTAGCGGGGCAAAAGTGTCAGGACAATTAAATACTTCACATTATGGCGTAATAGATCAAATTAAAGGTGTAGAAAAACAACCAGCAATGGATAACTTCCCTGCAATGCGTGTAGCACTAGAGTCTGGAATGCTAGATGGTTATGTTTCTGAACGTCCAGAAGGAATAAGTGCTTCATCAGCGAACGAAAACTTTGCGATGGTTGAATTTACCGATGGATTTGTTGCGGATGAAGAAGAAACAGCAGTTGCAGTTGGACTTAAAAAGGGCAGTGACTTAACAAAACAAATTAATGATATATTGGCGGGCATTTCAGAAGAAGATCGTCAAAACATTATGGATACTGCCATTAAAAATCAACCCGCTTCTGAATAAAGATGAAGTGATACCGGCTGCATCTCTTTGCAGTCGGTTTAATTTTTGAGGAGGATAAGTATGAGCATTGAGTATATAATATCAATGGTTACCAATAACTGGCCGATGTTCCTACGTGGAGCAGGGATGACGCTCTTAATCTCTATCATTGGTACAATCTTTGGAGCCATTATTGGTTTGCTGGCAGGAGTTATTCGAACAATCCCTATGCCAGAACGAAAAGTAAAACGAATTTTCTTGAAGATAGTAAATGCAATTCTAACGATGTATATTGAATTTTTCCGTGGTACACCGATGATTGTACAAGCGATGGTTATCTATTATGGTTCTGCTTTAGCTTTTGGTGTGGATATGGACAGAACTGCTGCAGCTATTTTTATCGTATCTATTAATACGGGGGCATACATGGCCGAGATTGTTCGTGGTGGTGTCATTTCCATTGATAAAGGACAATTTGAATCAGCACAAGCAATCGGTATGAATCATATACAAACGATGCTTCATGTAGTATTACCACAGGTAGTACGAAATATTTTACCAGCTACAGGAAACCAATTTATTATAAATATTAAAGATACGTCAGTACTGAATGTAATAGGTGTAACAGAACTATACTTCCAAACAAAAACCGTTGCGGGAATCAGCTTCAAATATTTTGAGCCGTTTTTTGTTGCGTGTATTTTGTACTTCGTTATGACGTTTACGGTGACAATCATTTTACGTTATGTTGAAAGAAGATTAGATGGTCCTGAAAATTACAGTATGATTGGTCAACCAACACAAGTCACACTACCAAAAAACAATGCGGGATTATAAAAAGGAAGGAGTGGATAATATGGAAAAAGTAATTGAAATACAACATTTAAATAAATCCTTTGGTAACCATGAAGTATTAAGAGATATAGACTTTTCCGTGAGCAAGGGAGAAGTTGTATGCATCATCGGTTCTTCTGGATCTGGTAAATCCACACTTCTCCGTTGCGTAAATCTATTAGAAAAACCAAGCGGTGGACAGATTATTTATCATGGTGAAAATATATTAGATGATAAACATGATATCCATGCTTACCGAACAAAGCTAGGAATGGTTTTCCAACAATTTAACTTATTTAATAATCATAATGTGTTAAGTAACTGTGTTGTTGGGCAAGTAAAAGTGTTAAAACGGTCTAAAGAAGAAGCAGAGAAAAAAGCACTCAAATATTTGAAAGTGGTTGGTATGGACCAATATGTAAATGCAAAACCAAGTCAATTATCAGGTGGCCAAAAACAACGTGTTGCAATCGCTCGAGCTTTATCGATGGAACCAGATGTTATGCTGTTTGATGAACCAACCTCCGCTCTGGATCCAGAGATGGTGGGAGAAGTTCTGAAAGTAATGAAGGAACTAGCCGAAACAGGGCTTACTATGTTAATCGTAACGCATGAAATGGAATTTGCAAAAGAAGTTTCCGATCGAGTTGTATTTATGGATAAAGGGGTTATTGCAGAAGAAGGAAGCCCTGAACAAATTTTTAATAATCCAACACAAGAACGAACGAGAGAGTTTTTAAAGCGTACATTAAAATAAGAATTGTATATCCTTTTAGGACAATTTTATTATTATACTTGATTATTATTTGGTTTCCCTTCAACATGAGAAGGGAAGCCTTTTTTATTTTCCTTTATTAAACTTCATTGTTGATAGAAAAATATTTAAGGATAGAGCATGTTAAGATGCATGTGGAATAAATAACGGGGCCTGTACTATAAATATTATTAGATTCTAAAGGGGTTATATTAATGGCTAATGTTATCGCTCGTAATAATGTAAAAGTACTGGGAGATGGAGAGAAAACGATACTATTTGGGCATGGATTTGGTTGCAGTCAAAGTATGTGGCGATTGATGGTACCTTTTTTTGAATCGAAGTATCGGATTGTTTTATTCGATTATGTTGGGTCAGGTAAGTCAGATCTCACAGCATATGACCCAGAAAAATATAATACGCTAAATGGTTATGCTCAAGATTTAATAGAGATTATAGAAGAGTTAGATCTTAATAACGTCATTTTTGTAGGTCATTCCGTAAGTTCGATGATAGGGATGCTAGCTTCTATAAAACGTCCAGACTATTTTGAAAATATTATTATGATAGGTCCATCTCCTCGCTATTTAAATGACGGAGCCTATGTTGGAGGCTTTGAAAGTAGTGATGTAACGGAACTTCTAGATTTAATGGAAATGAATTTTGAAGGATGGGCAAGCTTTATGTCACTACTTGCAATGCAAAATCCAGAAAAGCCAATGCTTGCGCAAGAGCTGGAGAAAAGCTTTACTTCAGTAGATGAAGAAATAACTAGACAATTCGCTAAAGTGACCTTCTTATCTGACCATAGAGAGGATTTGGCACAATCTACTGTTCCTACGCTCATTATTCAATGTTCACATGATAGTATCGTTCCAATTGAGGTTGGAGAATTTTTGCATCATCATCTGAAAAATAGTACGTTTCGATTAATGAAAGCAAAGGGTCACTATCCTCATCTTAGTCATTCTGAAGAAACAGCTCGTTTAATAAATGAATATCTTTTGTTATCTTAAATGTAATTTGTTCTTCGAAAGGTTGTGTAAAAAATGAAGGAGAGGCTAAACACGGCTCCTTTTGGCTATCTTTGTATTACAAATCAAGGCGTGATCACTGAAATAAATGAAACGTTTTGTAATATGGTCGGTCATACATTTGAAGAATTATTAGATACTCATATAGAATCTATCATGTCTATTGCCAACAAGTTACTTTTTCATACATACTTTTATCCGTTTCTCCAATTAAATGGGCATGTGGAGGAAATGTATTTAAGCTTAAAAGATCATGAGGGAAAAGACGTTCCCTTGTTATTAAATGCAAAATCTTTTAAACAAGATGATGTTGAAGGTGTCGACTGTGTATTCATGCAAATGGGAAAACGTATTGATTACGAGCAGCAAATACGTTCAGCTAAAAAACAGGCAGAAGAAGCATTACGAGAAAAAAATCAAGCACTAGATAAACTTGAACAGCTTCACAAGGAAATAGAAAAAAAGCAAAGTCTATTAATGGAGTTAAATACAAAGCTAGAGAAACTATCCGTGACAGATTCACTAACGGGATTAAAAAATAGACGCTTTTTCATGGAAAGACTGGAAGAGCATATCGTTTTATTCCAAAAAAACAACCTGTCTTTCTCATTACTCATTATAGATATAGATTTCTTTAAAAAGGTGAATGATACTTGGGGGCATCTAATAGGAGATCATGTATTAATAAAACTAGCTGAAATTTTGAATAGTACTTTTAAAGAAGAGGATATAGTTGCTCGTTACGGTGGGGAAGAATTTGTAGTCCTTTTGCCGGACGCAAATAAAGAAAAAGCCAAAGAAAAAGCTGAAGAATTTAGAAGAGCTGTACAGTCCGCTGAATGGAAAATCGACCAAATAGTAACGGTTAGTATTGGAGTGGCTACAATCCAAAACGGCGATTCCGATATGTCGATTATGTCCAATGCGGACCAAGCACTTTATACATCTAAAGAGAACGGAAGAAATCGAGTGACGCATATAAAGGATATATTAGAAAGACTAAGTTAAAACTTAGTGTTGTTAAAGGGTACAGGACTGCTCGCTGCAAGTTAACGTAAAGAAAATGTATAATTATCATTGTCAATAAAATAGAATGAATAGTTCCTTTAAAAAATGAGGAGGTTGTTAATGTACCTCTTTTTTTGTTGAAAGTAATTTCATACTTTCCTCACAAAGAGTAGCTATACTAGGTTAAAGATATAATAAGGAGGATTATCATGAAAAAAATAATTTTAGTATCATTTATTTTCATGTTTGCTTTTGCAAATTCAGCTTGGGCACATACAGGATTAGAGAGTTCCAATCCTGAAAGTGGGCAAGTTGTAACAGAAGAACTAAATGAGATTTCCCTCATTTTTGAAGGGAAAATAGAACAAAGTAGCACCTTTGAATTAATGAATTCTAATGGTGAGTCAATTCCAGTTGAAAATATCTCAGTAAATGAAAATCAAATGATTGGAACTTTAGCGATACCTTTAGAGACTGATAGTTATGAAATCGCTTGGAACATCGTTGGAGCAGATGGGCATCCAATTGAAGGAACTGTTCCTTTCACTGTAGAAATTGCTGCAGCGGAAACAACAGAGGATGAGGAAGTAGAACAAGCAGAGACTATAGCAGCACCTAATACAGACCAAGTTGAGCAAACAGAAGAAAGTCAATCTTCATCTAGTACAATTCCTATTATTGTTGTCGCACTGATTGTTATCATTGGTGGGGTCTTCTTCTGGTTACGTAGAAAGAAATAATAGATGCTTATGACTGTTGTTAGTGAGGTACTATTATACCTTTGTTTCTCCATTTTGATAGGTAGTTTTCTTATTTCTCTTGTACCAAGTTCTTTTAAACCTGAGATTCTTGTACAAAGAAGGGTTCAAATTATCGCTACTGTTGGAATTGCACTTTTTTCGTTTATTCCAATTTTGCTGCTTGTCTTGCAATTAGATCAGGAAGAAAATTTTGTAGGAACACTTCAAATGGTCTTAAATACATTTGAAATAGGTAAAGCTTGGTTTTTTACATTCATCGTAGCTAATATGTTATTTATATTTCTTCTTTGGTTTGATAATCAAAAGAATCAGTTATATGCATACGGAGGACTTGCTTTCACTTTCCTTTTAATTTTAGGGTTTGGGTGGGCAAGTCATGCAAGCTCTGTAGGATACATAAAAGGGTTTATCATTCATACAAGTCATTTTACAGCGGTAACGGTTTGGGTGGGAATTCTACTTGTAGTTAGTTGGTTTTCAAAAGGATTTTCAAACTGGTTGAAGTTTTTAAAATGGTTTTCACCAGTAGCAATCGTATGCTTCAGTATTACGATCGCTTCGGGAATAGGGTTAATGACGTTCGTAATGGATTTTGAAACGTATACAGATACATGGATGCTCTCATATGGACAACTTCTGCTTATTAAACATTTATTCATTATTCCATTGATTGTATATGCAGCTATCAATAGCTTATTCGTTAAAAAGAGATTAATAAAATATCCAAACTTCAACCCTAGACCTTGGTCAAAAATAGAGAGCCTAATTATTCTACTCATTTTTTCTGTCACTGCAGCACTTAGCAATCAATCACCCCCTAGTGAAAATACGTTTAAAAATGAGGGGCCTTCTAGACTGTTCAGTTATTTTTATCAAGGTCAAAACCTTCAGGTAATGCATGTAGAACTAGCATTTAATGCTACAGGTTTTTCTCTATTTGTATTATCTATACTTTTAATAGGCTTAACTATTTACGCTTTTCTTAAAAAAGCACCAGCTTTGATAACGTTCTTTTTAAGCATACTATTTGTCTTTTCAAGTTATTTAGCGTTAATTTTGAGTATTACATAAGAAATAGGCTATCCTCTAAGTTTTATTAGAGGGTAGCCTATTCTTTTTGTTACTCTGTAGCTAAATTAGCTTTTTCTTTTCGTCCATGAAGGAGAAAATATGGAACAATAGTAAGGAGAACGACTGCTCCTAAAATAACATATAGCAAGCTATATCCAGTAAAAGGAATGATAAAACCAAGAAGATATGGTCCAAAACCAAGACCTGCATCCAAGAATATAAAAAATGTAGATGTTGCGAGCCCCATCCGGTGGGGTGGGGTAAGTTTTACAGCCACTGCTTGAGTGGTAGACTGCATATTACCAAAACCAAGTCCAATTAGTACACCAGCTAATAAAAAAGTGAAGCTATTGTTTGCTACACTGAGTAGAAGCATACCAACACCAAAAATGATAAAAGCAGGATACATAATGTAGTTTGCACCTTTAAAATCTAGTAGGCGGCCAGTAAATGGTCTAGATATAAGGATTGCTACAGCATAAACGATAAAGAAGAAACTAGCTGTTTCCACTAATTCAATTTTTATCGCATAAAAATTAATAAAGGATAGAACACCGGAGTAACAAAATGCGACGGTTAGAATAATGAACGCGATGGGTAAAGCCTTTGGTTCCACAAAATTGGATAGTTTAAAACCTTTTGTTTCTTCGTTTTTGATAACCTTTTCAGTTGCAGGTACATATAGGAAGAAGGTCGTGAGGAGACTTATGATTCCTAATGCTAGACAGAAACCGAAAATGACTTGGAAACTAGTATGTTGACTCATATAAATTCCGATGAAAGGTCCAATGGCAGTTGCCAGCGTAGAACTCATACTGAAATAACCAATACCTTCGCCTTTTCTAGACATTGGTATAATTTGTGCAACAATTGTTCCAGCTGCCGTACTCGCTATTCCCAAAGTTAAACCATGAAGGAATCGATTGATTAGTAAAAAAGTCAAGCCGAAATTCACATAATATAAAGAGGTTGTTAGTGTAAATAAAGCTAAACCAACAAATAATGTTTTTTTCCGACCAATCACGTCCATAGGACGACCAATGAAAAGTCGACCAATTAAAGTTCCAATGATAAAAATTCCTGTTATTAAACCTGCTTCACTAGTAGAAGCCTCGTATTCACTTACCGCATAAACGGCTATTGTGACCATCAATAAATAAAAAATTAATATTAATAAAAAGTTAATGGACGATACGACAATAAAATCTTTCGTCCATAGTTTGGCTCTTGATTGATTCATTCGTGTTCACCTTTCGTTAGAATATTTTTTCGTATTTCTTCCATCAAACGAATTGAATTAAGTTGATCCGACTCAGAAATTCCTTTTAAAATATGCTGTTCATATTTATCTACTGTTAGTCGAACCTCTTCATATACCTGTTTGCCCAGTAAGGTCAACTGTATTCTTTTTTCGCGTTTATCTTTACTGGGCATTTGTTCTACAATTCCTAGTTCTTCTAAACGGTTAATTGTTCTTGTGACGGTGGGTTTTTCAACATTTTGGTAATTAGAGAGTTCGACAAGTGTAGCGGAAGACTGATCGGATAAGTAATATATGATGGTCCACTGTGCTCGATACAAGCCGTGTTT
Source organism: Psychrobacillus sp. PGGUH221 (assembly GCF_042055255.1). NCBI lineage: Bacteria > Bacillati > Bacillota > Bacilli > Caryophanales > Bacillaceae > Psychrobacillus > Psychrobacillus sp. PGGUH221. Next base: position 95,620 of record NZ_JAQMHQ010000010.1, read on the forward strand.
AGCCAGTTGTAAATTTAAATGATGCTCAAAAGGACGGTACAAAAGTGAAAATTGACGAAAAAATTCACGATACGTAGTCATAATCTAACACTCCTAAAATAAATTAGTTACCCATGATAATAGTTATCTTAGGTAACTAATTTAATATAACAGAGAATTAATGAGTTGAAAAGACCTTTTATAAAATAGCTATGTAAATGTAATTTATTTCTATGTTGCTCCCGCATCTTTAAAATATCCGTTTATTATAATAAATTAACAAAAAAGCTCCTACTTTACCGTAATAGAACAGTTAAGTAGGAACTAATTATCATTATTTAGATGGGATGGCTTCAATTGTAGAGGCAACTTTTGTAATAACTAGTTCACTTCCTAGAAGTGGTGATTCTTGAGAAGTAGATTTTGATTCGGAATTTGGTCGTTTGTGCGATTCTTTGAAGGCATCACTGTTTTTCCAAGCCTCGAAATTCTCAAGGTTTTCCCAATACATATTTACATTTAACTCATCATATTCTGTAAGGTTTTGTGTAATTGTTACTTCTACTTTTACAAAACCCTCCATTTGTTGTAATGCACCTGGTTTAGTGAAATTAGGTGCCATTTTTTCAGCAAAGCCTGGTTTTGTTTTAATTTTGTTTGTGACAATATACATGTAGCCATTACTCCTTTTCGAGTTATTTGATAAAAACAGTATACCATCTTTTATGTGTTTTACCTTGTAGGACGCGCAACCCAAAAATTTTCCTCTCTAAACAGTAAAACTTAATTGATATTTATCTTAATCTAATCCATTATTAATAATAGACAGTCTTTTCGTAATCCGTTAATAGAGGATACGTAGAAGAAATATATTCTATGAAGGAAGAATTTTGTGAAAGAAGAAAACATTACTCGCATAAATTTAGATGGCAGAGAATTGATCTTGATCGGAACAGCACATGTCTCCAGACAAAGTGCTGAGCAAGTGAAAGAAGTAATTGAAGCAGAGAGACCAGATTCTGTTTGTATTGAGTTAGATGAACAAAGATATCAATCTGTTATGGACGGAAGTAAATGGAAAGAAACAGATATTTTTAAAGTTATTAAAGAAAAGAAAGCGACATTGCTTCTGATGAATCTAGCAATATCATCTTTTCAAAACCGTTTAGCAAAGCAATTTGAGATAAAACCAGGTCAAGAGATGATTCAAGGAATTCAGTCTGCCAAAGAAACCGGTGCTAATCTTGTGCTTGCAGATCGGAATATACAAACTACGTTTTCTCGTATTTGGCATAATCTCGGATGGTCTGGTAAGGCACAGCTGCTTTCCTCCGTTTTTTTTAGTATTTTTAGCAGAGACTCGATTTCAGAAGAAGAATTAGAAAAGATGAAATCACAGGATACGCTCAATGCAGTTCTTGCAGAGTTTACAGAATCATTTCCAAAACTAAAGACTCCTTTAATTGATGAAAGGGATCAGTACTTGGCACAAAAAATTAAAGAAGCTCCTGGGGATAAAGTAGTTGCGGTATTAGGTGCGGCTCACGTTCCAGGTATCTCGAAAGAAATTTATAAAGAACATGATTTGGAAAAACTCAATCAAGTACCACCGAAATCGATTGTACCTAAAATCCTTGGGTGGGTAATACCGGTGCTTTTAATAGCCATAGTTGTTTACACCTTTTTTGCAAATCCAACTGCGGGCTTGGATCAGGCTTTGAGCTGGGTAATATGGACAGGAAGCTTTGCTGCCATCGGTGCTGCAATTGCTTTTGGACATCCGCTTGCTATACTCTCTGCCTTTATTGCAGCTCCAATAACTACATTACATCCCTTAATAGCGTCGGGATGGGTTTCGGGAATAGTTCAGGCTTATTTCCGACGCCCAAATGTAGGGGATTTTGAAAATCTTTCGGAAGATGTTTTTACGATAAAAGGGTTTTGGCGCAATAAGGTTACACGAATTTTACTAGTAGTTGTTTTAACTAATTTAGTAGGATCAATCGGAACTTTTATTGGTGGGGCAGATGTTATTCGGGTATTTTTTAATAATCTATAATGTAAAACCTCCTTTTTTGCTAAATGGCAAGGAAAGGAGGTTTTAGTTTTTTGTAATGGGTTAGGAGTGGATATTATTTCATCTTAAATAAAGGAAATAAAAAACCAACTATTCATAGAATAGCTGGTTTGCCACATTATATTTTCTTTTTAGCGTCTGTATTTTCTTCTAATTTAAATTCTTCTGTAACATCGTCAACGATGTCTTTAGTGGAGTTTTTAAATTCTTTTAACGTTTGACCTACTGCTCTTCCTAACTGAGGAAGTTTAGATGGTCCAAAGACGATTAATGCGATGATTAGAATGATTATTAAACCTGGTACGCCGATGTTTGGCATGGATTGTTCCTCCTTATAGTATGTTACATTTATTCCAATGGCGATGTGTATGCAGTAGTAAACTTATCTTTAGTATAACACGCTTAGGAGAAATTAAGCCCTAGACTTCATTTTCTAATGCCTCTTCTTCCAAAGCTCTTTTTGCTAACTGTTTTTTATATGCCCAGCTCGAAACAAGGATACTGATTTCGAATAACAATAATAACGGTACAACGATGATAAAGTCTGAAATGAAGTCCGGAGGTGTAATAGAAACTCCAACTACTACAAGTATAAAGTAAGAAACTTTTCTCATCTTACGTAGTCGATTAGGTGTGATGATTCCCAGCTTTGTTAAAAACAATATAATCACAGGTAGCTCGAAAACAATTCCAACTGGAATAATCAAATTAAACATGAAGGTAAAATATTGTTGCATCCCGTATGTTTCTAGAGCTCCAATTGAATCATTAATATTAGACATGAAGTTCAACATCAAAGGAAATAAAATAAAATAACTAAAACTAATCCCAGCTAAAAACAGTAAAAAAGAGACAGGGATAAAGTAAATGGTTCCTTTTGCTTCTTTCTCTAATAGTCCTGGTTTAACGAATAACCAAATTTGGTGCATCGCAATTGGCAACGTTATTAATATAGATAGTATTAGAGCACATTTGACATAAATCATTAAACCATCTGTATATCCAAATACATTCCATTCCACGTGAGCAGCTGTAGGTTGTGACTTAAGAAATGTTAATGTCCTTGGGGCCATCCAAAATCCTAAGGCTAGAGATAGAATAAATGTGACGGCTACAATAATGAGCCTTTTTCGTAATTCTGTTAAATGTTCAACAAGCGTCAATTCTGGTTCGTGTGTCATTAGTGTGTACCACCCCATTTTCTCAAATAAAGTGAGATATTTATATGCTTAGAAAAGCATGTTTACTAAAATATAATAGTTACTACATGAAACTGTTGTTTTGTATCATCTCACATTATACTCCAACAGTCGAATTTGTAAATAAAAGCACCTTTTATTTTTCAATTAATATAGGAAAAAAGTTTTTATATATACAAACTTTTTCTAAAACAACCAATATAAATTTGAAACTATTTATGTACAGTTTAAGAAAAAATGTAGTAAATGATAAGCTCGTTTGAATATATATCCTTATTAAGGATGAATAAAATTGGCTCAGTATCATTTGGAAGAATTGAAAATATTAAATTAAGTCTTCTTGGTTTTATTTTAGTAGCAGATTTTGCATTGTTTCTTACTTTAAGCGTTTTTCCACGGTTTGTTTTACTTGGATCTGGTATTGGTCTATCCATTATAGTTCTTTGCTGGACAGGAAAAAAATATACTTATTTTCTTTCACCATTGTGAGTTTGTACAGAAATACTTTCAATAGTTTATAATTTGCATTCTACCATTAAGTAAAAATAATATATATCTGACTAATGTTTAATTAAGTAAATAAATCAGTTTTAGGATAATTAGGAGGTTTTATTGTGTTAGTTGGAGCGCTTGGTATTCTCCTTGTATACAAAGAGAAAGCACAACAAAAGAAGATCCAGCTACTTCAGCAGTTAACTCTTATCTACAATGTGGGAAGCAGAAAACGTATTTGTAGTCGGAGCATCTACATTTCCTCATAATAGTAACTTTAATCCTACCGGAACAATTGGAGCTACTTTCTTACCGTGCTGCAGAAGGAATTCAAACTTATTTAAAACAAGGTGGACTTCTAGTTAAATAATAATCAATAAAACTCCTAAATAGCTTATTACAAGCAATTTAGGAGTTTATTTAATTTGCGCTAGGCTATTTAAAAGGTCACTACGCATTCGATACAGGATTCAGTGTTTGCTTTTTTAACTTCTTATAGAATGTACTTTAAATTTGCAATTTTGAATATGAAACATCTCTATTTAGTAACTATCTAGAATGCCCATGCATGCAGTTCTTCTTATTAACCTTGTGCAACTTCCTCGTCTTGGTAGACTGGTACCCATCCTTCAGTTGTTACAAAGATTCGTGCTGCTACTACTTTACGGTCTTCAGCAAGTGTGAAGTAATGTGTGATATTCTCCGGAACTGAGATTAGATCTCCAGGTGATAGATGGACTTCAAAGAAATTTTCATCTTTTCCTTGAATAATAAATACTCCGTGACCGCTAACAATATAACGAACTTCATCATCTGTATGAAGATGTTTACGTTCAAAGTTTTTTAATAGTTCATCTAAGTTTGGATTAGAGTCAGATAAAGAAATGATATCAGCTGCTTTGTACCCACGACGTTCTGATATATCATCTATTTCTGCTTTAAATGCATTTAAAATTTCTTCTTTTTCTGCATCGCTAAGATCATACTTTTCACGAAGTTGCTCTGGTAATTTTTCTATATCCCAATGCTCATAAATTACTTCTTGTTGCTCTAAAAATGCAGCAACCTCATTTTGTGCTTCAATTGTTTCATTTGTTCCTTGAATTTTAATGATAGCCATCTAAATCTTCCTCTCTTATTTTTATTTTATTTGACGTAAAGTCAACTGATACTGAAATAAAAATTCACAAGCTTCAAGTAACTTCTTTGCTTCGAAACCATCCCTACCCCAAACAGTAATACCGTGATTCCGTATAAGTACAGCTCCTTTATCACCATCTATATATGTCTGAAACTCTTCGGCGAGAAGTGGAATATGGGCATGATTTGGAATGATAGGAATAGAAAGAATTGCATCTTCTTCCCACAAATCGAAAGCTTTAATAAGTTCTTGCCCTTGAAAATCTATTTTTCCCTGATCACCGTATAATTCGGAGATGACGTTATTAGCAACCGTGTGAACATGGAGACTACAGCCCGCAGAAGTTTTAGAATAAATAGCACAGTGCAATAATGTTTCTGCCGACGGCTTTAAAATGGTATCTTCTATCGGCTCTCCATTTATATTTACATGTAAAAAGTCTTCTTTTGTTCGCTTATTCTTATCTTTTCCGCTTGCTGTAACTAAAAACTCTACTGGTTCATCATTCACCTTAATTGCTAAATTTCCACTAGTTCCCATAAACCAATCTCGTTTAGCAAGTTCGTCTTTTATATCTGCTAACTCTTCCCATCTACCACGGAGCGTTATCATGTTTGAACACCTAACCTTGTTTCAATAATATTCATGACATCTCGAAAATTTTCGAAAGGTTCATATGGAATATTCAATTCCTTGCACTTTTCAATAAGAAAATCCCGTGCTATGACAACATCTGCTAATTTTGCAGCTTCTAAGTCAGTAATAGAATCACCAATTACAACACTTAAAGAATCTTTTTCTTGGAGCTTTCGAATAATGGATGGCTTACAGCATCCGCAACCTTTGCTCGTACATAAATCATCGCAGACATGTGGGAAATTTATTTGTATTCTTTCTCCCGAGAAGTCCGATTCATTACAATAAACGCCTGAAAAAGGACCAAACTTTTCTAGCATTGGATGAACGAAAAAATCTATTCCACCACTAACAATATAGAGAGGGATATCGTGCTTTCTTGTATAAGAAACAAAATCGTCGAATCCTTCTCTAATCTCTGCTTGATCAAGCAAGTAGCTTATAATTTGATCTTTTATAGATACAGGTAACAGAGAGAACATTTGAGCAACACCTTCTCGGATAGATTGCTTTTGCCCTAAAATATTCTCTTTGATCGGCAAGTATGCTGGGGGAGCAAATTTTTTCATAATGGATATAATATTGTCTTGGTTTGTAATGGTCCCATCAAAATCACAATAGATTACTAGCTTACTCATAATGCTTACCCCCATAGTTCCAATGCTGCTTTTAGTTCTGGAAACTGTTTTGCTGCTTCAGCTAACGGAATTCCATCAAGGACTGCTGATACGGCCTGCCTAAAGGCAAGCCCTCCTCCTGTAGCGCCAGTAGGATGACCATGCACTCCACCACCTGCATTTATAATGCTATCTATGCCATAGTCTTCGATTAACAAAGGAACCAATCCAGGATGAATTCCAGCCGAAGGAACTGGAAAAGTTCGTTTTACTGCACTTTCTTTCGTCAATTCTTCCCCAAGTGATAGTGCAGCTGTTTTCTCCAGTGCGACGCTTCCGTATGGTGAGGGGAATAATGAAAAATCTGCCCCTGCATAACGAGTCAATTTACCAAGTAAAAGTGGTGTTGAAACTCCATAAAATGAGGATGATGTAAAAGCACCACTATAGGCTGGATGGGCCATGAATGGCAACTGAATATCTTCATCTTCCACAAGTTCTTGAAGTACATCTAGACCATATGCATGAACATTAAATAATAGAGCGTCAGCCCCAAGTTCTTTTGCCTTTTTTGCTTTTGATTTTAAATTGGATGTCCGCCCAGAGAGGTTAACTGCATAAAGTGTTCGATGTCCAGTTTCCTCATACACCTGACGTAGTACTTCTTTAGCTGTAATAATTCTTTTTTCAAAAGGAGTAAGGGGGTTTTCAAAGAGAATTTCATCATCTTTTACTAAATCTACTCCACCTAGAGCTTGGTTACGCAGCTGTTCAGATAGGTAATTGATATCTCTTCCAATTACTCCTTTAAAAATACTCATCACAAGTGGACGATTATACACTCTTAGCAATTCACGAATACTTTCAATTCCGAATCTAGGTCCTGGGAAATTATCTAAAAGGTCTGATGAGAATTCCAAGTCTAGTAGCTTTACTTCACCGTCTAGCGATAGTTTGCCGAAAACAGTTGTTAATATGGCAGGTAAATCTGCAGAGAAATTAGCACTAGGATAGTTTATTTTAATTTCTGCTTTGATTTCATCTCGTTTTAGCGGATGGTGACTATTTTCAAATTTAGTTATCGATATAACATTTCCTTTATGCTTTTTTAATTGCTCTTGCTCTAGTAACGGCAAATCAGTCCAGGATCCTATTGTTAAACCGAGCGCAATTCCTTCAGCTTTTTTTTCAAAAGTTCCAGGTTTACCGTAAACCTGATAGAGAGTAGTAATTCCACTCATTTATTATCACAATCCTTTATATAACAAATTTCTACTTAGTCAATGTCCCAGTGTTTTGCCCCTTCTAAATATAAAAAAACCTCTTCCAAATAAGAAGAGGTTAAAAAATTAACGACTTCTTATTTCTCAGTCTACTGACTGCAAGAATTAGCACCGTGTCCATAATGGATCGGTTGCCGGGTATCATAGGGCTCGTCCCTCCACCTGCTCTAAATAAGAAAAAGTTATTCAATTGAGTTAGTCAAATTAATAATGATTATTTCATGCAATATAAAGATTGTCAATATAGTTATTAGAATTTTTTTTGTTTTTAAAAAAATGATTGACATGTGTTTTTTGAATATGCTAGGATGATTTTCAAATAGTATAACGTTTTAATTAATAGCACTCTTATCAAGAGCAGGCAGAGGGTAATGGCCCGATGAAGCCCAGCAACCGACCGTAATACCGTTGTGAGACGGGGCGCATTTTGCGCCGAGATGAAAATCTCCTAAGGCACGGTGCTAATTCCATCAGAAAGGTAACTTTCTGAAAGATAAGAGGCGAGAGATCTCTTATTCTACGCCTCTTTCTTATGAAAGAGGCTTTTTATTTTGAAACGGAAAGGTAGAGAATAATGACGACAGCTACAAAGAGACAATATGAATCATTAACAGAAGAAAGTGCTATTTTATATGCAAAAGAACTTAACTTCTTCCCACAAGACACAGAGTTGGAGTGTCGTGAGATAGGTGACGGTAATCTTAACTATGTATTTCATATTAAGGAATTGAACGGTGATAAGAGTCTTATTATTAAACAGGCTTTACCATACGCAAAGGTTGTCGGAGAAAGTTGGCCACTAACGTTAAAACGAGCAGTGATTGAAGCAAATGCATTAAAAAAACATGCTGAATTTGCAGCCAATCTTGTTCCGACCGTATATGCAATTGATGAGGATCTTGCGCTTACGGTTATGGAGGATTTATCTCATTTAAAAATTGCACGTGAAGGGTTGATTAAACTTGAATCATATCCAAACCTTTCAAAAGATATTGGAGAATATTTAGCTCAAACACTATTTCATACATCTGATTTTGCATTACACCCTTTTGAAAAAAAGAAACTAGTTTCAGAGTTTTCCAATCCAGAACTTTGTAAAATCACAGAAGATCTTATTTTTACAGATCCGTTTTTTGACTATGAAACAAATGACTTTGAAGCATTGTTGCAAGAAGACGTAGAAACTATTTGGAATAACGGGCGCTTAAAGCTAGAGGTTGCAAAATTAAAGAATAGCTTCATGACAGAAGCGGAAGCATTATTACATGGAGATTTGCATACAGGGAGCATCTTTGCTAGTGAAACCGAAACGAAAGTAATAGACCCAGAGTTTGCTTTTTATGGACCTATTGGCTTTGATATTGGATTGTTTTTAGCAAATCTAATCGTGCAAAATGTTACAAGAGAAGAGGATGAGCGGGGAGTTATTGTCACCCATATCAAACAAACTTGGGATGTCTTTTCGACTAAATTTTCGGAATTATGGGACAAAAAAAGTGTCGATTCCTATAAAGACACAGATGGCTATAAAGAATATGTCTTGGATAAAATTTTCCGAGATACACTAGGCTTTGCTGGATGTGAATTAATTCGTCGTACAATCGGGCTAGCACATGTGAAGGATTTGGACAGTATCGAAGATGACGAACAACGGATTAAATTCAAAAAGCAGACCTTACAAACAGGGGAAGCACTTATATTAAAACGCAAAGATATCCATTCAATTGATGAAGTATTTGAATTATTAGAGGGGTTTCGCAAATGAGTATTCCATTATCGATAGAGTTGAACGACAAAGAATTTCGGATTTTGGATCAGCAAAAATTACCTCACGTAGTTGAGTATTTAACACTAGATACTTTAGAAGATGTATATGATGCTATTATCACTCTGAAGGTGAGGGGTGCACCAGCAATTGGTATTACCGCTGCATATGGATTGGCTAAAGCGGCCGAAAAGTATGAAGCAAATACATTAGAGGAATTTCATCTGCAACTCAACAGGGATTTCTTGTATTTAGCTAAATCTAGACCAACAGCTGTAAATTTAGTTTGGGCTCTAGAACGTTTAAGAAGTGCTGTTGAAAATGTAGCAAGTGTACAAGAGGCGAAGGAACTTTTGATAGAGGAAGCTATAAAAATTCATAGAGAAGACGAAGCATCCTGTAGAAATATTGGCGAATATGCGTTGTCCTTGCTTGAAGGTCAAACAAAAGTTATGACCATTTGTAATGCAGGTTCAATTGCAACCGCAAAATATGGTACTGCATTAGCACCATTCCATCTTGGGAGTGAGCGGGGAAAACAGTTTGAAGTTTATGCTTGTGAAACTAGACCTGTATTTCAAGGATCAAGGCTAACTGCGTGGGAGCTTCAGCAATCTGGAGTGGATGTAACACTTATAACAGACAGCATGGCTGCACATACAATCGGAGCAAAAGGAATCGAAGCAATTATTGTAGGGGCAGACCGGATAGCAGAAAACGGCGACACGGCAAATAAAATCGGAACACTTAACTTAGCATTATTAGCAAAAGTGTTTGACATCCCTTTTTATGTGGCAGCTCCTTCTTCCACTTTTGATTTGACCATTAAGAATGGAAAAGAGATCCCGATTGAAGAACGTCCAGCGGAAGAAATAACGCATATTGCAGGGAAACAGGTAGCTCCGAAAAATACAAAAGTATTTAATCCTGCATTCGATGTTACACCGGGTGAATACATTACAGCCATTATTACTGAAAAAGGAATTATATATCCGGAATATACAAAAAATATTCCAAGTTTAATAAATATAGAAAAGGGAGAACTCGCATGAAATCAAAAACAGCATGGCTTTTATCCGTATTATTAGTAATTGGAATTATCTTAACAGGGTGTCAACCAAAAGGGGATGCAAATGAAGCAACAACTACTCCTGCTGATTCAGAAGCATCCGATAATCCGCTATCAGGGAAGAAAATCGCATTGGTTATGCAACAAAATCTTGGTACTTTTTCTGCTCAATACATTGAAGGTGTAAAAGAACAAGTAGAGAAATTTGGTGGGACTGTAACAGTGTTTACGTCGGAAGGCGATTTAGCAAAAATGGCTTCCAATCTAGATGCAGCTGTAAACCAAGGTGTAGATGGAATTCTGATTGATCATGGAACAAAAGAAGCGTTAAATCAAGGAGTTCAAAATGCAGTTGATAAAGGAATACCAGTCGTCGCTTTTGATGCAGGTGTGGAAGTAGAAGGAATCACAGTTTTAGAGCAAGGCGATCAAAAGATGGCTGAAATGACATTAGAAAAATTAAAAAATGATGCTAATGGTGAAGCAAATATAGTGAAAATCTGGGTAGCAGGTTTTGCACCTATGGAAAGAAGACAAGTTGCCTACGAGCAATTCTTAAATGAAAATCCAGGTATTAAAGAAATTGCAACATTTGGTGCAGCGACACAAAATACAGCATTAGACACACAATCGCAAATGGAAGCGATTCTAAAACAATACCCAAATGAAGGAGAAATCACAGCAGTTTGGGCAGCTTGGGATGAATTCGCAAAAGGTGCAGTACGCGCTATTGAGCAAGCTGGAAGAACAGATATTAAAGTTTATAGCATTGATATGAGTGATGAAGATTTACAAATGATACAAAAAGAAAGTAGCCCATGGGTTGCCTCAGCGGCAGTGGATCCAATGGATATAGGACGTATTCAAGTGCGCTATTTATATCAAAAAATAAATGGTGAAACTCCTGAAGAAAAAGTTGTTTTAGAACCAGTGTTTGTGGATGCTGAAAAGCTTCCGGAAGAAACGGTGACGACAAATGACTTACATGAATATATCGAAGGCTGGGGAGCAAGCGAACAAGGTTACACAGAAGCTTTGAAAGAGTTAGAAAAACAATAATGATACAAATGTAGCTGCCCTAAAAAGGGGGCAGCTTCTTTTTAAGAAAGCTTTAACTAATTGTTGGTATGGAAGATATGAAAGGGTAGATAGCTATTCTATAAGCATTCGGGCCGGTCGTCATCATGAGCCTAGCGCATCCTGCATCTCATACAGAACGTCCAAGCGGCTGACAAGGCGCGAATGCCAGTGAACTCTATTTGATAGGTCAAAGTATTATCCAATTAATGTTTGAAAATAAATAGTTCTTAATACAGATAGCGGCAAGCCACATCCGTGTTTCTACACCAATGCGACTGAAATGGGGAGAATGCAAAAGTCTTCTTTGATAGATAGTAAAGTTGATTGTTAAATGATTAGATTAAATGCAAATCCTACAATCATTTTATTAACAATAGAAACGGTGATTCTCTAGGATGTACGTCTTACAAGCTGTATGAGCGATTCATCCTGCGAAGGCTCATACGTAGCGTGCGGCAAGCGCACATCCGTGTCTTGTTCTATAACGTAAAACACTTCAAATACAATTCATTAGGAATAACAAGGCCAACTAGTTAAAATTCAACTGGTATATTGCCTTAAGAAAGGAGATCATCATGGCTAATCCTTTTCTTTCTATGACTTCCATACGTAAATCATTTGGAAATGTGAAGGCACTAGAAGAGGCCGAATTTCATCTTGAAAAAGGGGAAGTACATGCATTGCTAGGTGTTAATGGAGCAGGTAAAAGCACGCTTATTAAAATATTATCCGGCGTATATGAGCAAGATGAAGGTGAAATAGTTTTAGAAGGTAGTAGTGTTCGGCTTCGTTCCCCGAAAGCAGCAAAGGAACACGGTATCTATTGTGTTTATCAAGAGGTGGATACAGCAATCGTTTCGGAATTATCGGTCGCAGAAAATATTATGCTAGATAAAATCGCTACGAATAATAATTTGTTTTTATCCACATCCAAGCTACAAACGGAAGCTAAAAAAGCACTGAAGCATTTGCAAGTAGAAAACATTGCTGTCAATCAACCGGCATTTAAACTTACATTAGCTGAAAAACAATTAGTATTAATTGCACGAGCTCTTGTAAGCTCGGCAAAGATTATTATTTTTGATGAACCGACTGCCCCTTTGTCTCTCCACGAATCCAAAAAGCTTTTTTCGGTAATTCATCATCTGAAATCGCAAGGAGTCGGCTGTATATTTATCTCTCACCGTCTTCCAGAAGTATTTGAAATCAGTGATCGAATCACTGTAATGCGAGATGGAAAGCTTGTAAAAGTTTTTAACACAGAAACTGTTCAACAGAATGAGATTATTGAAGCGATGCTAGGTGTATCTTTTAATTTAGAACAGGCAGATACAAATCATACTTTAGGAGAAAAAATCCTACAGGTTACAGAATTATCGGATGGACACAAATTAAAGGAGCTTTCCTTTACTGTTTCCGAAGGGGAGATTGTTGGTATTGTGGGCCTTGTAGGAGCAGGAAAAACGGAGCTAGCTAAAGCCTTATTTGGCTTGGGATCATTAGTAAAAGGTAGTGTGAACCTTTCAGGCAAAGAGTTAAAAGCGAAACATCCAGCAGACGCCATTCGAGCAGGAATGGCACTAATTCCAGAGGAACGCAGAAAAGAAGGCTTATTTGTACATGAGTCGTTACAAACGAATTCTTCCTTTCCGAATTTAAAGAAATTTTCACGGCTTCTGTTTATGGATAAAGCTGCTGAACGCAACTTTGCAAAGGACATCATCAATCGCTTAAAAATTAAAACGGATCATACGGAAACACCACTTGTGCATTTAAGTGGAGGAAATCAGCAAAAAGTAGTAATCGGAAAATGGATGTCGCGCAACTCTAAAGTATATTTATTTGATGAGCCGACTAAAGGTGTTGATATTGGAGCGAAAAAGGACATTTTTAATTTAATTCGTGAGTTGGCGAGTAATGGTAAAGGGTGTCTATATTTTTCGAGTGAGATTCAAGAAGCAATTGGTATTTCCGATCGACTTCTAGTTATGTATAACGGTCAAATCGTGAAGGAGTTTTCACGTGAGGATGCGACCCAAGAAAGGATTTTGTTGTATGCAAGCGGTGGAAAAGAAGAGTAAGGTCAAAGAAAGAGGAATTCAATTTCTATTTAAATATGGTGCAATTGCCTTGCTATTGATAATTATATTGTACTTTAGCACTATAAGCGGTGCCTTTTTTACATATGGAAACTTCACAGATATATTACGTTCCATTTCCATTGTAACGCTCTTAGCATTAGGAGTTACCTTTACGCTAGTAGTAGGAGGTTTCGATTTATCAGTAGGTTCTACGATGTCTCTATCTACTGTCATTACTGCTTCGTTAATGGTGTGGTATGAGATGCCGCTTTGGCTCGTACTAATCTTACCTATTGTAATAGGAGTGTTGGTTGGATTATTGAACAGTTTTCTTATTGTAGTTTTAGGAATTCCAGATTTACTTGCAACGTTAAGTATGATGTATATAGTGGCAGGCTTTCACCGTACATATACAGAAGGATACTCGATATACAATAATATGCCGCTTACTTCTGGAGGGACGGCACCGGGGCAATTCTCTGAAGCATTTCTTTGGATTGGCCAAGGGAGAATGCTCGGATTACCAGTTCCAGTTTGGATAATGCTTGTCCTAGTAATTATCGCTTATGTTGTACTTAACCATACTCGTTGGGGACGTGTTTTGTATATGACGGGTGGAAATGCTGAGGCTGCAACATTGTCAGGAGTGAATACCCGTAAAGTAAAATGTGCTGCATATGTAATTTCTGGTGTTTTTGCTTCGATGGCAGGTATATTGTTTACAGCACGTGTTGGTTCAGGTCAAATTGATGCGGGTGCACCACTTTTAATGGAAGCTGTAGCAGCTGTCTTTGTTGGATATTCTGTCCTTGGTGCTGGAAAACCAAATGCTATCGGAACATTTTTTGGAGCAGCGGTTATCGGGATTCTCTTGAATGGATTAACGATACAAAACTTACCGTATTATGCCTTTGATATTATTAAAGGAGCAGTGCTCGTTTCAGCTCTTGCCGTAACTTATATTTACGCTAAAAAACGGTTCACCCAAATCTAAATAAATTTTGTGTCTCGAAGTACTTGTTTTCTGCCCGTGCAAGTATATAATTCAAGCATATCCTTTATTATTTATCGAATGGGCTGACAAAATTTGAGACCGTATAATGAAAAAATAAGTATTTACCATGGAATGGCATCTACTATTGCATTAAATTTTTCCAATAACTTTTTTCCAATCTTTGCAATTACCATATTAGGGGCAACCAATTATCAGGTGGGATTAATAAGTTCGTTGCCGCCATTAATAGCGTTATTAATGACTATACCAGCAGCTATTCTACTAAATCGTGCAAGTGCTCAAAAGAAACTCGTGGCGATGTCTGTTTTACTGGCACGATTAATGTTTTTGCTTATTGTACTAGTAGTTTATTTGCCTTCTGATTCGTTACAAGCATGGGCATTTTTAGGAATTATTGCTTTCATCAGTGTTCCGAACACTGTAGCTAACGTAGGTTGGCAAACGTTGATAAGTGGAATGATTGATGAGTCTAGAAGAGGACAATTTTTTAGTGATCGAAATCGTTTGTTAACGATGGTTGGTCTTGTATCAACTTTAGTTATTGGTGTTTTAATGAAGGATGCTTCCGAAAGCGTTACTGCCTATCAAATTCTTTTTGCGATAGCTTTTGGTTTCGGTTTGCTAGAGGTTTTTTTCTTATTAAAACAAGAAGAAGATATCGTCCCTTCATCAGAGAACCTAGTGAAAAAGAAGTCAATGGACTGGAGCATTTTTAAACATGTGAACTATGTCTGGTTTTTAGCTGCAGCTCTCTTTTTTAATTTTGCTTGGCAAATGGCATGGGGATTATTCAACATTTACAATGTCCGAGTAGCAGGAGCAACAATCTTTTGGATTAGTATGTTTTCAGTTGGTAGTATGCTCATGCAGTTTTTAACATTTCCTTTATGGAAGAAGTGGGCAGATAAGTATTCGAATATGCAAGTTTTTATATGGGCAGCTATTGGAATGTCCACTACACCATTTTTAACAATGCTATCTACGAACTTATATTATTTAACGCTCATTCAAACAACATCCGGATTCTTCTTATCTGGTACTGTTTTAATATTATTTAATTTATTGTTGGAGCAATCACCTGAACAATATCGTACGTATTGCATTACAACTTACAATGTACTGCTTGCTTTCGTCGCATTCATTGCACCACAAATAGGTATTTGGCTTTTGAATGAACTAGGCATGGAAGTAGCTATGTACATTAGTTCTAGTTTACGATTTTTAAGTGCTGGTGGATTTTTATATGTATTTTTACGAAATAGAAAAGTATAAGAACAAAAAAGAAAAGCACAATTAACGTGCTTTCAGACTGTAGACAAACGCGAATTTATTTTTTATATAGGAAAGACTAGGTTTTCCGAAGCTTACCGCTCTCTTTCCATGGGCGAGCCGCTTCGTCGTTAGGCTGGGGGCACTGAAAAAGTCTATAGAATTTGACTTTACAATTAATGTCGTCCGATAAATAAGAAAATCGTTGAAACGGCTCCCTTTCCGCGGGCGTTGCCTTAGCCTCCTCGCTGCGCTGCGGGGTCTTCGGCTAACGCTATGCCCGCAGGAGTGTCGCCTTTTTCAACGATTTTCTTTTCTATAAATACTAATCTGAAGCCATGCCGGCGGAACGCGTCCGCCTCGAACGGAAATCAACGGGGCCCAGACAAAAAGTCTGAAAGCACAATTAACGTGCTTTCTTTTTTTGTGTCTATTTTTTTCCTATTCCATGTAAGATAAACTGAACAGTGCGTTCTGTTTCAAGTTCGTCATCCCATTCACTCTCTGGGAAAAGAATGTAACGTGAAATCAAGTAACCAAATATACTGCTAACGGCTAATCTAGCCACGCTTGATGGTGGTATATCGATTATTTGACCCTTATCTTGATAATTTTGAATGACAACCAAAATCCGCTCGTATGTTTTTTTAGCTACCTGTTCAACAAATTGTTCCCTAAGTTCGGGTTGAAAAGGTATTTCTTGCATAATAATTTTAATAACAGGAAGAAGCTTCTTAAATACTTCTCTTCTGTTTTCGATTGTGGCTCTTATAAAGTCCTCGGCATTTTCATAAGGCTGGTCTAGTACTTTGTGAAAATCTCTTACAATAAATGGACCTAATACCTTAGAAATGAGAGGAGTAACAATGGATACTAGCAACTCTTTTTTCGTTTTATAGTGTCGGAAAATGGTTCCTTCCGCTACTCCAGCCTTTTTGGCAATCTCACTTGTAGAGGTAGCAGCATACCCTTTTTCTGAGAATGTATCTATTGCTGCAAGGAGTATTTTTTTTTGCTTATCTGTTAATTTTTCTTCATCAAATAGTTGTTGTAATAATATTTCTTCTTCCATTGCTTACTCCTTTCCAGTAACAATCTAGATTTTTCGATATTTCTTTAAGGCTAATATATTTAAAATAACAAAAATCAGTGCAAACCCTAACAAAATAAAGAGTTCATTTTTAATACTATCTATTCCGAATCCCTTATACATAACGTCTACTAATGCATTTCCACCATAGTACATCGGCATAAATTTCGCAATAATTTGCATCCATTCGACCATTCCCTCTATAGGGAGAATGCCTGCGAAGAATACTTGGGGAACAATCGCAATTGGTATAAATTGCATCATTTGAAACTCAGAGTTTGCAAAAGCCGATAAGAGAATTCCAAGTAACAATGCAACTAGTGCAAGAGATAGATTAATGAGAACAACATTCCAAAGAGAACCAACGATTAAAATATCTAAAACCTTTACTGCATAAAAAACAACGATAAGGGTTTGAATGATGGCAAAGAGTCCGTAACCAATTAAATAACCAAAAACGATATCCCTTCTTTGGATTGGAGTCGCTAATAAACGCTCCAACGTGCCTGTTGTTCGTTCCCGCAATAATCCTATTCCTGAAATGAGAAAGACGAAAAAGAATACAAAGAAGCCAACAAGAATAGGACTTAACTGATCAAAAAAGGTTGTTTCGCTATTTCCGTAAATATAATAAGTATTGATTTCTGGGGTACTTAGTTGTTTCACTTGAACATTCGGCAGTTTATCTTGAATATCTGCAAACACTTTGGTTAAATTAGTTGCTTGCTTCTTTGCATTTTCACTGGAGATGGCTTGCATGACTTTTGATTGTAACACCTTCGATGTAGAAGGCTCATCGTTAGTAAGTGTTAAACTCAGTTTATCCTCTTCTATTTGAAGGACTCCATCTAATTGATCTTTTTTTATAACTTGTTCCGTATTTTTTAGATTTTCATATGGTATAACTACAATTTCTTTGCCTTTTAATTGTTCTATTAAAGCTTCTTCTGCACCATGTACTCCTAGGCGAGGAACTGTTGTATCAGCAGATAGTAAATAATGAAGCAAAGTTAAAATGACTAGAGGTGCAATCATCATCAAAGCGAGTGTTCGTTTATCTCGTACCATTTGGATACAAATTCTTTTAATTAAGGCGATTGTTCTCATCTTTTTCACCTCCAGCTAGTAAAAATACTTCTTCAAGACTACTAATTTGGTATTGGTTTTTAAGTTCTAATGGAGAACCACTCGAAATTATTTCCCCATCTCTAACCATGGCCAGTTTGTCGCATTTTTCTGCTTCATCCATCACATGTGTAGTTATTAAAATTGTTTTACCTTCCATTTTTAAACGGTTAATCTCCTCCCAAATGGACTTTCTAAGCTTAGGATCGATTCCGACGGTCGGCTCATCTAATATTAATAGTTCTGGATCGTGTATTAATGCAATGGCTAAAGATAATCTTCGCTTCATACCACCTGAATAATTCTGAACTCTTTTAGATAAATGGGAAGTAAGACCAACTAAATCGGCTGCATAAGCAATACGTTCCTTTTGAATTTTCTTGTTCAATTTGTAAAGAGATGCAAAAAAGGATAGGTTTTCTCGACCTGTTAAGTCATTGTATAAAGCATCTGATTGAGCCATATAGCCAATTTTCTGGGATAGGTATAAATGAGGAACTGGTGTATCCAATACATGTATTTCCCCATTGGTAGGTTGGTCCATACCAACAATCATTTTGACTAAAGTAGTTTTTCCTGAACCAGATGGTCCGATTAAACCAAATATTTCTCCAGAATGAACGGAAATACTTACTTTATTTAAAACTGTTTTCTTTCCAAAACTTTTACTAACTTGATTCAAAAGAATGGTGGATGACATTTATAAACCCCCTTTAAATTTAAAAGTGAGTAATCACTCACTTTCATTATAGGCATAACTATTTCAACGTCAATAGCATATGTATCGACTACACGAATAAATATATAAAAAGATTTGTATAACGATTATGAATACAGTAAATGATTGAAAGAGAGGTGATGAACATTAAAATTCTAGTTTCATTTTTATTATTATTTGTTTCGGTCTTATCGTATTTTAATATGCAAATTACAGAACCATTCGATGAAGAGTTCCACGGGAAACAATTTTCGACATTTTACGTGGATTATGAAGAAAAAAGAATGGAGATTGGTATGATTGGAGATGTTTTATTGCATCTTCCTTTATATAATTACGCTAGTTTTCTACCTTCATTTGAGCCAGTAAGAGAAGAATTGGAATCCCTAGATTTATTATTGGCTAATCAAGAATCAATTCCCGCAGGTCCTGAGTTTGGATTATCAGGTTATCCTAATTTCTCAAGTCCAACACATATTATTAGAGATTTGAAAGAGGTGGGAGTTGATATGATATCAATGGCCAATAATCATACGCTAGATCAAGGGGAAGCAGGTGTTTTATCTGCTATACGTCATATGAAAAAATACAGCATGCCCTATATGGGTGCATATGAATCTATAGAGGATTCACAGACTGACCGTATTTTAGAAGTAGAAAATATCCATTTTGGTCTTCTCAATTATACATATGGTATGAATGGCTACAATACACCAACTGGTAAAGATTATTTAGTTAATAGAATAGATGCTGATCGTATTATAAAAGAGATCCAAGTTCTAAAAGATAAAGTGGACTTTGTTATTGTAAGTATTCATTGGGGATCAGAGTATGAACTTGAAGCTAATGATCAGCAAAAGCAACTTGCGCATGCCATGGCAGAAGCGGGAGCCGATATTATTTTCGGACATCATCCTCATGTTATTCAGCCATATGAAGAAATTGATACGAAAGACGGTCACACTACGCATGTTTTTTATTCTTTAGGAAATTTCTTTTCTGCTCAAAGTTTTGATTTTACAAATATTGGGGGAATTGCAAAGGTTAGTGTATTGAAGAAAACCATCAACGGAAAAGAAGTGCTGAAATTGGAGGATCCTTCCTTTAAAGCTACTGCAGTTATAAAGGAAAATCCCTATAAAGTATATTTACTTGAAGAGGTAGAATCTAAGGTCAACCAAACCAATGAATGGGTTCAAGAGCATCTATTTAATTTTAAAGATTAAACACAAAATGTTATAGTGATAAATATTTTAGTGTTAAAATAAAAAATGGAGGAGGGTAATCAATAAATAAACCAAAAGTGGAACATCAGGGATAGGAAAAGGAATAAAAAATAAGGCTGGACGGCGGAGCTACTAAACTAAGATAAATCTTTTATAACGGAAATGGAGTGACGATGATGGGGCGTGTACAAGACAAAGTTGCGTTAGTAACGGGTGGTGCATCCGGTATTGGTCTATCAGCAGCAACATTATTAGCTAAAGAAGGTGCTAAAGTAGTTATTGCCGATTTTAATGTCGAGGGTGCAAAAAAAGCAGCCGAGAATATTAAAAGTCAAGGTGGCGAAGCAGTTGGTATTTTTTTAGATGCTTCGAAAGAGGTTTCTATTAAAGAAGCAGTTGATTTTACAGTAGAACGTTATGGAACTATAACAGTTTTATACAATAATGTTGGTCTGACCAATCTTCAAAAGGATTTAGATGTAGTTAATATCGATTTAGATGAATGGGATCGACTAATGAACGTAAATACAAAAAGTGTACTTTTAGGTTGCCGTTTCGCTATTCCACATATGGTTAAAGCAGGTGGTGGCTCAATTATTAATACAGCCTCTATGGCGGCATTTGCAGGTGACTCTGTTCGTTCTGCATATGGGGCTTCCAAGGCAGCTGTTGTAAATCTAACAAAATATATAGCTGCACAATACGGGAAGGATAATATCCGGTGTAATGGAGTAGCTCCTGGTCTCATTTTAACTCCAGCGGCTGAGAGTAATATGCCAGAAGCTGTATTAGATATTTTCGAAAAGTTTAATGCACTTCCATACCATGGAGAAGCTAATGATATTGGGTATACAGTATTGTTTCTAGCTTCAGATGAGTCAAAATTTATCACAGGACAAACAATTCAAGTGGAGGGTGGCCATTACATGGCAAATCCAAGTATTGCAGATTTCAAGGAATTTGTAAGTAAGGCGCAATCTAATTAAATCCTAAAAACTCAGATGTGCTTGCATGTCTGAGTTTTATTTATGGAATGGTGCTCCTTTTCGATTTTCCAGTAGTGTTTCTTTAAACGCTAGAACATGTCGTTTATTTTCCATGACAGGAGAGCATATACAAGAAAACATTCGTGTAAAAGGTCGTTGGTCAAGAGGTATGATGGAAAGGTGATGATGTTGTATATCTCTCTTTATTGCGTGAATGGATAGGAGGGATAACCCTTCTTGTCGACTATGGATAATCGTCTCTTTAATACCTTGATTACTACTAATAGTGAGAATGGACTTTACCTTTAAGCCATTGGAACGTAGGACATGTTTTAAATATTCACGTGTTCCTGAACCTTCCTCTCTCATAAACCAAGTTTGGTTTTGTAAGTCGGCTATACTCACGGAATCCTTTGAAGCTAACTCATTTTCTGAAGAACCTATTATAAATAACTCGTCCTCCATAAAAGCTTCCACTTGCAACTCCTTTTCATTTGTTTGACCTTCTATTAAACCAATATCCGCAGTAAGTAGTCGAACAGACTGTACAATTTCTTCTGTATTTCCGATAAATACTTCTAGCTCCAGGTTTGGGTACTTTGAGTGAAGCGCTAGAAGGATAGAGGGAAGAATATATTCACCAATTGTAAAACTTGCACCAATAACAAGCTTTCCTTTAATGTCCTCTTGATAGTCTAAAATATCCTTTTGAGTTTGCTCATACATGGAGAGTATTTGTTTCGCACGCTCATATAAGATCTCTCCTGAAGGAGTGATCTTTATTAATTTTGGAGAACGTATTAGTAGCTCGGTGTTAAACTCTGTTTCTAAATTTTTTATATGTACGCTTACGCTTGGCTGAGATATATGAAGGAGCTGTGCTGCTTTTGTGAAATTTTTAACTTCCACTAGTGTTACAAATGTTTTTAGGGCATCATAATACAATTTCTCACTCCCAATCATTAAAAATATTAATGCGATCTATTATGTATATGTATTTTACTAATAATAAAAAACTACGTAAAGTAAACATACAGGAAGAGAGGAAGCGAGTTTAATGAATATGGGTAGAGAAGCTAAAAGTATTAAAATTAATAAAGCATTTTTTATTGGAATTGGTATTACGTTAATCATCGCAATGGTAGCTAAATTATTTTCTAGCATCCCATTTCTATCGATTATGGGCCAATTAGTAATAGCCATAATAATAGGGATGATTTGGAGTGCTACAATTGGAGTATCGCAACAGTACCAACATGGTATTTCCTTTTCAAGTAAAAAATTACTGCGGGTGGGTATAATTTTTTTAGGAATGCGACTTAACTTAGCAGATATTTATCATGCTGGATTTAATGTCTTCTTCCTGGCACTCATCAATATTCTATTTGCTTTATTTGTAGTGTATGGATTATCGCGTTTGTTTGGAGTCGACAAGAAACTAGGTTTGCTAACAGCCTGTGGAACTGCGATTTGTGGAGCAGCTGCTGTTGTTGCGATCGCGCCACAAGTGAAAGCGAATGACGATGAAACTGCCATAGGGGTTGCGACAATTGCAATACTTGGGACGCTATTTACATTGGTGTATACTTTTCTTTATCCAATTATGGACTTAACTTCAAAAGGATACGGAGTGTTTACTGGAGGTACGTTACATGAGATTGCCCATGTAATTGCTGCGGCAGAGCCGGGTGGTAATAATGCGGTCGATTTAGCTGTTATTGTGAAACTGACGAGAGTCGCACTTTTAGTCCCGATTGCTTTATGTATAGGTTTTTTCGTACAAAGAGGTGAAAAGAATCAGTCAAAAAGAAAGTTTTCCATGTCAAGTATACCTTGGTTTATCATAGGATTTTTAGGTATGAGTGGCATTCACACTTTAGGGATTTTTCCAGAACAAATTGCAAGCATTTTTGTCTTAGTGGCCTATCTACTTATTGCAATGGCAATGGCAGGTTTAGGGTTGAATATAGACATAAAAACATTTAGAAAATTAGGAGTAAGGCCTTTTGCTGCTGGTCTCATAGGTTCCATTTTATTATCTATTTTAGGCTATGTGCTTGTTTATGTATTTCATCTTAATGTGTAGTCAACAAGGAAAGGAGATAGCAGATGAGGGAACAGGATCATGATCGTTTATTGCGCATAAAAACAGAAGGAATTCGTGAATGGCAGCATCAATCTGCTCATTATAATCGTTATGAAGCAACTCCATATGTCGCTCTAGAGGCATTTTTTGATGAATATGCATGTAAGTCATCTGATAAATTTGTAGATTTTGGCTGTGGAAAAGGGCGTTTTCCTTTTTACGTTCACCACCATCTTCATGTGTCCGCAACTGGGGTGGAGATGAGTGGACAACTATATCAAGAGGCGATGGAAAACTTAACACGGTATATGGATCGGGCGAAGCATTCAAGAGCTTACATCCGATTTGAACGCATCCTAGCAGAGGAATACAATGTAGATAAGGAAGAAAATCTTTTTTATTTTTTCAATCCTTTTTCCATACAAATTTTTCAAAAGGTGACTCGAAATATACTTCTGTCCGTGGAAAATTCCCCTCGAGCAGTAGATATTATTTTATATTATCCTACTGCGGAATATATACAATATCTTGAAACACAAACCCCGTTTAAGCTTCTTAAAGAAATAAAGGTTCCTGCATTATACGAGCAAAATAGCAACGAGCGATTTGTTATTTTTCGATTTGAATAAAAGTTCCTTAATAGAATGAGGATTTCTTTCATACTGGTGTAAAAGGAAGCGTCCGCTCGACTACTGCAGGAAAGCGAGCGGTGAGCTTCGGAATTCGGTAGACAATTATTTTATCCGTTCACCTAGAAGTTCTTTATATTTCACATACCATTCTTTCCATTCATTTTCTCTTGAGTCGATTGTATTACCATCTAACAAGGCTTCAATGACATCTAGACAAACATGCCAACCTGCTAAATCTTTTATTGTTTGCTCTGTAAAGGAGGAGAGTGTTTCTGTAAAAACTAAATGGCATCCTTCTGATTCTGGTGATAATTCAAATCTTGCGATATCCGCATCCCATTCAAAAGCTAAAACCTTAAATTGTTCATAATCTAAAATCTTCATGTCGATATAGGTACCGTCTTGCATATCAAACTTAATCAAACCACCTTTACGTAAATCCACTACTTCTAGTTCCGAGAACCATTTTTGTAACTTCTCATTATTAGTGAGCATAGACCAAACATCTTTTACTGAATGGTGGAAATGACGATCATAACGTGCGGTATAGATTTCTTTTTCCTTTTGAATAGTTGCAATCATCGTTAGTTCCTCCTTAGGTTATAAATTATAAACAGTGCATAGCTTGTTCAGCTTCATACCATGGCACTTTATATCCTGTCCCCTTCGCACAGAAAATAGAAGTCGAAGTATATTCCGGATCTGCATCTTTATTATAACCAATACTATTAATTACTTCTTCAGTATTATGACAACGATCATATCCCCCAAATAGTAAGCTAAGCGTTCCTTTCCCATGTGTAAAAGAAGCGAAGGTCGTACTATAATTCATAAACGTGGCCACAGGTACTCGACCTTTAATAATTACTTTGTCTCCAGTATTCTCGGGAGATTCAAAAGTTCCGTGAGCTTGTTGAATATCCGACAATACACGACCAATCAGATCCATATCGACTTTTATTTTATAGTCATAAAATGGTTCAAGAATGACATTTTCTGCTTTTTCTAAACCTTGACGAAGTGCTCGGTATGTCGCTTCTCTGAAGTCTCCGCCATGAGTATGTTCATTATGTCCACGGCCAGTAAGTAAAGTTATTTTAACGTCCGTTAATGCGGAACCTGTTAATAACCCATGATGATGACGTTCCAATAGATGATGTTTTACAAGATTTTGATTACCGATGGATAAATCATTTGCATGGCATACATTATCAAAAGAAACGCCTCTATTTCGTGTTGTAGGTTCGATTAATAGATGGACCTCTGCGTAATGTTTTAACGGCTCAAAGTGTCCATAACCTCGTACAGGAGCGTTAATAGTTTCTTTGTAAAGAATTCTAGGCTCTCCAAAAGAAACTTGAAAATGAAAGCGTTCTTGAACGATTTGTACGAGTACTTCCAGCTGAATTACCCCCATAACGTGTACGTGAATCTCCTGGAAGTGTTCATCCCAATAAACTCGTAAAGAGGGATCCTCTGTGTCTAATAACTTAAAGGAACGCAATACCTCTTTGACATGGATAGACGAATCAAATAGAACTTTGGATTTCAGTGTTGGAACCATATCAAATGTTACTTTCTCCTGGTTATCTCCAATTCCATCTCCAATCGAAGCGGTTGTTAATCCGGTTACAGCAACTAGTTCACCAGCGGTTGCTTGATCAACCGTTTGAAACTTATTTCCACTGTACACTCTAATTTGAGTTATCTTTTCTGTTTTTTGCCCATATTTCACTTCATCTCGTACTTTTAGTTTTCCACTTAATAGTTTTAAGAAAGTGACTCTGTTTCCACTTTCATCATGGCGAATTTTATATACTTTAGCCTCAAAATTTTTTAGCGAGTTATAAGAAGTCTCTGTTAATACATCTAGCTTATCCAAAAATTCGAAAACCCCTATGTCCTTTAATGCAGAACCGCTAGCACATGCAAAGATTTTATTTTCCTTAATCATTGTTTTCATTTTGTTTAACCATAGTTCTTGCTCGAAACCAGTGTCCATGTATTTATCTAAAAGCTCTTCATCGCGCTCTGCGATAAATTCTATTAACTCTTCATCAAATAAAGTTGTTAAGTTACATACATCTCCAGATAAGTTAGCGCGTATCTCCTCTAAAACACTTGCCGCATCTGTTCCTTCATAGTCTGTTTTGTTTACAAAGAAAAAGGTAGGCACTTGGTGTTTACGAAGTAGCTGCCAAACTGTTTCGGTATGACCTTCTACTCCATCCACTGCACTAATCAAGATTATTGCATAGTCCATTACTTGTATAGCCCGCTCCATTTCAGGGGAGAAGTCGACATGCCCTGGAGTATCAATGATGTAATAAGTAGAATCATTATAGGAAAAGATGGCTTGATCTGCAAAAATAGTAATTCCTCTATTTTTTTCTATAGAATGACTGTCGAGGAAGGAATCTTGATGATCGACACGACCTCTTTGTCTAATTGTCTTCGTATGATAAAGCAGTTGCTCAGAAAAAGTTGTTTTCCCGGCATCCACGTGTGCAAGAATTCCAATGGTTTTATGCATAGTGTCACCTCAGTTCATTTCTAATGAATGCTTATATTATAGCAAACGATTTAGGAAAGAGTTGAGGGTCACGTTGTGTTATTTGCAACTAATTGAACACGGATGTGCGCTTGCCACACGCTCCGAACAAGAAGGATGAGTCGCTTCCTAACCTTTACAGTTCTTATTCTATGCGTGCATGGGACACATACTTTGGAGACATCCCTTATAAGAGACAGTTACGCTATAAATAATAAGTAAGAATCTAACTTATAGAGTATCAAGAAGCTCCCGAAATTCCATCTTCGGGAGCTTACAATTCGAATAGGAAAGTATCTACTCTCTAATTATTCAAAACAGTGGTACCAAGTTTCCAAGAGTTTGCAGGAGGGCGGCGGATAGACGACTGCCACAGGATTACCGAAAAAGAGGGGAGGGATCATGACGCTAGTCACGACCCTCCCCTCCAAAAATTATCACAGTAATGATGTAGCCAAAGTCTGTTCAAAGCACTCTAGAAACGTTTGAAACCAGGTCTTTATTGGCACGGTTACGCTTTTCTTATAAGGCACTTTTAGAAGCATTCAGCTTCAAACGGGTAAGCATTTTCCATACAATTCCATCATGTGGCATGAATAGGAACACAAGCATAAATATTATGCCTATCATTGCCGCCATCATTCCTGCAATAGATGTGTTCCATAATTTTGCAAGATAGTAGCCTGTTATTGCTGCAGTAACTCCAAAAGTCATGCTCCAAAAAATCATGGACCGAACACTTTTACTTATCAAATAGGCAGTCGCAGCAGGTCCAATTAGCATTGCTACAACAAGAACTGCCCCAACGCTATCAAAAGCTGCTACGGTGGTTAAGGAAACGAGCGTCATGTAAGAATAATGCATGACGATAATCGGTAGGCCGATAGACAAAGCGAAAACTGGATCAAATGTTGAAAGTTTAATCTCTTTGTAAAAAAGTACGAGAAATAATACATTTAATACAAGTACAATAGATAGCATCCAGACAGCTTTAGGCATTGTAAAACCTAATATGCTCCAAGTATCCCATGGAACAAATGCAATTTCTCCCATTAATACGTGTTCCACATCTAAGTGGACGTTTCCAGCAAACAAGGTTATAAACAAAACCCCTAATGCAAATAAAGATGTAAATACGACCCCTATTGCAGCATCTTCTTGTAATCCTCCAGATTGTAGAACTTGCACGAGATAAGTGGTTAGGAGACCTGCAATGGCTGCACCGAGTAGCATCCAAAATCCATTTAGTGATTGAGTGATCATAAATGCAACCACAATGCCAAATAACACTGTGTGGCTAATAGCGTCTGCAATCATGGCAGTTTTGCGTAAGATTAAAAAAACACCCGTTAATCCACATGTAATACCAACCATTGCTCCTGTTAGTAGCACCCAAAACTCATTCATGTTCCATCGCCTCCCGAGCTATTGAAGGTTGTTTAAATGCCTTCTTTTTACGGGATTTAGAGAGTAGTCCTCTTGTTGGTGCGAAAAAATAAGAAATTAAAAATAGAAAGGAAGCACTTAAAACGATTATTGGGCCAGTCGATAAACCTGTTCGCAAAGAGCTGATCAATGTTCCTAAAGCACCTGATAGAGCACCAAAGAAAGCGCTTGTCACGAGGATAATTCCTAGATGACTAGACCAAAATCTAGCAGCGGCAGCAGGTATAATGAGCATTGCTGCCATTAGAATGACTCCAACGGCTTGTATACCAGTCACAATAGTTAGCACAGTGAGTGCTGTTAGTAAAATTCGTAAACGTTCAACTGGCAAGCCGATACCCTTTGCAAACACAGGATCAAAAATCATTAACTTCCATTCTTTAAAAAATAACAAGCACATGAATATGATTAACATGGCACTTCCAGACAACCATATTAAATCACTTTTTGCCATCGTTGCAGCCTTTCCAAAAATAAAATCATTCAATCCACTTTGGTTCCCGGCACCGCTCTGATTTACAAGTGTAATTAGCACAATACCAATACCAAAAAACACAGATAGTACAAGCCCTATAGCAGCATCTGCTTTTAACTTGGATTGACTTACAATCCATTGAATCGTATAAACAGCTATTGCAGAAGTAATAGCGGCACCTAACATAAGAATAGGTAAATCCTTTTGTTGAAGAATCAGATAGGCGATAGCGATTCCAGGAAGTGCCGCATGCGCTGCTGCATCACCTACTAAACTTTGTTTTTGAAGAAAGGCGAAGGTTCCATTTAAACCAGCTGCAATTCCAAGTAAAATGGCTCCTGCAAGTACCCAAAGTAAGTTTCCGGTTATCATTGTTTAATCACCTCTCTGATTCATAAAAAACAATTTTCCACCATAGGCATCCTGCAAATTCTCTTTTGTAAAAGTTTGTTCTGTTGGACCTGATGCAACAAGTGTTTGATTTAATAAAACTATCCAGTCAAAGTAGTTAGGAGCTGTTTGCAGGTCATGATGAACAACAAATACGGATTTCCCTTGAGATTTTAAATCTTTTAAAATAGCTATTATTGTTCGCTCTGTTGCAGCATCAACCCCTACAAATGGTTCATCCATAAAGTAAACATCCGCTTGTTGGGCTAGTGCACGAGCTAAAAATACACGTTGCTGCTGTCCTCCGGATAGTTGACCGATTGATCTATCAGCAAATGATTCCATCCCAACGTTTTTTAGGCAGTCGATTGCAATTCTCTTATCCTTTGAAGAGGGTTTTCTGATCATACCAATATGTCCGTAGCGCCCCATTAACACTACGTCTAATGCAGTGGTTGGAAAATCCCAGTCAACAGCATTTCTTTGTGGTACATATCCAACTATAAGTTCCTTCGGATTTAGGGCACGTTCTAAAATATGAACAGAACCTTTTTTATTTGGTAATTGGTTTAATATAGCCTTGATAAGTGTTGATTTTCCAGCACCATTTGGTCCAATAATGCCAGTTAGTCGACCAATTGGAATCTTTAAATTTACATCTTTTAATACAATTTTCTCTTCATAGGCTACCGATAAATTATTAACTTGTAATGCGTTCATTTTGCTCACTCCTATTTTAGGGAATCGACAATCGTATTGACATTATGTTTGTACATTCCAATATAAGTACCTTCTTCGGTTCCTTCAGCACCCATTGCATCAGAGAAAAGCTCGCCACCAATTTGTATGGAGTGACCTTTTTCCTTTGCCCCTTCAATAACTGCTTTCATTGCTTTGTCAGAAACACTTGATTCGATAAAAACGGCTTTAATATTTTGATCAACAAGAAAATCTACAATGTTTTGAATATCCTTCAAGCCATATTCAGAATCAGTGCTCAAGCCTTGTAAACCTCTTACTTCCATTCCATGACTTCTTCCAAAATAGTTAAATGCATCATGAGCAGTAACAAGCACTCGTTGTTCTTTAGGGATTTCATTAATACGTTCGTCAGCCCATTTAGATAAATCGTTTAATTTTTGGAAGTATACTTCTTCATTTTTTAAAAATTCATCTTGGTTATCGGGTATTTCTGCGACAAGAGTTTTAGTAACCTCTTTAACTGCTTGTTGCCAAACTTCAATATCGAACCAAATATGTGGGTCAGAGAGTTCTGGATGTAGTTCGTTACGTAAAATTTGGTTCTTCGGAATAGCATCTCCAATTGCATGAACAGTTTTTTCTTCTTTCATTTTTTCAAAAATATCGCTCATTTTCCCTTCTAGTTCTAAACCGTTATAAAAAATGATGTCGGCTTCTTCTAAGGTTTGTAAGTCACCTTGTGTTGCCTTGTAAAGATGGGGGTCGACTCCAGGACCCATCAACGACTTTACTATGACGTGATCTCCTGCTATTTCCTTTACAGCATCTGCAATTTGTCCTGTAGTCGTAACGACCAAGGGCTTTTGCTCATTTCCTAAGCTGTCATTGCTTTTGTTGCTGCATCCGGCAATAAATAAAACAGCAGAAAAAATTATTAATATCCACTTTTTCAAAATAACCACTCCTCTTTCCTTTACTCCAATTTATTTCCTTAAGGAAACTTTTAGAATAAAAAATTTTAATATTTTCATTCGGACTAATATTTTTCCTTAAGGAAACTTTTATTCAATAGGTTAACATTTGATTTTTATTTTGTCAAAGTACTTTATGTTAAGTGAATAAAAAAGGTGTCATCTAAAATTTGTACTGAAATTTTTTTATAGTGCTATACTGAAGGGACAATTGAAGTAGGGTGAGGAGGTAACAACTATGCAGTATTCTAAATCAAAGATGGAGCAGTTGGTGAAACATAGTACGGAGCTTTCAAAACGTTTGAAAGAGGTCATGAAAGAGCATGACTTAGAAAAAAGTTTTGCGTTAAAAGCTTTGTATCATTCAGAGGTAAAAGATGGAGGGAAATATCAAAGGGATTATCAAGAGTTATGATGATAAAAGCGTGCCGAATGTTGTTAATTTGGCGCGTTTTTATTTTTATATATGCACTATTCAAAATATATCCTATTTTTAGACTACAATAGTCTATAATAAAAAAGAGAAAATAGGATAAGGAGAGATAGAGTGAAAACACTTGTTAGTAGAATCCAAGATTTGATTGACCAGTCAAAAGGTACATGGGCTATTGTTTTAGAGGATTTGAGCTTAGGAGAAAAGTGGGAACTAAATGGAGATGAGCTCTTTTACGCAGCAAGTGTTATAAAAGTTCCTATAATGGCCGCAGTTTTCAACGCTGTTGAACGTGGGGAATTTTCTCTTTCAGATCAAATTGTTCTAAAAGAAGAAGACTATGTAGGTGGTTCCGGAATTCTTCAACACTTTACGACGGGTACAGCACTTTCCATTCAAGATATAATCATGCTAATGATCATTCAAAGCGATAATACAGCTACGAATATACTGATAGACCTTGTTGGAATTGATAGTGTTGTGCAGTCAATGAATGAAGTAGGGATGGAGAAAAGTACTTTATACAATAAATTAATGATGAACAATCCGAATCCAAAAGGTTTTAATCAAATTTCCGCTAATGATATAGCTAAGCTCTTGAAACAGATGGCTATAGGAGAATTAGTAAGTGCTAAAGCTAGTGAACAAATGATTAATATAATGAAAAAGCAACAAATAAAAGATTGTTTGCCAGAAAAGCTACCTTCTCCTTATTCCAATTTTAATAATGGAATGACTGCTTGGGAGTTAGCTCATAAAACAGGTTGGATCCCTGGTACTCGTCATGATGTTGGTATCTTTTTTGTCGGTGAAAGAAAACTAATAGCTACTGTTTTATCGGAGGAGGAAGACGATTTGGTGTCCAAGAGAATCCTCTCTGAAATTGGGGAGGCAATATACAATTATTTAAGTAACTGAAAGGAGTAAAGTTATGACTGTTATAAAAAATATAACAATTATAGGACTAGGAGCAATAGGTAGTGTTTATGGCAATCTATTGCAACGAGTAAGTGATCTAAATGTTCGTGTATTGGTGGATTCTGACAGAAAATCTCATTACGAATCGGAAGGAATTTTTGTAAATGGGGAAAGGCTGCCATTTGCTTATATTACCCCAAACGAAAAAACAGAGGAAGCCGATCTTATTATTGTATCTGTAAAGTATAGCCATTTACCGAGAGCTATTGAAGATATTCGCAATCAAGTAGGTAAAAACACAGTTATTATGTCCTTACTAAATGGCATAACAAGTGAAGAAGAAATTGCAGAGGTGTACGGAGAGGATAAGATTGTATACGCAATTAGTAATGGTATAGATGCAACAAGAGAAGGAACGTCGATTTTCTGTTCTAATCCAGGGAAAATCTCTTTTGGTAAAAAACAGAATGAAACAATTTCAGAAAAGTTAATAGCCATAAGAGAATGCTTTGACCGTGCACAAATCCCAAACGATATACCAGCTAATATGGAGCAAGTTCTTTGGTACAAATTCATGATTAATGTGGGAATCAATCAAACTTCAGCAGTAACAGGAGCTACCTATGGAGTGTTTCAAAAGATACCTTATGCAAGAGAGCTGGCGAAAGCAGCAATGATGGAAGTTGTTCAGCTAGCTCAACTGCAAAACATCGCATTAAAAGAAGGGGATATCGATGTATTTTTCGATACGATTATTAGCTCCTTAAGTGAGGAAGGAAAGCCATCTATGTTGCAAGATATAGAGGCTAGAAGATTTACAGAAGTAGCGATGTTTTCAGAGAAGATGATGAAACTTGGGCATCGTTTTAACATAGAAACACCCGTCAACCAAATGCTGTATCAAATAATAAAAACATTAGAAAGTCGTTTTAATTATTGAGTAAGGTGCATGATGTTTAATCTCTACATAACTAGACAGAGTGGAACATATAAGGAATTGTTTATAAGGCAAGGATCACCACGAAGACTCCTGTGGGAACAGCTTGAGCAGAAGACCCCGCAGTTGAGGGAAGGCAATCTAAGTTCGCCGCATCCTGCGGCAACGATTGCATGACCAACATCGTGTTGGCCTAGGAGGCTGAAGCCAAGCCCACGGAAAGCGAAGTGGTGGCCCTTTGCCGAATTTAATATACAACTCTATGCACCCAAAATTGAGTTTGTCTACAGTCGAAAACCGATTTCCCTTTTTAGAGAAATCGGTTTTTACATGCACGATTATTGCAGTATTTTTATGTTTCAGATCGAAAGGTTTTCCCAAGTTCGTTTCCTAGTCCAAAATAGTGACGGAAATTATAAATAAGTGGACTCCACTTATTTGGATCGATATGATTCTCTCCAATAATAATCTCTTTATGGGCATGAATATGTATAGCTTGTGTCTCAACGATTGCAAAGTTAGGAGAATAATCAGGAATTCTAATGTTTCTAACACTTGCTTCTATTTGCAAAGGACATTCCATAATTCTGGATGGTTTTACCGATAAAGAATCAATAGGAGTTAACTCGCTAACGTTATATTTATCTTTAGCATATGTAAATCCATTCTCTTTTTTATTAATTGGAACAGGATTTTTACCTGTGAAAGGCGCTAATTTTTCGACGTTTTCCCATAATGTAGGATTAGGTACATTGATCACACATTCAGGGTGTCGCTCTAAGTTTTCAATCGCTTTTCCGCCAAGACCGATTCCTAGAATAATACAATCTCCTAATACCCATGAGGATGAAATAGGACTTATATTTACCGATTCATCCTCATTCCACGTATTTAGTAAAATAACAGGTGTTCCATAGTATAAAATATTTGGTTTAATAATTTCGGTTTTTGGGATCTGTATCGTTTTTTTCATCTGAAATTTTCCTCCTATTAAAAAGTTCTTTCTCACTTAGTGTAAAATATAAACACATCCATTATCATCGAAGTATGGATTACATAGGAGGAAATTAAATTGAATGCAGATCCTAATGTAGCAATAGTTGCAACTCTTGTAAGTGAAGCTTCGCGTGCAGCGATCTTAACAGCATTATTAGATGGTAGATTTCATCCTGCAAGTGAATTAGCCTATATGGCTGGAGTCAAACCACAAACTGCGAGTTTTCATTTAAAAAAAATGGTCGATGCAAACGTGGTCGCTGTTGAAAAGTATGGAAGACATCGATACTATGGAATTCAAAATCAGGAAGTTGCTCGGGTTATGGAATCCTTATTATCAATAGCTCCTCCAATTAAAGTAAAGTCCTTAAATCAAGATTTAGAGAATAAAGCAATACGTTC
Source organism: Psychrobacillus sp. PGGUH221 (assembly GCF_042055255.1). Classification (NCBI taxonomy): domain Bacteria; kingdom Bacillati; phylum Bacillota; class Bacilli; order Caryophanales; family Bacillaceae; genus Psychrobacillus; species Psychrobacillus sp. PGGUH221. Next base: position 129,407 of record NZ_JAQMHQ010000010.1, read on the forward strand.
TGCAAGGACTTGTTATGATCATTTGGCAGGGGCATTAGGTGTAAAGTTAACTCAGGCTTTAATTAGAGAAGGAATTCTTTGTGAGGAAGAGAAATGCTTCACTGTTACCGAAAAGGGAAAGGAGTTCTTTACAGCTTTTCAAATTGATCTGGAAGAAGTGAAGAATAAGCGTCGTTCATTTTCACATAAATGTTTAGATTGGAGTGAAAGACGTCACCATCTTGCTGGAGCATTAGGAAATGCTCTTTTAGAAAAACTGTTAGATTTAAATTGGATTCAACGTTTGCCTAAAACTCGAGCGATAAAAGTAACGCCTAAAGGTAAAAACGCACTAAAAGAAAGATTTTCAATTGATTTATAATCTTTTAGAAACAGCCGATCCCTTGTTAAAAAGGGATCGGCTGTTGCACTCTTTTTAAGAGTTTATATTGTATTAATAATTATTTCGCTGTTACACCACCATCAACAGGTAGTTCAACACCAGTGATGTATGAAGATGCATCAGACGCTAAGAACAGTACAGCTTCTGCAACTTCTACAGATTGGCCAACACGTGGAAGCGCGGTTTGTGACAAGAACCATTGACTCATTTTTTCGTCTTCCATATACGCTTTACTCATTGGAGTTACAATGAAGCCAGGGTGGACTGAGTTTACACGGATATTGTCTTTTCCATAGTCAACTGCACAGGCTTTTGTTAACATGCGAACTGCTCCTTTTGAAGAAGTGTAAGCACCGGCCCCTGAGCTACCTTTTAAACCAGCGATTGATGAGATATTCACGATAGACCCGCCTCCATTAGCTCGGAAATGAGGTAAACCTAATTTAGTGCCTAAAAATATGCTCTTTACGTTAATATTCATAATTTGATCCCATTGTTCTATTGTTAGCTCTTCCATAGTAGGACGTTGGCTAATTCCAGCGTTGTTTACTAGAACATCTAATTTACCAAATGTATTAATCGTTTCTTCGTAAACTTTATTCCAATCTTCCTCTGAAGTGACATTATGCGCTACAGCAATTGCTTCACCGCCAGCTTCCTTAATCTCTGCTACTACTTCTTGAACTGCTGCTTCGTTAATATCTGTTGCTACAACTTTGGCGCCTTCACTAGCGAATAATAATGCTTCTTCACGACCCATTCCAGATCCAGCACCTGTAATAATTGCAACTTTTTCTTCTAATCTAGCCATTTGTATTGCCTCCTAAAATTATTTTAACGTTAAAATATCTTAATTACAGATTTATTATACAATCAAGTGATAGCGTTTACAAATGAAAAGAAAATCCAATTATTAGAAACTAATTACTATAAAGTTCTTTCGCTATTGCACGGCCAGTTTCTCTACCAGTAAAAATACACCCACCTAAAAAAGTACCTTCCAGTGACCGGTAGCCATGTACTCCTCCACCGCCAAAGCCAGTAACTTCACCTGCTGCATAAAGACCAGGGAGAGGGTTTCCTGAAGCAGTTAAAACTCGACCAGATAAATCTGTTTGAAGACCACCAAGCGTTTTGCGGGTAACTATATTCAAACGAACAGCAATTAAAGGCCCGTTTTTCGGATCAAGAATTTTGTGGGGTGGAGCTACGCGTATTAACTTATCTCCGATATAATTTCGGGCACCTCTAAGAGCTGTAATTTGAAGATCCTTCGTAAATCTATTTTCTATTTCTCGATCTCGTGCCTCAATTTGTCTTTGAATTATTTCTAAGTTTAATAGATTACTTTTTGTAATTTTATTCATACCATTCACAAGGTCTGCTAAATTATTTGCAATGACGAAATCTTCTCCCTTGTCCATAAATGCTTTTACTGGAGCAGTCGGGCCAGGGAGAACTCTTTTTAACACTTCTTTTATACTTTTTCCGGTTAAGTCTGGGTTCTGTTCGGATCCAGAAAGTGCAAATTCTTTTTCTATGATTTTTTCTGTTAAGATAAACCAAGAATAATCAAATCCTGTTTTTTGAATAGCTTCTAATGTTCCAAGTGTATCGAAGCCTGGGAAGTTTGGTGCTGGGAAACGTTGTCCCTTTGCATCTATCCAAATAGAAGATGGTCCTGGAAGAATTCGTATTCCATGGTCTTTCCAAATAGGATTCCAATTTTTGATGCCTTCCGTGTAATGCCACATTCTGTCTTTATTAACAAGGCGTCCACCTGCCTTTTGTGAAATACCAATCATTCGTCCATCTACATGCTCTGGTACACCGGAGATCATATTCTTAGGAGGGTTACCAAGTCGCGCCGGCCAGTTTTCACGAACTAATTCATGGTTAGCACCTATTCCACCACTTGTTACCATTACTGCGTGGGCAAAGTATTCAAAATCTCCTATTATCTCACGTGAAGTTGCTTCCCCTCGGTTTGCATTGCTTGGAACAAGTACAAATCCACGTGTTCCAATAACTCGCCCGTTTTCTATGATTAGTTCATCTACTTGATGACGGGGTTTATATTCTACAAGTCCTTTTGTAATAGCTGATCGTATGCGAGTTTCAAAGGGTTTTACAATTCCTGGACCTGTTCCCCAAACAATATGGAATCTAGGGACTGAGTTACCATGTCCTTCGGCAAGATATCCGCCGCGTTCTGCCCAACCGACAACAGGAAAAAAACGAACTCCTTGTTTATGCAACCATTCTCTTTTTTCGCCTGCTGCAAAGCGAACATAAGCTTCTGCCCATTTCTTTGCCCAAAAGTCTTCATCGTCATCTCTATCAAACCCAGCGGTTCCGAGCCAATCTTGCCAAGCCAATTCAACTGAATCTTTTATACCAAGTCTTTTTTGCTCTGGTGAGTTCACTAAAAATAACCCTCCGAAAGACCACCAAGCCTGTCCTCCAATTGAGTTTTCTGGTTCTTGATCCAGAAGTAAAACCTTTTTTCCGGCATCGGCAAGTTCTGCCGTTGCAACTAAACCAGCTAATCCTGCTCCTATTACTATCACATCAAATTTCATTTCCCATCCCCCGATTTTCAATAAAATTCTGAAACTTACTGTCATTATATTTCTTTTACAATTGAATAGCTATTCAGTTTTAGCATATAAGATTATGCGTGTTATAATAGGAATAACATTGGAGGGAATAAATTGACGAACATTGGCCGACAACCGGCATTCATTTATACATATGCATACAATGATGCAGAACGCTCTCTATGTCATTTGGAGATGCGCTCTTTTTTTGGTAAAGATACCGAGTTAAAAATATTGAAAAGTGATATAAAAATTGATCCGAATAGAAGTCCTTTTATGAAGGGAAGATTAGAGATACTAGCAGATGGTGATGAAGTAGAAGAAATCATTGCTCAAGCTTCTGCATTTGGATCGGAAGAAGAAACAAACAAAGTAATATTTTTAAAAATTAACGATCGCCAAGGGCAAGATAAAATTGAAAATAAAGAACGTCTTCAAATCGAACGGGCTATAGGTAGTGAGATGCAAGGTGACTTTGATCTTCATAATCCCGATCAGTTGTATGCAATCGTCCCATTCGGTGGACGCTGGTATTTTGGATTATATTGCAAAAGTGAACCTATCTGGTTTCATCATATGAAAAAACCAAAAGAATATTCTACAGCTTTAAGCACTCGTGTTGCTCGAGCTGTTGCAAATATTGCAGTTCCTCACCCAGAAGGTATTCGAGCAATTGATCCTTGTTGTGGAATTGGAACGGTTCTTGTAGAAGCACTATCTATGGGTATCGATATTGTTGGAAGAGATATAAACCCTCTCGTTTGTGTTGGTTCCAGGGAAAATATCGCATACTTTGGTTTAACCGGAGATGTGCAAAAAGGGGCAATAGAAGATATTACGGAAACCTATGATGTGGCTATTATTGATTTGCCCTATAATTTATATACCCATGCATCATGGGACGAGCAGTTTGAGATTTTAAAGCATGCAAGAAGAATTGCAAAAAAGGTAGTCATCGTCACAATCGAGTCCATGGACGAACGATTAAAAACGGTGGGCTTTCAAATAACAGACCGTTGTATAACAAAGAAACAGCAGTTTTCTCGTGAAATAGTTGTCTGTCAGTAAAGTAATGAGGAAGGAGGGGGTAGGATGAAAGATCTATCCATTAAGGCGCTTTTAGATGTAATTGGGGAGTTATTTTCTGATGAAATTTCCATAGCAGTTTCTAATACGGAGAAATATATTTATTATCGACCAAGCAAAAGAATCGATCTAAAAATTTCCCCAGGAGACCCTGTCAAGGAGGGTACAATTGCATATAAAGCTATACATACTAAGCAAAAAGCTTCCGAATTTATTGATCGCGAAGTTTTTGGTGTACCCTATCATGGAATGGCGGTTCCTTTTGAGTTTAAAGGGCAACTGGAAGGCTGTGTTTTAGCGATATACCCTTCATTCACAGAAGGAAAATCTGTAATTACGATAAAAACGCCAGATGGTTGGATTCCTATACCTTTTTCAGATGTATTGTATCTAGAGGCGAGAGATCGTAAAACGTACATTGTAACGAAAAATTTATCTGGAACGCATACTAGTTCTCTGCAAGACTTTGAATATAGGCTACCGAGAGAAATGTTCATTCGGTGTCATCGATCTTTTATTGTAAATGTACATCATATAAAAGAAATTTATCCAGATACACATTCTACTTTTGTGCTAGCGATGGATAATGAAGAAAAAATTTCTGTGAGTCAATCCTACTCGAGCTACTTTCGAAAGTTATTAGGATTCTAAATTAAAACGTTTGAATAAGGGGATGTTGTCCTATTATTCAAGCGTTTTTTTGCTTGAAATAAATTAAAAAGAAGAAAAAATAAAATGAAAATTTAAATTGTTCTGTTTCGGTATAGTTATTTTCTGTTTCATTCATCTAATAATAAAACTTAACAAGTTTTTTCGAAATTGTGACAAATACACGATAAGATTTATTTAAGTGTATTTTTTCGAAGGAGATGAAATTTGTGGTAAATAATCTTGAGCGAATTAAAGATAGTAGTTTACATAGTCTTGTAGTTGGAGCAGATGAAGCTGCATTATGGATTCAAGATGGGATGACATTGGGGTTAAGCGGATTTACACGTGCAGGTGATGCGAAAGCGGTTCCATTTGCTTTAGTAGAACGAGGAAAAAACGAAAAATTTAAAGTAAATATTTTTACGGGAGCATCGTTAGGCTCTGATTTAGATAAATTACTGTCCGAAGCTGGTATTATAAATAAGCGTTTACCGTTCCAAGCAGATGCGACGATGAGAAAAAATATTAATAATGCGAATCATTTATTTGTTGATCAGCATTTATCTCATACTGCAGAAATGATACGTTCAAGCGTATTGCCTTCAATTGATTTTGCTATTGTGGAAGCGGTTTCAATCACTGCCGACGGTATGATTATCCCGACTACCTCTGTAGGTAACTCCTTAACATTTGTGTCACAAGCAAAAAATATTATTGTGGAAATAAACATGGAGCATTCCGAATTGTTAGAAGGACTACATGATTTATATGAACCAGCAGAGCAAGGAAAAAGAGAGCCAATTCCTCTTAAAAAAGCAGAGGACCGAATTGGGACAATTGGAATTCCTTTTGATTCTTCAAAAATTAAAGGAATTGTGTTCACAAACCATAAAGATTCACCCTCTACTATTGTGCCACCAGATCAAGAAACACAAGAAATGGCTAATCATTTAATGGAATTTTTGCGTGAAGAGGTTAAGGTAGGTAGACTTACAAAAAAACTGGCACCAATTCAAGCTGGAATAGGCTCTGTTGCAAATGCCGTTTTACATGGAATGATTGACTCTGAGTTTGAGAATCTTCAAGTTTATTCGGAAGTACTTCAAGACTCCGTTTTTGAACTAATGGATGCTGGAAAAGTCAATTTTGCATCTGCTTGCTCAATCACTCTATCAGCAGAAAAAATGGAGCAAGTTTATGGAAATCTAGAAAAGTATCGTAACCAACTTGTGTTGAGACCACAGGAAATTACTAACCATCCGGAAATCATTCGTCGACTCGGTTTAATAGCTATTAACACGGCGCTTGAATTTGATATTTACGGAAACGTAAACTCTACACATGTTTCTGGAACAAAAATGATGAATGGTATTGGTGGTTCTGGAGATTTTGCTCGTAATGCACGTATAGCGATTTTTGTTACGAAATCTACTGCAAAAGGTGGCAATATTTCTAGTGTTGTTCCTTTCGCATCCCATGTCGATCATACAGAGCATGATGTGGATGTAGTAGTGACAGAGCAGGGCTACGCGGATCTTCGAGGACTAGCACCTAGAGAACGTGCAAAGTTAATAATTGAAAATTGTGTACATCCAATGTATAAAGAACAATTAAGAAATTATTATGAGGAAGCACTAACAAGAGGCGGACAAACTCCTCATGTATTGGAAAAAGCACTTTCATTCCATACGAACCTAGCGGAAAATGGAACGATGCTAGAAAAAGTAAATTCTATTGTATAAGTTAAAAACCGATTCCAAGATAATGGAATCGGTTTTATTTTTATAGTAGTCTATAAAATGTGCTTCAGCAACTTCGAGAGGGTAATGCGGATGTGCGCTTGCCGCACGCTACGCATGAGCCTCCGCAGGATGAGTCGTTCCTACGTCGCTCCCACATCCTTTACGGGGTCTCATTCTTCGCGCTCTTGCGGTGATAAGGCGCACATCACAACCACCCCTTCAAAGTAATACCTACGTTAATGATGTAGCCAAAAGTCTGTCCACAGCACTCCAGAAACAATTGAAAACAGATATTATATTTTAAGGGCGCTTGCGCTTTTCCTATACTGTATAGCTCCTTCGCCTAGCCCCTTGAGGTCAAATAACCTTCCCCTAACGGAAGTCAAAGCGCGACTTCATTGGGGGAAGAACATTTGCTTGGAGGCCCACACGAAGTGGGTCATACAGTCGTTGCGACACGATGTCGCGAACTTAGACTGTATTCCTCTTCATAGGTGCTTGTGCTTTTATTAGTGAATATCTTTTTTCTTAAATCTTCCACCGCGAACTTCAGCAACATTGCCTAATGCAAGAAAAGCATGTTCATCAAATTCTTCTACAATAGATTTTAGCTTGGCTTCTTCCAGTCGCGTAACAACAGTGAAAATTACCTTTTTATTGTCTCCTGTATATGCGCCTTCTCCATGTAAATAGGTTACACCACGCCCTAAGCGATCCATTATTGCGTCTCCGATATCCTCTATATGGTCACTGATGATATAGACAGATTTAGACTCATCTAATCCTTCAATCACAATATCAATCGTTTTAAATGCGATAAAGTAAGCTAAAAATGAGTACATTGCCTGTTCCCATGTAAAAATAAAACCAGCGATCGCGAAAATGACTAAGTTAATAATCATGATGATTTCACCAACAGAAAATGGGGTCGCCTTATTAAATAAAATTGCTAGTATTTCCGAGCCATCTAAAGAACCTCCATTACGAATGACAAGACCAACACCCATGCCTAAAACAATTCCACCAAACACAGTAGAAAGTAATAAATCAGAAGTAATAGCATCAATATTATGTAAATAAGAAGTACAAATGGATAAGACCGTAATACCAAACAAGGTTGACAATGCGAAGGTTTTTCCAATTTGTTTATAACCTAGGAAAAAGAAAGGGATGTTCAAAATAAATATAAAGATACCTAAACGAACACCTGTAAGATGAGATAAGATGATGGATACTCCTACTACGCCTCCGTCTAAAATCTGGTTAGGGACTAAGAATAGTTCCAAACCAATGGACATTAATATTGCTCCTAAAGCAATCGTCAACATCCGTGCAAACAAAACCTTTTTAGGGGTACTTTTATGTGGGAATTTGCCAGGTTTGACGGCGGTATTCGCACTTTTAGCTATGTCACTCAATTTTAATCTCCTCTTTTCTGAAAATAGCATATATATTTTATTTTATAGAATATTTATACATAGTGAAAGAGGAAAACGGTATAATAATTATATTTCTTGACAATACAAAGTGATGTAATTATGATGGTTACATCGGAAGGTGAAAAGACATGAAAATAAGCAGTCGATTTACAGTGGCCGTTCATATACTATCTCTCATAAATTATGATCGTAATGTTATTTGTACTTCAGAGTGGATTGCAGAAAGTGTAAATACAAATCCAGTAGTAATTCGAAGAGTTATGGGTAAGCTAAAAAATGCAGGACTCATAGATATTCGTCGTGGGCTAGGTGGAGCAACCCTTCAAAAACCGTTACAGGAAATAACGTTATTAGATGTGTATCGAGCGGTAGACGTGGTAGATGAGGGAGAATTATTTCAAATGCATGAAAACCCGAATCCGAATTGTCCCGTGGGAGCAAATATTCAAGGTGTACTCGAATTAATTCTTTTTCGTGCACAAGATGCTATGGAAGCTGTGTTAAAAGAAGTCACAATGGAAGAGCTTGTAAATGTGTTAAATCAAAAAATTGGATAATCATTCAATTTTTTTGATATAGTTGTAACTTTTATGGTTACAACAAAAATAATATCTTCGGAGGGAATATAAATGAAAATAGGCGTAATTGGAGCAACAGGAAAAGCAGGAAATTTAATTTATAAAGAAGCAGCTGACAGAGGGCATGAAGTAACTGCAATTGTAAGAAATGCTTCTAAAGTAGAAGATAAAAATGCAAACGTATTAGAAAAAGATGTTTTTGAATTAACAGGAGAAGACATGAATCAATTTGATGTAGTAGTCAATGCAATTAGTGCTCCTCCGGGTCAAGAACATGTACATGTAGAGGTCGGAAAATCATTAATAAGTGCATTAAAAAATGCACCCGAAACAAAACTAGTAGTTGTTGGTGGAGCTGGAAGCTTGTTTGTAGATGAAGCTAATTCAATCAAATTGATGGATACACCTGAGTTCCCTAAAGAATATCTTCCAACGGCATCAAACCAAGGAAAAAACTTAGAAGACCTAAAAGCATCAGAAGGTATTCAATGGACATTTGTTAGCCCAGCTGCATTCTTTAATCCAGAAGGAAAAAGAACAGGTGCTTACCAAAAAGGGAAAGACAATTTCATTGTAAATGCAAAAGGGGAAAGTTATGTTAGCTATGCAGACTATGCTGTAGCCGTAGTAGATGAAATAGAAAATCCTCAACATGTAAACGAACGTTTTACAGTTGTATCAGAAGCAGAGTAAAACGATGGAGATTGGTATTTATACCTTTGGTGATCTTGGTCCAAATCCGCTCACTGGAGAAACTACAAGCACATCACAACGACTAAAAGAAATAATAGAACTTGGAAAAATGGCTGATGAGGCAGGGCTTGATATATTTGGGGTAGGAGAACATCATCGACTAGATTATGCAATATCCTCTCCAGCTGTTATTCTTTCAGCGATTGCCCAAGCAACACAAAATATTAAGTTAACAAGTGCAACTTCTGTGCTAAGTACATTGGATCCTGTTCGTTTATTTGAAGACTTTGCAACATTAGATCAAATCTCAAATGGGAGAGCGGAGATTATAGCCGGAAGAGGAGCATTCGTAGAGTCTTTTCCGCTTTTTGGATATGATTTAAATGACTATGATGCTTTATTTGAGGAAAACATTAAATTACTTCAGCAATTAACTAGAGAAGAAATAGTAACCTGGCACGGGAAATTCCGTCCAAATCTAACAAATGCCATGATTGCTCCTAGGCCAATACAAGAGGAACTTCCAATTTGGATAGGAGTAGGCGGGACCCCAGAAAGTGCAGTTAGAGCAGGGAGACTTGGAACAGGTATGGCTCTTGCTATACTCGGGGGAAATCCTCGCAACTTTAAACCACTTGTAGACTTGTATCTACAAGCAGGATTAGATGCGGGTCATGCGCGTGAAAGTTTAGCTGTTGGAGTAACAGGCCATACGTATATTGCTAAAGAAACACAACAGGCCAAGGAGGAATTTTATCCATATTACTCTAATTACTGGTCTTATGTAAATAAGCAGAGAGGTATGGGAACGAGAATGTCTCGAGCTGACTTTGAGCAAATGGCGAGTCCTGAAACTGCATTGTTTGTAGGAAGTTCACAACAAGTGATTGAAAAAATTCTTGTCCAACATGAACTATTTGGACATAAACGTTTCATTGCCCAGATGGATATTGGGGGTCAATCATTTAGTACGATAGCAAAAGGTTTGGAACTTCTCGCAACAGAAGTGGCACCAATAGTAAGAAGAGAGACTAATAAATAGATGTCAAATAGACTTGAGGGCTTATTTAAACCTCAAGTCTATTTTTTTTGTAAATAGTTAAAATAATTGAAACATTTAATATTATCTGTCAAAATAAATATGAAACTATTAGTTATTAAATAGTTTTGAAAACGAATACAAAAAATATTTATGCATAATATGTGTAGTGCGAGGACAATCAAGAAGGGGAGGAATTACTGAATGGTTTATGCATTTCCGAATACAGAAGGCTCGAAGGTTTCATTTAAGGACAAGTATGAAAACTATATTAATGGCGAGTGGACACCCCCGGTAAAAGGTCAATATTTTGAAAATGTTACACCAATAACAGGTAAAGTATTTACACAAGTTGCTCGTTCAACCTCAGAAGATATTGAGCTTGCCTTGGATGCAGCTCATGCAGCAAAAGATGCATGGGGAAAAACGTCCGTTGCTGAACGATCTAATATTTTAAATAAAATTGCAAATCGTATAGAAGAAAATTTAGAAATGCTTGCAGTTGCAGAAACATGGGATAACGGAAAAGCTGTTCGTGAGACACTGAACGCAGATTTACCACTAGCTATAGATCATTTTCGTTATTTTGCAGGGGCAATCCGTGCTCAAGAAGGTGGGTTAAGCCAAATTGACAACGATACGGTAGCTTATCACTTCCATGAACCTCTAGGTGTGGTAGGACAAATTATCCCTTGGAACTTTCCGCTATTGATGGCTGTTTGGAAGCTTGCACCAGCACTTGCGGCAGGCAACTGTGTGGTCTTAAAACCTGCTGAACAAACACCTGCATCTATTTTAGTACTTATCGAACTAATTGGAGATTTATTACCACCTGGTGTTGTAAATATTGTGAATGGATTTGGTTTAGAAGCTGGAAAACCTCTGGCATCTAGTCCGCGTATAAGTAAAATAGCGTTTACTGGAGAAACAACAACTGGACGTTTAATTATGCAATATGCTTCTCAAAATTTAATCCCTGTAACTTTAGAGCTTGGGGGAAAATCACCAAACATATTCTTCGAAGACATCATGGATCAGGACGATGCGTTTTTAGATAAAGCGGTAGAAGGATTCGTTCTATTTGCTTTAAACCAAGGGGAAGTATGTACATGTCCTTCTCGAGCACTTATCCAAGAATCTATTTATGATAAATTTATGGAAAGGGTACTTGCACGTGTGGAAGCAATTAAAACAGGGAATCCACTAGATCCATCCGTCATGATGGGAGCGCAAGCTTCAACAGAGCAGATGGAAAAAATCTTGTCCTATCTTGATATTGGAAAGCAAGAAGGAGCAGAATGTTTAATTGGTGGAGAACGTAATACGCTAGATGGAGAACTAGCAGAAGGATATTATATTAAACCAACTGTATATAAAGGTACGAACAATATGCGCATATTCCAAGAGGAAATCTTTGGGCCTGTTGTATCCGTAACAACATTTAAAACAAAAGAGGAAGCTTTGGAAATCGCAAATGATACATTATATGGATTAGGTTCTGGTATTTGGACACGCGATATGAACACGGCTTACCGATTCGGACGTGGAATTCAAGCAGGACGTGTTTGGACAAACTGCTATCACCAATATCCAGCGCATGCTGCATTTGGTGGATATAAAATGTCAGGTATTGGTCGTGAAAATCATTTGACGATGCTAAGTCATTACCAACAAACAAAGAATCTACTTGTAAGCTACAATGAAAACAAATTAGGATTCTTTTGATAAGAAAGGGTGAGTGTAGATGGTTGAACGCGTAATCGCTACAGACGCTGCACTAGAACTCATTAATTTATTGAAAGGCAAACATGGTCCTTTAATGTTCCACCAATCGGGAGGATGCTGTGATGGTTCTTCACCGATGTGTTATCCAAACGGGGATCTTATAGTAGGAGACCAAGATGTATTACTAGGACATATTGGAGATACGCCATTCTATATGCATAAAAACCAATTCGATTACTGGAAGCATACACAATTAATCATTGATGTAGTGGATGGCCGAGGTGGAATGTTTTCATTAGAGGGAGTAGAAGGTAAGCGCTTTTTAACAAGATCTAGAGCATTCACCATAGAAGAAAATAAACAGTTACAGAATTGAATATAAACGAATTGGAAAGACTTTGATAGTCTTTCCAATTCGTTTTTTTTATGTTAGATTCAGCTATACTATACATAAAGGTTTAAGTGAAAGGGGTTTATTCTAATGGTAGAAAAACTGTTACGCAGTCATGCATCAGTAAGAAAATATAAAGACTATACACTTTCGAAAGAAGAGGTTTATGAGCTTATCGAAACTGCTCAGCATGCAGCTAGTTCTCATTTTGTTCAAGCGTATAGTGTTATATGGATAACAGATGAAGTTAAGAAAGAAGAATTGGGTAGATTATCTCGCAATCCACAGCAATTTGAAACTGCAGGAGCGGCGTTTTTATTGTGTGCTGATTTTAATAGACTTCAAGCAGCGGGTAAATTACATAATACGGAGATTGTAGTAGATACAACAGAAAATGTACTTGTCGGAACAGTGGATGTAGCATTATTTGCACAAAACCTTGTCATTGCAGCAGAGTCAAAAGGATATGGGATCTGTTATATTGGTGGAGTACGAAACGAACCGACAAAAATCAGTCAATTATTTGACTTACCGGAAGGGGTATTCCCACTATTTGCAATTACTCTAGGATTACCAGATCAGCAAAATGAGGTCAAACCTCGTCTTCCGGTTGAAGCTATACTCCATGAGAATGTGTATGATAGTGCAAAATATGAAATACTGCTAAAGGAATACGATCAAACGATGGAGGAATATTATGCTAGTAGGGGATCCAATCAAAAGATAGCGAATTGGACAAATTCTATGGCAGAATTTCTTGAAAAGCCTAGACGCTCCCATATGGCAGAATTTCTAGCTACTAAAGGATTTCATTTTAAATGAAAAATAAATGGACAACAGAGCTAGTGAAGAGTTATATGGAGCCTCATCGCAATGAAGAAAATGCTTTACCGATGGCGAAATATATGAAAAATCATTTTCCTTTTTTGGGTATAAAAACACCGGAACGTCGAGTAATTTTCCGCAGCCTACTAAATGAATTAGAGCTTCCACCAGAAGAATCATTACAGGACGAAGTATGGTCACTTTATCAGCAAGATGAGCGTGAATATCACTATGTGGCTATTGAGTTATTAAGCAATTTTCAAAAGAAGCTAACTACAAAAGATTTATCTTTTTGTCAAAAACTAATCGAAAATAAATCATGGTGGGATAGTGTGGATTCCATTGGCCCTAACATTGTTGGAAGGATTGTAAAATCCAATAGGAGTGAGGGTGAGACCGTGATGATGGAGTGGGCTAAGTCTCCCAATATATGGACAAACCGAGCTTCTATTTTGCATCAGTTAAAATATAAAAAAGAAACGAACGAAGCACTCTTGTTTGCAACGATTGAGCGGCATAGTAATTCTAAAGAATTTTTTATTCAAAAAGCAATAGGTTGGGTCTTAAGAGAGTATGCAAAAACAAATCCAGAAATTGTACAGGAATTTGTTGGAAATACCCATCTTGCTCCGTTAAGTAAACGGGAAGCGTTGAAGCACCTTCAATAACTAGTGAGATCGTGATTAGCACTATAACTATAGTAAAGGTAAGAACAGGATTATGAAAAAATTGGAGAGAAGTAACTTAGTTACTTCTCTCCAATCAGTCTGTAGACAAATTCGAATTTATTTATATATAGTCGATTTTTATTTTGGACCCGTTAATTTCGGTTCCAGGCGGACGCGTTCCGCCGGCATGGCTTCAGCCGCTTCCCTCGCTACGCTCTGTCCAGGGTCTTTTCGCTCATGCACCTGCCGCTTCGCTTTCGGTGCAGAAAACATTTGCTATTCCGGCTGGAGTCGCCGCCTTCCACTTCAATTAACTATTATCCGATTTTCAATTAGGAAATCTTCATACCAATTATATAGCAAGTTTTTATCACTTACATTTTTTCAATTAGTATTTATAAAAAATCGTTGAAAAAGGCGACACTCCTGCGGGAATAGCGTTAGCCGAAGACCCCGCAGCGCAGCGAGGAGGCTAAGGCAACGCCCGCGGAAAGGGAGCCGTTTCAACGATTTTCTTATTTATCGGTCGAAATTATTTAGTAAAGTCAAATTCTATAGACTTTTTCAGTGCCATCGGTACGCTACGTGCGGGTTCTCGTCTGTCTCACTTTCCCGCAGGAGTCAACTGCCTTTTGTCTCCAATCTCGATTCATGGTAATGGTGTAGCGATTGTACACCTATTATTCCGAAAAGAAATTTTCCGTGTAATACGGGGTATCTTCTTTGTTAAACGCTGTGCCTACTCCTAAGCTTTCAAAATCTGCACTTAGTATATTTTTACGGTGCCCCATAGAATTCATTAGTCCTTCATGGGCAAAAATACTACTAGATTGTCCATAAGCCAAGTTTTCTCCTGCATAAGAAAATAGTAAACCATCATCTTCAAGTCGATCGAATGGAGATTTTCCATTGAGGTTTTCATGACTGAAGTAATTATGGATGGCCATATCTTCACTATGTTTTCGAGCCGTTTCACTTACTGCTTCATCATACGTAAGAATAGAAAGGCCACGAATAACGCGAGCGGAATTTGTTAAGTCAAAAAGCTGAAACTCAAACCCCTTTTTTAGCTCTTCGGAAGGCTCCCCAAATGTCGTTTGATGGTCCTTCTCAACAGATTGGGCTACTATTTGTAAAGCAGTAATCGTGTTACTTTCATGTAGATCATAAAATATCGTTATATAATTTCCATCTATTAAATATAAATCATATTCCCCATTATTTGGTAGGATATAGACTATGTTACCTTTCTTGAGTTTAGTGAGAGGTTCACCAAGCACCGCATGGACCTCATCCCTAGTACTGTCTATATTCAAGCCTAGAAAAGAAGACTGAGAAGGCTGGTTCGTAAACATAGCGTTTGCTACGTTATTAATATCATATGAAACCATCATGAAATTTTTATAGTTCTCATGGTACGTATGCCAAACTAAGTTATACTCATTCAGACTAACTCTTTTAGCAGCACCATGAATTTTCTCAATTTCACTTTTTTTCATACCAATTGTTATTTTATCTAGTTCTATCCCATTTCCTGTAGAAGGCTTTTGTTCAGAAGAAATTGTATCAGCTGGTTCCTCTTTTAATTCCTCCCAATATGCTTTTGCCTCATTTAAATATTGACCGACCTCTAAAGAGTCAATCCAATTATCTACGGGTGTTAAGAAGGTTAAATCTACATATTCGGAAGCATATTCTTCCCATAATGGTCTAGAGAAGAAAATGGCTAAAACTAATAGTAAAAACCAACCTATTTTTCTCATCGCAATCACCGCCTAACTTACTTACTTATTTCACCACACACTATTCGAGCACCTGAGTTTCCAGCAGGATCGGTTTTATAATCATCCGCATTTTCATGGATAATTATAGAACTACCATCCGCATCTAACAGTGAATTGCTTTTCCCAGCAGTTAATACAACAGCGGGTGAAACTGTTTCTAACTCTACTTTACCATCTTCGTCGACTTCTATGTTAGGTAAATCCCCAGCATGATATCCTTTTGGATTTTGGAAGCCATGCTCTTTATGCTCTGGGTTAACATGCGCTCCTGCAGTAGTAAACTCTGGCTTTTCACAAATAGCCTTTTCATGAAAATGGATCGCCTTCGTTCCCGGAGTTAGTCCTTCCGCTTTTAACAGGATGTGTACTCCTTTAGAATGTTCAGAAAGTGTAGCTTGTCCAACTTCTTTTCCTTCTGTGTTCAATAATGAAACTTGTAACGATTCGTTTAAATCTGCATCTGCCGAGGAAAAGTTACATCCTCCCAAGAAGATTGTTACTACCATTAAATAAAAAATGTATTGTATTTTCAACTAATTACCCTCCCCAAATGATATTCCATTCAAGTCTTACCAAATTTAGGGTAAATATACATGAATGATTAATAAAAATGGTAAAGAAAACCGTTTAGCGTATATGCTAAACGGTCGTTTTCTTCTGTCTAACTATAAATACAATCAGAGCGATTATAAGAAAAATAGTAGAAAATAAATATAAATTTTGATAACCAAGTTGGGTTGCAATGATTCCAAGTATATAGGAACCGATCGCTAAGCCTGTATCAAAGAGTGTAAAAAATGTGGCAGTTGCATAGCCGCTTCTCTCATGCTTCGTCGATTGGATTGCAAGCGTTTGGAAGCTTGGCACTACTGCTCCATATCCTAGGCCAACAAATGCTCCTGAAAGTAAGTATAGAAAAGGAGAATCTACATAAGCAAGTAAAACAAGCCCTAAGATAAAGGAAAGTATACCTGGAATAATAATATATTTAGGTCCTTTCTCGTCGAAAATTCGTCCAGTAAATGGTCTTGTTACAAGCATTACTATGGCAAAAACGGCAAAAAAGCTGCTTGTTAAATGAAGCAATCCTTTACCTTGTGAGTAAATAGATAAATAAGACAACACACTAGCGTAAGAAAAAGCAATTAAACTAGCCATCAATGCTACTGGTAAAGCCTTTTTCTCAAAAAGATCATTCCAAGTTAATTTAGTTTTGGGTAGCGAATTAGCAGGCTTCTTATCTTCTGGAATCATGAGTGCAGTAAGTGCACCAATTACTAATAAAGCGGTTAAGGCTAAAAACATGAATTCATAAGAAAAATATTGAACTAGTGTTAATGCAATCAATGGGCCAACAACTACTGCTAAGTTAGTAGACATTGTAAAATAACCTAGTCCAGCACCGCGTCTTGAAATCGGAATATTATCTGCAGCCATCGATCCGCTTGCGGTAGTTGCGATACTAAAGAAAATACCTTGAACAAATCGTAAAACTAATAATGCTTCAAATGGTTCAATAAAATAGTAAAGCGCTGTACATACTAAATATAGAGACAACGTTGTCCAAAGCATTTTTCGCTTTCCGACGATATCTAGAATTTTACCAGAGAAAGGTCTAACTAAAATTGCAGAAATTAAAAAAATGGTCATTAATAAACCGGCATCTTCATCTGAACGAGATAATACATCTGTTGCATAAAGAGGAAGCGCAGAAACTAAACCATAAAATATAATAAAGATAGAAAAGTTTGTTGTGAACAAACTGATAAATGGTTTTGTCCATATGGGTTCTTTCTTTTTCAAAACAATTACGCCACCTTGTTTATTTCATTTTTTGTAGGAGCTGGATTAGTAAAATTTGCTCTTCAGGCGTGAGATTAGAGACAGTTCTCTCTTCAAATTCAACAATTGAAGCTTTAATTTCCGGAAAATCAAGTAGGGCCATTTCCGACAATTTCACGATTTTTTCCCTGCGATCTTTACCAGGGTAAATATCTACCCATCCGAGCTCAACTAAGCGATAAACTGTACGAGTAATCGTAGGAGCTTCCACATTTAAATACTTCCAAATTTGAGTTAAAGACATTTCTCCATGCTTCTTAATGCAGAAAAGAACAGACCATTGCGATGCATATAAATTATGTTTTTTTAATGTATAATTTATCTCGTTTGTTAAATAACGAGTTTTTTGAAAAAGCTCATGAAAAAGTGGATTCATTATTCGGAAACTCCTTATACGATTATTTTATATTGTTTACCTAGTTAAATATTTTACTTCTATGTTCGAAATTTGTAAAGGTATTGATTCGAAGGACATAATGTGATGACAGAGTTTCCTATTATTCGCACAAACGTTTGGGATTCTATTTGGGCAGTACCTGTTATTCTCATAATAACAGAAATAGTGAAAAAGGTATTCCCCATTAAACCACAATATGTATCATCAATTGCAACAATAATTGGATTATTCATTTCTATATTCACAGTCACCCTCATGACTTGTCCGTAGGTATTTTTATGGTTTTTTTTTATAGCGCAGCAGCAATTGGGTCTTATGCTTCCTTAAAAACATCCTTTTATGCTTATCGAAATCGCACATAAAAAAGGATACTAATTAAGTGCGACACTTTAGTATGGAAATCGAACCCTAAGAACTAGCGATACGCCATGTTGGACCATCATGTAATTAGCCGTACGATTGATTTACAGAGGGCGGCTCCTCAGCGGAAAGCTTCCGCCAGAAGCAGAGATCAACAGTCTATTCACCATTTTTTTATTGTAAAAGAAAAAGACTGCAGACGAGCTCAAAATTCTTTGAGTTTGTCTACAGTCTGAGCGTATTAAAAAATAGTACGAATGATTCTTAGAAGCATTGAAATGAAGCGATTCTATTTAAATCTGTACCATAATATGTCCATCTGCGACCGTTCCATCTCCAGCCAGCAACTGAATTTCTACCAACAAAAGTTGGGTAGAACCAGAAAGAACGTCCATTTGTTAGCCATACATAGGTATAGCGGAATAGACAACCACGAATAGCACCTGGATCTACTGCAAAAACTCCTACACTCTGTTGTCTTTGAGGAACGAAGGATGGAGGGGCACTTGTAGGCGCTCCTCCTTGCTGTTGCTGACCAGGTGGGAATCCTGGAGGGAATGAAGGACCCTGTCCTGGAAACTGTCCTGGAAATTGCCCTCCCGGGAATTGCCCTGGAAACTGTCCTCTACCTGGTTGAAAATCTGGGAATTGATTCATTAATAAATCCTCCTTTCACTATATATTCAACATAGTATATGTGAGGAGGATTAATATGGAACGGTTATAAGGAATGGATATTAGTTAGTGCTTTTTCTAGTAATTGCTCACTTGAGAGAATCTTTTCTCCTCCGCCTTGGGCAATAGTATCGTTTCCTCCACCTTTGCCGTTTATGAAAGGCAAGATAGATTCCATTAGTTGTTTCATACTTTGTTCCACAGCTTGACCTTTAGCTGAAACTAATTGTAAGCGATCTTCATTTTCAGATATTAAGATACAGATTGATTGCTCTGATTCAGAAGTGATGAATTTTGCAAGCTTTTGAAGTTCTTGAATTGTTCGTCCTTGGAAAGTTGATGAGATTAGTCGTCCTTGATTATTTTGGATAAGTTGTTTTGCTTCATATTGCAAAAGCGTTTCTTTTAAGTTTGCTATTTGTTTCTCAAGTGCTTTTCCGTTATTCAGTAATGCCCTTACAGTGTCTTCTAGTTTTTCTTCAGGTGAGCTTAAGCTTTGTATCAAATTAGAGACTATTGATTGTTTACGGTGTAAATGCAAAATTACTCGATTACCACAAACAAACTCCACTCGAATCATTCGTTTTTGTTTTTCGGTTTGCAGAATTTTGATTAGACCAATCTGCCCTGTTGATGTTGGGTGTGTACCACCACATGCATTGTCATCAAAATCTGGGATAAGAACAAGACGTATATCTTCTTTGACTTTTGTAGCTTTTCGAAGTTTATAGTCCTTAAGATCGGCTTCCGTAACCCATTTTGTCTCTATATTCCGGTTTTCCAAAATAATTTGATTTGCGAGGTCTTCAACTTGTTGTAACTGTTCCTCTGAAACTTCACTCGTATCTATATCAATTGTGGAGCTATCCTTGCCTAAATGAAAGCTAACCGTTTGCAAACCAAACAAGTTATCAAAAGCAGCTGACAATATATGCTGCCCACTATGTTGTTGCATATGGTCAAGACGTCTTTTCCAATTGATAGCTCCTTCCACATACTCTATATCGGAAGGAAGGTTTGTTGCTAAGTAATGTCTAATCTCCCCATCTATTGTTTCTACATTCGTAACTGCTATATTATTTAATGTGCCTGTATCATGTGGTTGCCCACCACCAGTAGGATAAAACGCAGTTTCCGAAAGGACAACATAATCCTGCTCTTTTTTAATAACCTTTGCGGAAAATGTTTGTATGTATGCATCTTTATAATAAAGTTTAATCGTCATGAACTATCACTCCCTTATTAAAATATAGCATGATAAAGAGGAGACCGCATTTTTAATGCGGCTTCCAGGTTCTTCATAAAGGCTTTCACTCTAAGACAGCTCTTTGTAATATCTTGAATTAAAAATCTATTCACGTCCTAATGTACTGTAACTTAGGCAAACTTTAGTCAATACAATATGAAATTCGCGATTAAAATAATAAATTTGCAATAGTATTTATTGTCATTCTTCCCTATACTGGAACTATATAGAAGAATTGAGGGGAAATTATGAACTCATCTGCACAATTTTATTGGGATACATTTTGGAAAGGGAGAGTGAAACCTACATCTGTTAGTGCATGGCAGTTTGGAGGAATTCCAGATGAGTTAGCCCAACTAGTTGTCGATGGGGTTAAAACGGCAACTTGTTCTGGACACATCTTTTATAAATTAGAAAAAGAACCTCTACCAAAAGTGGATGACTACAGTGTTGTGCTAAATAGCCAAGATGAGCCAGTTTGTATTATTCGAACTACTGAAGTAACAATTTTGCCTATGAACAAGGTATCTGCAGAATTTGCATATGCTGAAGGAGAAGGAGATCGTTCTTACGATCACTGGAAAAATGCTCATGTTCAGTTTTTTACAAAAGCATTAGAGGAAGTAAATTTAGAGTTCTCCGAGGATATGTTGCTAGTTTGTGAGCGCTTTGAGTTAATCGATACCAAATAATGGAGTGAGAAGATGTTCAAAGCTGTTATGTTTTATACAAATCAATTAAAGATACTAAAAGGTTTCTATAGCAATGTGTTAGGGCTTCAAATTTTAGAGTCAAGCAGTTCCTATTTCACAGTATCTATTGGTACGTCCACGCTTACTTTTTGTGAGTCCGAGCAATCGACATTATACCATTTTGCTATTAATATTCCAGGTAATCAATTTACGCTTGCTAAGCATTGGGCATTAGAAAGAGTGACATTAAACAGAGAAGATTCTGTAGACGAAATTTACTATAAACGTTTTGATGCAGATGCTTTCTATTTTGAAGATCCAGCAGGGAATGTAATTGAATTCATTGCAAGACGCAGTGTGGACAAATGGAGCGACTTTAGTGTGGAATCACTATTGAATTTAAGTGAGGTAAGTATTACTACCCCTTTTGTTCAAGAAGTAGGAGATCAACTCCAAGATATTGGTATTCCAATTTCAGGTCACCTAGACATTGAACCAGATGAACTAAACTTTTTGGGAACTAAAGATACGTTTATTTTGTTAGTTCCACCTAATAGAAGATGGTACTTTTCTAAAAAAATAAGCGAAAATTCTCCTGTAGAAATAGAGCTTGAAGATGGCCAACGCCTTATAGTATCGAATGACGGAAAGATGCAAATAAAACAATAAAAGCGACAGAAAAATTCCTCTTTGGAATCCTCCTTGCCGCATTTGTTCGCTATTAATTTTGATGGGCAATCAGTGCTTGGGATAAAGTAGAATATGTTTTAATCGATGAAAAGTCTATTTCTAAGGATAGCGCTGTCCTTGCTAATTCTGGTCGTATACCAGAAAAAATAGGCTCTACACCAATCAGTTTAAGTGCTACTAGAAGTTGATATAGCTGTTGGGCCACCATTGTATCCAGAATAGGAACTCCAGATAAATCAATAAAAATAGTAAAAAGTTTTTTTGCAGTGCATTGCTCTAAAGTCGATTCCAATATTATTTGACTCCGTTGGGAATCAATTTTACCAACAAGTGGTAACACACCAATGCCCTCCTTTATTGGGATGACAGGACTGCTTAGCTCTAAAATTAGAGCTTGTTGATATTCGAGCATTTGCTGAGTTAGTTCGTAATGATGTTTTGAAAATATTTGCACTATATAATCAAAGGCTGAATTCATTTCATTTGACCAACTAGAGACATCGTCTACAGTAACTATCTTATCAGTAGATTTAATGAATTCTTGCACAAAGTTCCAATAAACTTTACGTGTATTATTAAATCCCTGAATACTTTCATGAATAGGGAATGATTCTGTAGCTCTTTTTTCAGCAACTTTAAATGCACGATTATCAATATATTCTTTAAATTTATCTTTGTTTTGTACAAAAATAGATGTAATAGCTTCTATTAAAGCTTCATTTTCTTTCCTTAAATATGCTTCAGTTTTTAATGTAACATATGTTGGGTTTGCGAGAAGTTGACAGGTAATCCATTCATCTGTAATTTTTGATTTATTCTCTATTAAATAATTATATAAATCTTCATTAAGTTTACTCATGGAATCCCTCGTTTTCTATATTCTAGTAATTATATTGTAGATTACTTAATGATTTTATACTAGTGATGTTCTTATACAGTGGCATAGCTTGGAGGGAATTAAATGCAAAAAAACACATGGCTAATCATCATTATGGCTATGCTTTTACTTATCGGTGTAGTTTATGTTTTAAATAACAATCAAAAAAACGTAATAGAGGATAAAACAAGTCAGTTAAGTGTAGCTACTCACTCTTTTGAGAAAGTATTGGCTTATGAAAATGACTACATGGGAGACGCAGCTAATACAAGTAATCTATTCAATAACTTGCCGCTAGCTAATGATAAAAAAAGTATAGAAATGGATTCGGAGAAATTAATATTAGTTGTAAACTATGATTCTCTAAGTAGTGAAGAAACGGAAAAAGCAGTCATTTACAACACTACAGCTGCTTTTGTGCTAATTAAAAATATAGAAGAAATCCATTTACAGTATTCAGATCGAACATATGTCGTTAAGAAAGCTAATGTGAAAGAATGGTTTGGAAACGACTTTTCTCAATTAATTAATCCAGAAGTTTTTAAGAAATTAGTACAAAAACCTTTGCTGGAGAAGGATAGCGGTGCATGGCTAAATTTTTATACAAAACAGGGGGAATAAACAATGATGGGTAGTTTAATGACAAAAATAGAGCAAATTCAAAGAGAAATAGATTTTTCAGGGGTGACTTTTGTTAAAAATGGAGAATCAGTGCTTTTAGAATCTAACACTGGCTATGCTAATCGTGGAGACTCTATAAAAAATAGGAAAGATACACGTTTCGGTATCGCATCTGGCTGTAAAATCTTCACAGCTGTTGCTATTTGTCAGCTTGTTGAGAAGCAAAAGCTAACGTTTGATACGAAGCTTATGGAATGCTTAGATATCTCTTTTCCGTATTTCGATGAAAATATAACAATTCATCACCTATTAACCCATACATCAGGTATTCCCGATTATTTTGATGAAGAGGTTATGGATGATTTTGAAGAATTATGGATAGCTAAACCGATGTATCATATGCGTCATTTGGAGGATTTTTTACCTTTTTTTCAAAATGAAAAAATGAAAGCTAATCCAGGTGAGCGATTTCACTATAATAATGCTGGCTATATTCTTCTAGGTTTAATCATTGAAAAAGTGAGTGGACAAGTATTTACCGATTATGTACAACAACATGTTTTTGATAAAGCAGGAATGGTCGATTCCGGTTATTTTGCTTTAGATAAACTTCCTGGGAATGTTGCTACTGGGTATATAGATTACAAGGACGGCACTTGGAAAACAAATGTATATTCATTGCCTGTCCAGGGGGGGTCGGATGGAGGAGCCTTTGTAAGTGCTATGGACATGGTGAAGTTTTGGGATGCTCT
Organism: Psychrobacillus sp. PGGUH221; assembly: GCF_042055255.1. NCBI lineage: Bacteria > Bacillati > Bacillota > Bacilli > Caryophanales > Bacillaceae > Psychrobacillus > Psychrobacillus sp. PGGUH221. The sequence continues at coordinate 153,162 of NZ_JAQMHQ010000010.1, forward strand.
TTTGAGTAATGCGCTATTAAGTGAATCGGTAACCAATCAATTACTTTTTCCACATGTACTGGAAGATGGGAATGACTTTTATGGTTATGGAGTATGGATTGCTAAAAAAGAGGGAACTATTTTTAAGTATCATGTAATGGGTTATGACCCAGGCGTAAGCTTCCATTCTGCTTTTTATCCGCAATCCAACATCACACTAGCGATATGTGCAAATATCTCTAAAGGCGCATTTAAAGTAATGAAAGAAATAGAAGATGAACTGATGTGATAAGATTAAAAAATCCTGCAGAAGTAATGCAGGATTTTTCAACTCTTTTTTCGCTCTTCTCTTTGTTTTCGTAGTAGTTTATAGGCTAGATAGAGCATAGTGATTCCCAAGACCAATGAAAGAATGGAGAAAAGGATACTATTAAGACCTTTTCCAAATACTAATAATAGAAGATATAGTGGGACAATAATATATATAATCTTTTCTGCGTTAAGTTTCAGTTTGTTCTCCCCCTAATATGTTTTGTATATTCATTATAACAACAAAATAGTTAGGGCATTATTTTCTAACTAGAAAGTGATAAAATAATTTAATGGAGGTGGAATTTTTGAACATAACATCCTATGAGGTTGAAAAAATAAAAGATCCTACAGGAATCATTGTAGGGGATCGTTACGAATTTTTACTTGGTATTGAAGTACCGGAAGAAGATGAACTATTTGAAGAAGGCGATTCTTTAGATATAAGGGTTATTTTAGCAGTGGAAGATGCAGTGGAACGAATTGTTCAATATCACATTTTAAACAGAAGCAATGGCAAAGTATTGGATTTTGGTTTAGAAGACGAAGAAGAGGCACTTGTTCTCAACTTTTGTAAGGAACATTTTAACGAGGCGATATAAAAAATACTTTAGAGAAGGGAGATCCTTCTCTTTTTTAATGTATAAAAATGTTTATTCACGCAGCGATTTATCTTAGCTGTTTTCTTCTTTTGATAATTGGGGTAAACTGTAAGATAATGATTTAACACTATTCATCAGGAAATCACCACTACGGAATAATGTTAATTCCTGCATGAATGTGACTGATTTTAATGAGACTTTATCGGGTGAGCTCGATAAACATCTAGACACAAAGACGCCAAGGCGAATTTCATCATTAATAAAGGTGGCCATTTTAATGGAAATTACAAAGATAATGGAATATGTAAGTATATTAGAAGTCAAAAACGAAAAAGAGATAGAGATAACCGGACTTGCCTATAACTCTCGAAAAGTAGAAAAAGGACAAGTATTTGTTTGTATAAAAGGATTTAAGGTAGATGGACATCAATTTGCGGGACAAGCAGTTGAAAATGGTGCGATTGCACTAGTTGTCGAAGATTTTATAGAGGGATTAGAAGTTCCTCAGTACAAGGTAGAGAACGGTCGTGTTGCTCTTGCGACGCTTGCAGATACATTTTATAATCACCCAACGAGAAAATTAAAAACAATTGGAATAACTGCGACAAATGGGAAAACTTCTACATCCTTTATGACAAATGCCATTTTAGAGAATCATGGATTGACTACAGGATTAATGGGGACGGTAGTTGTAAAAATTGGAGATTATGCAGAGCCATCCGAATTAACGACTCCAGAATCTCTAGATTTACAACGCTTTTATGCACAAATGGTCGACGCTGGAGTTACTCACGCAACAATGGAAGTCTCTTCTTCAGCACTAGAGTTAAATCGAGTGGGCTGTGTTGATTTTGATATAGTAACTCTAAATAATATAAGTAGAGAGCATATTGATTTGCATTCTTCTTTCGAGAATTATTTTATGCATAAATCTAGTCTTATTCGTAACGCGGGAGCTGACAAGGTCGCTATTTTAAATCTAGACGATAAATATTCTGCTTCGCTTGTAAATAAAACAAAAGCAAAAGTAATCACAATAGGAGTAGAAAATCAAACGGCAGACGTCTTATGTAAAAACTTAGATTTATCGACAGGACGAGCTATATTTACTGTAGATATTACACGTGACCTAATTACATCAGATCTTGTTATTCCAAAGCAGCAATTTCAAATTGAACTTTCTACTCCTGGATTCCATTCAGTATATAACTCAATGGTAAGCATTGTCATTGGGTTACTTTGTGAAGTACCTGTTGAAACTATTCAAAAAAGCTTATTTGAATTTGTTGGAGTGGAACGTCGTTTTGAAATAATCTTTGAAGAAGATTTTAAAATCATTGATGATCATTTCGCTAATAGTGGAAATATAGATATTACGTTAGGAACATTAGAAAAAATGGAATTCAATCGCGTATCACTTGTATATGCTATTCGGGGAGATCGTGGAGTAACGGTCAATAAAGAAAATGCAGAAGCTATTGCAAGATGGGCTCCTAGACTTGGTATTCATGAAATCACTGCAACCCTTAGCCGTTCACATGTCACTCAGAAGGATGTAGTTTCAGATGCGGAGGTTGCAGTATTTAAAGAAGTGATGGATGAAGCAGGTATTATAGTTCATCTGTACGAAGAGTTACCAGATGCAATCGAACGTAGTTTGGGAGAAGTGACGGATGGCGATCTATTGTTACTGGCTGGATGTCAAGGTATGGATTATGGTGCAAAGATTGCGTTGGAGCAACTGGAAACCATTCGACCAGATGTAGACAAAAAGAAGCTATTCCAACCACTTGAAAAACGTGTAGCAGGGAACTCGTAAAAGTAAAACAGGGGCTGTTCTGAAAGTCATAAAAAAGACTTTTAAGGGCAGCCTCTTTCTTCATAGCTGCTCTTTAAAAGTGCGACATTATTACGTTCCAAGCGGACGCTTCCGCGGGCGAGCGCCGATCTAAAACATGCAAATGACATTTCCTCTAGATGTTATTGGAGAAATTTTCGTTTCTAAACCACATTTAAAACCCGCGTTCCAACCGTATAACAATCACCAAAGTATGGTGATTTTCGAATTACAATAGCCACTGGATTACAAAAAAAGAGAGGGGATCGTGACGCTAGTCACGATCCTCCTCTCCTAAAAATCACACGGTAATGATATAGCCAAGTCTGTCCACAGCTATCTGGAAACGATTGAAAATAGTTTTGCTTTTAAATGGCGCAATTTTCAAATGCAGACGAGGGTATTTCCCTTTACTCAGTTTCTCGGGTATTATTTTCACTATTTTCTACTACATGCTTAAGGATGGATAGTTTGTTATGCCAGAATTGCTCATAGTAAGAAAGCCATTGTTTTAATTCCTGTAATGGTTCTGTATGAAGGCGATAGATCTTTTCTCTTCCAACCTTTTGACCACTGACTAACTCAGCCTCCGTTAACACGTTAAGATGTTTTGCTATTGCGGTACGACTCATTGGGAAGTGGGAAGTGATTTCCGAAATCGGTAGCTCTTTTTCAGCTAGTAGCTTTAGAACCTCTCTGCGAGTTGGATCGGCTATGGCCTGAAATACATCATACTTTTTTGCAGAAGTTTCCACTTAATTTTCAATAGCCTTTCTTAAACGCTCTTGTACGATTCCTTCCCAACCATGAGCCATTCTATCACGGATAACAGAACTTTTTTCATTCGGTTTTATAAGTTTGTCATCTGCTTCTTTCCAACCGCCATGAATAAGAGTAAATTCTGTTTTATCGTCCATCTCTTTTAAAATAAATGAAACAAACCATCCTTCTGTATCCCAAATAAAAGAAAGCTTATTTGGCGGGTCTACTTCTGTTACTTTACAAGGGGATGGACCGAAAGGAGATTGAATATGAAACTCGTATCCCTCTTCTAATTGAAAGTCATTCGGCATAAACCATTTTGCAATCCCATCAGCGGTTGATACATTTTCCCATACTTTTTGAATAGGTGCATTTATAGTGACTGTTTGTATAATATCTTTAAGTTTATTTCCCACATAATATCCTTCTTTCTCCAAAAAAAATAAAACCAAATGGTTTCATATAAAATAATACGAAACAAAATGGTTTCATGTCAAGTGATTACCATTCAATCTGTTCTGGGTAGTTCACATTAAAACGTAAATCGTGTATAGCACTTTTTGTTTTACTAGCTTCCGCAATTACTTTTTTCTTGATAGCCTCATATTCGCCATTTTCCATTACGATATTTTGGACGATTGAAGAAAAAGATTTAGTTCGTTGCTCTTTAGTCATCTCAATATAAGATAGATTTAACATATCAATATACTGAATTGCATATTCTTCTACAGTTGTTTCTGGTGAATAAACAGCACTCAGTATTACTGCGTACTCTTCGTTTGTTAATATATCCTTCCATGCTTCCGAAATAAGTGCTTGGAATTTGCGAACATTTACAATATGCAAATCAAAATCATTCGCAAATTCGTATTTTTTATATAACTGGATAAAATCATTTAAGGCAATAAATGAGAAAACTAGCTCAGGCCACAAAATCTCGGTAGAGTAATAAATATTATTTTCTGGAGCTATAAAGTCATGGGATTTCATCATTTCTTTGTGTAAGCCATTTGCTACAAAATCAATATTGCGATTTCCTTGATAGGCATAACGTATTTCGGATGTCACACCTAATAAACGCATTCGAGCTCCTTGCCAGTCCATATATCGATCTTCTTTTCCCGTCAGATGATGTATTGCAGAGCAAAGCTCATCTAAATCCCAAAAATCACCACTAATTAATACGCCCGTCATATTTTCCGTGCTTTTTAACGCAAGCATATTCTCCACCTCCTAAGGTTCTATTACCTTTTTGGTGAATAGTTAAGCGTAGAAAACAATTCTTTTTTCTCTAAATCGGTCAATTCTCTCCATTCTCCAATAGATAGACCTTCTAATGTTATATTCATAATACGAATACGTTGTAATCTCTTCACAGTAAATCCTAGTGCAGAACACATTCTTCTTATTTGTCTGTTTAAACCTTGTGTAAGAGTTATATTAAAAGTATTTTGACCAACTTTTTTTACTTTTGCGGGTAGTGTTTTCGTTCCTAAAATATTTACACCAGAAGCCATTTTTTCAATGAATGAATCGGTTATTCTTTCATTTACAGTAACAATATATTCTTTTTCATGTTTATTTTCAGCCCGTAATATTTCATTCACTATGTCTCCATCATTCGTCATCAAAATTAATCCATCCGAATCTTTATCTAAGCGACCAATATGAAAAATACGAAGTGGGTGATTGACAAAATCGACAATATTACCTTTTACGTGACGTTCTGTTGTGCTGGTGATACCGACCGGTTTATTCAAAACGAGATACACTAATGGTTGTTCAACGGCAATCGGTTTTCCGTCTACACGCACGTCGTCTCCAGCTTCCACTTTACTTCCAAGTTCAGCCATCATTCCATTGATAGTTACTCTACCATCTGTTATCCATTTATCGGCACCACGTCTTGAGACAATTCCAGCTTCACTTAAAAATTTATTAATGCGCATCCTAAAACACCTACTTTTCTTGTTAGAATGATTATAACAAAACTTGAAACTATTTTAGAGTAAAGCGCGTAAAAAAGAAAAGGAGTGATTGACTATGACGATTAATCAAAAAATAGAAGAGACATTCAACACTTTAAAAAAATTATTAAGCTGGGGTGTTGATAAACGTGTCACTCTCTCGCTTGCTGGTTATTATGTGACGCTAGATAAAGAACTAAATGAAAGTAGATTCAAGGAAATAGAGATCGTTATTAAAAAGAAAGCGGGTATATTCTCTCCATTACGTTCACACTTAAACCCGCTTTTCATTGCTACATTAGATGTAGCAGGCCAAGAGCCACAACAAGCTGTAGATTTATTATTAGAGAAGATAGAAGCATTAAAAAACTCTTCCTTTAAAGTAAATAGTTATACTTATTTAGCAGCGTTATTGATGTCAGATGACAAAGTAAACTGGACAGAGGAAATGGAACGGTCTAAACAGCTAATGGCGGATATGAAGAAGCACCATCGGTTTTTAACATCAACAGACGATTATCCCTATGCCATGTTTTTAGGGAAATTAAATGGAGATACCGCTGTCCGTGCAGAAACGATGAATCGCTACTATCAGGAGCTTAGAAATTATAAATTCTACTCCGGAAATGAACTACAATGGATGTCGCAGGTACTAACGTATACAAATGCTGAATATGAGGAAGACTTGGTGAAACGTGCAGTCATTATTCGAGATGGATTAAAAAGTGTAAAGATAAAAACATCAGCCCCTCAATATCCTATGATTGGATTTATGGCTGCACTGAAAATGAATGAAGAACAACTACAAGCAATAGTTACAACATATGAATCACTAGCGAGTATGAAACTATTCTCTTGGTATAAGGATAGTGCTCTATCTATCGCTCTTGGATGGGAAATGAGAGCTTCCAAAGACACTTATACTACAGCGGCCATCTCAATGGCAACATCGCTTGAAATGCTACTTCAAGCACAACAGGCAATGATGATTTCAACAATCGCAGCTTCAAGTGCCGCAGCTTCATCTTCGAACACTGAATGATCTTCATGCTATACTATAACTGATATGCTTTACGAAAAAACGATAGAGCAAATAAAGAAAATTTTGAGGAGTAATACATGATGAACACAAATCCAATGAGTCAATCTAGAACTATACAAACCCACTTGATCCTTCCGCCTGATACAAATCATCACCAAACTATTTTTGGTGGACGGGTACTTGCATTTATCGATGAGATCGCAGCGATTTCGTCCATGAAGCATGCGCAAGGTGCAGTGGTAACTGCTTCAATAGACTCTGTTGATTTCCTTTCTTCTGCAAAAGTAGGGGATGTATTGGAGTTAGAGGCTGTTGTTTCAAATACAGGTCGTTCATCTATGGAAGTTTATGTTCGAGTAACCTCGATGAATTTAATAACTGGAGAAGAAAAACTTACAACGGAGTCTTTTGTAACAATGGTTGCAGTAGATGAAAATGGTAAGCCTGTTTCGGTACCGGGTATTCATCCTGAAACAGAAGAAGAAACTCGTTTATTTGAATCAGGTCCTGCTAGACGTATCCATCGTAAACAGCGATTAGAGATGAATTACTAATTGATAAGGATGTGAATATATGCTTAAACAAATAGATGAATTTTATAAGTATATTATGATCACGCTGCTCGTTGTATATTTAATAAACTACGCGTATTTTGGCGAGGTTACTATCACATTCACAATCATAGCACTTGCTATTGTTCTTGAAATAATTAGGCAAAGACACCATATTAAACAGCTCACCTATGCACAGCTTTCTATTATTGGAGTAGTGCTTATAGCGGGTATTGCAGGTATTATTTATTTATTTGTCTTATTCAGCATTTTTATAGTTCCTCTAAGTTTGCCAACTGCAGTAGAGGACCTATTACTAATTGCTTTTGCGCTTATTAGTTTATATGTATTAGGATATTTCTTGAAAAAATTATACGTTCGTGCAATTGAAAAACACTAAAAAACCTTTAGAAGTCCCTTAAAATAGGTCTTCTAAAGGTTTTTTTCTATAGATCAAGATTCAATCCCTTACTTTGGAATGCTTTATCATAATGAAACCATTTCAAATGTTCATTCGTAAGCATAAAAGAAGGAGTGATGGGCTATGCAACATATATACGAACGTGCTGCAAAATATACAAAGCTAGGATCGATACTAATATTTGGCCTATACATAGTTTTAGTAGTTATTTTTAGAGATGTACTGTTGTACGATTTTGAGACTCATTTTTTAATAGGATTTACGGTTTTTATATTGTTTAGTACTTCTTTTGTCATTCAAAATGCTGCAGACAAATTACCGAAAGAGCAGCAAATAGATAGTGAATATTATTCTGCTGAATTTCCCATAAAAGAACTTAATTTTCAAAGGGATGTATCTATTATTCCAGTTACCTACTTAGTTTCAGGAAGAGGAGAACGTTTATATAAGATTGAACCTGCTAAGGACCATGGAGTTAAGAAGATGCTATCTGCATTTGAGATCTTTCAAAAGGGAATGTTGATACCCATTACATACAATTTAAAAACAATGGATGATAGTATAGTCAGTCAATTCACTTTGAAAAATAAATTAAAATTTATGCAGATAAAAGTTTATGACCACACAAAAAACCATTTATCCACTGTTGTCATGCCTCCTTTTTCAGTTAAAAATAGAGCCATTATTTTTAATGCGAACAATGAGAAGATACTGCAAATGGAAGCAAAAAGTATGTATGGAGATATTGATGTCGATGATTCCAATGGAAAACGGTTAGCTACGTACCGTTTTGGAATTTTTCCTTATGCAACTCATCCTGCATTTGAAATACAAGCAGTAAACGTGCATGTGTCGCTTGCACATGACTTGACCCATGCTCAAAAACTCACTTTTACTGCATTATTTTACTATTGGACCGGTAACGTAAAATAAAAAAGGAGCTGACATTACGACGTCAGCTCTTTTTTAGTTTTTAAATAGAGAAAACCAGCCTTTAAATTTAAACCAAGCAAGCATGGAAAGAGCAATAACAACGATCAATCCCATCACGACAAAATAACCATATTTCCACTCTAGCTCAGGCATATACGCAAAATTCATTCCGTATACTCCTACGATAAATGTCAATGGTATAAAAACGGTGGATACGATCGTTAAAATCATCATAATCCGATTCATTCGACTAGAGTTAATCGACATATGACTGTCTCTAATATCTGCAGTAAGTTCTCGATTAGATTCAATCATTTCCGTGAGCTTTAGCAAGTGATCATAAATGTCTCCAAAATATGCACGTTCAGAGTGTTGTAAATTTATTCGTTCGGAATTCATAATACGGTACAATAAATCCCGCATAGGTATCACTGTTCTACGTAATCTAAGCAAATCACTACGTAAGTCAAAAACTTGATCTATAGATAAATGTCTCATATCTGAAGAAAGCTTGTCTTCTACTTCATTCAAATAATCCTCAATTTTATAGACGATTGGAAAATAAGCATCCACTACTTTATCGACGATATGATAGGTTGCATGCATGGCCCCACGTTCCCAGCCTTCTGAATTTCGAATAATGCGTTCTCGTGCTTGAGCCAATTCATGCATAGGTGGAAAGTGGAAGGTGACAACATAATCCTTTCCAACAAAAATATCTAGTTCTTCCGCTTCTAACGTTTCTTCATTAATGGTATGTAGAACATAAAACGCATACCCATCATAATGGTCTAACTTTGGACGTTGAAGTCTTAGTAAACAGTCTTCTATTGCTAGCGGATGGAAATGGAAAAAAGAGCTAAGAAGATTCTCTTCTTCTTGAGAAGGTTCTCCAATATCAATCCAATACCATTCAAACGTTTTATTTTTAATATCATGGAGAGGAAAATCACATATTATTTCGTGATCGGTTGTAATGCCCATCGTTTGAATCATATCAAAACCTCACTTTTACATTGAATGCATGTTGCCATTATCTCATATTCGCATACTTCCATCAAAACACACCTCATAATATTTAACCTATAAATTATTTATAATGACTGGAAAAGTTTGATTAAATAAAAAATAGTATTGACATATATAATTTCTATCTGTATAGTGGGTATTAATCAAATATAACAACTTTCTTATCAAGAGAGGTGGAGGGACTTGGCCCTAGGATACCTCAGCAACAGGCATTTTTGCACTGTGCTAATTCCAAAAGCTTTTAGGCTTGAAGATAAGAAGAGAATAATCACTTAACGACGTGTAAACCTCTTCTTGTTTCTAAGAAGAGGTTTTATTTGATTTAAAGAGCTATATGGAAAGAATTTTGGCTTTGGTTTCACCTCGTTCACTTCAGTTACCCATTCGTAAGAAGTGTATCGAGTTAAATATAAAACTTCTTTTTTGAAGATCCCATTTGATCAATAGAGAAAGAAAGTATTTATTTTACACCACACAGAGTTTTGAACTAATCAACCCCCTTGTCTATATACTGGCAAAGGGGTTGATTAGTTATTCGGGTTCATTTTTATTTGTAATTAACTGAGGTGTTTGTCTAGTTTCTATAGCCTGCTTTTGCATTTACTAATATAAGTGCAAGAAGGAGGTGAATTTATTGTGAACCAATATCATCATAGACCTTGTCATTCATGCCATCAACCTCAAGTATCCCCATGGCAACAACCACCTGCGCAGCCAATTGTATGTCCACCGCAATATCGTGTACGTGATTCCTTTATACCGAGAATGCAACCTGTAATTCATCCAATCGTTAATGTGAATCGCGAGCATATTGTAAATGTTCCACAGCATTACTTTACAGAGACCAATCGAAACGTAGTTGTGAATCCACCCCTACAAGCATACCCATATCCGCAAGGAGGATTCCAACAACCATTCCAACGTCCTTTCTTCGGTCCTCGTTACTAAGGATATTATTGTTAGCTACGGCAACGCAGGAGCAACGAACTTAACTGCGACGAGTAGCAACCGCAACGCAGGAGCAAACGAACTTAACTGCGACGAGTAGCAACCGCAACGCAGGAGCAACGATCTCAACTGCGACGAGTAGCTATGCTACGCAGGAGCAACCGAACTTAACTGCGACGAGCAAGTGAAACGGCGCAGGAGCAAATGCCTTTTTAAAAGCGCATTTGCTTTTTTTGTGTGTAAAATCCTTAATCTATTCCTTTGTTTAAAATTTTTTGTTAATGTTCGCATTACTCATCAAATCCGTGTATTTACCAAAAAAAAGGCATTATAAATATTTAGACATATTGTAATTTTCTATATATTTTGATAAAGTTATATTTATTTTGATGGGTGAAATGATTAAGGGGGATGGAAATGAAGCTTTTTCTTTCAATTGATATGGAAGGAATCACAGGTTTGCCGGATCATACTTTTGTGGACTCCAGTAAGCATAATTATGAACGTGCTCGCCGTATAATGACACAAGAGGCAAATGCAATTGTAGAAGGTGCTCTATCTGTAGGTGTAAAAGAGATTTTAGTTAATGATAGTCACTCTAAAATGAATAATATTTTAGTAGAAGAGTTGCATCCAGAAGCTTCTTTAATAACGGGAGATGTGAAGCCGTTTTCGATGGTGCAGGCATTAGATGAATCTTACCTTGGTGCAGTATTTGCTGGTTATCATTCGAGAGCAGGACAACCTGGAGTAATGAGTCACTCAATGATATTCGGAGTTAGAAATATGTATATAAACGATGTAGAAATTGGTGAACTGGGATTAAATGCATATGTAGCAGGGCACTTTGGTGTACCAGTTATTATGGTTGCAGGCGATGATGGTGCGTGTAAAGAAGCTGAGGCACTGATTCCTGGAGTTGTCACTGCAGTAGTGAAAGAGTCTATCTCAAGATCAGCGGTTAAGACATTGCATCCACAAAAAGCACATGCACTATTGAGAGAAAAGGTAGCTGTAGCGATTAGTAATAGAGATCAAATCAAACCGCTCACCCCTCCTAAAAATCCAACATTACGTATTGAATTTGTTAATTATGGTCAAGCGGAATGGGCGGCACTTATACCTGGTTGTGAAATTATAGAAGGAACGACAATAGTTAAGTTCGAGGCAAAAGATATATTAGAAGCATACCGGGCGATGCTTGTAATGGTAGAGCTAGCAATGCAAACGAAATTTTGTTAAGGGGGGAGTTTGCTTATGGCGAAATATATTATTAAACGTTTTATTATGATGATTGCTACGATTCTTATCATTGCTACCGTAACCTTCATATTAATGCATTCGGTTCCAGGGTCTCCATTTGAAGGAGAAAGGACATCTAATCCTACGATTCAAGCAAACTTAGAAAAGTTTTACAAACTTGATGAACCGATGCATGTTCAGTATTTGTATTATTTAAAGTCGATTGTGACATTTGACTTTGGACCATCGATTAAAAAGCCGAATGACTCCGTAAATGAATTACTTGCAAGGGGATTCCCAATATCTTTTGAGTTGGGAATGGTTACGATACTAGTCGCTTTAATATCTGGAATTATCTTAGGGACGCTTGCTGCACTCCGGCACAACGGAATAATTGACTACTTAGCAATGACTTTTGCCGTTGTAGGGATTTCTGTCCCGAATTTCGTGCTAGCAACCTTACTTATTCAACAATTGGCAGTAAACTTGGAATGGTTTCCAGCGGCTACTTGGAGCAGCCCGATACATATGATATTACCTACTTTAGCTCTTGCAACAGGTCCTACAGCAATAATTGCACGATTAACGAGATCTAGCATGCTCGAAGTATTGACTCAGGACTATATAAAAATGGCCCGGGCAAAAGGTCTTTCACCGGTGAGAATCGTCGTGCGACATGCGTTAAGAAATGCCCTTATGCCGGTTGTAACTATTTTAGGAACAATGCTTGCTGGTATATTAACAGGGACTTTTGTTATTGAGCGGATATTTGCCATTCCAGGAATGGGAAAATACTTCGTAGAGAGTATTAACAACCGAGATTATCCGGTTATTATGGGGTCTACCGTTTTCTATAGTGCGTTTCTCGTATTCATGTTGTTTCTTGTAGATATTGTATACGGATTTCTAGATCCACGAATAAAATTACACCGTAAAGAGGGGGATGCGTAATGACAAACCCACAAAATGTGGTTTCCCCACAAAATGTACAGGACGAGTGGTTTAGACCAAAACCAAAAAATCAAGAAAAAGCGGAGGCTGTTGTAAGGCCGTCGTTATCTTATTGGAAAGATGCATGGCGCAGACTCCGAAAAAATAAACTTGCAATGGGCGGGCTAATATTTCTTATTTTACTTACGCTCTTTGCCATATTTGGTCCAATTTTTTCTCCTTATTCAGTAACAGCCACTGATTATCCTAGTCAAAATCAGGCGCCTTCTGCTGCCCATTGGTTTGGCACGGATGAGGCTGGTCGTGATGTATTTACTAGGACATGGTATGGTGCTCGAATCTCTTTATTTGTAGGAGTAATGGCAGCCCTTATAGACTTTTTCATTGGAATTATTTATGGCGGTTTGAGTGGATATAAAGGTGGACGAACGGATGCAGTAATGATGCGTATAGTAGAAGTGCTTTACGGATTGCCGCATTTGTTGGTTGTTATTTTACTAATGGTTGTAATGGGGGCGAGCTTAACCACTATTATTGTTGCACTTACGGTGACAGGGTGGGTAGGTATGGCTCGTATTGTTCGAGGACAGGTACTTCAAATAAAAAACTATGAATTCGTGACCGCCTCCAAATCCTTTGGTGCAAAGACTTCTAGAATTTTACGCAAAAACCTCCTGCCGAACACAATGGGTCCGATTATAGTTCAAATGACGCTTACTGTTCCAAGTGCTATTTTTGCAGAAGCATTTCTAAGCTTTTTAGGATTAGGAATTGCTGCTCCCTTTGCAAGTTGGGGTGTTATGGCAAATGATGCATTGCCTGTAATTTTATCGGGGCACTGGTGGCGTTTATTATTTCCAGCACTTTTCATTTCCCTGACGATGTTTGCTTTTAATGTATTGGGAGATGGTTTACAAGATGCACTTGATCCAAAATTGAGGAGGTAGCTGTAGGTGAATGACATAAAACAAAAAATCTTACAAGTGGATAACTTACAAGTTTCTTTCCGTACTTTTGGAGGGGAAGTAGAGGCCATAAGAGGTGTAAGTTTCGATTTATATAAAGGGGAGACACTTGCAATTGTAGGTGAATCTGGGTGTGGTAAAAGTGTTACTTCCAATGCAATTATGGGATTAATTCCACAACCGGCTGGAATCATTAAAAATGGGAGTATTGTTTTCAAAGGGAAAGATTTGACTAAATTGTCTAAAGCGCAGCTTAGAAAAATACAGGGTGTTGACATCTCGATGATATTCCAAGATCCTATGACAGCGTTAAATCCTACAATTTCCATTGGAGAGCAACTGACGGAAGGACTACGGACGCACCAAAAAATAGGGAAGCAAGAAGCAAAAAAGAAAGCAATTGAGATGTTAAATCTTGTAGGGATTCCAAATCCTGAAGAACGATTAAAGCAATTTCCCCACCAGTTTTCAGGTGGTATGCGTCAGCGAATAGTGATTGCAATTGCACTTATTTGCGATCCAGAATTATTGATCGCGGATGAGCCGACAACAGCATTAGATGTGACGATTCAAGCGCAGATTTTAGAGCTATTTGAAGAGATTCAAAGAAAAACCGACATATCAATTATATTAATCACACATGATTTAGGGGTTGTGGCAAAGATTGCAGACCGAATTGCGGTTATGTATGCAGGGAAGATTGTGGAGATCGGTGATAAGAGAGAAATCTTCTATACCCCAGAGCATCCATATACTAAAGGATTATTAAATTCGGTACCGCGACTAGATTTGGAGGAAGAAGAATTACAACCAATAGAAGGTACTCCACCTGATTTATTTTCTCCACCAAAGGGGTGTCCTTTCACTGCCCGTTGTGATTATGCAATGGAAGTTTGTGAGCATGCGTATCCATTTACGGCCAGATTATCCGAAGCCCATGCGGTGGATTGCTGGCTTCAAGATGAGCGGGCGAAAGTATTATTAGAACAAAGATAGGGTTGGATGAGAGCGCGAAAGTGCATTCACATATACAATAAGGGGGAACTAGAATGAAAAAGTGGTTATCGTTATTTGCATTAGCATTTTTGGCATTGGTGCTATCAGCTTGTACAGCGAATAAAAATGCAGGAGAAGAAAAACCTGCAGAGACAACAACAGAGGAAGAAAACGAAGAAGTAGAAGTAGCAACAGAAAAAGTACTCTATTTAAATAATGGAAACGAACCAACCTCGTTTGACCCATCCGTAGGGTTTGATGCAGTATCTTGGAATGCATTAAATAATGTGATGGAAGGACTAGTAAGACTTTCAAAGGATCATATTGCAGAGCCAGCTACGGCTGAGAAAGTAGATGTATCAGAAGATGGTTTGACATATACATTTACAATTCGTGAAGATGCTAAATGGTCTAATGGAGACCCTGTATTAGCAAGTGACTTCGTATACGGCTGGTTGCATATGTTAAATCCAGAAACTGCCTCTCCAGCAGCTTTTCTTGCATATTTCATTGAAGGAGCAGAGGCTTACAATAATGGGGAAGGTACTGCTGATGCTGTTGCAATAAAAGCGTTAGAAGAAAAAGTGTTCGAAGTAAAATTAAATGCACCTACAGAGGCATTTTTGAATATTATTACAAATCCAAGCTTTTTCCCGGTAAATGAAAAAGTGGCGACGGAAAACCCAACGTGGTTTACAGAAGCAGACACATTTGTTGGAAACGGGCCATTTAAATTGGCATCATGGGAACATGATGTAAGCTTCTCGTTTGCAAAAAATGAAAACTATTGGGATGCAGGTTCTGTTAAGCTAGACAAAGTGGAATGGGCGATGGTAGATGACTCTAATACGGAATATCAAATGTACGAAACTGGAGAACTAGATGTCTCTGGTGTTCCATCTGAACTTGCAGATCAACTAATGAGTGATCCAGAGCTTAAAAATGAGGATCAAGCAGGTTTATACTTCTATCGTTTTAACGTATCACAAGAGCCTTTTACAAACAAAAAAATTCGCCAAGCATTTGGCTTAGCGGTTAACCAACAAGAAATCGTGGAATTTGTAACGAAAAATGGTGAAAAGCCAGCAGAAGGATTTGTACCATATGGTTTCATTGGTCCAGATGGAAAAGAGTTCAGAGAAACTGCAGGTAAATTGACTGGTTTTGATGCAGAAAAAGCAAAAACATTATTAGCTGAAGGTATGGCTGAAGAAGGATATACAGCATTACCTGAAGTGGTCTTAACATACTCTACAAGTGACGTTCATAAAAAAATTGCTGAAGCTCTTCAAAGTAAGTTCAAAGAAGTATTAGGGGTAGATGTGAAGCTGCAAAACGTAGAAGCTAGTGTATTCGCTGCGGAGCAAAAAGAATTTAAATACCAATTATCACGTTCATCTTTCTTATTTGACTATGCTGATCCAGTAAACGCATTAGAAAGCTTCATAACTGGTTCTTCTATGAATCGTACAACATGGTCAAATCCTGAATATGATAAATTAATTACAGATATTAAAAATGAAACGGATGAAGCTAAACGTTGGGAAATGTTAATCCAAGCAGATGCAATGTTAATGGAAGAAATGCCAGTTTTCCCAGTACATTATTACAACCAAGTAACACTTGAAAAGTCCAATGTATCTGGTATCGTTAGACATCCGGTAGGTTATATGGATTTAAAATGGGCAGATAAAGAATAAAAAGTATAAGCGCCTAAATTTTGTAATGAAGGATGCGGTGCTCAAAGTAGTGCCGCATCTTCTATATTAAGGAGATTACCTATATGAAAATTCGACCGAAAAGATTGCAAAAAGGAGATATAATTGGCATTATTGCTCCTTCCAGTCCTCCTAATCTAAAACAGCTAAACAATTCACTAGCATTTCTAGATGAATTAGGCTTGTCTTATCAAATGGGGAAAAGTGTAGAAAACGTGTATGGTTATCTTGCTGGTAATGATGAAGATAGATTAGAAGATTTACATGAAATGTTTGCTAACCCGGACATCGCCGGAATCATTTGTGCTGGTGGTGGTTATGGTTCTGCTCGGTACACAGATAAAATAGATTTTCAATTAATGAATGAACACCCTAAAATTTTCTGGGGCTATTCAGATATTACTTTTTTACATACAGGGATGAATTTATATTCCAATATCGTCACTTTCCATGGACCAATGCTAGCTTCTGATGTAGGGAAATCTACTTTTTCTGATTTATCCAGAAAAATGTTTCAACAGCTATTTGAGCCAATGGAGCTTCACTATACAGAAGCCATTTCTCCTTTAACTAGTGTTTCGGGGGGAGTAGCCCGAGGAGAGTTAACAGGTGGTAATTTATCGCTACTTGCAAGTGGAATAGGGACCAAATACGAAGTAGACACAAGAGATAAGATATTGTTAATAGAAGACATTGGGGAAGAACCATACCGAGTAGACGGTATGCTCAATCAGCTTCGACAAGCAGGCAAGTTGGATGAGGCAGCTGGTTTTGTCATTGGAGACTTTAATGATGCAGAGCCTAAAAAACGCAAAGTTTCCTTGTCTTTAGATGAAGTGCTGGATCACTATTTAGGTGGATTAGGAAAGCCCGCAGTGAAAGGCTTCAACATTGGGCATTGTGAGCCACATTTTGCGGTTCCGTTTGGTGCCGAGGCTCAGCTGGATGCAGAAAACTTATCACTTATTATCCTTCCAGGTGTGGAATAAGGAGGACTTCTGGTTGATTATACAATCTATTGAAACATGTGATGTAGCAGTTCCGCTAACAAAACCTTTTAAAACAGCGCTACGTACTGTTACTACGGCTTATTCCATTTATGTTAAGGTCACTACGAGTGAAGGGCAAATCGGTTATGGCGAAGCGCCTCCTACACATGTCATCACGGGAGAATCGATGGACAGTATTCGGTATGCTATCAATGAAATATTAGCGCCTCAGCTAATAGGGATGAATCTATTAGAAAGTGAATTGATTTTTCATAAATTGAACACCTCTCTTGTAAGGAATACGAGCGCGAAAGCTGCAGTTGATATGGCTATACACGATTTACTTTCACGTCAATTCGGACTTCCTTTGTATCAATTTCTAGGAGGGTATCGAAGTACGCTCGAAACGGATTTTACAGTTAGTGTAAATCAACCAACAGAAATGGCAGATGATGCCGAACGATATGTAAAAGAAGGGTTTAACATACTGAAAGTTAAGGTTGGTATTGGAGAAATAAAGGATGATATTGACCGTATACATGCAATTCGAGAAAGAGTAGGAGATGGACCGAGGCTAAGACTTGATGCAAACCAAGGATGGAATGCAAAAGAAGCCGTGCGTGCAATCCGAAACATGGAGGATGCTGGTCTTGCTATCGAATTTGTAGAGCAGCCTGTTCCCGCTCATGATATAGAGGCATTAAAATATGTAACCGACCGAACGGATACACCAATCATGGCTGACGAAAGTGTATTTTCAGTACATGATGCCAAAAGGGTTTTAGAAATGCGTGCTGCAGATTTGATTAATATTAAGCTGATGAAATCAGGCGGCATATATAACGCCAAAAAAATAAATACACTTGCAGAAGCAAATGGTGTTGCATGCATGGTAGGCAGTATGATTGAAACAAAAATAGGTATTACAGCTGCTGCTCATTTTGCTGCAAGTCATCCAAACATTCAATACTTTGACTTTGATGCACCACTAATGCTAGCAAAGGATCTTGTTCTTGGAGGGGTCATTTACGAAGCGAGTAAAATCAAGTTTTCCAATGAAAATGGACTGGGAATATCACGAGTCAAAACAGAATAGGGGGCTTATGAATGACAACAGAAGCAAATGGATGGGTTTGTTCTGTGAAGGTAGCTACTGTTTGGACAGAACCGGCTTCTGTCAGAGATTTAGATGCACCAGCAATTGCAAATCCTGTTTTATTAGTTGAATGGCTTGAAGCATTACCTTATAAAGAAAGACTTGCACTTTGTAATGAAAACAGAGTACAAACGCAACTTTTATATGGTGAGCCTGTACTTATAGAAAAAGTCGAAGGAGATTGGGCTAAAATTATAGCTATATGGCAGTCTTCTAAAAAGGATTCTCGTGGATATCCTGGTTGGATACCTTTATCACAACTAGCAAAACAAGAGCGAGTTGATGTAAAAGGTGTTGCTCGTGTGTGCTCCATGAAAGCTCCGTTACTGGACATGAATGAGCAACCGCTGCTTGTACTACCATTTAATGCGATAATTCCAGTTATTTCAGAGGATGCAACCTATTTTCAAGTTCAAACCCCTCATGGTAAAGCATTGATTCAAAAAAAGCATGCAGAATTTGCTGAAACGATGGAGCAATTTCCTCGACAATCCGCAGAAGATGCGGTGGATTTAGGCGAGCTTTACTTAGACGTTCCTTACTTATGGGGAGGTATGTCTCCTTATGGTTATGACTGTTCAGGATTCTCATACAATATGTTGAAGGCTTGTGGTTATTTAATTCCGAGAGATGCGAGTGACCAAGCAGTTAGTGGGGAAGAAGTTCCTCTTCATGATAACTCTTCATGGAAAAAGGGTGATTTAATCTTTTTCGCAAATGATGAAGGGAAAGGATCTGTGCGTCATGTTGGATTTTATTATGGAAATGGACAATTACTTCATTCTCCATCCACCGGACAAACAGTTGAAATTTTAGTGTTAAAAGGTTCTAAGCTTGAGAAGGAAATTTGTGCAGTAAGAAGATTTGCCGTATAGGGGGGATTTAGATGGCAGAAAAAGTTCTTTTGTCCGTACAGGATTTAAAGCGTCATTTTGAGATAGGGCACGGCCAAACTTTAAAAGCTGTAGATGGAATTAGTTTTGATATTGTGAAGGGTGAAACTTTTGGTCTTGTTGGGGAGTCTGGTTGTGGAAAATCTACTGCAGGACGAACAATTTTAGGGTTATATAACAAAACGGAAGGAAACGTTTTGTTTGAAGAAAAGAATGTGCATACGATGATTGACAGGGAACGTAAAGACTTTTTGAAAAAAATGCAGATGATTTTCCAAGATCCATATGCATCGTTGAATCCACGGTCAACGGTATTAGAAATTATTGCAGAACCTATGGAAATACATAATTTGTATAAAACAAGAGAAGAGTTAAAAAATAGAGTGTATGAGCTATTGGAAGACGTAGGTCTGAATAGAGATCATGCAAACCGCTATCCACATGAATTTTCTGGTGGTCAAAGACAGCGAATTGGAATAGCTCGTGCTCTGGCGCTAGATCCTGAATTCATTATTGCAGATGAGCCGATTTCTGCGCTTGATGTTTCCGTACAAGCCCAAGTAGTGAAGCTGCTTCAACGGTTGCAAAAAGAAAAGGGACTAACGTATTTATTTATAGCTCACGACTTATCAATGGTAAAATACATTTCTGATCGTATTGGGGTTATGTATTTAGGTCATATGGTTGAACTAACAACAAGTAATCAGTTATACGATAATCCACTACATCCATATACTCAGGCATTATTATCTGCAATCCCAATTCCAGATCCAGATATTGAAGAATCAAGACAACGAATTCTATTAAAAGGGGAGCTTCCTAGTCCTATAAATCCACCATCTGGATGTGTATTCCGAACTCGTTGTGCCCATGCTATGTCTATTTGTGCAGAAGAAAAGCCAGCCTGGAAGGAACAAGAACCAGGCCATTTCGTGGCATGTCATTTATATAATTAAAGACTTTGTTAACTTTCATAGTTGTTTTTTAAAAGAAATCTGTTCATCTAGTGTAAAGCCAACCACACGGACGTGCGCTTGCCGCACGCTACGCATGAGCCACCGCAGGATGAGTCGTTCGTTTCACTCACTCCCGCATCCGTATGCGGAGTCTCATTCTTCGCGCTCATGCGGCGTGTAAGGCGCACATCCTGGTGACACTTGCGAATATAGTTTGGTATCCATTTCATCACAGCATGGAGTATAGAATCACATTTTTGAAACTTTGTACTTTTAACTATTAGATACATGCGGCCGGCACGGAATACATATAGGTATGGCATGATCTGTGCTTTAAGATAACAACAGTACATTTAACAAAGCATAATTAAAAAAAGCGTCTGCAAATGCAGATGCTTCTTTTTTTATTCCTTAAAACAAGTCCATCCGCCGAATAACGTTGTTGAAAAAAACTTTGTTATACGTACAAAGCCAGCCTCTTGCAGTAATCCTACAATTGTTTCTTCAGGCAAGTAAGAAAGAGAAAGAATGTCCTGTTCCATTGCTTCGACTTCTTCAAAGGATAATTTGGTTGTATCAAGCCAGTAACTTTTCCATAGCTTCAAACGTTCCTTGAACTCTTCACTAGTAGGCTCTCCATATTTACTGATTAAAACGAACGGAGCTCCATTTTTTAATCTAGCGTATGTCTCATGGAGTGTTTTTAATTTTTCTTCATATGCATGAATGAAATGTAAGACTAAAATACATGTTGCAGCATCAAAATTAGTTATGCCTTCCACGTCTTCCACAGTACCTTGTAATAATTTTACTCGATCGTTTACTCCAGCTTCTTTGCATTTTTCTCTTGCGACTGACAGCATCGTCTCAGATGGGTCCACCCCTATAAACGTCCACCTTGGATTATTCGAGCTGAAGCTAGTCACTTCATTGCCACCACCTGCTCCTACCACTAATATGTTTGCATCTTCCGCGGTATTTGCTCTTAAAAATGTTTGAATCAATCGAAGCATCGGATCATAGGTAGGTAGTGCCCTTCTAATTCCACTATCATATTGCTTGGAAAGTGTCTCATCAAATTCCATTTTCATCCCTCCTAATTCGAACTTTACCATAATTTAAAAAAGATGCCATAACTGTTTGACAATTTATTTACTACTAGTGTATTATGTAACTAGTACACTAAGACTGAGGGGGAAAATAATGAGTCAATGGAAAGGATTGCTTTGGAAAGAGTGGAACATTTATAAAACATTTGTTTACTTAGCAATCATTGTAAATACACTTGGAATATTAGTAGGACCATTATTAATTCAAAGAGTATTTAATGTAGAACAAAATTTTGGTATACATGTTCTCATAATTTCAGCCATCTTGGGTTTTTTGCATGTTATGGGAATGTTGTTTTTATTTTTTTCAAGTTTAGAGCGAGACATGAAAAGACCAGATATTTGGTTTCATACTGCAGCCTCTTCGTTTAAATTAGTTGGAGCAAAATTATTTTCTATGTCTCTGTTTACTCTATTGTCGCTAGCTTGCAGTGGTGTAGTGACTACAATAGCTAGTTTGTTGTTTTTGGAATTTAACGTAATACCAATTTCTACTGTGATGAAATTGGAAATCGGACTAATCATCGCAGTTTTATTTTCAACGATTACATTCACCATCAGTATTTTTGCTATGTGGGTTGTTGCACGTTTGATACGACCAATCAATGTTGCCTTTTCAAATGTTATAGCTGTCATTTTATACTTTTTTTGTTTTCATAATTACTCTAAATTTGTGGAGTCCAATATCTTCAAAACGTTAACTGGCTACGGAGAAGTAAATCTTCCTGAAATGAGTCTAGGTGAAGTGTCTTCTAATGATTTCTATATGACTTACCAAGTTAGCAATAACATTTTTATGGGTGAAATAGTATTTGAGATCCTCTTTTTTACATGTTTATTTATTGTCTCCGTATATGCTTTTGATAAGAAAGTGAGAGGATAAATGATAATGGACTTTTTACCTGATAAACCAATATATCAACAAATTATGGAAAGAATTTTTGGAGATTTATTGAAGGGAAACGTAAAGCCGGGGGATCGTTTACCTTCTGTTCGGGAATATGCACTAGAATTTGGCGTCAATGCAAACACGATGCAAAGGGTGTATAAAGAATTGGAACTGATGCACCTTACAGAAACTAAGCGAGGGCAGGGGACATTTGTGACAGAAGATATAAAGCGATTAGAAGTACTTAGAGAAGAAATGATGAAGAGTTTAGTAACTAACTTTATACATCAAATGGAGTCTTTTGGGTTTACTGAGCAAGAAGTGATTGTTCAGCTATCGAAAAGGAGCAAGGGTGAAAATGAATGATTCAGTTAAATGAAGTTACAAGAAAATATGGGAAAAAAGAAGCGGTTAAGAATGTTACTGTAACTTTTCCAAAAGGTCGCATAATAGGTTTGGTAGGAGAGAACGGTAGCGGAAAGTCTACATTATTAAAAATGATGTCAGGGGTTGCGGTGCCACAACATGGAAAGATAACACTTGATGGGGTAAATGTTTCACATAAAACTGCAAATTATGTAGCTTATCTGCCTGATGCGGATGAGATTTATCCATATTTTACAGTTAAACAATTATTTCGGTACTATGATTCGCAGTTTACTGATTTTAACTACGATAAAGCATGTATAGTGGCACAATTTTTAGAGGTTGATTTGAATGCATCACTGAAAAAACTTTCAAAAGGGAACAGAGGTCGTGCGAAAATCGCTGCAACTCTTGGGAGAGAAGTGGACTACTATCTGTTAGATGAACCTTTATCTGGCTTAGATCCTATGGTGAGACAATCGATCATTAAAGGATTCATACAGTTTGTAGATACGGAATCACAAACAATCATTTTATCTACGCACGAGTTAAAAGATGTGGAGCCTATTTTAGATGATATCGTCGTATTACGTAATGGGACTATTATTGCTAACGAGTCAGTGGAAGCTATTCGTGAGATACAAAGAATAGATATTACGACGTGGATGACACGTTTATTCAGGGAAGGTGAGATCGATGGAAACAAAGCCAATAGTTAAACTTCAAAATGTAACGAAAGTAATTGGGAAAAAGAAAATTATTGATGATCTTAGTTTAGATTTGTTGCAAGGTCAAATTACCGGATTTTTAGGTCCAAATGGAGCTGGTAAAACAACGACCATTCGAATGATGACAGGACTCATGAAGCCTACATCTGGAGAGGTTTATATCGATGGGCAAGCAATTTCAACAAATTTTGAAGAGTCGATGAGCAAAGTCGGTGTAATAGTTGAAAATCCGGAAATGTATAAGTTTATGAGTGGTTATAAAAATTTAGTACATTTTGCGCGAATGAACAAAAATGTAACAAAAGATCGAATAGACGAAGTAATTGCTCAAGTAGGTCTTCAAAATAGAATTCATGAGAAAGTATCCACTTATTCACTTGGTATGCGTCAGCGTCTAGGTCTTGCCCAGGCACTTTTGCATCGACCAAAATTCTTGATATTAGATGAGCCTACAAATGGGTTAGATCCAGCTGGAATTCGTGAATTTCGGATGTATTTACGAAAAATAGCAGTAGAAGACGGCGTTTCAATTTTTGTATCTAGTCACTTATTAGCTGAAATAGAATTAATGTGTGATAGAATCGCTGTCATTCAAAATGGAAAACTGATTTCAATTAAAGAAGTAAGAGGAGAACAAGAATCGCATTATTATGTGGAAGCTACTCCAAAGGAGCAAGTACTAGCATTCTTTGCTTCTAAAAACCTAAAGGCTGATGCTTATGAAAATGGCTATCTACTTCCAATAGAAACGAGCGAAGTACCTTCTTTAGTTGTAGAAATGGTATCAAACGGTTTGCAAATTTATGACTTGCATCCACATAGAAAAACATTAGAAGATCAATTTTTAGAAATGACAGGAGGTGGGCAAATTGCTGAATCTCATAAAAAATGAGTGGCTAAAGCTTTGGAGTAAAAAAGCTACTTGGGTAATGGTAGTGCTCATAGCGGTATTAATGATAGGGTCTGCAGGCATGGCAAAGTGGATGGATAGTCAGATGGGGTCTACGGATAATTGGAAGCAAGTTTCACAAACTCAGATTAAGTCTTTGGAAGAGCAAATGGCTGTGCCAAATTTGCCTAGTGATGAAAAAGAAAGAATAGGAGACCAATTGGCAATTGAGAAACATCGATTGGAGCATGATGTTGCACCAATTAGTGCAAATAGTGTAACCGGATTTATTAATTCAGTACCTGATTATCTTTCGTTCATTACTTTATTTACGGTAATTGTTGCTGCTGGAATAGTAGCATCGGAGTTTTCTCAAGGGACGATCAAAATGCTATTAACGAGACCGGTGAAAAGGTGGAAAATACTCACTTCCAAACTTTTGACTGTTGGGATATTTGCAATTGTTTTGTCTGGTGTTATGCTGATTTTTGGAGTAATTGGAGCGTATATTTTCTTTGATTCTGCTCCTGGAACAAGTTTAGAAGTACTAAATGGTCAAATAGTGGAGGTTTCTTTCTGGGGTAGACTTTTCTCGCTAATTGGACTGTCGCTTATAAATGTGTTTGTAATTGGAGCGCTTGCATTTATGATCGGTTCCGTATTCCGTTCAAGTTCTCTTGCAATTGGGATATCGATTTTCCTTATGTTCATGGGTGTAAATATAACTTATATGTTGTCGATGAGATTTGAGTTTCCAAAATATATATTGTTTGCAAATACTGATTTAACCCAATATATAGGTAATGCTCAACCGATGATAGAAGGATTAACTATGTCATTTTCAATCACCGTAATTTTGATATATGTGCTAGTTTTTCTATTTGTCAGTTACTGGTCATTCACGAAACGCGATGTAACTGCATAAAATGTTATTGACATATTAGTAATTCTTATTGTATTCTGAAAATAACTTAAGGAAAGGAGTGAGGCATTATGGCAAGTGTATATACAAATCAACGAATCGGTAAGCTCATGATGTCCCACTCTATGTGTTTCTAATTGTAAAACGAATATGCTTTTCATTTGCATTCAACACTGCAAATGTTTTTCGTAAACTTTTTGATGCGCTTCTTTACTAATGACCGGGAAACCATGATTGCTGATTCGTGCAGTCATGGTTTTTTTATTGTCTAGCTCTAGTCGCCGATTGACGAGCGACTTGCGCTATTAAAATTAGGAGGAAGCAAATTTGAATTTAATCGAAAACTATGGTTGGACTAATAAATGGGAAGAAAAAATGACGGCTCAAGGAATTGCGGGCCGTGTGTTACTAGAACACAAAAATTTATATCGTGTAGTTACAAATGAAGGGGAATGGCTATGTTCTCTATCTGGAAAATTTAAATTTGATCATGATCGAGAGGCATTTCCAGCAGTTGGTGATTGGGTCGTACTTGAGCAAATGCCTGGCGAAGAAAAAGGAATCATTCAAGAAGTGCTTCCACGTATTTCGCAGTTTTCCAGAAAAATGGCGGGCATGACAACGGATATTCAATTAATCGCGGTTAATGTGGATTATGTATTTCTTGTAATGTCGCTCAATCACGATTTCAATGTCCGGAGATTAGAGCGTTATCTATTGGCAGCGTGGGATTCAGGTGCTACACCGGTTGTAGTACTTACAAAGAAGGATACTTGTGATGATCTGGCCTATTATATAAATGAAGTGGAATCTGTAGCTTTTGGAGTAGATATTTTTGCCGTGAGTAGCGTCAATGGTGAAGGAATAGACGAACTTTCCTTACTGCTTTCAGCTGGTAAAACAGGAGCACTATTAGGATCCTCTGGTGTGGGTAAATCTTCTTTAATAAATGCTTTATCTGGAGAAGAAGTAATGGCAGTTAGCGACATTAGGGAAGATGATAGTAAAGGTCGCCATACAACGACACACCGTGAATTGTCATTGCTTCCAAGTGGTGGCCTTCTAATAGACACACCTGGGATGAGAGAATTCCAGCTATGGGAAAGTAGTGAAGGTGTAAGTGCAAGTTTTAAAGATATTGAAGAATTAGCAGATGAATGCCGCTTTCGTGATTGTAAACATCAAAAAGAGCCAGGATGTGCAATACGAGAAGCAATTTCGACAGGCTCCCTAAAAGAAGAGCGATATAAAAGCTATGTAAAGCTATTAAGAGAGCTTGCACATATCGAAAGAAAAAATGATATCGTAGCTCGAAAAGTAGAACGAGATAAATGGAAGCAAGTAACGAAAATACAAAGAAGTAATCATAAGAAAATATGATTGCTTTTAAAGGAGTTTTAATGTGATACAGATCCTTTTTCACCAAGAGGAAAAAGTTGCTGAGGAGATTTTAGAAATTCAACTACTTGCTTATAAAATTGAGGCAGAGCTGATAGAATTTGATGGAATTCCTCAGCTTCAGGATTCTATTCATGACATAATTATGTCAAAGGAAATTTTTATCGGATATTATGAAGAGATGCAGTTGATCGGCTTTATATCATTTATGAACACTGACGAACTTATAGATATTTGCAGACTCGTTGTACATCCGAACTTTTTTCGTAAAGGAATTGCATCCGCATTATTAAAGCATGTGTTAGAAATCAAAAAAGAAAATCAGCGAGTTGAAGTTTCAACTGGAGCAAAAAATACCCCTGCTATTCAGCTATACGAACGTTTCGGATTCAATATAATAAATGATATTGAAATAGAACCGAACTTCTTTATTACACAGTTAATTTACAAGTGAAATATTTATGGAATATAAGTCGTGGCTTTGATACAACCTAACTACTAACCAATCCGGTTAGTAGTTTTTTTGTTGTTTTTGATACGAATCGTATCAATTGCACATCTAAAAATTTCTCGTTATAATATAGTCAAAGTTAGTCAAAGTCAGTTTGCGAGAAGAGGTGAGAAGATGAAAAATATATCTGACATTATTGAAGGTTATTTGAAGTCAATTATAGAAGAAGAGAGTAAGGGGCAAATTGAAATAAAAAGAAGCGAAATTGCTGAAAAGTTTCAATGTGTTCCATCACAAATAAACTATGTGATTAATACTCGATTTACCCAAGATCGCGGTTATTTAGTAGAAAGTAAGCGTGGTGGTGGGGGATATATTCGAATTCTCCGCGTACGTGCGCATAACAAGGCTGATTTGATTGAGCATATAATAAAAAGCTTACAAAATGGTGCTTCTGAGTCGATGACGGAAGATATTGTATTTCGATTAATCGATGAAGAAGTCATTACAAAACGAGAAGCAAAGCTTATTTTAGCGGCGATGGATCGTACGACTCTTTCGATTCCGCTTCCTGCAAGAGATGAATTGAGATCTCGTATTTTAAGAGCCATGCTATTAACGATAAAATATGAAAAAAAGTGAATTAAACGGGGTGTTGAAAAGTGATTTGTGAAAATTGTAAACAAAGACCAGCGAAAGTAACGGTTACACAAGTGCATAACGGTGAACACTTTGAGAGACATTATTGTGAGGTCTGCGCTAATAGTCTCCACCCGTTTTACGTAGAGTATAAACAGGATCCACTCTCCCTACATCAGCTGCTGTCCAACTGGTTCAGTCATGCAGATCAGCAGCCGGTACACCAGAAACAAAGTAAACCACAATTAGTTTGTGATGAATGCGGTTGGTCCATCCAACGTTTTCTAGATGAAGGGAAGTTTGGTTGTGCTTCTTGCTACGATAGCTTTAGAAAACAACTGCCCAATGTATTTAAACGATTGCATAACGGTAATACTACGCATGTTGGTAAGGCGCCAGGAGCTCTTGGAGAGATACTAGAGATAAAGAAGAAAATTGAAGCTATTCGTTTGCAAATGAAAGATGCTATTGAAACAGAACGTTTCGAGGAAGCTGCTAAGTTAAGAGACGAGGTAAGAGAACTCGAAAGTAAGCTTGCCACGGGAGGTGACGAAACACATGTCGATTGAACGCTTTTTAGACAATTCTCCATCAAGCTGGATGGCGGGGAATGGAGAGCATTCAGATATAGTCATGAGTACTAGAATACGCTTAGCTAGAAACTTAAATGGCTTTCGCTTTCCGCTTGCATTTACCGAAGACGAAGCGCATAAAATTGACCAATCCGTTTCGGCTACTTTATTAGATGCAAATGAAGAGTTGCATGCAAATTTTACTTCTATACAAATAAAAGATTTATCTGAGTTAAGCCGTCAAGTTTTAGTAGAAAAGCATTTAATTAGTCCGAAACTAGCCAATTCACCAAAAACAGGGTCTGTATTACTATCAGATGATGAGTCTGTCAGTGTAATGGTCAATGAAGAAGATCATATCCGAATTCAGTGCTTGTTTCCAGGACTACAAATACAAGAAGCATACGATCAAGCTGATAAGATTGATCGATTATTAGAAAAAGAGTTACCATATGCGTTTGATGAACAATTTGGCTATTTAACAAGTTGTCCAACAAATACGGGAACAGGCTTACGAGCATCTGTTATGATGCATTTGCCCGCTTTGACAATGACAAAACAAATGAACCGAATCATTACAATTATTTCAAGACTAGGAATGGTTGTAAGAGGTATATACGGTGAGGGTAGCGAAGCGCTCGGCAATGTTTATCAAGTGTCCAATCAGACGACCCTAGGTAAAACAGAAGAGGATATACTTGCCGATCTTCAAAGTATTACCGAACAAATTATTCAAAAAGAAAGAGAAGCAAGAAATTCACTATTAAATCATTCTGCAAATACACTAGAAGATCGGCTATACCGTTCACTAGGAACGCTTTCTTTTGCTCGAATTATTTCGACAGAAGAAGCGGCAAAATGCTTATCAGATGTACGTTTAGGAATAGATATGGGACTTATTCAAGACGTAGATGTAACTATTTTGAATGAATGTATGGTGTTTATGCAACCTGGTTTTCTTCAAAAGTATGCTGAAACAACATTAAATGCTTCGGAACGAGATATGTTTCGAGCGAAGTTATTAAGGGAACGGTTGCAAATGGGAGAAAAACTGAATACAAAAGGAGAGGAACTTGCATGATGTTTAATCGATTTACACAAAGATCTCAAAAAGTACTACAACTAGCACAAGAAGAAGCTATTCGTTTAAAGCATGAATCTATTGGTACAGAACATATATTACTTGGTCTTATCCGAGAAGGAAGCGGAATTGCAGCAAAAGCGCTTGAAGCAATCGAAGTAGATCCGAAGGTTATTGAAGCTGGAATTGAAGAGTTAGTAGGGAAAGGGACAGAAGAAGTTGGCCCAATCGTTCATTACACTCCTCGTGCGAAAAAAGTGATTGAACTTTCTGTGGATGAGTCTCGCAAATTAGGTCATTCCTATATTGGAACGGAGCATCTATTACTTGCACTAATTCGTGAAGGTGAAGGCGTTGCTGCGAGAGTATTAAATAATGCAGGAGTAAGCTTGAACAAAGCTCGTCAACAAGTACTCCAATTATTAGGAAGCTCAGACCAATCACATGGCAACGGTAGCAATAGTGCGGCGCCTGCGAGTACTCCAACATTGGACGGATTAGCGCGCGATTTAACACAAATAGCAAGAGAAGGTACACTTGATCCTGTTATTGGACGTAGTAAAGAAATAACCCGCGTGATTGAGATATTGGCACGTCGTACAAAAAACAATCCTGTGCTGATTGGTGAGCCGGGGGTAGGTAAAACAGCGATTGCTGAAGGTCTTGCACAGCAAATAGTACAAAATGAAGTGCCAGAAATTTTACGTGATAAACGTGTCATGACACTTGATATGGGTACAGTCGTTGCTGGTACAAAATATCGTGGTGAATTTGAAGATCGCTTGAAAAAAGTGATGGATGAAATTCGCCAAGCCGGAAATGTAATTCTATTCATAGATGAGCTTCACACTTTAATTGGAGCGGGCGGAGCAGAAGGTGCAATTGATGCATCAAATATTCTTAAACCGGCATTAGCACGTGGAGAAATTCAATGTATTGGTGCGACTACTTTAGATGAATACCGTAAATACATTGAAAAAGATGCTGCTCTTGAGCGTCGTTTCCAACCAATTCAAGTGGATGAACCATCTGTTGATGAAGCAATTCAAATTATTTATGGTTTGCGTGATCGTTATGAAGCGCATCACCGTGTGAAAATTACAGATGAAGCTGTTGAGGCTGCTGTGAAAATGTCTGATCGTTATATTTCTGATCGTTTCTTACCAGACAAAGCAATCGATTTAATCGATGAAGCTGGCTCAAAAGTAAGACTTCGCTCTTATACAACACCACCTAATTTAAAAGAATTAGAAGCGAAACTAGAAGCGGTTCGTTCGGAGAAAAATGCTGCAGTTCAAAGTCAAGAATTTGAAAAAGCTGCTTCTTTCCGTGATAAAGAGCAAAAACTAAAAGATGAATTAGAAAAAATGAAAGACACTTGGAAAGAAAAACAAGGCAAAGAAGAATCTGAGGTAACAGTAGAAGATATCGCAGCAGTTGTTTCTATGTGGACTGGAGTTCCAGTATCAAAACTGGCACAAACTGAATCTGAAAAGTTATTAAAACTAGAAGAAAAGCTTCATGAAAGAGTAATTGGACAATCAGAAGCGGTAGATGCAATTTCTCGTGCAATTCGTCGGGCACGCGCAGGTTTAAAAGACCCAAAACGTCCAATTGGTTCATTTATTTTCCTTGGGCCAACTGGTGTTGGGAAAACAGAACTTGCTCGCGCTTTAGCTGAAGTAATGTTTGGTGACGAAGATGCGATGATTCGTGTAGACATGTCTGAGTACATGGAAAAACACTCAACTTCTCGTCTTGTTGGTTCACCTCCAGGATACGTTGGATTTGACGATGGGGGCCAGTTAACAGAAAAAGTTCGTCGTAAACCTTACTCTGTTATTTTATTAGACGAAATTGAAAAAGCGCATCCAGATGTATTTAATATTCTTCTTCAAGTATTAGAAGATGGACGCTTAACAGATTCTAAAGGTCGTACTGTAGATTTCCGTAATACCGTTGTTATTATGACTTCAAACGTTGGTGCAGATGCTCTTAAATTTAATAAGCATGTTGGGTTTAACTTAAATGAAGGTGGAAAAACAGACTATAAAGATATGAAAGGTAAAATGCTAGAAGAATTGAAAAAAGCATTCCGTCCTGAATTCTTAAATCGTCTAGATGAAATGATTGTATTCCACTCTCTAGAAAGAGAACATTTAAAACAAATCGTGACATTGATGACAGAACAGCTTGCGAAACGATTGAAAGAACAAGGTATTGAGCTTGAATTAACGGAAGCAGCTCAAGACAAAATTACAACAGAAGGATATGATCCAACTTATGGAGCTCGCCCATTGCGTAGAGCGTTACAAAAACATGTAGAAGATCGACTTTCTGAAGAATTACTAAAAGGCGAAGTGCTCAATGGTCAACATGTTGTGTTTGACGTAGAGAACGATGAATTTGTCGTTCGCACAAAAGTAAAAGCAGTTACTGAAGGTTAATAAAAATTTTATGGGCATTCCATACTTTACGTAAGGGATGCCTTTTTTTCAATATAGCGGCAGCGCAGTACCCCTTAAGCTAATAAGCAAATGCTTCTGGTGTAGTGACAGGTGCTAATGTTTTTTTTTACATAGGAGGAAGTAATGGCTAAAAGAAAAACGAAATTTATGTGTAATTCATGTGGATATGAGTCAGCTAAGTGGATGGGAAGATGCCCTGGTTGTGGCGAATGGAACACGATGGTAGAAGAGTTAGAAATCGTTTCCAAAGGACCTAAACGTTCCTTTCAGCATTCCACAGGGGTAGCTCAAAAAGCCACACCTATTATCTCGGTAGAAACAGTAGAAGAACCACGAGTAGAAACAGAGCTTATGGAACTGAACCGCGTACTCGGAGGTGGGATTGTGCCGGGGTCGCTCGTATTAATCGGTGGTGATCCAGGTATCGGTAAATCTACTTTACTATTACAAGTCTCTGCGTTGCTTGCCAATAAAGGAGAGCGAGTATTGTATATATCTGGTGAGGAATCTATTAGACAAACAAAACTCCGAGCGGAACGACTTGGTGTCACATCTGCGGAACTATATATATATTCTGAGACAAACTTAGAGTTAATCAATGAAACAATTGAAAGTGTAGAGCCACGATTTGTCATTGTCGACTCTATACAAACCGTACATCATCCGGAAGTAACGAGTGCTCCTGGGAGTGTGTCCCAAGTTCGAGAATGTACGGCTGAACTAATGCGGATTGCTAAGACAAAGAATATAGCGATCTTTTTGGTGGGGCACGTAACAAAAGAAGGACAAATTGCTGGTCCTCGTTTATTAGAACATATGGTAGATACGGTTTTATATTTTGAAGGAGAACGCCATCACACGTATCGTATTTTACGTTCTCAAAAGAACCGTTTTGGATCGACCAACGAAATTGCTATTTTTGAGATGGTACAACAAGGATTAAAAGAAGTATTGAATCCTTCCGAACTATTTTTACAGGAACGCTCCCATGGAGCAGCTGGTTCCGCCATTGTTGCATCGATGGAAGGGACGAGACCGATTTTAGTGGAAATTCAAGCACTTGTCACACAATCGAGCTTTAATTATCCGAAACGAATGGCTACCGGTATTGATCAAAATCGGGTTTCTTTGCTTATGGCAGTACTCGAAAAACGTATGGGATTACTGTTACAAACGCAAGATGCTTATATAAAAGTTGCCGGAGGTGTAAAATTAGATGAACCTGCTATCGATTTAGCCGTCCTAGTAAGTATAGTATCGAGTTTTAGAGATACAGGGGTTACCCCAACAGACTGTTTTATTGGAGAAGTTGGACTTACAGGTGAAGTTAGAAGGGTATCTAGAATCGAACAACGTGTGCAGGAAGCTGCAAAATTAGGGTTTAAAAGAGCAATTATCCCTGCTTCTAATATAGGAGGCTGGGATTATCCGAAAGGCATTCAAGTAGTAGGCGTTGAATCTGTAAATGATGCCATGAAAGAAGCTTTTCAATAAAATATATTTGTTTCTATTAATGAATTAACAGGGGTGACTAGTTGCTCCTGTTAGTCATAATAGACGTATAACAAAATTTGACGTTATAATAAATGATAACTGGAGGTGGAATGTTTGTTAAAATGGATTATTCAAATTGCATTCATTTTAATAGGAGGTACATTAGGGTTAATATTTTTACCGCACTTATATGAACTTATAAATTTATCCAATAACCCTTGGATTCATAATCCATATGTATCTGTTATTATCGGTGCAATCATACTTTACGTTGCAGCATTATTTTTAACAGACTATTTAATTAATTTCATACGATGGATGGAAGAGCGTCTTTTGAAAGCCCCTATAGGTGACTTACTGTTTGGTACATTGGGACTCGTCATTGGTTTGATTGTTGCATTTTTACTTGGAACAGCTATTAATAATATCGCTATACCAGGTATAGGCTCGGTTGTGCCGGTGCTTTTATCTATTGTACTTGGTTATTTAGGTTTTCAAGTAGGGTTTAAAAAGCGGGATGAGCTTTTGCAAGTTTTTACTCCTTCCAAGCAATCAGGAACTAAGAAGAAAACTCAAGAGGAAGAAGAGCAAGGTTTAATCACTGGAACATATAAACTTCTTGATACTAGCGTTATAATTGATGGACGCATTGCAGATATTTCACAAACAGGATTTATGGAAGGTATATTGGTAGTTCCACAATTTGTGCTAACTGAGTTACAGCATATAGCAGACTCTTCAGATACATTAAAAAGAACTAGAGGACGTCGAGGGCTAGATGTATTGAAAACATTACAAACAGAACGTGCTTCTGCAGTAAAGATTGTAGAGGATGATTTCGAAGACATTCAAGAAGTAGACATGAAGCTTATGCGTTTAGCGAAGAAGATGAATGGCATTGTTGTAACGAATGACTTCAACTTAAACAAAGTTTGCGATCTTCATCAGGTGCGGGTACTTAACATTAATGATCTGGCAAATGCGGTTAAACCAGTCGTTATTCCCGGGGAAATAATGCATGTAGTCGTAATTAAGGATGGCAAGGAGCATAACCAAGGTGTTGCTTACCTAGACGATGGTACGATGATTGTTGTAGAAGGTGGGAAATCATATATTGGACAAGCGTTGAATGTGGAAGTGACAAGTGTACTTCAAACTTCAGCAGGTCGAATGATTTTTGCTAAACCACAAGACTCGAAATAATAGGGGAGGGTTGTTTCCTAGATTTTCAATAGGATAACACCCTTTTTCTATTGTTACATAGAGGAGAGAATTAGGGGATGTATACGGTATTATTACCCGCTGCAGGCAGTGGGAAGCGCATGGGAGCAGGGCAGAATAAGCTTTTTTTGAAGTTGAGAGATGTTCCAATTTTAATACATACTTTGCGCGTTTTTGAGAATGACCCCATGTGTCAACACATTGTGCTAGCGGTTAAAAAAGAGGAACAGACATACATTGAACAATTATTATTGAAACACGAGATTACAAAAGTAGCAGCTATTACGGAAGGAGGAGCAGAACGTCAGCATAGTGTATATGCTTGTTTAAAAGCTTCTCCAAGCCAAGGGATTGTACTTGTACATGACGCAGCAAGGCCGTTTATTAAACGAGGGGTTATTCACCAGCTTGTTGAAACTGCTACTCAATCGAGAGCAGCGGTAGCGGCAGTTCGTGCCAAAGATACGATGAAAAAAGTGGAAAATGGTATAATTCAAGAAACAGTAGATCGAGAAAGTTTATGGATTATTCAAACGCCACAAGCTTTTCAGTTTGAGCTATTAGAAAAAGCAGAGCGCTTGGCAAATGAAGAAGGTTATTTAGGGACAGATGAAGCGATGCTAGTCGAACGTTTAGGAGAAAGTGTACATATCGTGGAGAGTACATACGATAATGTAAAAATGACTACGAAAGAAGATCTCCTTTTTGGTGATGTGATTTTAAATAAAATGGAGCAGGAGGAACAATAAGATGTTACGAGTTGGACAAGGATTTGACGTACATGAATTTGCGGAAAATCGCCCTTTAATAATTGGAGGAGTTACAATTCCTTACGAAAGAGGACTAATTGGACATTCAGATGCAGATGTATTGCTTCATACGATTACAGATGCAGCACTTGGAGCAATTGGTGAAGGGGATATCGGCAAACATTTCCCGGATACAGATCCTGATTTTAAAGATGCAGATTCAGCCAAGCTATTGGAGCATATTTGGAAATTAGTAGATGCTCGCGGATACAAATTAGGTAATATCGATTGTACGATTATTGCACAAAAGCCTAAAATGGCACCCTATATTGAGGCAATTCGTGTGCGTGTGGCGGAGTTGCTTCAAGCGGATGTATCCCAAGTAAATGTGAAGGCAACAACAACAGAAAAGCTTGGATTTACAGGACGTGAAGAAGGAATTGCTTCAATGGCGACAATATTGCTTATAAAGAAAGACTAACTTTTAAAAAGACGTTAGCAGTGGTAGAATAAATAAAGTTTATCCCGCTTTATGGATAGTAAGATAAGGTCATCTGTAAAGGAAACTTTCACAAGCTGAAGTTTCACTTTATATGAACGAAAACTAGGAGGATTTACAATGACACAAGAAGTTCGCGTACGATACGCGCCAAGCCCAACAGGGTATTTACATATCGGAGGGGCACGAACAGCATTATTTAACTATTTATTTGCACGTCACAATAACGGGAAGTTTATCGTTCGTATCGAGGATACAGATATTGAACGTAATGTAGAAGGTGGCGAGTTATCTCAGCTTGAAAATCTTAAATGGTTAGGTATCGAATATGACGAGTCAGTTGATATTGGTGGACCATACGCACCTTATCGTCAAATGGAACGACTAGATATTTATACAAAGCATGCTGAAGAAATGTTAGAAAAAGGGCATGCGTATAAATGTTTCTGTACTTCAGAGGAATTAGAAGCAGAACGTGAAGTGCAAAAAGCAAACGGAATAGCTGCGCCTATGTACAACGGTAAATGTCGTCATTTATCTGCAACAGAAGTCCAAGAAAAAGAAAATGCAGGTATGCCTTATACTATCCGTATGCGTGTACCTGAAAATGTAACCTACACATTTGAGGATTTAGTTCGTGGATCGGTTACTTTTGAATCCAAAGATATTGGTGACTGGGTACTTGTAAAAGCAAATGGCATTCCAACATATAACTATGCGGTAGTTTTAGATGATCACTTTATGAAAATTTCCCATGTATTCCGTGGGGAAGAGCATTTATCTAACACTCCAAAACAATTAATGATATTTGATGCGTTTGGGTGGGAATACCCTGCATACGGTCACATGACTTTAATCATTAATGAAAATCGTAAAAAGCTTTCAAAACGTGACGAGTCTATTATTCAATTTGTTACGCAATACAAAGATCTAGGTTACTTACCTGAAGCAATGTTCAACTTCTTTGCACTTTTAGGATGGTCTCCTGAAGGGGAAGAAGAGATATTCTCTAAAGAGGAAATTATAAAAATATTTGATGTGAATCGTTTATCTAAATCACCTTCCATGTTTGATAAACAAAAATTAACGTGGATGAATAATCAATATATTAAGCAATTACCACTTGAAAAAGTAGTGGAACTAGCATTGCCACACTTACAAAAGGCGGAGCTACTTCCAGCAGAACTATCGGAGGAACAACATGCTTGGGCAACGAAGCTTATTGCTCTATACCACGATCAAATGAGCTTTGGTGCTGAAATAGTTGAATTGTCATCACAGTTCTTTGAACATGAGATTGCATATACTGAAGAAGCGGAAGAAGTGTTAGCAGGTGAACAAGTTTCAGAGGTAATGGCTGCATTCAAAGCACAGTTAGAAACTTTAGAAATATTTGAAGCAGCTGAAATTAAAGCTGCGATCAAAGCAGTTCAAAAAGAAACTGGCCATAAAGGGAAAAATTTATTTATGCCAATCCGTGTAGTAACAACTGGTCAAACACATGGTCCTGAGTTGGCAGATGCTATCAGTCTTATCGGAAAAGAAAATGTAATTGCTCGAGTGGCTAAATACGCAAAACAATAATATTGACTTTCCTCTAGTAAGGTGTGAAAATGAGGATACAAATTCCGAACGGAAGCTAGAAAAAGCAAGGATGAGGAGAAGTAAGTAACACAAGTTCTTTAGAGAGGACCATCACCGGCTGAAAGTGGTCTGAACCAATGAGTTACTGAAATGCACCTCTGAGTGCCATGCCGAACATGTCAGTAGGCTGGACGTATCATCTGCGTTAAGGATGCGAAGTGGGAAGGGTGTTTTATTTGCCTTTTCAATCAGAGTGGAACCGCGCCCAAAGCGTCTCTGTCTAATTATAGACAGGGACGCTTTTTATTGTGGAAGAAAAGTTTAGCTTTTCCTACAACGTTTACATGTTTCTAAGAAAGGAGAAAAAAGGATGTTTGAGCGAATCAAAGAAGACATAGCAGTTGTATTTGAACAAGATCCTGCAGCAACAAGTATCCTGGAAGTAGTATTAACATACTCGGGTTTACATGCTATTTGGAGTCATCGGATTGCACACGCTTTTTATAATAAGAAATTATTTTTCCTCGCACGTGTTATTTCGCAAATTAGCCGATTTTTCACTGGTATTGAAATTCACCCGGGTGCGAAGATTGGAAGACGTTTTTTTATCGACCACGGAATGGGTGTTGTCATCGGGGAAACCTGTGAAATAGGGGAAGATTGTACGATATATCAAGGTGTCACATTGGGTGGTACAGGAAAAGAAAAAGGAAAAAGACATCCTACACTTGCCAATAATGTATTAATAGCAACTGGTGCCAAAGTGTTAGGTTCGATTACAATTGGAGAAAATAGTAAGGTGGGAGCAGGGTCTGTTGTTTTAAAAGATGTTCCAATGAACTCAACAGTAGTTGGTATACCTGGAGTAGTTGTAATTCAAGATGGAGTGAAAGTAAAGCAAAATGCACATCATCAAGACTTGAATCACCAAGACTTACCGGATCCGTTCGCTGATCGATGTAGAGAGATGGAGTATGAAATAAAAAATTTACAAGAAGAAGTAGAAAGACTTAAAAAGGAAAAGGAGATAAGTATACATGGCAATACAAATTTTTAATACATTAAAACGTGAAAAAGAACCCTTTGTACCAATGGAAGAGGGAAAGGTAAAAATGTATGTTTGTGGACCAACAGTATATAACTACATTCACATCGGGAATGCTCGTCCAGTGATCGTATACGATACGGTACGGAAATATTTGCAATATCGAGGATATGAAGTAACGTACGTATCCAATTTCACAGATGTGGATGACAAAATTATTAAAGCTGCAAATGAGTTAGGTGAAGAGGTTTCTGAGTTAACAGAACGTTTTATTGAAGCTTATTTTGCAGACGTAGAGGCATTAGGATGCAACCGAGCTGATTCGCACCCTCGTGTGACCGATCACATGACCGAAATAATAGATTTTATTAAAGTGTTAGAAGAAAAAGGCTATGCGTATGAATCTCAAGGTGATGTATACTACCGCACAAGAAAGTTTGAGGGTTATGGAAAGCTTTCTCACCAATCGGTCGATGATTTAAAAGTTGGTGCACGAATCGAGGCCGGTGAAAAGAAAGAAGATGCTTTAGACTTTGCATTATGGAAAGCTGCGAAGCCAGGAGAGATTTTCTGGGAGAGCCCATGGGGCCAAGGACGTCCAGGGTGGCACATTGAATGTTCGGTAATGGCTCGAGAAGTACTAGGTGATACAATTGATATCCATGCTGGTGGGCAAGATTTAACTTTCCCTCATCATGAAAATGAAATTGCACAATCGGAAGCAAGAACAGGTAAAACATTTGCAAGATATTGGATGCATAATGGCTACATCAATATTGACAATGAAAAAATGTCAAAATCACTAGGTAACTTCGTTTTAGTTAATGATATTCGTCAAAATATTGATCCACAAGTATTGCGTTTATTCATGCTGAGTGTACATTATCGTCACCCAATTAACTATTCCGGTGATTTAGTAGAACAAGCGGAAGCTGGCCTAGAACGTATCCGTACATCGTATGCAAATGTGTTACATCGCTTAGACGCGACAGCGGACTTAGGTGACCATCATGATATTTGGATGCACAAAATAGGAGAAGTAAAAGAGCAATTTATCACTGCAATGGATGACGATTTTAACACAGCGAACGGAATTGCTGCAGTTTTTGAATTATCTAAGCTAGCAAATACGTATCTATTAGAAAAACAGACTTCTGAAAATGTGTTAAAGCAATTCTTAACAATTTTTGATGAACTGACTACAGTATTGGGAATTTCTCTCCAACAAGAAAAAGAAGTATTGGATGAAGAAATTGATGCATTAATCGAAGAACGAAATCAAGCGAGAAAGGATCGCAATTTTGCTCGTGCAGATGAAATAAGAGATCAATTAAAAGAAATGAATATTATTTTAGAAGATACAGCGCAAGGTATCCGATGGAAAAGAGGATAAACTTATGACTAACTTTAAGTTATCCGATGTTAAACAATTAAACTCGTTAGCTTTAGCTTATATGGGAGATGCTGTCTTCGAACAAGTCGTTCGAGAGCATCTCATTCGTTCTGGTCGAGTTAAGCCAAACATATTGCACAGAGAAGGAACTAAGTATGTATCTGCAAAAGCACAGGCGACGATTGTTCACGAGCTTTTAGATAAAAAAATCCTAACAGAAGAGGAACTTGCGGTATTAAAAAGGGGTAGAAATGCAAAGTCTGGTACTGTACCGAAAAATACAGATGTCCAAACATATCATTATAGTACTGCGTTTGAAGCATTAGTAGGAAGCTTATATCTAAGTGAGCAAAAAGAACGGTTGGAAGAATTACTTCTATTTTCAATTAAATTTATTGACGGACAGAAAGGGGAGAAGAAGTAAATGGCAGAGAATACAGAACAAACGGGAGAAATTATCGCTGGGAAAAACCCTGTTGTAGAAGCGCTACGTTCAGGAAGAGATATGAATAAAGTGTGGATTGCTGAAGGCATACAAAAAAGCGGAGTCTCGGAAATAATTCAACTAGCTAAGGAAGCGGGAATCATCGTTCAATTCGTTCCAAAAAAGAAATTAGATAACTTGACCGATGCCAATCACCAAGGGATCGTTGCTTCGGTCGCTGCATATCGATATGCGGAACTGGATGATTTGTTTGAATTAGCTGCAAGTAAACAAGAAGATCCTCTCTTTATAATTTTGGATGAAATTGAAGATCCACATAATCTTGGGTCTATTATGAGGACAGCAGATGCGGTTGGGGCACACGGTATTATAATTCCAAAAAGACGTGCTGTGGGACTAACTGCAGTTGTTGCTAAGGCATCTACTGGAGCAATTGAGCATATTCCGGTGTATCGAGCTGGAAATCTAGCGCAAACGGTGGATGAGTTAAAAGAACGTGGAGTTTGGATTGCGGGGACAGATGCTACAAAGTCCACTGACTATCGTCATATGGATGCCACACTTCCATTAGCGCTTATTATTGGTAGTGAAGGTAAAGGGATGAGTCGTTTATTAAAAGATAAGTGTGATTTCTTATACCATTTACCAATGGTCGGTCATGTAACAAGTTTAAATGCGTCTGTTGCTGCGTCTATACTTTTATACGAAGTATTGCGTGTAAGACGTCCTCTTTAAGGATAGCCTGATGCAAATTCTTCTTGTCGATGGTTATAATATCATCGGCGCATGGAAAGAGTTAAGAGTTTTAAAGCAAGAAAAACTACTAGACGCAAGAGACCGACTTCTGGAACTGATGGCTGAATATAAAGCGTTTACGGGTATTCGTGTAATTGTCGTATTTGACGCACATTTAGTTCCGGGAATTGAAAATAAGCAGAAGCAACGTGATGTAGAAGTTATTTTTACTCGAACAAACGAAACAGCAGATGAGCGAATTGAGAAGCTTACAAGAGAATTAAGTGGTAGAAAAATAGAAATTTATGTAGCTACTTCTGATATGACGGAGCAAAGAGTTATTTTTGGACAAGGCGCATTAAGAAAATCTGCTCGAGAATTTGAAATTGAAATGACGGCTATATCGTCGAATATAACGAAAAAAGTGAGGTATATTCAAGATAATAAGCCGTCTTCCAAGATCCCTCTAACGGACGAAATTGCAGAAATTTTCGAAAAATGGCGAAGAGGAATGAAATGATGCATTGACTGGATAAATTTTCATCCTGTATACTTGTGATAACTATCGTAAACTTGCAGAGGTGACTTCATTGGAAAAGATCGAACATAATCTACAACAATTAGATAGTTTACAAGATGAGGAGCTTGTAGAGATGGTTCATCAAGGTAACACTGAAGCGCTTGATTATTTAATTACGAAATATCGTTCTTTCGTTCGAATGAAAGGCAGATCCTATTTTTTAATTGGAGCAGACAAGGAAGATATTCTTCAAGAAGGTATGATAGGATTATATAAAGCGATTCGTGATTTTAAAGAAGAAAAGCTAGCATCCTTTCGAGCTTTCGCGGAGTTATGTATTACTCGACAAATCATTACAGCGATAAAAACTGCTACACGTCAAAAACATATTCCACTTAATTCTTATGTTTCACTGGACAAGCCAATCTATGATGAAGAATCGGATCGGACATTGATGGATATGATTGCCGGTTCGGTAATAGATGATCCGGAAGAATTGATAATCAATCGAGAAGACTATGATTATATGGAAGAGAAAATGGCAGAAATTTTAAGTGAACTGGAACAACAAGTTCTTGCGCTATACTTGGATGGGCAGTCTTATCAAGAAATATCAGAAGAACTAAATCGGCACGTGAAATCAATTGACAATGCACTCCAGCGAGTGAAACGTAAGCTAGAGAGATATATGGAGATTGGTAGTAATTATGCCTAAACACTGGGATTTTGTTGACACTGAATTAGTAAAATGATAATCTTGAAAAAGATTACACGCCAAAAAGGTGAGAAAATGACAAAGAAAATTGTCTTGAGTTGTGAGAAATGTGGAAACCGAAATTATTCGTTTCCTACATCGAAAGAAAGTGCAACACGTGTAGAACTAAAAAAATATTGTTCGCACTGTAACGAGCATACACTTCATAAACAAACATTATGAGTATGTAAAAAAAGATAGATTTTCCGTGTGGAGGTTTAGCTAGAATGGCTAATGTTGGAGGATTCTTTAAAAA
This sequence comes from Psychrobacillus sp. PGGUH221, assembly GCF_042055255.1. NCBI lineage: Bacteria > Bacillati > Bacillota > Bacilli > Caryophanales > Bacillaceae > Psychrobacillus > Psychrobacillus sp. PGGUH221. The sequence continues at coordinate 195,615 of NZ_JAQMHQ010000010.1, forward strand.
TGTAATGTCCGAAATGAGAAAAGTGAGCTGGCCTAAAAAGAAAGAGCTTACGAAATATACAATGATTGTACTTGCAACTGTTGTAATTATGGCTGTATTCTTTGCTGTAGTAGATTTAGGGATTTCAGAACTTTTCCGTTGGTATTTGGATTTATAAAATGTAGTATGTTAATATTTTTGAAATAGCCCGTCTTATTTAAACGAACGGGTTTTTTCATTTGTCTGAGAAAAGGAGGGAAGGACGATTAGTCCGTCAACTATGGAAAAAAATTGGTATGTCGTTCATACTTACTCTGGGTATGAAAATAAAGTAAAAGCAAACTTAGAAAAACGTGTAGAAACTATGGGGATGCAAGATAAAATTTTCCGAGTATACATCCCTGAACAGGAAGAAACAGATATTAAAGATGGAAAAAAACGTGTTGTAACGAGAAAAACTTTTCCTGGGTATGTATTCGTTGAACTTGTTATGACGGATGATGCTTGGTATGTAGTTCGAAATACACCTGGTGTAACAGGATTCTTAGGTTCATCAGGCGGAGGGACAAAACCGACTCCTATAGCTCCTGAAGAAGTTCAATCTATGTTAAAACAAATGGGTAATACCGAAGGTAAAGTGGAAATTGATATTGAAATCGGTGAATTAGTAGAAGTGCTAGAAGGACCATTTGCTCATTTCCAAGGTAAAGTAGAAACAATCGATACTGCTAAAGGTAAAGTAACTGTTTCAGTTGATATGTTTGGCCGTGAAACTAATATGGAGTTAGACTTCGATCAATTAACAAAGATATAATTCTTGTCGGACTGGGTACAGAAGCTTTTTATACAATCAGAAATGATACGTTTAAATTTTGAGCTAGTTCACGCCAAAAAATATTATTTTCCATTGTTACTTGCTAAAGGTTGAAAATAGTGGTATCATTTCAAAGGTCAGACTGAAAATTAGTCTGCATGAATTTTTATAATGTTATCGGCAATTCGCTGAGAGACAGATATTTGAGTGGGAGGGGCAACCCAATTACCACATCACGGACTTAAGGAGGTGTGTCTCGTGGCTAAAAAAGTGATTAAAGTTGTTAAATTACAAATTCCTGCTGGTAAAGCAAACCCAGCGCCACCGGTTGGTCCTGCATTAGGACAAGCGGGTGTTAATATCATGGGATTCTGTAAGGAGTTCAACGCACGTACTGCAGATCAAGCAGGTCTAATCATTCCGGTTGAAATTTCTGTATTTGAAGATCGTTCATTTACTTTCATTACAAAAACTCCGCCGGCAGCAGTGTTACTTAAAGTAGCAGCAGGTATTCAATCTGGATCAGGTCAACCAAACCGCGTAAAAGTGGCGACAGTGAAACGTGATAAAGTTCGCGAAATCGCAGAACAAAAAATGCCAGATTTAAATGCAGCATCTGTTGAAGCAGCTATGTTGATGGTTGAAGGTACTGCACGTAGCATGGGTATTACGATCGAAGACTAATACTTAATGTGCATTTTGATATGACGCAATTGTTTTTTGGAAGGTTGTAGTTGTTCCTAAGAATAACTGCAACCTTTACACGTGGGAGGTTTATTCCGCTAAAACCACTATCAAGGAGGACATTTTAAATGGCTAACAAAGGTAAAAAATTACAAGAAGCTACAAAACTAGTTGACCGTAATGCATTGTACTCAGTTAAAGAAGCAATCGAACTTGCTAAAAAAACGAGCACAGTTAATTTTGATGCAACTGTAGAGGTTGCTTTCCGTCTAGGAATCGATACTCGTAAAAATGACCAACAAATCCGTGGAGCAGTTGTGCTTCCAAACGGAACTGGTAAAACACAACGCGTATTAGTATTTGCTAAAGGCGAAAAACTAAAAGAAGCAGAAGCTGCTGGTGCAGACTACGCAGGTGATGTAGAATACATCAACAAAATCCAACAAGGATGGTTCGATTTCGATGTTATCGTTGCGACACCAGACATGATGGGTGAAGTTGGTAAAATCGGTCGTGTACTTGGACCAAAAGGCTTAATGCCAAACCCAAAAACAGGTACAGTTACATTTGACGTAACAAAAGCTATCGAAGAAATTAAAGCTGGTAAAGTAGAATACCGCGCTGACAAAGCTGGTATCATTCACGCTCCTATCGGAAAAGTTTCTTTCGAAGACGACAAATTAGTAGAAAACTTCTTAGCAGTATTTGAAGTAGTACAAAAAGCTAAACCAGCTGCTTCAAAAGGTGTTTACATGAAGTCTGTAAATGTTACAACTACTATGGGTCCAGCTGTAAAAATTGATACTCAATCAGTAAAATAATAATTGACAATCATAAGTCTATCTGTTAAGATGACTTTTGTTGTGAAATATACATTTGTACCGAAGACAGTAGGAGTGACTTGTCACTTAATATCCTACCGAGGACATGCAAATTCAGATTCTTATTAGATGATGACTTTCTGCCTCTGTGTCTATCCGTAGATCCAGAGGCTTTTCTTTTGTCGGTATAAATGGCCAATTCTTATAGGAGGTGCCAAAATGAACAAAGCAATTGAAACTAAAAAAGTGCAAGTTGAAGAAATTGCAGAAAAGTTTAAAGCTGCTGCTTCTGTAGTAGTTGTTGACTACCGTGGTTTAAATGTTGCGCAAGTAACTGAATTACGTAAACAACTTCGTGAAGCTGGTGTGGAATTTAAAGTTTACAAAAACTCACTTACACGCCGCGCGACTGAATTTGCTGGTGTTGACGGGATTAATGAACATCTTGTTGGTCCTAATGCTGTAGCATTTTCTAACGAAGACGTAGTTGCACCTGCAAAAATCATTAACGATTTTGCTAAAAAGAACGAACAGCTTGAAATTAAAGCTGGTATCATCGAAGGTACTGTAGCATCTGCTGAGGACGTTAAAGCATTAGCAGAACTTCCGTCACGCGAAGGTCTTCTTTCTATGCTTCTATCTGTACTTCAAGCACCAATGCGCAACATTGCGCTTGCAACAAAAGCTGTTGCAGAACAAAAAGAAGAGCAAGGCGCATAATTATTGCAGCTTAACAATTAAAATAAGGCAAATAGCCTAAATTATCCATTATAGGAGGAAAACAAAATGAGTAAAGAACAAATCTTAGACGCTATCAAAGAAATGACAGTTCTAGAATTAAACGACTTAGTAAAAGCAATCGAAGAAGAATTTGGTGTAACAGCTGCTGCTCCAGTAGCAATGGTTGCAGGTGGCGGTGCTGCTGCAGCTGAAGAGCAAACTGAATTTGATGTAATCCTTGCTTCTGCTGGAGATCAAAAAATCAAAGTAATCAAAGTAGTACGTGAAATCACTGGTCTTGGCTTGAAAGAAGCTAAAGAATTAGTAGATAACGCTCCAAAACCACTTAAAGAAGGCATTTCTAAAGATGAAGCGGAAGCTTTCAAAGCTCAACTTGAAGAAGTTGGCGCTAACGTAGAAGTTAAGTAATTTTGTACAGTATGAAGAAAAAAGCTCGTCATTTATCGACGGGCTTTTCTTCGTATGTATATTATGGAGGGTTATTCGGTGTCTGATCACTATTACTCTAGAAAACCTCAAACTGAAAGTAAACCACGTCACTGGAATTTTACGTTACTTGGACATAATTTTCGGTTTGAAACAGATGCTGGTGTATTTAGTAAAAGCGAAGTAGATTTTGGCTCCCGTGTATTAATCGATGCTTTTGAAGCGCCGGAACGAGAAGGAGACTTTCTCGATGTAGGGTGTGGATACGGTCCGATCGGTCTTTCCATTGCGAAAGCAAATGAAGGAAGAACAGTTCATTTAGTAGATGTTAACACACGTGCAATCCAACTTGCAGAAAAAAATGCTGCTGCGAACGGGATACAAAATGTACGAATCTATGAAAGTGATGGGTTGTCAGCAGTAAACACTGCAAACTTTGCGGCTATAATAACTAATCCACCGATTCGCGCTGGAAAAGAAACTATTTTTCGTTTTTACAATGAATCCTATGAAAAGTTGGTTTCAGGGGGAGAATTGTGGGTTGTGATTCAAAAGAAACAAGGGGCACCATCTACTTTTAGTCATTTGGAAGAGATTTTTGGTCAAGTGGAAGTAGTAGTTAAAGTCAAAGGATATTGGATTTTAAAGGCTACAAAAGATTGACTTGACAAAATCGCTATGATATTATAATAAAATGCAAAAATATTATTTTGAGGTAGTATGCCCTTTTGAATTAAATGGAGTAAATATGGGTATACTGGCCGAGAAAAAGTTTGATTAATAAAAAATGAGCTCTTAATTTAGAACTCGTTTTCTTTTTGTCTTTCGATATCATACACTAATTTGTTCATATCGAAAAGACCCAATTATAGCTTTATTGAGGGGTGAATGAGTTGACAGGTCAACTAGTTCAGTACGGACAACACCGCCACCGCAGAAGTTTTGCGCGTATTAGTGAGGTGCTTGAACTTCCGAATTTAATCGAAATTCAAACAGCATCTTACGAATGGTTCCTTGAAGAAGGTTTACGTGAAATGTTCAGAGACATTTCTCCAATCGAGGACTTTACAGGCAATCTATCACTTGAATTTGTCGACTATAGTTTAAATGATCCAAAATATTCAGTCGACGAATCAAAAGAACGTGACGCAACATACGCTGCTCCATTGCGCGTAAAAGTACGTCTCCACAACAAAGAAACGGACGAAGTGAAAGAACAAGATGTCTTTATGGGTGATTTCCCACTAATGACTGAAACTGGTACTTTCGTAATAAATGGTGCTGAGCGCGTAATCGTATCTCAGTTAGTCCGTTCACCAAGTGTTTACTTCCACGACAAGACAGACAAAAACGGTAAAAAAGGTTTTGGAGCAACAGTTATTCCGAACCGTGGTGCATGGTTAGAATACGAAATCGACGCAAAAGACGTTGTATATGTTCGTATCGACCGCACAAGAAAATTGCCGGTTACTGTTTTACTTCGCGCATTAGGCTTTGGATCAGATCAAGAAATCATCGATTTAATTGGTGATAATGAATATTTACGTAACACGCTTGAAAAAGACAACACGGAAACGACTGAAAAAGCGTTACTTGAAATCTATGAGCGTCTACGTCCTGGTGAGCCACCAACTGTTGAAAGTGCAAAGAGCTTGTTATATTCACGCTTCTTTGACCCAAAACGCTATGATCTAGCAAACGTTGGTCGTTACAAAATGAACAAAAAATTGCATATTAAAAATCGTTTGTTTAACCAAACAATAGCGGAAACGCTAGTGGATCCAGAAACAGGAGAAATTTTAGTAGAAGCTGGTACTCTTATTGATCGAAGAGTATTAGATCGACTAATTCCTCATTTGGAAAATGGAATCGGATTTAGAACATTATCTCAAGTAGGTGGTGTTTTAGAAGATGATATTACAATTCAATCGATTAAAATATATGCGCCAAATGATGAAGAACAAAAAGAAATCAATGTAATTAGCAATGCGTATGTGGAAAATGAAGTTAAGAACATAACGCCTGCTGATATCGTTTCTTCTATTGGTTATTTCTTTAATCTATTATTTAATGTTGGAAACACAGATGATATTGATCATCTTGGTAACCGTCGTTTACGTTCAGTTGGAGAATTACTACAAAACCAATTCCGTATTGGTCTTTCTCGTATGGAACGTGTAGTACGTGAGCGTATGTCTATCAACGATACACAATCAATTGTTCCACAACAGTTGATCAATATTCGTCCAGTTATTGCATCTATTAAAGAATTCTTTGGTAGCTCGCAATTATCTCAGTTCATGGACCAAACAAATCCACTTGCTGAACTTACGCACAAACGTCGTCTATCAGCTCTTGGACCAGGTGGTTTAACACGTGAACGTGCTGGCTTTGAAGTACGTGACGTTCATTATTCTCACTATGGTCGTATGTGTCCGATTGAAACACCTGAGGGACCAAACATTGGTCTTATTAACTCACTTTCTAGCTTTGCAAAAGTGAATAAATTTGGTTTTATTGAAACTCCATACCGTCGTGTTGACCCTGAAACAGGTCTAGTAACTTCTCGTATTGATTATCTAACTGCTGATGAAGAGGATAACTATGTGGTAGCGCAAGCAAATTCTCTATTAACAGATGAAGGTGCATTTGCGAAAGAAGAAGTAGTAGGCCGTTTCCGTGGCGATAACACAGTATTTAGAAGAGAACAAATCGATTACATGGACGTTTCGCCGAAACAAGTAGTTTCTGCTGCAACTGCATGTATTCCTTTCTTAGAAAATGATGACTCGAACCGTGCCCTAATGGGAGCGAACATGCAACGTCAAGCTGTTCCATTGTTAAATCCTGAAGCACCATTTGTTGGAACAGGAATGGAACATGTGAATGCGCGTGATTCTGGTGCTGCAGTAATTGCAAAGTATCATGGAATTGTTGAGCATGTTGAAGCTAAAGAAATTAGAGTTCGTCGCATCGAAGAAGTGGATGGAAAAGAAGTAAAAGGTGATTTAACTTCTTACAAAGTGCACAAATTTGAACGTTCGAATCATGGTACATCGATTAACCAGCGTCCAATTGTGAAAGTTGGAGATCGTGTTAAACCACTTGATATTCTTGCAGATGGTCCATCTATGGAAAAAGGAGAATTAGCATTAGGTCGTAACGTGCTAGTTGCCTTTATGACATGGGATGGTTACAACTATGAGGATGCTGTTATTATGAGTGAACGTCTCGTGAAAGACGACGTATATACTTCAGTGCATATTGAAGAATATGAATCAGAATCACGTGATACAAAGCTTGGGCCAGAAGAAATTACGAGAGACATTCCAAACGTCGGAGAAGATGCATTACGCAATTTAGATGATCGTGGGATTATCCGTATCGGTGCTGAAGTTCGTGATGGTGACATCTTAGTTGGTAAAGTAACACCAAAAGGGGTTACAGAACTTACTGCAGAAGAACGTTTACTTCATGCTATCTTTGGTGAAAAAGCTCGAGAAGTTCGCGATACATCTCTACGTGTACCACATGGTGCTGGCGGGATTATCTTAGATGTAAAAGTGTTTAATCGTGAAGATGGTGATGAGCTATCTCCAGGAGTTAACCAATTAGTTCGCGCTTATATTGTTCAAAAACGTAAAATTTCCGTTGGGGATAAAATGGCTGGACGTCATGGTAACAAAGGTGTTATCTCGCGTATCCTTCCAGAAGAAGATATGCCATTCCTTCCAGATGGAACACCAGTTGATATCATGTTAAATCCACTTGGTGTACCTTCACGTATGAACATTGGTCAAGTATTAGAGCTTCACTTAGGTATGGCTTCTAGACTTTTAGGTGTTCATATGGCTTCACCAGTATTTGATGGTGCCAACGAAGAAGACGTTTGGAATACGATGGAAGAAGCAGGACTTAACCGTGATGGTAAAACTATTTTATACGATGGTCGTTCAGGCGAACCATTTGATAACCGCGTTTCTGTAGGGGTTATGTATATGATCAAACTTGCCCACATGGTTGATGATAAACTTCATGCTCGATCAACTGGACCTTACTCACTAGTTACGCAACAACCTCTTGGAGGGAAAGCGCAATTTGGTGGTCAGCGTTTCGGAGAGATGGAAGTATGGGCACTTGAAGCTTATGGTGCTGCTTATACATTGCAAGAAATTTTAACTGTTAAATCCGATGACGTTGTTGGGCGTGTAAAAACGTATGAAGCAATTGTTAAAGGTGAAAGTGTACCAGAACCTGGAGTTCCAGAATCATTCAAAGTATTGATTAAAGAATTACAAAGTTTAGGTATGGACGTTAAAATGTTAACGATTGACGAAGAAGAAATTGAACTTCGTGATTTAGATGAAGATGACGATATTCCTGCTGCTGATGCGCTTGGAATTTTGCCACATGCGAATGAAGAGGAACCAGTCGGCACAGCGGAATAAGAAATAAAATAGAAATCGGACAGGTGATGCCTGTCCGTATTTCCGTATAAAATTGCATAATGCAGAGCTACTTGGAATGTCTTTCAAAGACACAAGACTAAAGGGAGGTAGGCTCCTTGATAGATGTTAATAATTTTGAGTATATGAAAATTGGTTTAGCTTCACCTGATAAAATTCGTTCATGGTCTTACGGGGAAGTAAAAAAACCTGAAACAATCAACTATCGAACACTAAAGCCGGAAAAAGACGGGCTATTTTGTGAACGTATTTTTGGTCCTACAAAAGACTGGGAATGTCACTGTGGTAAATACAAACGAGTTCGTTACAAAGGTGTAGTATGTGATCGATGTGGAGTGGAAGTAACACGTGCAAAAGTACGTCGTGAACGCATGGGACATATCGAATTAGCTGCACCAGTTTCACATATTTGGTATTTCAAAGGTATTCCTAGCCGTATGGGTCTAATTTTGGATATGTCTCCAAGATCACTTGAAGAGGTAATTTATTTTGCTTCTTATGTAGTAATCGAACCTGCGGATACACCACTTGAAAAGAAACAATTACTTTCTGAAAAAGAATATCGTGCATACCGTGATAAGTTTGGGACGAAATTCCAAGCTGCAATGGGTGCAGAAGCGATTAAACGTCTACTTCAAGAGATTGATTTAGAAAGTGAAACGGAAAACTTAAAAGAAGAGTTGAAAACTGCTCAAGGTCAACGTCGTACTCGTGCAATTAAACGTTTAGAAGTCGTGGAATCTTTCCGTAATTCTGGCAACAAACCAGATTGGATGATTCTAGATGTACTTCCGGTAATTCCACCAGAATTACGTCCAATGGTTCAATTAGATGGTGGACGTTTTGCTACATCTGACTTAAACGATTTGTACCGTCGAGTGATCAACCGTAATAACCGTTTAAAACGTTTGTTGGATCTTGGTGCTCCAAGCATCATCGTGCAGAACGAAAAACGTATGTTACAAGAAGCTGTAGATGCATTGATTGATAATGGTCGTCGTGGCCGTCCTGTTACAGGTCCTGGTAACCGTCCATTGAAATCACTTTCTCATATGCTAAAAGGGAAACAAGGTCGTTTCCGTCAAAACTTACTTGGTAAACGTGTAGACTATTCTGGTCGTTCGGTTATCGTAGTAGGACCAAACTTAAAAATGTATCAATGTGGTCTTCCAAAAGAAATGGCTATTGAACTATTCAAACCATTTGTTATGAAAGAATTAGTTGAACGTGGGTTAGCTCACAACATTAAGAGTGCAAAGCGTAAAATTGAAAGAATGCACACAGAAGTTTGGGATGTACTAGAAGATGTAATTAAGGAGCATCCGGTTTTATTAAACCGCGCACCTACTCTTCACCGTCTAGGTATTCAAGCATTTGAACCAACATTAGTAGAAGGCCGTGCTATTCGTCTTCACCCTCTAGTATGTACAGCATATAATGCTGACTTCGATGGTGACCAAATGGCTGTTCACGTTCCTTTATCAGCAGAAGCTCAAGCGGAAGCTCGTTTACTAATGCTTGCAGCACAAAACATTTTGAACCCGAAAGATGGAAAACCAGTTGTTACACCATCTCAAGATATGGTTTTAGGAAACTATTACTTAACACTTGAGCGAAAAGGTGCTACTGGCGAAGGTTCAACTTTCTATGGTCCACAAGAAGTTCTAATTGCATACAATACTGGTCATGTACATTTGCATACACGTATTGCAATCGCTGCATCATCACTAAATAACCAAACGTTTACGGAAGAACAAAACAAAATGTTATTATTAACGACTGTTGGTAAAGTAATTTTTAATGAAATACTACCAGAAACGTTCCCGTATATTAACGAACCTACGGATTTCAATTTACAAATTGAAACTCCTGAAAGATACTTTGTTTCTACAACTACTGATGTGAAGAAACATATTGAATCTATGGAACTTGTTCAACCATTTAAGAAAAAAATCCTTGGAAATATCATTGCTGAAGTATTTAAACGTTTCCATATCACGGAAACTTCTAAAATGCTTGACCGTATGAAGGCGCTAGGATTTAAATATTCTACTAAAGCTGGAATTACAATTGGTATTTCTGATATTGTCGTACTTCCAGACAAAGGTGAAATTCTTGAAGAAGCACAAGGTAAAGTGGATAAAGTAATGAAACAATTCCGCCGTGGTCTTATCACGGAAGAAGAACGCTATGCTAGCGTTATCGGACATTGGAGTAAAGCAAAAGAAGTTATTCAAGATAAACTGATGAAATCACTAGATAATATGAACCCTATCTTCATGATGAGTGACTCAGGTGCCCGTGGTAACGCATCTAACTTCACCCAACTTGCGGGTATGCGTGGACTGATGGCCAACCCGGCTGGACGTATTATCGAACTTCCGATTAAATCATCTTTCCGTGAAGGATTAACGGTACTTGAATACTTCATCTCAACACACGGTGCTCGTAAAGGTCTTGCCGATACAGCGCTTAAAACTGCCGATTCTGGTTACCTGACTCGTCGTCTAGTAGACGTTGCACAAGATGTAATTGTTCGAGAAGATGACTGTGGAACAGATCGTGGTTTACTAATAGGTTCATTGATGGAAGGTACAGAAGTTATTGAGGAGTTTGGCGAACGTATTGTTGGTCGTCATACGAAGAAAACTATTTACCATCCAACTACAAATGAAGTTATTTTAGCAAGAGATGGACTTATTACTCAAGATATCGCTCGTCTAATTGAAGAAGCAGGTATCGAAGAGTTAACAATCCGTTCAGCATTTACATGTAATACAAAACATGGTGTATGTAAAAAATGTTACGGCTTAAACTTAGCAACTGGAGATACGGTAGAAGTTGGGGAAGCGGTAGGTATTATTGCAGCACAATCAATCGGAGAACCAGGTACTCAGTTAACGATGCGTACATTCCATACAGGTGGGGTTGCTGGAGACGATATTACACAAGGTCTTCCACGTATCCAAGAGATTTTTGAATCTCGTAATCCTAAAGGTCAAGCTGTTATTTCTGAAATTACAGGTATTGTTACTGAAATTGATGAAATTAGAGAAGGCCAAAAAGAAATTACAATTCAAGGTAATGTAGAAACTCGTAAATATTTAGCTCCGTACAATGCTCGTTTGAAAGTTCAAGTAAACGATGCAATTCAACGCGGACAGGTATTAACAGAAGGTTCTGTAGATCCAAAAGAATTGTTGAAAGTAAAAGATGTTTCTACTGTTCAAGAGTACTTACTAAAAGAAGTACAAAAAGTTTACCGTATGCAAGGGGTAGAAATCGGAGACAAACACATCGAAGTAATGGTTCGCCAAATGCTTCGTAAAGTTCGCGTAATCGAGGCTGGAGAGACAGATCTATTACCAGGTTCATTACTCGATATCCATCAATTTGCAGATGCAAATAAAGAAGCAGTGTTGAACGGGAAAATTCCTGCAACTTGCCGCCCAGTTATTCTTGGTATTACTAAAGCTTCTCTTGAAACAGAATCATTCTTATCTGCAGCGTCATTCCAAGAAACGACTCGTGTCTTAACAGATGCAGCAATCAAAGGAAAACGTGATGAGTTATTAGGATTAAAAGAAAACGTAATTATCGGGAAACTAGTTCCAGCTGGTACAGGTATGCAACGTTATCGCCAAATCGAAATCACTACTAATCAAGCAGACAAAGGTAAAGAAGCAGTAAGCGCTGAATAAAAAATAAATATTAGGGAGAGAGTTCTCCCTAATATTTTAATGTTTATTGTTGACACCTTATTATATGAATGATAATATATTTAAGGTTGATAGTTATCTGACTTGTAGCTTTGGAGGATATGAAAATGTCTTATGAAAAAGTGAAACAAGCAAAAAAAACAATCATAGGTACAAAGCAAACAGTAAAAGCAATGAAACAAGGGCTTGTCAAAGAAGTTTATATTGCACTAGATGTAGAGGAAAGAATCATTGAACTTGCAGTAGCGATCGCACAAGAAACCAATGTTCCTATCTACTACGTCGAGTCTAAAGTAGATCTTGGCAAAGCATGTGGATTGCGCATAGGCGCATCCGTAGTAGCTATTGCTGTGTAACAGTTTTTGTGTAAAACACAAAGACTTTGTTTTTACCCAAAAAATGAACCACCTGGATGTGTGGTATTAACAAGAACAAATGAAGGGAGGAACAATCGATGCCTACAATTAACCAATTGGTACGTAAGCCTCGTAAATCCAATATCACGAAATCAAAGTCTCCAGCATTAGGAAAAGGCTATAACAGCTTTAAAAAATCAGCTACAAATCTTAACTCGCCACAAAAGCGTGGGGTTTGTACTCGTGTTGGTACTATGACGCCGAAGAAACCAAACTCAGCACTTCGTAAATATGCACGTGTACGTTTAACAAATACGTTAGAGGTTACTGCTTATATTCCAGGAGAAGGACACAACCTACAAGAACATAGTGTTGTACTTATCCGTGGAGGACGTGTAAAAGACTTACCAGGGGTACGTTATCATATCGTACGTGGTGCTCTTGATACAGCTGGAGTTAATGGTCGTATGCAAAGCCGTTCTTTATACGGTGCAAAACGCCCGAAAGAAAAGAAAAACTAATTTAAAATAATTAATAAATAGACATTCGTCGAAAGGAGGAAAACACATGCCTCGTAAAGGTCCTGTTTCCAAACGTGACGTGTTACCAGATCCAATTTATAACTCAAAACTAGTAACTCGTTTAATCAACAAAATGATGATTGATGGTAAAAGAGGTACTTCTCAAAAAATTCTATACGGAGCGTTTGATCTTGTAAAAGAACGTTCTGGTAAAGATGCTTTAGAAGTATTTGAAGCTGCACTAAACAATGTTATGCCAGTTCTTGAAGTACGTGCTCGTCGTGTTGGTGGTGCAAACTACCAAGTACCGGTTGAAGTACGTCCTGACCGTCGTTCAACACTAGGTCTTCGCTACTTAGTAAACTATTCACGTCTTCGTGGAGAAAAAACGATGGAAGAACGTTTAGCTAACGAAATTCTTGATGCATCTAACAACACTGGTGCTTCTGTTAAGAAACGTGAAGATATGCACAAAATGGCTGAAGCTAACAAAGCATTTGCACACTATCGTTGGTAAGATTTATTTAAAAATCATACTCTAATCCGAAATTGGAAGGAGAAATACAATATGGCTAGAGAGTTCTCCTTAGAAAAAACACGTAATATCGGTATCATGGCTCACATCGATGCTGGTAAAACGACTACTACGGAGCGTATTCTTTATTACACTGGTAAAATCCACAAAATTGGTGAAACGCATGAAGGTGCATCACAAATGGACTGGATGGAGCAAGAACAAGAACGTGGTATTACAATCACTTCTGCTGCAACGACAGCTGCTTGGGACAACCACCGTGTAAACATTATCGATACACCAGGACACGTAGACTTCACTGTTGAAGTTGAACGTTCTCTTCGTGTACTTGATGGTGCGGTTACAGTACTAGATGCTCAATCTGGTGTTGAACCACAAACTGAAACAGTATGGCGCCAAGCTACAACTTACGGCGTACCACGTATTGTATTTGTTAACAAAATGGATAAAACGGGAGCAGATTTCCTATATTCTGTAGGAACTCTTCGTGACCGTTTACAAGCTAACGCTCATCCAATCCAATTACCAATTGGTTCAGAGGACCAATTCAGTGGAATTATCGATTTAGTAACGATGAAAGCTACTGTATATGGTAATGACTTAGGAACTGATATCCAAGAAGTAGAGATTCCAGAAGAATATAAAGCTCAAGCTGAAGAGTACCGTGAAAAATTAGTTGAAGCGGTTGCTGAACTTGATGAAGATCTAATGGAAAAATATCTTGGTGGAGAAGAAGTTACGAACGAAGAATTAGTTAACGGTATCCGTAAAGGTACTCTTAACGTAGAATTCTATCCAGTAGTATGTGGTACTGCATTTAAAAACAAAGGTGTTCAAAAAGTTCTTGACGCTGTTGTTGCATACCTTCCATCACCACTAGATATCCCTGCTATGAAAGGTATTGATCCTGATTCTGAAGAGGAAGTAGAACGTCATTCAGATGATTCAGAGCCATTCTCTGCATTAGCATTTAAGGTAATGACTGACCCTTATGTTGGTAAACTAACATTCTTCCGTGTATATTCTGGTACACTTCAATCAGGTTCTTATGTGCAAAACTCTACTAAAGGTAAGCGTGAGCGTGTAGGACGTATTCTACAAATGCATGCTAACTCTCGTGAAGAGATTTCACAAGTATATGCTGGAGATATCGCGGCTGCTGTAGGATTAAAAGATACAACTACTGGTGATACACTGTGTGATGAAAAGGCTCTAGTTATTCTAGAATCTATGGAATTCCCAGAACCAGTTATTTCTTTATCAGTCGAACCTAAAACAAAAGCTGACCAAGATAAAATGGGTCAAGCATTACAAAAACTTGCTGAAGAAGATCCAACATTCCGCGTGCACACTGACCAAGAAACTGGTCAGGTTATCATCGCTGGAATGGGTGAACTTCACCTTGATATCTTAGTAGACCGTATGCGTCGTGAATTTAAAGTTGAAGCTAACGTAGGTGCTCCTCAAGTATCTTATCGTGAGACTTTCCGTAATTCTGCACAAGTTGAAGGTAAATTTGTACGTCAATCTGGTGGTCGCGGACAATTCGGACACGTTTGGATCGAGTTCTCTCCAAACGAAGAAGGAAAAGGCTTTGAATTTGAAAACGCAATCGTTGGTGGGGTAGTACCACGTGAATATATTCCAGCTGTTGAAGCAGGTCTTCGTGACTCGCTTGACAATGGGGTTCTTGCAGGCTTCCCATTAATCGATATTAAAGCTAAATTATTCGACGGATCATATCATGATGTTGACTCGAATGAGATGGCATTTAAAATTGCGGCATCTATGGCATTGAAAAATGCTGTATCTAAGGTAAACCCAGTTCTACTTGAGCCAATCATGAAAGTAGAAGTTGTTATTCCTGAAGAATATTTAGGAGACATTATGGGTGATATCACGTCTCGTCGTGGTCGTGTTGAAGGTATGGATGCTCGTGGTAATGCACAAGTAGTTCGTGCAATGGTTCCACTTGCTGAAATGTTCGGATATGCAACGTCTTTACGTTCTAATACGCAAGGACGCGGAGTATTCTCAATGGTGTTCGATCACTATGAAGATGTTCCAAAATCAATTTCGGAAGAAATTATTAAAAAACATAAAGGTGAATAATTGAATTTTCACCAATATTCAAGTATAACTAAATTATAGTGTATAAAAGATAGGGGGACGTACGCCCTCTACCTTTTATCATAAAAAATCAAACAATCACTGAGGAGGCACTCTCTAATGGCTAAAGAAAAATTTGACCGTTCCAAAACGCATGCTAACATCGGTACAATCGGACACGTTGACCATGGTAAAACAACTCTAACTGCTGCTATCGCAACAGTTCTTTCTAAAAAAATGGGTGGAGTAGCGAAATCATATGCTGATATCGATAACGCACCTGAAGAAAAAGAACGCGGTATCACAATCAATACATCTCACGTTGAATATGAAACTGAATCTCGTCACTACGCTCACGTAGACTGCCCAGGACATGCTGACTATGTTAAAAACATGATCACAGGTGCTGCTCAAATGGACGGCGGTATCTTAGTAGTATCTGCTGCTGATGGCCCAATGCCACAAACTCGTGAACATATCCTTCTTTCTCGTCAAGTAGGTGTTCCATACCTAGTTGTATTCATGAACAAATGTGATATGGTAGACGATGAAGAACTTCTTGAATTAGTTGAAATGGAAATTCGTGACCTTCTATCTGAATACGATTTCCCAGGCGACGATCTTCCAGTAATTAAAGGTTCTGCTCTTAAAGCTCTTGAAGGTGAGCCTGAGTGGGAAGAAAAAATTATTGAATTAATGGACGCTGTAGATAGCTATATCCCAACTCCAGAACGTCAAACTGACAAACCATTCATGATGCCAGTTGAGGATGTATTCTCAATCACTGGTCGTGGAACAGTTGCAACTGGACGTGTTGAACGTGGCCAAGTTAAAGTTGGAGACGTTGTAGACATCATCGGTATCGTTGAAGATCCAAAATCAACTACTGTAACAGGTGTTGAAATGTTCCGTAAACTTCTTGACTATGCAGAAGCTGGTGACAACATCGGTGCACTTCTTCGTGGGGTTGCTCGTGAAGAAATCCAACGTGGTCAAGTATTAGCTAAACCAGGCTCAATTACACCACACACAGACTTCAAAGCTGAAGTTTATGTTCTTTCAAAAGAAGAGGGTGGACGTCATACTCCATTCTTCTCAAACTACCGCCCACAGTTCTACTTCCGTACAACTGACGTAACAGGCGTTTGTAACTTACCAGAAGGCGTAGAAATGGTTATGCCTGGAGACAACATCGAAATGACAGTTTCTTTGATCTCTCCAATCGCTCTTGAAGAAGGTACTAAATTCTCTATCCGTGAGGGTGGACGTACTGTAGGCGCTGGTGTAGTTGCTACAATTACTAAATAATTTATAAATTGATAAAATCCATCTCGTGACGACGAGATGGATTTTTTTTGTGCAAAATAGTGTAAACTATTTGTAGGGGGGTGCTTCCAATAAGTACAAAAATATTGTTAATAGAAGATGATCAGTCCATTTTTGATATGCTAAGAGATCGTTTTATTCAATGGTCTTTTGAGGTAATTAGACCTGACGACTTTCAAAAAGTAATACATACATTCATTGAAGAAAAACCCCAGTTAGTTATTATAGATATCCAACTGCCTGCATTTGATGGTTTCCATTGGTGTAGAGAAATTCGTCATATTTCGAAAGTACCGATTATATTCTTGTCTTCTCGAGACCATCCGATGGATATCATCATGGCCATGCAAATGGGTGCAGATGACTTCGTACAAAAGCCATTTCATCTAGACGTATTGATAGCTAAGGTCCAAGCCGTATTAAGAAGAACATATGATTATCAGGAAGAGAATATGGATACAAATAGCTGGAATGAAGCAGTTATTGACTTTGCTAAAAGTGAGATTACATACAATAACCAAGTAATTGATTTAACAAAAAACGAACTTTTTATTCTTCGTATTCTTATACAATCAGTAAATAAAATAGTGTCAAGAGATGAGTTAATGCGTAAATTATGGGATGACGAGCGTTTTGTGAACGACAACACTTTATCTGTAAATGTTAATAGACTTCGCTTAAAACTAGAGGAAATAGGTTTAAAGGATGTTATTGTTACGAAGAAAGGTCTAGGTTATATGGCTATTACAAAGGAGTAGACTCATTGTGTTCATAGCGTACATAAAAGAAAGAAAAGCGTGGCTTCTCTTTTTTCTAAGCTTGCAGATTTGGTTAAATATTATACTGACATTAGACGTCGCTTTTTTTAATATATCGTTGCTTTATATTAACGTTATAAATTCATTGGCATTTATACTATTTTTTATTTGGAGATACAGAGTGGAATCAGTTTTTCTGAAATCGTTAGAGGAGAATATAGACAAGGAATTTACACTAGATATGTTACTTGCTGCTCTTCCAGAAGGAAAATCTACTTTTGAGAAAAGGTTATCAGCTTCATTAGATGAACTGTTTATAGTGGCTAAGGAAGAATTGAACAATATGCGAGTGGAACATTTAGAAGAGAACGACCGCACGTTAACGTGGATTCACGAAGTAAAGACGCCTCTAACAAGTATGAAACTCATGATAGATACTGTAGAAAATTCTAATGTGAAGAAAAAACTGGAGGTTGAGTGGCTAAGAGTCCATTTACTATTAGACCAACAGCTCCATCATACAAGATTACCATCTTTAGAAAAAGATTACTTGATAGAGCCAATTAATTTTGACAAAATTATACCTGCAGAAATAAAAGAACTGCAAGCTTGGTGTATGCAAAAGGGTATAGGCTTTGAAATCGATCTATCGAAAGAGGAAGTATTAACAGATCAAAAGTGGTTATCCTTTATAGTTCGTCAGATACTATCAAACGCAGTGAAATATAGTAAAGAGAATGGAGAAATTCATGTCTTTTCTCAAATGGATAGTTCTAAACATACAATTTTAAATATTCAAGACTTCGGTATTGGAATAAGCTCTGCTGACTTACCTCGTATATTTGAGAAGTCTTTTACAGGAACGACTGGAAGAGAAACAATAGCATCTACAGGTATGGGGCTCTATCTAGCAAAGAACGCCGCAGACAAATTGGGTATAGATATAACCGTTGATTCCAGAGTAGATAACGGCTCGATTTTTTCACTTAAATTCCCATTAAAAAATGAAATGACTAGAATTTCTGGTAGGTGACAAAATTGTCATCTACTTTCTTTTTTTGTCATGTAAATCGAACGATTAATAGAAAAGAAAACCGTACAATAAAGTTAGTAAAATGTAGGAGGTAAATGCATGACTATTTTAAGCGGTCGTAAAATAAAAAAAGTATATGGTAAAAAGTTATCGGCTCAAGAAGTGTTAAAAGGAATTAATATGGACGTACAAGAAGGAGAATTCGTTGGAATAATGGGTCCATCAGGGTCTGGGAAAACGACACTACTTAATGTGCTAGCTTCTATTGATCAAGCGACAGAAGGAGTAATTGAAATTAGTGGACATAATTTACGTACGATGAGGGAACGTGAATTATCCAACTTTCGCAGAGAACAATTAGGATTTATATTTCAAGATTATAACTTACTGGACACATTAACAGTAAAAGAAAATATATTATTACCACTTTCCATTAGTAAAATATCTAAAAAAGAGTCTGAAGAACGATTTAAAGAGCTAACGAAAACATTAGGGATAGAAGAACTTGCAAATAAGTATCCAAATGAAATTTCCGGTGGACAAAAACAAAGAACCTCAGCAGCACGTGCATTAATCAGCAATCCATCTATAGTATTTGCAGATGAGCCCACAGGAGCTCTCGATTCTAAAGCTGCTACGGCACTATTAAGTAACTTAGAGAAGATAAATAAAGATAAAAAAGTAACAATTATGATGGTTACCCATGATCCTGTCGCAGCAAGCTTTTGTTCACGCGTTCTGTTTTTGAAAGATGGACAATTGTATACAGAATTATATAAAGGTGAAAAGGATCGTGGACAGTTTTTCCAAGAAATAATGAACATTCAAGGTGTGCTTGGTGGTGATGGCTATGACGCTTAGTCAACTGGTTTTCCGTAGCATGAAGAAAAATATTAAGCATTATTACTTGTATTTCTTTGCATTAATCTTTAGTGTGATGCTTTATTTTTCTTTTGTAACACTTCAATACAATCCAAGTGTTGTAGAAATTTCACATGGCGTAAAAGCAATAGCTGGCCTAAAAGCTGCATCCTATTTATTGTTATTTATTGTGGTGTTTTTTGTTTTATATGCAAACCGTCTATTTATGAAGAGAAGAAGCAAAGAAATTGGATTGTATCAACTAATTGGAATGTCAAAAGGGCTTGTAACAAGATTGTTGGCACTAGAAAATACAATTTTATGGATCGGGGCAATTGGAATAGGAGTTTCATTGGGTTTTTTGACTTCTAGAATTTTTGCGATGATACTACTGCGAATTTTAGAAAAAGATGTTCTAGTAGAGTTAATCTTCTCGATCGAAGCATTACAAATGACGATATTAGTATTTCTGGTACTTCTAATATTAGTTTTAGCTCAAACGATGCTTAGTATCAGACGTGTTTCTTTACTGGCATTATTTACAGCAACGGCAACAGCTGATACAAGAGTTAAAAGATTTAGTGGGTTTCAAATGTTTCTTGGTTTTATCGGACTTGTAATGATTGGGTACGGATATTATTTGTCAACGAATCTATTTGAAATAGAAAGTGATAATGTTAACGAACTACTGTTTAAAATGCTTAGCATTTTAGGGTCAACAATTATCGGGACTTTTTTTGTTTTTCGTTTTTCAGTAGCATTCCTAATGAATTTAATTCGAAAGCAAAAAAGAGGTCATTTGTCTATTGAAGATGTATTGTCACTTTCCCCGATTATGCATCGAATGAAATCGAATGCTATGTCTCTCACAACAATTACCGTTTTATCTGCAACTGCTTTGGGAATTCTTTGTCTATCCTATATTTCTTATTATTCCGCTAGTTCCATGGCAAAGCAAAATATTCCGTTCGACTACGTGCTGTTGAACGATCAAGGACAAAGTTTTGTGGATGAATTGGAGAAAAAGAAGATTAGTTACAAAGAAACAACGATAGAGCTCTTGGATGTAGAGATAGATACTTCGAAGTTATATGTGAATGATATTCCAAATGGCTTAAGTATAATGACAAAGACAGAGATGCCGGTGGCTAAATTGAGTGATGCTCAAAAAGTGATACCTGGACTTACGTTAGAAGAAGGAGAAGGCTTTGTTACAGGCTATAGCAACATGATGTCAGAAATTGTGAAAATCGAAGGAAATAGACCTGTACAGCTCACTACTACTAATGGCGACGTGTCTATTACGATAAAAGAAATAAGAGAGGAGTCATTACTTGCATACTATCTCACCGGGGGTGGTATGATGATTGTTGTTTCGGACGCTCAATTTGAAAAGTTAACAGAAGATAGCTTAATCCAGCAACAAACAAATTGGACGAAACAAGTAGGTATCGATTTAGTGGATCGTTCGAAAAAAGAAGAAACTCAATCCATATATGAAGAAACAACGAATGATGGTCATTTTGAAGTAACTGCAAATAATGCTGAGAATGAAGTTATAAATATGGATTCGCAGGAAGAATATCGACTTTCAACTTTAGATATGATGGGGCTAGTAATATTTATTACAGGATTTCTAGGCTTAGCATTCTTAATGACGACGGGTAGTATCTTATATTTTAAACAAATGAGCGAAGCGGAAGAAGAAAAGGCATCCTTTACTATATTAAGAAAAATTGGCTTTACAACGAACGAAATAATGAAAGGAATCTATAAAAAGCAATTGTTTAACTTCGGGATACCATTAGTTATTGGTCTAGCACATAGTTACTTTGCGGTGAAATCCGGTTGGATGCTTTTTGGTACAGAGCTAGTAGCACCGTTGTTAATCACCATGAGTATATATGTAGTCTTATATTCTGTATTTGCATTTCTTTCCGTAGGTTACTATAGAAAAGTAGTAAATGAGTCACTTTAAGGAAAATTTAAGAACTTTATATGAACAAAAGCCCCTTTGCGCTTATAGCAAAGGGGTTTTCGTATTGACATATGTGTGAACAACAATTAAACTTTAGCATATTAGTAATCTAGTGTGTGAAAGTGAGGGTTTTATATGAATGCTGTATTAGTTGCAGTAGGAGTTATGTTGATATTGAGTTTACTTCGAATCAATGTTGTATTCTCGTTAATTATAGGTGCTCTTATAGGGGGTCTTACAGCCGGCCTATCAGTCACGGAAACAATTGAGGCATTTACGGGTGGATTAGGTGCTGGAGCGACAATAGCGTTAAGCTACGCATTATTAGGGGGCTTTGCTGTTGCGATTTCGAGAACAGGTATACCGGAATTGTTAGTAGGGGTCATATTGAAGCTTGTGAAAAGAGAAGGAGATTCACAGAAAGTAGGATTAGCTAAAGTATTGGTGTTTTTATTGTTACTTATGATGGCGATCTTCTCACAAAACTTAATCCCGATCCATATCGCTTTTATTCCTTTGTTAGTTCCTCCAATTTTGAAAGTCTTAAATATGTTACATGTGGATCGTCGATTAATTGCGTGTATTTTAGCGTTTGGTTTAATAACACCTTATATGTTCCTTCCATACGGATTTGGCGCGATTTATCAACAAATTGTAGCAACACAAATGGGATTGTCTGGTCTAGAGATTGCACTTAGTGATATTCCAAAAGCTATGGCTGTTCCAGCATTAGGGATGGTTTTTGGATTAGTACTAGCGTTTGTATTATATCGTAAACCAAGAGTTTATAAGCAAGAGGATGTTGTCGTAGAAGAACTTAAGGTAAATGTGAAGAAAAGTAGTATAATCTTTACAGTTATCGCATTGATTGCAGCGTTATACGTACAAATAGTAACTGATTCGATGATTGCTGGGGCGCTTGCAGGTATTACTGTTCTGTATGTAAGTGGGGCTCTTAAATGGAAAGAAGCAGATCAATTGTTAACTGAAGGTATGCGTATGATGGCGTTTGTTGGGTTTGTAATGATTACTGCAAATGGTTTTGCGGCAGTAATAAATGCCACTGGTCATGTTGAATCATTAGTGAAGGCGTCTGCAGAGTTATTAGAGGGTAATGTAAGTTTGGCCGTATTAATCATGTTAATAATAGGATTAATAGTGACGATGGGAATTGGTTCTTCATTTGCTACTATTCCAATAATAGCAGCTATCTTTGTACCACTATCAGTGGAGTTAGGATTAAGTCCCCTAGCGACCATTGCTTTGATTGGGACAGCAGGAGCATTAGGTGATGCAGGGTCACCAGCTTCTGATTCAACTCTTGGTCCGACTGCTGGGTTAAGTGTAGACGGACAGCATAATCACATTTGGGATACATGTGTACCTACATTTATTTGTTACAACATACCGTTAGTTCTCTTTGGATGGATCGCGGTTATGTATGTTCTATAGTTAGGGAAGAAAAGGACGCTCATTTAATGGAGCGTCCTTTATATATAGAAGAAAGGCATTAGCAACTTAATTTATCGTTTCATTTGAAATAATAGCGATAGTTTTGTATACTGATAAACGGCTTAAAGAAGCTAGTTTATTAGTTAAGAGAAATAATATATCAACATTTAAAAAGAATTTCGTAAAAACACTTGCGGAATTATTTTATTTTGTATATAATGTTGAATGTTGGTCTTTGACTGCGATGAAGCGAGAGGTTACCGACACACCCGGCCGCTTTGCCATGGCGAGTGTACGGAAAATTTTCGTGGAGAATGTCTAGAAAATAGGCGAAAAGGAGGGAAAATAATGGCAAAACAAAAAATTCGTATCCGTTTGAAAGCGTATGATCACAGAATCCTTGATCAATCTGCTGAGAAAATTGTGGAAACTGCTAAACGTTCAGGTGCAAGTGTATCAGGTCCGATTCCACTTCCGACTGAGAAGTCTGTGTACACAATTCTTCGTGCTGTTCACAAGTACAAAGATTCTCGTGAACAATTCGAAATGCGTACGCATAAACGTCTGATCGATATCGTTAACCCAACACCACAAACTGTTGATGCGTTAATGAAGCTTGATTTACCATCTGGCGTTGATATTGAAATCAAACTTTAATGGTAAAAAATAAAAAACAACTAATTATTATAGGAGGTGTGACGGATGACCAAAGGAATCTTAGGTAGAAAAATCGGTATGACGCAAGTATTTGCTGAGAACGGTGACTTAATCCCTGTAACTGTTATTGAAGCTACTCCAAACGTAGTACTTCAAAAGAAAACAGTAGAAACAGACGGTTACGAAGCAATTCAGTTAGGTTTTGAAGATAAGCGAGAAAAGCTTTCTAACAAACCAGCGAAAGGGCACGTAGCTAAAGCGAGCACTGCTCCTAAGCGCTTCATCCGCGAATTCCGCGGCTTGGATACAGCTAATTACGAAGTTGGTCAAGAAGTCAACGTTGAAAGTTTCGCAGAAGGCGATGTAATTGATGTAACAGGTGTTACTAAAGGTAAAGGTTTCCAAGGTGTTATTAAACGTCATGGACAATCACGTGGACCAATGGCCCACGGATCTCGTTACCACCGTCGTCCGGGTTCAATGGGGCCAGTTGCTCCGAACCGCGTATTTAAACAAAAGAAATTACCTGGTCAAATGGGTGGGCATGTAGTTACAATCCAAAACTTACAAATCGTAAGAGTGGATGCTGAACGTAACTTACTACTTGTTAAAGGTAATGTTCCTGGTTCTCGTAAATCATTAGTAGTTGTAAAAGCTGCTATTAAATCGAAATAATCTCTGAAGAAAGGAGGAAACAGGAATGGCAAAAGTATCTTTATTCAATCAAGCAGGATCTTCTGTTGGCGAAATCGAGTTAAACGATAAAGTTTTCGGTATTGAGCCAAACGAATCTGTTTTATTTGAAGCTATCATTGCTCAACGCGCATCACTTCGTCAAGGTAATCACAAAGTGAAAAACCGTTCTGAAGTAGCTGGTGGTGGCCGTAAACCTTGGAAACAAAAAGGAACTGGTCGTGCTCGTCAAGGTTCAATTCGCTCTCCACAATGGCGTGGTGGTGGTATTGTATTTGGTCCGACTCCACGTAGTTACAGCTATAAATTACCTAAGAAAGTACGTCGTCTAGCTCTTCTTTCAGCTCTTTCATCTAAAGTGAACGAAGAAAGCATCGTAGTACTTGAAGGTTTAGCGTTCGATGCACCAAAAACAAAAGAATTTGTGAAAGTGTTATCTAACCTTTCCATCGATAAAAAAGCGTTATTCGTAACTGCTGATTTAGATGAAAACGTAGCGTTAGCAGCACGTAACATCCCTGGGATCACAGTTGTGTCTGCAACAGGCATTAACGTTTTAGATTTAGTTGGTCACGAAAAATTAGTGATGACTAAAGCTGCAGTAGAAAAAGTAGAGGAGGTGCTTGGTTAATGGAAGCACGTGATATTATTAAACGTCCGGTCATTACCGAGCGTTCTTCTGAAGTAATGGCAGATAAGAAGTACACTTTCGAAGTGGACACTCGCGCTAACAAAACACAAGTTAAATATGCTGTTGAAGAAATCTTTGGAGTAGATGTTGAAAAAGTGAACATCATGAACTACAAAGGTAAATTCAAACGTGTAGGTAAATTCGGTGGATATACAAACAAACGTCGTAAAGCGATTGTTACATTAACTGCTGATAGCAAAGAAATCGAGTTATTCGAAATCTAATCCTTATATAAGGAATTTAATACTCAAGAAGGAGGGAAAAAAATGGCGATTAAAAAGTATAAACCAACGTCAAACGGACGTCGTAACATGACATCGTTAGATTACGCTGAAATCACAACTGACAAACCTGAGAAATCACTTCTTGCTCCTGTGAAGCGTAAAGGCGGCCGTAACAATCAAGGTAAAATTACTGTTCGTCATCATGGTGGTGGACACAAACGCCAATACCGTGTCATCGATTTCAAACGAAACAAAGATGGCATTCCAGGACGCGTTGCCACTATTGAATATGATCCAAACCGCTCTGCGAATATCGCATTGATCAATTATGCTGATGGGGAAAAACGTTACATCCTAGCTCCTAAAGGCTTAGAAGTTGGCATGACAATCGTGTCAGGTCCAGAAGCTGATATTAAAGTAGGAAACGCTCTTCCATTACAAAACATTCCAATGGGTACTACTATCCATAACATTGAAATGAAACCTGGTAAAGGTGGTCAGTTAGTTCGTTCTGCTGGTACATCTGCTCAATTACTTGGTAAAGAAGGTAAATACGTAATCGTACGTTTACAATCTGGTGAGGTTCGTTTAATCCTAGGTGTTTGCCGCGCAACTGTTGGTGAAGTAGGAAACGAACAACATGAACTTGTGAACATTGGTAAAGCTGGTCGTAATCGTTGGTTAGGTAACCGCCCAACTGTACGTGGATCTGTAATGAACCCTAACGATCACCCACACGGTGGTGGTGAAGGACGTACGCCAATCGGTCGTAAGTCACCTATGTCTCCATGGGGTAAACCAACTCTTGGATACAAAACTCGTAGCAAGAAAAACAAATCCGACAAACTTATCATTCGTCGTCGTAAAAAATAAAGTGGTTTTACTACGGTTCAAAGAAAGAACCGTGGTGCAATCACGGAGGGAGGTTCCAGCATGGGTCGTAGCTTGAAAAAAGGACCTTTTGCAGATGATCATTTATTAAAAAAGGTCGATGCACAAAAGGACTCTGAGAAAAAACAAGTGATTAAGACTTGGTCTCGCCGTTCTACTATTTTCCCTACTTTCATCGGTTTAACGATCGCAGTATATGACGGACGTAAACATGTTCCTGTATACATTACTGAAGATATGGTAGGTCATAAACTAGGCGAGTTTGCACCAACACGCGCTTATAAAAGTCATGGTGCAGATGATAAGAAAACAAGACGCTAATTTGAGAGGAGGTCATTCAAATGTCACAAGCAAAAGCTATTGCTAAAACAGTGCGCATTGCTCCTCGTAAAGTAAGATTAGTCGTAGATTTAATCAGAGGTAAGCAAGTCGGTGAAGCAGTTGCAATTTTACAACTTACTCCTAAAGCAGCATCACCTGTTGTTGAGAAAGTATTAAAATCTGCTATCGCTAACGCTGAGCACAATTATGATTTAGATGTTAACAACTTAGTTGTTTCTGAAGTCTTCGTTGACGAAGGTCCAACACTAAAACGTTTCCGTCCACGTGCTATGGGTCGTGCAAGTGCTATTAACAAACGTACAAGCCACATCACAGTAGTGGTATCTGAGAAGAAGGAGGGATAATTCGTGGGTCAAAAAGTACATCCAATAGGATTACGAGTAGGTATTATTCGTGACTGGGAGTCAAAATGGTACGCTGGTAAAGACTATGCAACTCTACTACACGAAGATTTAAAAATTCGTAAGTACATTGAAACTCGTTTGAAAGATGCATCAGTTTCTACAGTAGAAATTGAACGTGCTGCAAAACGTGTAAACATTACAATTCACACTGCGAAACCAGGAATGGTAATCGGTAAAGGTGGTACTGAAGTTGAAGCACTTCGTAAACACTTAAACGATACTACTGGCAAGCGTGTACACATCAACATCGTAGAAATTAAAAGAGCAGACTTAGATGCTAAATTAGTAGCAGAAAGTATCGCACGTCAATTAGAAAGCCGCGTATCTTTCCGTCGCGCTCAAAAACAAGCAATTCAACGCACAATGCGTGCAGGCGCTAAAGGTATTAAAACTCAAGTATCTGGACGTCTTGGCGGCGCTGATATCGCGCGTGCTGAACACTATAGTGAAGGTACTGTACCACTTCATACATTACGTGCTGACATTGATTATGCACATGCTGAAGCTGACACAACTTATGGTAAGCTAGGCGTTAAAGTATGGATCTATCGTGGTGAAGTCCTTCCAGTGAAGAAGAACTCTGAGGAAGGAGGCAAATAATATGTTAATGCCTAAACGCGTTAAATACCGTCGTGAACACCGTGGAAAAATGCGTGGTGAAGCAAAAGGCGGTAAAGAAGTTTCATTCGGTGAATTCGGTCTACAAGCTACAGAAGCTAGCTGGATCACAAGCCGTCAAATTGAATCAGCTCGTATTGCAATGACACGTTACATGAAACGTGGCGGTAAAGTATGGATTAAAATTTTCCCACATAAACCTTACACTAAAAAGCCTCTAGAGGTTCGTATGGGTTCCGGTAAAGGGGCTCCTGAAGGTTGGGTAGCAGTAGTAAAACCAGGAAAAGTTATGTTTGAAATTGCTGGTGTATCTGAAGAGATCGCTCGTGAAGCGCTTCGCTTAGCATCACATAAGCTTCCTGTTAAATGTAAAGTAGTTAAACGTCAAGAAATTGGTGGTGAATCTAATGAAAGCTAATGACATCCGTGAACTTACCACTGCAGAAATCGAACAAAAAGTGAAATCACTGAAAGAAGAGCTTTTCAACCTTCGCTTCCAATTGGCGACTGGTCAATTAGAAAACACAGCTCGCATTCGTGAAGTACGTAAAGCGATTGCGCGTATGAAAACTGTGATTCGCGAAAGAGAAATCAGTGCAAACAACTGATAAAGGAGGTTTTCAGGCATGACTGAGCGTAATCAACGCAAAGTATACACTGGCCGTGTAGTTTCTGATAAAATGGATAAAACAATCACTGTTTTAGTTGAAACTCATAAAAAACATAAATTATACGGTAAACGTGTTAAGTATTCTAAGAAATTTAAGGCTCATGATGAGCAAAACGTAGCCCAAATCGGCGATATCGTTCGCATCATGGAAACTCGTCCGCTATCTGCTACAAAACGTTTCCGTCTAGTAGAAGTTGTAGAAAAAGCGGTTATTATCTAATAATGAATTTCGGAACTAATTAATTCCGAAGGGAGGTTACCTAAGTGATCCAACAAGAAACTCGTATGAAAGTTGCTGACAACTCAGGTGCACGTGAAGTTTTAACTATTAAAGTACTTGGTGGTACTGGACGTAAAACTGCTAATATCGGCGATATCGTCGTATGTACAGTTAAGAAAGCAACACCAGGTGGCGTTGTCAAGAAAGGTGACGTCGTTAAAGCTGTTATCGTTCGCACAAAAAGCGGCGTACGCCGCAAAGATGGTACTTATATCAAATTTGATGAAAATGCTTGCGTTATCATTAAAGATGATAAAGGACCACGTGGAACTCGTATTTTTGGACCTGTTGCTCGTGAACTACGCGATAGCAACTTCATGAAGATCGTATCTTTAGCTCCAGAAGTTCTTTAATTTACATGAAAGTGCCAATCAAGGAGGTGCGACAGAATGCATGTTAAAAAAGGCGACAAAGTAAAGGTAATCTCAGGTAAAGACAAAGGGAAAACAGGTGTTATCCTAACTGCTTATCCTAAGAAAGACCGTGTGTTAGTTGAAGGTGTAAACATCGTCAAAAAACATATGAAGCCAAACCAAGCTAATCCGCAAGGCGGAATTGTTAGTCAAGAGGCTGCAATTCACGTATCGAATGTTATGTTAATCGACCCTAAAACTGGCGAGCCGACTCGCGTAGGTTATAAAGTAGAAGATGGCAAAAAAGTTCGTGTTGCGAAAAAATCTGGTGAAATTATTAAATAAGTAAAAAGAAGGGAGGTACACACATGAACCGCCTAAAAGAAAAATATCTTAAGGAAGTTTCTCCTGCTCTAATGAGCAAGTTTGAATATAACTCAGTAATGCAAGTACCTAAAGTTGATAAAATTGTTATCAATATGGGTGTGGGCGATGCTGTTTCTAACACAAAAGCACTTGATGCTGCTGTAGAAGAATTACAAATCATCGCAGGTCAAAAACCTGTAATTACGAAAGCTAAAAAATCGATCGCTGGTTTCCGTCTTCGTGAAGGAATGCCAATCGGTGCAAAAGTTACTCTACGTGGTGAACGTATGTATGACTTTTTGGATAAATTAATCGCTATCTCTCTTCCACGTGTACGTGACTTCCGTGGTGTTTCTAAAAAAGCATTTGACGGTCGCGGTAACTACACTCTTGGAGTTAAAGAGCAATTAATCTTCCCTGAAATCGATTATGATAAAGTTTCGAAAGTACGCGGTATGGACATCGTAATTGTAACAACTGCGAACTCTGACGAAGAAGCTCGTGAGTTATTAACACAATTCGGCATGCCATTCCAAAAGTAAAATAAGGGAGGCGAAAACGTGGCTAAAAAATCAATGATCGTTAAACAACAACGTACGCCAAAGTTCAAAGTGCAAGAATACACACGCTGTGAGCGTTGTGGACGTCCGCACTCTGTATATCGTAAATTTAAGCTTTGCCGTATTTGTTTCCGTGAACTTGCATACAAGGGACAAATTCCTGGCGTTAAAAAAGCAAGCTGGTAAACCCCTATACTGGGAAGGAGGTAAATGTAATGACAATGTCAGATCCAATTGCAGATATGCTTACACGCATTCGTAATGCTAACATGGTTCGTCACGAGAAATTAGAAGTTCCTGCTTCAAACATGAAAAAGGAAATCGCTGAAATTTTAAAACGCGAAGGTTTCGTTCGTGATGTTGAATATGTAGAAGATAGCAAACAAGGAATTATCCGCATCTTCTTAAAATATGGTCAAAACGACGAACGCGTTATTACTGGTTTGAAACGTATTTCAAAACCTGGTCTACGTGTTTATGCTAAAACAAACGAAGTGCCTAAAGTTCTTAACGGTTTAGGAATCGCTTTAGTTTCTACTTCAAATGGTTTATTAACAGATAAAGAAGCTCGCGCTAAACAAGTTGGCGGAGAAATCGTAGCTTACGTTTGGTAATAATCAACAAACGAATGGAGGTGCAACAAAATGTCTCGAGTAGGTAAAAAACCAATAGAGGTTCCTGCAGGTGTTACTGTAACTATCAACGAAGATAATACAGTAGTAGTAAAAGGACCTAAAGGTGAATTAACAACATCTTTTAACCAAGATATTAAAATTGAGCAAGAAGGTACTGTAATTACTTTAGTACGTCCTTCAGAATCTAAAGGACACCGTACAATTCATGGAACAACTCGTGCTTTATTAGCAAACATGATCACTGGTGTTTCTGCAGGATTTGAACGTGGACTTGAATTAGTTGGGGTAGGTTACCGTGCACAACTACAAGGTAAGAAACTTGTACTTAATGTAGGGTACTCACATCCAGTTGAGTTCACTCCTGAAGATGGACTTGAAGTTGAAGTTCCTTCAAATACAAAAGTTATCGTTCGCGGTATTAACAAAGAACGCGTTGGTGCATTAGCATCTAACATTCGTGCTGTTCGTCCACCAGAGCCTTACAAAGGTAAAGGTATTCGTTACGAAGGCGAAGTTGTACGCCGCAAAGAAGGTAAAACAGGTAAATAATGCATCGCGCATTAGAAAGGAGTGACCACTGTGATTACGAAACAAGACAAAAATCAAGTTCGTAAAAAACGTCATGCACGTGTTCGTACAAAAATCACGGGTACTACTGAACGTCCACGTTTAAATGTATTCCGTTCTAACAAACATATTTACGCGCAACTGATCGATGATTCAAAAGGTTTGACAATTGTGAGTGCGTCTACTATGGATAAAGACTTTGATGGAACAGCTGGAAATGTTGAAGCTGCTAAATCAATCGGTGAAATCATTGCAAAACGCGCTGTTGAAAAAAACATCAAATCTGTTGTATTCGACCGTGGCGGTTACTTATATCATGGACGTGTTAAAGCGTTAGCTGAAGCTGCACGTGAAAACGGCTTAGAATTTTAAGAAGAAGGAGGGACATATTTCATGCGTGGTATTGACCCAAACAAACTTGAACTTGAAGAACGCGTAGTTACGATTAACCGTGTTGCTAAAGTTGTAAAAGGTGGACGTCGTTTCCGTTTTACTGCATTAGTAGTTGTCGGTGACAAGAATGGACATGTAGGATTTGGTACTGGTAAAGCTCAAGAGGTTCCAGATGCAATCCGTAAAGCTGTTGAAGATGCGAAGAAAAATTTAGTGGAAGTGCCAAGAGTTGGCGGAACAACTCCTCACCAAGTAATTGGACGCTTTGGAGCTGGTTCTATTCTAGTTAAACCTGCTGCACCTGGTACAGGAGTTATCGCTGGTGGACCGGTTCGTGCGGTACTAGAATTAGCTGGTATCACTGATATTCTATCTAAATCACTTGGATCTAACACACCAATCAACATGGTTCGTGCTACATTAGAAGGATTGACTCAACTAAAACGCGCTGAGGACGTTGCTAAATTGCGTGGTAAATCAGTAGAAGAACTGTTAGGATAAGGGGGGGAAATTACAATGGCAACTAAATTAGAAATTACCCTTACTAAAAGCCTGATTGGTACTAAACCAAATCAACGCAAAGTAGCTGAAGCTCTTGGACTACGTAAAATGCATCAAACAGTTGAGCATCAAGACAACGCCGCTATCCGCGGAATGGTTGACAAAGTAGCTCACTTAGTAACTTTGAAAGAAATTTAAGGTTTAATTTAAGAATAAGGAGGTGCCACCATATGAAACTACATGAGTTAAAACCTTCAGAAGGATCTCGTTCTACACGTAATCGTGTAGGCCGTGGTATCGGTTCTGGTAATGGTAAAACTGCAGGTAAAGGTCATAAAGGTCAAAACGCTCGTTCAGGCGGTGGGGTTCGTCCAGGATTTGAGGGCGGTCAAAACCCATTATTCCGTCGT
Source organism: Psychrobacillus sp. PGGUH221 (assembly GCF_042055255.1). Lineage (NCBI taxonomy): Bacteria > Bacillati > Bacillota > Bacilli > Caryophanales > Bacillaceae > Psychrobacillus > Psychrobacillus sp. PGGUH221. The sequence continues at coordinate 227,449 of NZ_JAQMHQ010000010.1, forward strand.
TTACCAAAACGTGGATTTACGAACATTAATCGTAAAGAGTTTGCAATTGTGAACCTTGACACATTAAATCGTTTCGAAGAAGGCACAGAAGTAACACCTGCTCTATTAATCGAAACAGGTGTTGTGAGCAGTGAGAAGTCTGGTATTAAGATTCTTGGTAATGGATCACTTGACAAAAAGTTAACTGTAAAAGCTCACAAATTCTCTGCGTCAGCTAAAGAAGCAATTGAGAACGCTGGCGGACAAACTGAGGTGGTTTAATGTTTCAGACAATCTCCAACTTTATGCGTGTGAGAGATATTCGAAATAAAATCATTTTTACTTTATTGATGTTAATCGTCTTCCGTCTTGGTACATTTGTTCCAGTGCCGAATGTCGATGCAAATGTTTTAAAACAAACAGATCAATTAGGTTTGATCGGATTTTTAAATACATTTGGTGGTGGAGCCCTTGCTAACTTCTCTATTTTAGCAATGGGAATCATGCCATACATCACAGCTTCTATCATTGTTCAATTGTTACAAATGGATGTTGTACCGAAGTTCACAGAGTGGTCAAAACAAGGGGAAGTCGGAAGACGGAAGCTTGCTCAGTTCACTCGTTACTTCACAATTATCTTAGCTTTTATTCAAGCAATCGCGATGTCTTACGGATTCAACCGTATGTATAGTGGTTCTTTAATAAAAGACGAAGGCATCATGACATACCTTGTTATTGCTATTGTGTTAACTGCAGGAACTGCATTCTTAATGTGGTTAGGTGAGCAGATTACAGCAAAAGGTGTTGGTAATGGTATTTCTATCATTATCTTCGCTGGTATCGCTGCTGCAATTCCGAATGCAGTAAACCAACTATATGCACAACAAATTGTAGATGCTGGTGATGCACTATTTATAAATATAATCGTAATGGTTTTACTTCTATTGGCAGTCATCGCTGTTACAGTTGGGGTAATTTATGTAACACAAGCGTTACGTAAAATTCCAATTCAATATGCGAAACGTGTTGCTGGTACTGCTCAAACAGGCGGTCAACAAACACACTTACCTTTAAAAGTAAATGCTGCGGGAGTTATTCCAGTAATCTTTGCATCAGCTTTCCTTATGGCACCACAATCTATTGTTTTATTTTTTGGTCAGAATAAGGTAACTGATTTTATATCAAATGCATTAGATTACACGCAACCAGTTGGAATGATAATTTACATTGCTTTAATCATTGCGTTCTCTTACTTCTATGCATTCATTCAAGTGAATCCAGAGAATGTAGCGGACAATTTGAAAAAGCAAGGTGCGTATATTCCAGGTATTCGTCCAGGTATTAACACACAAAATTATTTGACTAGCGTATTATATCGATTAACTTTTGTTGGCTCTATTTTCCTTGCGGTGATTGCCGTTATGCCTTTATTGTTTGTTAAGTTTGCGGGATTACCGCAATCTGCACAAATTGGCGGAACAAGCTTACTAATCGTTGTAGGTGTTGCACTTGAAACGATGAAACAGCTAGAATCACAATTAGTTAAGCGTCATTATAAAGGCTTTATGAAATAATGTTGGTTTTTAGGAACGACATAGTTCCTAAAAATCTACAAAATAGTCCTGAGGGGGGCATTTCCGTATGAATATCGTTTTAATGGGTCTGCCGGGTGCTGGTAAAGGTACTCAAGCAGATAAAATTGTTGAGAAGTACGCAATCCCTCATATTTCTACAGGCGATATGTTTCGAGCAGCAATTAAAGATGGCACGGAACTTGGCTTAAAAGCAAAATCGTTTATGGATCAAGGTGCACTAGTACCCGATGAAGTAACGATTGGTATTGTCCGTGAAAGATTGAGTAAACCAGATTGTGAAAAAGGATTCTTACTTGATGGTTTCCCAAGAACAGTACCTCAAGCGGAAGCACTTGATGCTTTACTTGCGGATCTTGGAAAATCACTTGAGCATGTGCTTAACATCCAAGTTGAAAAAGAAGAATTGATTAAACGTCTAACTGGCCGTCGCATTTGTAAAGAGTGTGGCACTGCTTACCATTTAATCTTTAACCCTCCTGCTAAAGAAGGTGTTTGTGATAAAGATGGTGGAGAGCTTTATCAAAGAGCGGATGACAATCCCGAAACGGTTACTAACCGTCTGGAAGTAAATATGAAGCAAACTCAACCTTTGCTTGATTTTTATGACAACAAAGGTGTTTTAACAAATATAGATGGACAGCAAGAAATTTCAAAAGTTTTTGCTGATCTTGATGCTCTGTTACAGGGCAACCGCATTTAATAGCCCGGTGCCTGTCTCAGATTGACTGAATAACCGGGCATTATGCAAAGAACGAAATGTTTTTTTCGAGAGCTGCAAAAGCATATTGCGCCCGGTATACGAACTTAGGGAAAGAAATGTATCAAAAAACGAGGGCCCCCTAGTCCACGTGCATTTCCACTACTTAAGGGGTATAATGGGTTTCGTGGAAGCATCTATGTAACGAACGGGTACTATGGAACTCATCCAACACTTTCGTACGAATATGTTGACATGAGGGAGACAGGTTTCTACCAGTCAGTCTACGCCGTGGATTGCTACAAGCGAAACCTTACGAGTGTCTTTCGAACATCTCTCATGATTTCCAAACATATGCTTAAAACGAATAGTTTCGTTCCATTAGAGGCTATACTAACAGCAAATTACGTTTGAATTTTGATGAGAACCTGATTTGTATATAGAAGGGAGACAGGGTTGATGGCGAAAGATGATGTAATTGAAGTCGAAGGAACAGTTGTTGAGACTTTGCCAAACGCGATGTTTAAGGTAGAATTAGAAAACGGTCATACAATACTTGCGCATGTATCTGGTAAAATTCGTATGCACTTTATCCGCATTTTACCTGGAGATAAAGTCACAATTGAACTATCTCCTTACGATTTAACTCGCGGTCGTATTACGTACCGTTTTAAATAATCTTTTGCACTCCGGACTACTAAGGAGGTTAGGTTAGATGAAAGTGAGACCATCTGTAAAACCGATCTGCGAAAAATGTAAGGTAATTCGCCGACGCGGTAAAGTAATGGTAATCTGTGAAAATCCTAAACACAAACAAAGACAAGGCTAATAAGAAGGAGGTGCACGACACATATGGCACGTATTGCTGGTGTTGACATTCCACGCGACAAACGCGTTGTTATTTCATTAACATACATTTACGGTATTGGTAAAACAACTTCACAAAAAGTATTAGCTGAAGCTGGTATTTCTGAAGAAACTCGCGTACGCGATTTAACAGAAGATGAGTTAAACAAAATCCGTGAACAAATCGGTGTATACAAAGTAGAAGGTGACCTTCGTCGTGAAGTATCACTAAACATTAAACGTTTGATGGAAATCGGATCTTTCCGTGGTATCCGTCACCGTCGCGGCTTACCTGTACGCGGACAAAATACGAAGAACAATGCTCGTACTCGTAAAGGTCCACGTAAAACAGTTGCGAACAAGAAAAAATAATCGGTAAAGGAGGTTTCTTCCTAACATGGCACGTAAACAACAAACACGTAAGCGTCGTGTGAAAAAGAATATCGAATCCGGTATTGCTCACATCCGCTCTACATTTAATAATACAATTGTGACTATCACAGACATGCAAGGTAATGCACTTTCTTGGTCAAGTGCTGGAGCTCTTGGATTCAGAGGTTCTCGTAAATCTACTCCATTCGCTGCACAAATGGCTGCTGAAACTGCTGCAAAAACATCCATGGAACATGGTTTAAAAACTTTAGAAGTAACTGTTAAAGGCCCAGGTGCTGGTCGTGAAGCGGCTATCCGTGCACTTCAAGCTGCAGGTCTAGAAGTTACAGCTATTAAAGACGTAACACCAGTACCACATAACGGTTGCCGTCCACCAAAACGTCGTCGCGTGTAATAATAGGTGAAACTCATTGTTTGAGAACATCATTTATTGTACAGACTGAAGTTGTGCAAACAGCAATCAGTTAAACGATCGAATTCATATGATGGAAAGAACCTATACATTCGATGTTTTGAGGGAGGGTAAATTGGAATGATCGAAATTGAAAAACCAAAGATTGAAAGTGTAGAAATCAGCGAAAATGCCAAGTTTGGTAAATTTGTTGTAGAACCGCTAGAACGTGGCTATGGAAATACTTTGGGAAATTCTTTACGTCGTATCCTTCTGTCTTCTTTACCAGGAGCTGCAGTTACTTCTATTCAAATCGATGGCGTTTTACATGAGTTTTCAACTATTGAAGGCGTTGTGGAAGATGTTGCATCTATTATTATGAATATTAAGAAACTAGCTTTGAAAATCTACTCTGACGAGGAAAAAGTCATTGAGATTGATGTAAAAGGAGAAGGAACGGTTACAGCTGCTGACATTACACATGACAGTGATGTTGAGATATTAAACCCGGATCTCTATATTGCAACTATCGGCAAAAATGGTCATTTCCGCATGCGTATGTATGCAGGTCGAGGCCGTGGCTACACTCCTGCTGATCAAAACAAACGTGAGGATCTTCCTATCGGCGTAATCCCGATCGACTCTATTTATACTCCAGTTTCACGCGTTAATTTTCAAGTGGAAAATACTCGTGTTGGTCAATTGGCAAACTACGATAAATTAACTCTTGATGTGTGGACAGATGGCAGCACCGGTCCAAAAGAGGCGATTTCGCTTGGAGCAAAAATCTTAACAGAGCACTTAAATATTTTTGTAGGGATGACCGACGAGGCACAAACTGCTGAAATCATGGTTGAAAAAGAAGAAGATCAAAAAGAAAAAGTATTAGAGATGACTATCGAAGAACTTGATCTTTCTGTTCGTTCTTATAACTGCTTAAAACGAGCTGGTATTAACACAGTACTTGAGCTTGCGAACAAGTCAGAAGACGATATGATGAAAGTAAGAAACCTTGGCCGTAAATCTTTAGAAGAAGTAAGAGCGAAGTTAGATGAGCTTGGCTTAGGATTACGTAAAGAAGACTAAGCGAATTTTGATATAGCTAGATATGAACTATTCACCAAAGGAGGGAAACATCCATGGGTTACAGAAAACTTGGACGTACAAGTTCTCAACGTAAAGCGATGTTACGTGACTTAACAACTGACCTAATTATTCATGAGCGTCTTCAAACTACTGAAGCACGTGCAAAAGAATTACGTTCTGTTGTTGAAAAAATGATCACTTTAGGTAAACGCGGAGATTTACACGCACGTCGTCAAGCAGCTGCTTACATTCGTCGTGAAGTAGTAACTTCTACTGATGAAGAAGGTAATGAATCAACAATTTTTGCATTACAAAAATTGTTTGATGATGTAGCACCACGCTATGCAGACCGTCAAGGCGGTTATACTCGTATTATGAAAGCTGGACCTCGTCGCGGAGACGGAGCACCTGTTGTAGTAATTGAGTTAGTTTAATTTAAAGTGTATACACGCACTGCATAATTAAATGAAAGCCCCAAGGCGAATTTGATTAAGATAAAGTTGAAGAGGGTAATTGGTGTTCCTACCACCCTCTTCTTTTTTCAAACATATTTATTAGATTTATACGACAATATAAAAGCTGAGTGTTATGATGAGCGGACTTTTTACGTGATTTATCTGAATCGTGTTTAAGAAGTAGCGTCTTGTCTAGCTCTACGCACCTCATTTTTCTAATTGGTCTTGAGCAGCCAATTATGAAACCGTTATAGAAGAGCGCATTTCTCAAAATGAGGTGCGCGCTTTTTTATTTTATCGTAGAATGGTTACATGAACTTAGACAGCAGAGTGGAGCTAGAGGAGGTAAAGGATGAAAAGCGAAATTATTTCTTTACAAGAAGTAACTTTTACATATACAGAAGAAGAGAATATTCGTCCAGCAGTAAATAACGTTTCTTACACAATCCGAGCAGGTGAGTGGGTTGCAGTAGTAGGTCATAATGGTTCCGGCAAATCGACGCTTGCACGATTAATGAATGGTCTTCTATTTCCTCAGTCGGGAAAAGTACGTATTTTTGGGGAAGAGTTGAATGAACACAATCTATGGGAAGCTCGTTCGCAAATGGGAATGGTGTTCCAAAATCCAGACAATCAATTCGTAGGAGCCACAGTTCAGGATGACGTAGCATTTGCATTAGAAAATAACGGTATCCCGTTTGAGGAAATGGTAGAGCGAGTAGAAGAGTCATTAGTTAAAGTAAAAATGAAAGATTTTATGAACAGCGAGCCTCATCATTTATCGGGAGGACAAAAGCAACGTGTCGCAATAGCTGGAGCAATCGCATTAAAGCCAAAGATTTTATTGCTAGATGAAGCAACTTCTATGCTTGATCCTCAAGGTAGAGAAGAGGTTCTTTCAACCGTACGTCAGTTAAAAGATGAAACCGATTTAACAGTTATATCTATTACACATGATCTTGAAGAAGCATTACACGCGGATAGAGTCATTATGATGAATAACGGTAAAAAATACGCAGAAGGAACGCCTGAAGAGATATTCCAAAAAGGACAGGAACTAGTAGATCTAGGACTTGATTTGCCTTTTGCGATGAATATATCTCGGTTATTACGTTCCAAAGGAATTACACTAATGGAAGACCATATGACAGAAGAAGAGTTGGTGAATGATTTATGGACATCATACTTCAACAAGTAAGCTATGCTTATGCAAAAAATACACCTTTTGAAAAACGAGCGTTGTTTAATGTAGATCTACATATACCTTCAGGCAGTTACCAAGCAATCATTGGGCACACGGGATCCGGTAAATCAACTATTTTGCAACATTTAAATGCATTACTAACACCTACGGAAGGCTCTATTAAAATTGGAGATGTCGAAGTAAAACCGGAAAAGAAAAACAAACAACTAAGACAGGTTAGACAAAAAGTAGGTATTGTTTTTCAATTTCCAGAGCATCAATTATTTGATGAAACGGTGTTAAAAGATATTATGTTTGGTCCTATGAATTTTGGTGTATCAGAAGAGGAAGCAAAAAGACGTGCAATAGAATTAGTAAAGCTGCTAGGACTCCCTGATGAGGTATTAGAGAAATCACCTTTTGATCTCTCAGGAGGACAAATGCGCAGGGTGGCAATCGCTGGGGTACTTGCGATGAATCCAGAAGTGTTAGTACTAGATGAGCCAACAGCTGGATTGGACCCAAGAGGACGAAAAGAAATAATGGAATTATTTTATAAGCTTCATAAAGAAAAAGGTTTGACGACTGTTTTGGTAACACATAGCATGGAGGATGCAGCGAGATATGCTGATCGTATTGCTATTATGCATAATGGTAAGTGTGTATTAGAAGGTTTACCATTTGAAATTTTTGATAACGAAGAGCGCTTAACAGATTATCGCTTGGAATTACCTCAAAGTGTTAAATTTCAAAAAAAGATAGAGAAGATGACAGGAAAAAAACTGCCTTCAATATGCTTAACCGAAGAATCCTTGGCAGAAGAGCTTGCGCAAATGATTAAAAAGGAGCGTGAGGTTTAATGCTAGAGAAAATGATATTCGGTCGCTATATACCAGGAGATTCTTTTATACACCGGTTAGATGCTCGGGCTAAATTGATCTTTGTCTTTTTATTTATTGCTATCGTTTTTATTGCGAATAACTGGATTACTTATGGTATTTTGCTTGTGTTTACATTTTTGATTATCCGTATGTCCAAGATTCGCCTATACTTTTTAATAAATGGTTTGAAGCCAGTTGTTATACTAATCATTTTCACGTTTTTATTACATTTAATATTTACACGTGAAGGTGACATTATTTTTCAATGGAAGTTTATATCTATTTATGAGGAAGGTTTACGACAAGGGATATTTATTTCTATACGCTTTTTCGTACTAGTAATATTGACATCGATTCTAACGCTCACTACTACCCCTATATCGATTACAGATGCATTAGAGACATTATTGAACCCTTTAAAGAAATGGAAGCTCCCAGTGCATGAATTAGCGCTAATGATGTCAATCTCGCTAAGATTCATCCCAACGTTAATGGATGAAACAGATAAAATCATGAAAGCACAAATGGCGAGAGGATCTGATATGACGACTGGAAGTATGAAGGAAAGAATGAATGCCGTTGTTCCACTTCTCATTCCGTTATTTGTGAGTGCCTTTAAACGTGCAGAGGATTTAGCTACAGCAATGGAAGTACGAGGATATAAAGGTGGAGAGGGTAGGACAAGATATCGCAAGTTAGAATGGGAAACGCGAGATACGATTAGTATACTGTCACTTGTTCTCTTAGCTGGAATTCTTGTTTATTTTAGAAGTTAGACGAGGTGTAGGTGTGAGGTTAAAAGCAATTGTCAGTTATGATGGAAGTGGATTTTCCGGGTATCAGGTTCAACCGGGGAAGCGCACAGTACAACTGGAGCTAGAACGTGTTCTTGGAATCATGCATAAGGGAGAATCCGTAAAAGTAGTTGCAAGTGGACGTACAGATGCTGGAGTTCATGCTACTGGACAAGTTATTCATTTCGATAGTTCGCTAACGTTACCAATGGAAAGATGGCGAACAGCATTGAATGTACAACTTCCAGGAGATATTCGCATTTTATCGGTAGAACAAGTTCAAGATGATTTCCACGCAAGATATAATGCTACAGGGAAAACCTATCGCTATATTTGGTCATTAAATGATGTGCAAAGCCCCTTTGAACGTAATTATTCAGTCCATGTTGAGCGATATAAACCTAATGTGGAGCTAATGAAAGAGGCTGCAGTTTATTTGTTGGGAACGCACGATTTTTCAAGTTTTTGCGCTTCTAATACTAGTGTAAAAGATTTTGTAAGAACTATTCATTTCATCCATTTAGAAGTAGAAAAAGAGTCTAATCAATTGCATATGGTGATTAACGGAAATGGATTTTTATATAATATGGTTCGCATTATTGCAGGAACTTTATGGGAAATTGCAATCGGTAAAAAAAGTGTGGAGGAGATGCGGGACATAGTTAATTCTTGTGATCGAAAGAGAGCAGGAAAAACCGCGCCAGCACACGGTTTATACCTAGAAAATGTGGAGTATTTCTCATGAAACAACTTTTCCAGGTGTTTTTCGAAAAACGCTTGACTTAATCGAGTTTTCGTTATATGATGATGTATGGTATTTTCATTAACCCCACAATATAAGCCCCGAAACTTATTGGTATGAGGATATAGAAAATTATAGATCGATTATGATTGAATTAGGAGGACAAAATACATGCGTACAACATTCATGGCTAAAGGTCACGAAGTAGAACGTAAATGGTTAGTAGTTGACGCTGAAGGCCAAACTCTTGGTCGTTTAGCTTCAGAAGTAGCTGCTATTTTACGTGGAAAACACAAACCAACATTCACACCAAACGTTGATACAGGTGATCACGTGATCATTATCAACGCGGACAAAATTCATTTAACTGGGAACAAGTTAAATGACAAAATTTACTACCGTCACACTCAATTTGCAGGTGGACTTAAACAACGTACTGCATTAGAAATGCGTACTAAGTACCCAACTAAAATGATCGAATTAGCAATTAAAGGGATGCTTCCTAAAAACACAATAGGACGTCAAATGTTCTCAAAACTTAACGTTTACGCTGGAGCAGAACACCCACATGCAGCACAAAAACCAGAAGCATACGAGCTTCGCGGATAATTAATAAGAGGAGGACATACACTTGGCACAAGTTCAATATATCGGCACTGGTCGCCGTAAAAGTTCAGTAGCACGCGTACGTTTAGTACCAGGCGAAGGAAAAATTATTATTAACAAACGTGACGTTGAAGATTACGTACCATTCGAAACTTTACGTGAAATCATTAAACAACCATTAGTAACTACTCAAACTCTTGGTAGCTATGATATTCATGTAAACGTTAATGGTGGTGGATTCACAGGTCAAGCAGGAGCAATCCGTCACGGTATTGCACGTGCTCTACTTACAGTAGATCCTGATTTCCGTCCAGCATTGAAATCTGCAGGATTCTTAACACGTGACCCACGTATGAAAGAGCGTAAAAAATACGGTCTTAAAGGCGCGCGTCGTGCACCTCAGTTCTCAAAACGTTAATATTGCGTTTTCAAAGACTCTCAACCATTTTGGTTGGGGGTCTTTTTTATTAATATGAGAAAGACTTAAAACTATATACACCGATAGAAAAAACATCTGTAACGAAAGAAGTTACAGATGTTTTATATTATTGATTTCTTCCATATTGATAAAAGGCATATTTGAATCGAGTACGCCTTTTATTCGTTTCGCCTTCATTTTTTCTCCTTGCATCCACTCGTTGAAATCAAAGATAAGTGGTAATCGATCACCACCAAGTGTAAATCCAATCCTCATTTCTTGTGGAAAATAGAAGGAGGTATGCAAAGTACCTGCCCATGCTCCATATTTTTTTGAAAAAATGCCTTTATCCGTGTCATTCATCATTCGGTATGCTGTGTAAGGATCTGTTACATTATTTTGTTGTTGGAGAATGGCTTGTTGTCTTCGGAAGGAGTCATCCATACGATATCTATTTTCTTCTGTTAATTCTTCAAAATGATTCGTACATACATTTGATTGACGAACCTCTACCGCTCTTGGTGAAGCTTCTACCACAAATGTCTCTCCTTTAGTATCCAATAAAACATAGCTAAATGAATGACGATGCGGAATTTCCTTCAAGAGATCAATTGCTTCATCTACGTTTGCACATGTTTCTAAAATAATGCGGCCGATCATATTACAGACAAAGCCATCCTCTGAATTCTTTCTATTAATGAAGTTATAGCCCATTGCAAGCCCTTTTTCATTCATCCCATCTGTACGACCTGTAATTTGCATGGAAGGCCCAATTACGGCATAACCTCCATCGGTCGGCCGATATATAGTAAAGCGCCCTTCATATGAAAATGGATGGTTGTCATAGTTGCGAACCATATATTCATTTCCTGTAAAAATGGAACAACCGCTTCTCCCATATTCAAGATAATATCCACCAAATTCTCGAATCGCATCTTCCATCTTCCATTTTAAAGAATCAGCAAGTCCCTGAATCTCATCCCAAATTTGAGGGGCAAATGTTAAAATTACAATTTTGAATTCTATTTCATTGATAAGGAAGTGGCGACTTTTTGAAGCCCACTGTTTCTTTCTATTTATTAATATTGGTGATTCTTTTAAAAGGTTCCCTTGCATATAACCGAAATTATAATGATCTCCTTGAAATTGAACAACCTCACTGTAAACATTCCCCATGCCAAAAATCCTCTCGGTTTTACTTAATATTTCTATTTTAAGTAATAATGAAGTACTTTAAAAAAGAAACGACTTATAAAAGGGAGCTAGACAAATTTCAGGATACTAAAAACGCATCGTATATTTAACTGGTCATAAAGTCAATTCCTTTTTTAGAATAATAATTGGAAAAGAAAAAATATTTTGCGTTTTGTATCCTATTGGGTTTAATAATGGAAAGGATTTTTTGCACCTATCACTTATAACTTTCTTTAACGTGTTTTTATATTGTGTTACAGGAGTGTTCTTGAGAGATTTTATGAAAATATATTGTTTCATTGAATTGGGAGGGGTATATTAAAAAGGCAATTATTACATATGAAGAGGTAAATTATGAGAAGTAAATTTAATGTTGTGACGACTACTATTCTGCTTAGTATTTTCATTGCGAGGTTTGGCACTTTTTTAGTGCTACCGTATCTTACACTTTTTTTATTAGATGAATTTCATTATTCAAGCTTTCAGATTGGAGCCATTATTTCAACCTTAGCGTTATCTAATTTGTTTATGAGTTTCTTTATTGGGCCATATATTGATAAGTTTCGAAAAGATAAAGTCATCATTACGGGGCTGATCGGATATTTAGGGTGTTATTTCTATTTCCCGTTTATTGATCATTACGCTGGGTTCATTTTGTTTGCTGCGATATTAGGGATAAGTCAAGCAATTGTAGAGCCTACGTATCGTGTGCTGTTAAGTCTGTACACGGAGCCTGAAAATAGACGGTTGATCTTTAATATTCGGTATTTTTTAATTAATATTTCTGCAGCGATCGCTCCGCTAACGTCTGTCTATTTTCAGCAATTTGGCATGGAGAAGTTGTTTTTCGCTGTTGGTTTTATTTTCTTAATTAATATAGTGACATTTGCCGTTATCTTTAAAAAGTATCCGATGAAACAAGTGGCGGCAGATTCTAAGAAAATATCTATATTTCAATCGTTCTATGTGTTTAAAAAGGATCATGCATTTAGCGTATTTATATTAGCTTTAATTTTTATCAGTTTCGGTTATAGCCAATTCGATTCGACTTTTAGTCAGTATTTAGGTATTACGTTTGATTATGAGCTAGCGATTAAGTATTTTTCGTGGCTCATCACAACCAATGCCATTACTGTTATCGTGATTCAATACTTTGTTTATAAGTTAGGGGAAATAATTAGTACAACGACTTCCTTGATGATTGGAAGCTCTTTGTTATCGATTGGTTTGTTTTTCTTTGGACAAAGTGAGCACATTTTCATGTTAATCATTGCGATGGTCATTTTTACAGCTGGAGAAGTTTTAGTGTTCACAATGGTGGACATTCATATTGATGACATGTGCGAAGACCATGAAAAAGGAACCTATTTTGCATTATCAGGGGTGAAATCGATTGGTAGAATAGCTGGCCCAAGTTTAGGTGGTTACCTATTAGACAGTTTGAATGGTGGGGGAATGGTATTTACTATCATTGGACTTATTACTGTGCTGGCCGTACCATCCTTTTATTTAAGTAACAAAGTGAGGAGAGATTTAAATGCGCCTATACAACACCATTAAAAACAAAGCATACTGGTTAGTAGATCAAATTAATATAGAGGGCAAGTCAGAAGAAGATTATAAAGTGGAATTTACCAAGTTATTAAAAGAATATGAAGAACAAAAAATTGAATATTTATCATTACTAATGGAAGAACACTTTGAAAACTGGTTACTTTCTAAAGGGTTTAGAAAAATTTCGGTCATCCATGAATATACAAAATCGTTAGAAGAAGAACAGCTAATTGAAAGTGAGTTAACATTCCACGCTCTATCCGAAGGGTTAATGACAGACAAAGATTTTGCCGATGCATATGAATTATGTCGTTCAGGTTCAGCCAATAAAAACATCCCACAATTAATCGAGAAAATAATGGCCGCCTTATCTCAAGAACTAGGAGAAAACTGGAGAAGTCATTGCTATTACTTTTTAAAAGACAATGAATTGGTTGGAATTAGTATTCCCCATATGGAGATGGGAACAACAGATGAAGGGAGAATGTTCTACTTCGGCATTGTGCCTAACAAGAGAGGTTTCGGTTTGGGGGCAGAGATTCACAAAATCACATTATATCTAATGAAGCAAATGAACGCCAAAACTTACGTAGGCAGTACAGATGAAAGCAATAAACATATGATCAATATCTTCAAGAAAAATGGCTGTGTTATTAGAAATAAAAAAGGAATTTATAGAATTGATAAAGATTAGATAACTTGTTCCAAAAAGCAAACATACTCTTTGTCCCTCATACGTATAATGAGTGAAAAAGGAGCGATGGAACTGAAAAAGTGGCTGGTTATTGGAGTATTGTTTTTAATTTCTTTGGTTGCAGTGTTTTATAGTACAAAAGCAAGCGATTTAAGTTTTTTCATGCCGGAACCATTAAGTGGGGTTAAAGTAGTAATAGACCCTGGGCATGGAGGTTTGGACGGAGGCGCCAGTCATGGTGAAACAGTAGAGAGAGATATTACGCTTGCTATGTCTCTAAAACTGGAAAAGACTTTAAAGGAAAATGGTGCTACCGTTGTTTTGACACGTCGTAAAGAAGGGGATGCAATTGCCGAGCATGCTCCCGATGAAGATTTCCCAACAATCCGTTCAAGAAAGCGTGCAGATTTACTTCTGCGAGAAGAGATTATTAATAATGCGGAAGCGGACATAGTGATCAGTTTACATGTAAATGCGGTTCCAGAGGAAAGATGGAGAGGTGCGCAAGTATTCTATCATGCGGAGGGACATGAAGGTGGAGAGTTACTAGCGAAATCCATTCAAGGGGCAATCCGTGAAGATATTGGAAATACAGAAAGAGAAGCACTTGCCATCAAACAAGTCTATATTTTGAAGAAATCAAAAGCACCTACGGTATTACTAGAAACTGGATTTTTGAGCAATAATGAAGAAAGAGAATTGCTAAAATCCGATAAGTATCAAAACCAAATGGTAGACGCAATTACAAAGGGTGTACGTCGTTTCGTAGAAGATAATATTTACTGAGTCAATGTGAGGGATTGTAGACACTCGTATATGGTATACTATATTGCGAATAGTTAACTTAAAGGGGAGTGTCTACAAATGATTAATGAGCAACAAGTAAGAGCATTATTAGGAGAATTAAATGATCCATTTTTACATAGAACATTAGAAGAAACAAACGGAATTTCAGAGGTATCTATAAAAGAAGAAAAAAATCATGTCAGTGTAAAGTTAGCAATTGCAAAAATTAATTCTGCAGAGCAAATGCAATTGCAAGGAAAAGTAGTGGAAGTATTAAAGGATGCAGGAGCAGCAACTGTTGGTATTCGTTTTGAAGAACTTCCAAAAGAAGTATTAGAGCAATTTCGCGGTCAAGCAAAAGAAAGCGATAATGAAAGCATCCTTTCTCCTGGCAGCAAAGTGAAAATTATTTCAATTGCTTCTGGTAAAGGTGGAGTTGGTAAATCAACTGTATCCGTAAACTTAGCAGTAGCACTTGCACGTCTAGGGAAAAAAGTCGGCTTAGTAGACGCAGACATATACGGGTTTAGTGTTCCAGATATGATGGGTGTCAAAGATATGCCACAAATTAAAGAAGACCATATTATCCCTGTAGATCGTAAAGGTGTAAAAGTAATTTCGATGGGATTCTTCGTAGAAGACAATACTCCAGTAGTTTGGCGTGGGCCAATGCTTGGAAAAGTGTTAGATCAATTCTTTAAAGATGTGGAGTGGGGCGAGTTAGATTATTTATTATTAGACTTACCTCCAGGTACAGGTGACGTTGCCTTAGACATTCACCAAATGTTACCTACCTCTAAAGAAATAGTAGTAACAACACCGCATCCTACTGCAGCATTCGTAGCAGCACGTGCTGGAGCAATGGCTCTTCAAACAGATCATGAAATATTAGGCGTAATTGAAAACATGTCTTGGTTTGAATCTAAATCTACTGGAGAGCGTGAATTTGTATTCGGTAAAGGTGGGGGACCAAAACTTGCGGATGAACTTCGTACAGAATTACTTGGTCAAATACCACTAGGACAACCAGATTGGAACGATATTGATTTTGCTCCCTCTGTATATGGAGAAACACATGATACAGGTAAAATATATTTAGATATTGCTCGAAAAGTTATTGAAAAAGCATAAGAAAAAGGCCGTTTCCTTAAGAGGAGCGGCCTTATTTTTCTGCTTCTTTTCCTTGTTCTGATCCCTTCTCTTCGGAGCCACCGCCACCACCTTCGCTTTTTTGTCCTCCTCCTCCAGCCTCTTCTACAAGTTTTTGCCACTTAGTTTGCAATAAAGGACTTTGGATTGTTTCTTCCACGACTTTTTGCATTTCTTTACGCATCTCAGGAGATTGTAATACTTTTCCTAGCTCCTTATTCATTTCAGCAGAACCAAAAAAGCTTTCGAGGCTTTTCAAGTATTCCGGATCTTTCATGAGGGTCTTCATTAATTCTTCCTGTTGCTTCATCATACTTTTTGCCATTGTTTCTGAAAATTTAGGGTCTTGATAAACTTCTTTCCAAAATTCTTCTGCATCCTTTGATAACATGGTTTGTTCAACCGACTTCTTTACTTGCTCGCTATCAATAACTAACATTCCTTGAAATTCAGGGTCATCTAAAAGTTTTCGAACAGATTTTTTTCCTTCTTCTGTTTGTAGTGCATCAATCACCATTTTTTTCATCTCATCATAAGAAGGCGTGGAAGAGGTAGGATTACCATTACATCCAGCCAGTAAGCCAATAGTTAATAAAATGAAGGCAAAATACTTCAAATCAATCACCATCCTTTCAATTATTGTTCACATTTTTTATTTAAATATGTACTGAAGTAAGTAACAAATAGATTTTTTTGTTAATGGTTGTTACAATCTATATGGGAAGTAGAAGGATATGGAGGATTTTTTGCCGTGACAATTCGAAATTGGTTTAAATTTTTTCTAAATGCTATGTGGATAGGTGGACTAATCACAGGTGTGTTAGGTTTATTTATACGTTGGGACGATGCTTTTGCTAAATATTTTGAAGCAGGTCAATGGAGTGAGTTCTTCGCAGCATTCGCTTTTATGGTTATTATGGGATTTACGATAAGCGTAATCACTCAAATGGGCTTTTTTGCTTATTTAACAATTCATCAAATGGGTGTAAATATTTTTAGAACATTAACATTATGGAACTGGGTACAACTATTAATAATACTTATCGTTATTTTTGATTTGGTTTTCTTCCGTTTTAAACCGAATGCAGAAACAACCGGGCAAATTTGGTTATATGTTATTTTATTACTCATACTAATTGTAACTGCAGTAGTAGTAGCGATAACTAAAGCCAAAATAACTAAAAAACATACACTTATATCTGCACTATTCTTTATGATTGTTGTTTCTACATTAGAGTGGTTGCCTGTATTGATGGTACGAGCAGACAACGTAGATAGCTGGGTGACATTATTATTATTCCCAATTCTCGCAGTTAATGCCTACCAATTATTAGCTTTGCCAAAATACAATGCAAAATCAGATGAAGATAGAAAAAAACTAGAAGAACGTAGAAAAGCAAGGAAAGAAGCCGTTTCTAAATAAAAAATGCTCTGACATCTAAATGGTCAGAGCATTTTTTTACTCGTATGTTGTTAATCAGGAATAGTTTTACTTTTAGTTGTTAAACCAAAAATATTTTGTTCAACAGAAAGTAGAGAGTCAGATTTAAGTAGTTGATTTAATTGCTTTATATCTATTCGTTCCTCCTGATGGAGCGGGACACTTAGTATATCTCCTTTCTCGAGCTTAGGAAATGGATCTCCTTCCATCCAGTACTTACTCGAGCTTAGTAAATTAACTTCATTTTCCCACGCTGTTTTTTGTAATTCCATAGGAAACTCATAGTCTTTTGTCCGAAACCAAAGCGGAAGTTCACCAACAGATTGTTCAAATTCATCGATTTCCTTTTTAAATAAATTAGGATCTTCTATATATTTAAGCCCATCTTGCCCTAATAGACTAATAGGAATACTTTTCTTTTTCATTATTTTAATAAGAGAAGGTGAACGTTTTATCCAATCAATACTTATGAAAAAATGTGGATAAGGCGCTTGCAAACTTTTTATGAAAGTTTCCATATCCTCTTTACCAAAAGTTAAATCGATTGTAATCGTTTTGCCATGTGATCCTTTAGAGACAACAGTAGGTTCTTCAGTTAACTGAAAAACAGGAAGCATTGATGAATACTTATTTGGGATAATAAAAAAGAGACTTAAAAATACCAGCACAGTTCCGATTAGTAAAAGCTTTGTTTTCATTGTAATATCGCACCTTTCCATTCTTTCTAATAAATTTTATGATTTAGTGTTGACATTCATGTTAAAACGATGTTAAGATACAAAGGTCGCCAAAACAAAACGACAACATGAACATTGAAAACTGAACATGCAAAACGTTAAGACATATAGCTTGATAGACTAGCTTCGGTTAGTCGGATAGCAAACAATTTTGACATCATTTAATGATGATGCCAGCAAAACAAAATGAGC
>NZ_JAQMHQ010000011.1:0-226139 GCF_042055255.1 Psychrobacillus sp. PGGUH221
GCTCATTTTGTTTTGCTGGCATCATCATTAAATGATGTCAAAATTGTTTGCTATCCGACTAACCGAAGCTAGTCTATCAAGCTATATGTCTTAACGTTTTGCATGTTCAGTTTTCAATGTTCATGTTATTTATGTTGCCGTTTTGTTTTGGCGACCTTTGTATCTTAACACCCTTTTATATGCTTCGTCAACAGTAAAAAACATAAAAAGATGTAAAAACATAATAACATTTTATTCAGAAATATTCAACTATATTTATAAAAAAGTGTCATATCTTGAAAATCCCTTTATTCACAAAGGTCGAGAGCATTAGATTCAACATATTTATTCATTTCCTTCTATTTCTTTTATACTTTTTTACAAGAAAATACTTAATAAAAAACAAAAAAGAGAGACGCAAGGTCTCTCTCATTTCGATGATTGATTATAAGAATATAAAATAACCGAGGAATACTACCCATAGTCCATACATAATTGGGTGCACTTCTTTTATTCGTCCCGCAATGATCATTGTGATTGGATAAAACAAGAATCCAATTGCTATACCAGTTGCAATAGAGTATGTTAACGGCATTGCAATAATAACGAAGAATGCCGGAACTGCAACTTCAAATTTAGTCCATTCGATATTTCCTAAGGAAGATACCATTAATACCCCTACTACTATTAACGCTGGTGCAGTTACATAAGAAGTAACAACACTTAATAATGGAAAGAAGAATAAAGATAATAATAGAAGAACTCCCGTTACTACTGCTGCAAAACCTGAGCGTGCACCTGCCGCAACACCTGCAGTAGATTCTACATAGGATGTAGTTGTTGAAGTACCAGCTACTGCACCTGCTGTTGTTGCAATTGCATCTGCAAGAAGTGCTTTACCTGCACGTGGTAGCTTTCCTTCTTTCATTAAACCTGCTTGGTTTGCCACAGAAATTAATGTTCCTGCTGTATCAAAAAAGTTAACAAATAAAAATGTTAGAACTACGATTAAAAATTGAGCTGTTAATAGAGACGATGGATCATTGAATATTGGATCAAGCGCTGCTCCAAAAGTTGGAGCCATACTTGGTACATGTCCTATAATTGCTTTTGGAATCGGTACTAAGCTAAAGATCATCCCTACTATAGCAGTGATCAACATACCATAGAAAATTCCGCCTTTAATACCTTTAACCATCATGATAACTGTAATGATTAAACCGAATATTGTTAGAAGGACGTTTGGATCTGTTAAATCTCCTAAACCAACAATTACGTTTGGATTACTTACGATAATTTTTGAGTTTTGTAAACCAACAAATGTAATAAATAAACCAATTCCCGCGCCTACTGCAAATTTCAATTCAGCTGGGATTGCATTAATAATTGTTTCACGAATACCGGATAATGATAAAAGAATAAAAATAACACCTGCTACAAAAACTCCGGTTAACGCTACTTGCCATGGAATTCCGAATTCTAATACAACTGTATATGCGAAGAATGCATTTAGTCCCATTCCTGGTGCTAGGGCAATTGGATATTTTGCTAATACACCCATCAGGATTGATCCGATTGCAGCCGCAATAGCTGTTGCTGTAAATACCGAACCTTTATCCATATACATAAAATCTGGTAAACCTTCTACAGTCTCAAGTGATAGAGTCATCGGGTTTACTACTAGGATATACGCCATTGCTAGAAATGTTGTTAAACCACCAATAATCTCGTTGCGATAGTTTGTCCCTAGTTCTTCAAATCGAAAATACTTTTTCATGAGATCCTCCATTTTTTTGTCTTGATAACGAAAAAAAGCATATGACCTATTAACGGTCGTATGCTTTAAAGTCCTTAATCAGTGAAAGTTTTACACTTTCAAACTAATCGTAGTCGAATCATTTACGGTGATTCGGTAGAGACTTTTGGGCCTTATTCCCAACGTTATACGACGACATATTCAAATTATGATAGTAATATAACACTATTAAATGTAAAAATCAATACCAAATCCGAACGTTTTTTAAATATCTTCACTTATAGTTCGTTATTCTGAAATTTTTACTTAATACAATAAGTTATCAACTTCCCCGAATCTCATAGTAATATTAAGTTAGATAAAATCCTGATTAGAAGTGAAATAGTATATGGGGGAAATCATCATGAAGACAGAAAGATTATTTTCGATTTTAGTACTTTTATTAAATATAGATAAAATTTCTGCGGAAGAACTTGCCAAAAAATTTGAAGTCAGTAAGCGAACAATTTATCGAGATTTGGAGTCATTATCAATGTCTGGTCTACCCATTACCTCCATTCATGGTAGAAACGGAGGGGTTGGTTTGATGCCTTCCTATAAAATGGACAAACACTTATTCACTGATGTTGAAAAACAAAAACTAATTGATGCATTAAATATTCATTCAAATATGTTGCAAGAAGATAACCAAATTCTCATAGAAAAGTTGGAAAATTTACAGGGCATTGCTGATAAGTTTGAAAACTTTTCTTACTACTCACCTACTCTTCACAGAAAAGAAATAGAAGAAGAAATAAAAGATAAAATAAAAGCCATTCGTAAAGCAATCACGCATAAGAAAAAATTGAAAATAAAATATACGTCTATGAGCGGAGAGAATACTAATAGAATCGTTTCCCCGTCTAATTTACAACTAAAAGACGGAAGTTGGTTTATGGAGGCTTATTGTGATAAGAGACAGGATAAAAGATTATTTAAGCTTACTCGAATTAGAGAGTACAAAGAATTAGAAGAAGAATGTATTAAAACAATAGAAAGTGAAACTGTCTCAACAAAATCTTACGAGGAAGTTGAACTGATTTTTTCCAAAAACCAATTAGGCAAGCTCTACGATTTTTTCTTAGAAGATGAAATAAAAATAAACCACAATGATATTTCTGTCACTTTTACATATGATAATAATCAAAATCTATTACCTTTTCTATTGATGTTCAGCTCCTCTGTTGATGTTGTAAAACCAGAGGCTTTAAAAATTTCCTATTACCGCGAACTAAATAAAATTTATAAAAAGATAAATGATGACAATCAGTTGTCATACATTCCATGATACATTTTCAAATGAAAGGTGGAGATGTAAAATGAGAGAAAATATTTCTTCTATAGTGATTCAAGGTAACAAAGTGAGAACGAACAATAATAATAGTGATGTTTTTGCTAATCAATGGGGAGAATTTTTGAAACAACATACAGTGGAAGAGGACATTTTTGCAGTTTATACTAATTACGACAGTGATTACAATGGGAATTTTGATTTTATTATTGGAACTGAAAATTCAACCGGAAAATCAAGTGTCACTATTCCACAAGGAAAATATTTTGTTTGGAAAGTAGAAAAAAACGATCCACATAGCGTTGGCATGGCATGGAAAGAAATTTGGCATAGTGATGTCCCAAGAACATACCAGACTGATTTTGAATGGTATAAGACAGACGGAACAATTAGCATCTATTTATCGGTTTCTTCTCAAGACTAAAAAAAGCCTAAAATCCACTTATTGGATTTTAGGCTTTTCTTTACTATTCCCACTCAATCGTTGCTGGTGGCTTAGAAGTAATATCATACAGTACGCTCGCCAACCACTGATATATAAGGATTTTATGCTTTTATCAAAACAGAAAAATTTGTTCAAATGATGTAATTCTTGTCCTCAATTGTAGCTGGTGAACCCCTTGTTTACAACGTTATTATTTTGAATAATAGCTATGTCGTTTCAATGTCAAAATCAATTAGTGAGGAATGGATATCTGATGACGAGTTTTTTGTCACCGAATCTGAAATTTAGGAGAATAATAAACTCTATCATCAATTGAAAAAAAGAACTTCGAATAAGAAAAACATAGGGATATTTTAGTCTTCCTATGTTTCATTCATATTATTTATCTGTTTGTTTTTGCTTTTTTTTCAAATACTCCGCACGTATTTTTTCAAGTTGTTGCTTTTTATCATATTTGGCAGGCTTGTGTTTTTCATGATACTTTGCCACAGCCACCTGACCTTTGGTATCCAATTGATATTTCCCCACTTTGTTCACCTACTTTTCTTGTCTTTAAAGAGAATCTATTTAACAAATATAATATACCTTATTTTACTGAAGTATACCTTTTTACTTTATTAGTGTACTGCCTAACCTTGCATATATCAGTAAAAACTTAGTAAAATAATTCATAGCCAAATGGTATTCATTATACTTATCTTTACGACCTTAAATTTGCTGATTCATTTTAAAGTCATCAATCAAGTCGCTAATTTTAACTAAAACAAAAAACCTCTTCCAGTTATTCATTATAAATAACTAAAAGAGATTTTAATTTTTGAAATATAAATAGTTGTACGTTAATCATTGATTTAGTTCTTAACAAACTACGTTAGACATTGATATGACTGCGTTTATAACCTGTTTAATTTATATTACTGAACAGTCCTATTCCCACTCAATCGTTGCTGGTGGCTTGCTCGTAACATCATAAAGTACGCGGTTGATATGTGGTACTTCATTAACCAAACGTACACTTATTTTTTCTAATACGTCCCATGGGATACGTGCCCAGTCAGAAGTCATTCCGTCAATAGAAGTTACTGCACGGATACCGATTGCGTAGTCGTACGTACGTGCATCACCCATTACCCCAACACTGCGGATATCAGGTAGCACGGTAAAGTATTGCCAGATATCACGTTCTAAACCAGCTTTTGCAATTTCCTCACGAAGAATTGCATCTGATTCACGAACGATTTCTAATTTCTCTTCTGTTACTTCTCCAAGTACACGTATTGCTAAACCTGGACCTGGGAATGGTTGACGCCAAACGATTTCATCTGGTAAACCAAGCTCTGTACCAAGTGCACGTACTTCATCTTTAAATAATGTTTTTAAAGGCTCGATCAGTTTGAACTGCATATCTTCAGGAAGCCCACCTACATTGTGGTGAGACTTGATAGTTTGTGCAGTAGCTGTTCCACTTTCGATAATATCTGTATATAACGTTCCTTGCGCAAGGAAATCCATTCCTTTTAACTTAGAAGCTTCATCATCAAATACATAGATAAATTCATTACCGATAATTTTACGTTTCTTCTCAGGATCCGAAACGCCAGCAAGCTTGCTCATGAAACGTTCGCGAGCATCAATTTTAATAACATTCATATGGAAGCCTTCAGAGAAGGTTTTCATAACACCCTCTGCTTCATCTTTACGAAGAAGGTTATGATCCACGAACATACAAGTCAATTGATCACCAATAGCTTTATGGATCAAAACAGCAACTACAGAAGAATCTACTCCACCACTAAGGGCACATAGAACTTTTTTGTCGCCTACTTCTTGACGAATTTTTTCGATTTCCATTTCGATAAAGCTTTCCATCGACCAATCACCCGTTGCGTGACAAACATCAAATACGAATTGACGAAGTAATTCAATACCATAAATAGAATGTCTTACTTCAGGGTGGAACTGAACAGCGTATAATTTTTTCTCTTCATTCGCCATTGCAGCTACTTCACACGCTGGACTAGTTGCTATTACTTCAAAGCCTTCCGGTGCAACAGTTACGTGGTCACCATGGCTCATCCAAACAACTTGGTTTGCAGGAAGTTGTCCAAATAATGCAGTAGCATTTTTCACATTAATCTCTGCTCTACCGTATTCACGATGAGAAGCTTTTTCTACTTTCCCACCGAAATGTTGAGACATTAATTGCATTCCGTAACAAATACCTAAAATCGGAACCCCAATTTCATAAATCGCTGGGTCAATACGAAATGCATTATCATCATAAACAGAATTGGGACCACCAGAGAAAATGATTCCTGTTGCGTTCATTTTCTTTAAATCTTCTGCAGTAACTGTGTGTGGGTGTAACTCACTATACACTCCAAATTCACGAATACGACGCGTGATTAATTGATTATATTGACTACCGAAATCTAGCACGACAATTTTTTCTTGTTCTTTCAACAATGGAGTTGAAGACATTGGCATCCACCTCTTCTTTTAAGTATTCCAAAATTGCTCTGCGTTTATTCTACACTGTATTGGATAAGATAAAAAAACGCGTAAGAAAGCACTTCCTCTTTCTACGCGTTTATGTTCTCTACATCAAAAAGGTGAATGCACATGTCTCAAAAAGACATGACTGCATTCACCTTCATAGTCAAGTTATTATCGGTAACTTGGTAGAGACATCCGAACCATATTATCGGACATATACGAGGGCAACTTGGTCAATTTAATTTGACTTCAGTTTACAGGTTGTAGAACCTAAAATCAACCGCTTAACTGATTGATTAAATTTTCCCAACTTTCTCTCATTAAAGCATAATCGATTTCATCACGATTATCCCCATAAAAACCTCTTTCATACGTTTGGGTTAGCCTCTTCATGTGATTTCCTCCGAAGTATGTGTCAATCTTCTTAGCATAATCGGTCAGCGTTTGCCCTTGGTCTTTATCAAGTCCATAAGAACTGAGTTGTTTCAGTAATTGATGGTACATTTTTTCGAATGTATCCCAATCATTCTTTCGTATACGATAAACAGGTATGAGCACTTTGGAAATCCATTTTCTTCTGTACTGATATGCTAGTAAACTCAAAATTAAAACCCCTAGCAATGACCAGAAAATAATCGCCTTTCTTTCAGAAATCCATTTCAGTCCATCTTGCATCAATTCCGTAAAGCCTTTGGAAACTTCTTTCTTTTCCTTTTCATTCTCGTCCTGTTCTGGCTTTTGTTCTGAAGGAGGAACTGGTGTGTCTTCTTCACTAGTACTAATATCCAAATCATAATCTATATCAGGACTATTCGAAAAGCCGATAGTCGGTTCAAAAAGCATCCAACCTACCTCTGGAAAATACGCTTCAACCCAGGAATGTGCATTGTTATTTGTTATTTCATACACTGGTACACCATTATTATTACCAATAATTTCACCAGCAGTAAAACCTTTAACCCATCTTGCAGGTATACCAAGTGACCTTAACATTACGACCATCGATGTAGAAAAATTATCGCAATACCCTATCTTTGTTTCAAATAAAAACTGATCTACATAATCTGTATCTCCCGTAGGAATTGCTGCTAGCATCTGATCGTATCGAAAATCATTTCTACTAAAATATCGTTCAATGGATTTAGCTTTGTCGTATAAGCTGTTATTGTTTTCTGTTATAGAAACAGCCAAATCTCTAACTCTAGAAGGAAGCGTATCAGGTAATTGCAAATATCGATCAAAATCACTTGTTAAGCCATTTAAGCTTTCCTCCGTCTGTCCTCGAAGAGCCTTCAAGCTATAAACAGGTTCACTATATGAAAGGTCATAACGAACAAGTGGAGCTAAATTTCCGTCGCTATAGCTTGTTATTTTTTGGTTGGCTCCATCGAGAGAAAGCGTGACGGGTTCTTCTGCGTTTACATTCGTTAATCCATAGGGTTGCATGATAAATTCAAAATTAAATGTTGGGTTCATTTCAAGTCTAGCGGATGAGTTGTTTTCCTCACCACCAGGTGGAATATCCAAAATGATTGGTGTCCCTACCTCATAACTAGTAATCTGAGGTTCGCCCTCTGATTGAATCCAACCTTTAGAAGTATACGTATCCTTCGTTTCAATTTTCCAATACTGTTTTCTTGGAACAGTTGCACTAAACACTGGAGTATCATCACTTAGAAAAGCTCCGCCTAACTTTTCATCGTTTTCACCATAACCTACTTTTCTGGTAACACTCCCCCCTTTTCCACTCCCCTCTCCTTCTGCCATAGGATTAGATGAAGTTAAAAATGGTACTGGGTCAGGCCAACTTGGTCCAGCTTTTGGCAAAACATATGCGATGACTCCACTAATTGCCATTAATCCAAAAAGAGAAACGATTATGGAAAAGAGAAATTTACTTGAGGCTTGTACTTTATTTTCAGTCATCACTTTTTGAGCATATAACAAGCCACTAATAATGAATCCACTTATTAATACAACAATAATACCTTTTTCAGCGTTATATGGTGTAAACGTATCAAGAATAGTAATAAATAATACCGTTAATACAAAAAATAACAGTATATTTTTCCTTACACGAATCCAATAATTCAATAAATAGGTTGTCATCCACAAAAGGATAAAAAATAATAACGTACGGAAAGAGTCCGTCACTTCCTGCCATTGCTGAAAGATTAAGAACTTCACATTTTCCTGTAAAGTATTAACTAAGTAAGACATCGAATCGCTAGAGAAAAAGGATAGGTCCGTATGAATAGCAACAAGCACCCAACTAATAAATAGTATTTTAATGGGAATGGTAAATTTCCAATTTAATTTCACGAAGTAAAATAAAAAAGATATAGCTAAAAATACACTAAACAATTTCAAATGATCCGTATCAGTTAACTCTATTACTGGTTTCAGCCATTCAACTAGTAGTATGAATACAAAAAAGTAAATAACAAAGGATAAAAATGAAGTTTGTGGTCTTTCATTCATGAACGATTCACCTCCAAAAACGCTTGTGCAAATCGATCCTTTGTAATAACTTGAACGGCAATTCCCCTGCTAGCAGCGTATTGATGCAACGAACTCTCTTCTCGTTTTAACTTAAGCTCTTTATCTTTTACTAGAAAGCAAGTACAAACGCGTAAATTACTTGCTGTTTTTTGAATACTATCTATCCATTCATATGTCAGATTGCTCGTTATATATAAAAGAGAAGTTGCTTGTCCAATTGATAAATCATTTAAGATCATTTGCTCTATTGGCTTCTTCAAGTCAGCTTGAACCTTCGTCAGATGATACAGCACCCTATGAAGCTGCTCCTCACCTTGAACGGTAGGAACATAAAATCGAGTGTCCCCAATAGAAAGGAACGCACTAGATGCCTGACTTCGAACAATCGCTTGCATGATAGATGCTGTCAAATCTACAATATCTTCAAATAATACAGAGGGGCTTCGATCCATTAGTACAAACAAATCCTGCGATTGCCGATCCTCAAATTCTTTCGTCTTTAGAGTTTGTGTTCGAGCAAACGATTTCCAATGAATCCATGAAACACGATCTCCAGGCTGATACGACCGCACCCCAGTAGCCATAGAAGTATCTTTCATTGTTTGAATTCTCGATGCTGCCGCTCCTTGATCATATCTCGATTCTATAGGAATATACACCATATCCGTTAAGTTAGGAAAAACTAAAATTGTTTTCTTATTAGGAATAAAAACCTCTTTTTTTTCCCAACCAAATAAATCACTTACCCGAATGATTACTCCTTCAAGTTCATGCTCGCCTCTCGGTATTTGTTCAATTTCATACGTCCACTTATATTCTTTTTTCATTCCCCAAAATGTGATTTGCTTCCAAGATGTTGACTGTTGCAAACTGTCACTAACCTTTTCCTCAAACGATGTGTACATTAGTGGAAAACGATTGCTTCTTTTAACCATAATCGTGGCAGAGAACTTCCCACCACTATATATCTCTCTTGTTTCAATCTTTCTTTCTACTTTTATTTTAGAAATTGGATAAATAAATAAAAGCAAAGAGTAGATAGATAGAGGTATGACTAGATAAAAAAGGAACCAACTAACAAATCCTCCTTGGAACATAGCGTAAACAAAACTAGCAACTAGAAGGATGAATATACTAATAACACCTTTTAGCTTCTTTAGTTGCCTTAAGCCTCTCATCATTGACTTACTTTCCTCTTAATAGGTACTGGAGTTTTTTTAATAATACGAGAAAGTACCTCTTCTGTAGAAATACCATCATAGCGAGCTTCAGGTCTTAATATGATACGGTGACAAAATACAAATGGAGCTAAATATTGTATATCATCTGGAATAACATAATCTCTCCCTTTAAGCATCGCAAAAGCTTGAGATGCTCTCATTAAAGCAATAGAACCCCTTGGGCTGACACCAAGATAAATATATGTATCCTCTCTCGTTCGGCTAGCCAAATCAACAATGTACCCCTTCATCGTGTCATCCACCTTGACGTTTTTCACCTTCTTTTGAAGACCAATCAATTCATCCAAAGAAACAACAGAATTTAGCTCATCAATGGGCATTCTTTTCTCTAATCTATTTAATACTTCTATTTCTTCACTTGGATGTGGATAGCCCATCTTCAACTTCATAAGAAAGCGATCTAACTGTGCTTCTGGAAGTGGATAAGTACCTTCATGCTCAATTGGATTTTGCGTTGCCATTACGAAAAATGGTTTCGGTATTGGCATTGTAATTCCATCAATCGTAACAGAAGCTTCCTCCATTCCTTCAAGAAGTGCAGACTGAGTTTTTGGGGAAGTTCTATTTATTTCATCTGCCAACACGATATTGCCTAATATTGGACCTGGTCTAAATTCGAATTCCATTTCCTTTGGATTATATATAGACACTCCAACAACATCTGAGGGCAAGAGATCCGGTGTAAATTGGATTCGTTTAAAATCAGCACCAATTGATTTTGCAAGTGCTCGCACCATCATCGTTTTCCCTACCCCAGGCACATCTTCCAGTAAGATATGTCCATCTGCCAGTAAAGCAACTACAGCTAATTCTGCAATATTCTTTTTCCCAATCATAACCTTTTCTATATTTATAATAATATCTTGAATCTGCAATTGATCATTCATCTGATTTCCCCCAGAGTCTTCTATTGATAGATTAGTTCGAAAATTAATAAAATATATAATTAGCATACCTAAAATTACAAAATAATACAAATAGAATTGAAAAATGGAAAGGGGCTGTCCTGAATGTCATAAAAAGTGACTTTTAAGGGCCGCCACGTTCTTCGTAGCTTCTATTAAAAAGTTCGCTACATTTCCGTTCCAGGCGGACGCTTTCCGCGGGCGAGCGCCGAGCCTCCTCAGGCCAACACGATGTTGGTCATGAAGGCGTTGCCTCAGGAAGAGGCGGCCTTAGCCTTCCTTCCTCTCTAAAGCTGCGTGCGGGGTCTCGGACTGTCTCGCTTTCCCGCAGGAGTCGCCGCCTTTCACTCCAATCAACTACTTCACTCAATCAATATTATTAGATGGAAACACAAAAGCAGATGGAGAAAAACGAGTTTTTTTCTCCATCTGCTTTATTTTGGGACTTATTGGACAGCCCCTTCATTTATTATTTCCAAAAATCATCAAAAACAGTAATTGGCATATATCGTTTATGCATAGAACGCTTATAATAACCTTCAATAACATCTGATGCTTCTTTTGATACTTCTTTACCCTCTAAATAATCATCAATTTCTTCATAAGAAACTCCTAAAGCGACTTCATCAGGAATAGCGGGTCTATTTTCTTCTAAGTCAGCTGTCGGCACTTTTAAATATAAATGTTCAGGACAGCCTAAATGCTTCAGCAGTTGTCTTCCTTGTCTTTTATTCAAACGGAAAATAGGTGTTAAATCTACCCCACCGTCACCATATTTTGTATAAAAACCAGTGACCGCCTCTGCTGCATGGTCTGTACCTAACACAATACCACTGTACATTGCAGCAATTGAATATTGTGCTTTCATTCGTTCTCTTGCTTTTTCATTCCCCTTCGCGAAATCTGAAAGGGTTACTCCCGCTTCTGCAAGCGCACGTGCACTTGCTTCTACGGCGTCTTTAATATTTATTGTGATGCGCTTAGATGGTTGAATAAAGTTTAGTGCATCTTGACGCTCTGCTTCATCAAACTGCACACCAAATGGCAAACTAACAGCGATAAAAGAATATTTATCTTCTCCCACTTCTTCGTTCAACTCATTGACCGCAAGCTGTGCAAGCTTTCCGACTAGTGTAGAATCTTGTCCTCCTGAAATACCTAATACCATACTTTTTAAAAACGGATGCTTCTTTAAATAATCTTTCATAAAGTCAATACTTGTTCGAATTTCCTCTTCTACATTAATGCTCGGCTTAACCTTTAAAGCTTCAATAATCTCATGTTGCATTTTAGTCATTTTAAATCAACCTCCATTTTGCAAAATAAAATTATGTTCCATTTCTTTAACTTCTTGAATATTACGCATTTTATTATCCCAGCACTTCTGACTTAAATCGACTGGGTATTCCTCAGGGTTTAGAGAACGTTTATACTCATCCCATAGCAAATCCAAATTCTCATGAGCATATTTGCGAACATCATTCAACTCAGGAATGTCATAAATTACTTGGCCATTTTCAATTACTTTTACATGTAAATCCTTTGCTTCAAAGTTTGTTACAAACTTTGATACAAATGTATGAACCGGGTGGAACATTTTTAATCGTTTCTCATGTGTAGGGTCCTCATCATGCATTGCAATATAATCGCCTTCTGCTTTACCATTTTCTTTATCAATAATTCGATATAGCTTCTTTTGACCTGGAGTTGTTACTTTTTCTGTAGTAGAGGAAATTTTTATCGTATCTTGCATGACTCCATCTTCATCTTCAATAGATACGATTTTATAAACAGCTCCTAACGCAGGTTGATCATATGCTGTGATTAGTTTCGTCCCAATACCCCAGCTATCCACTTTTGCGCCTTGTGCTTTTAAATTTAAAATTGTATATTCATCTAAATCATTAGATACAATAATTTTAGTATCTGTAAATCCAGCTTGATCGAGCATTTTCCTAGCTTCTTTTGAAAGGAAGGAGATATCCCCAGAATCTAGACGAATCCCGATAAAATTAATTTTATCTCCAAGCTCTTTTGCTACTTTTATAGCAGTAGGAACACCGGTTTTCAGTGTATTATAAGTGTCCACTAAGAAAACACAATCTTTATGGCGTTTTGCATATGAATGGAAAGCTTCATATTCACTTTTATAAGCTTGCACGAGAGAATGAGCGTGTGTGCCAGAGACCGGAATACCGAACATTTTTCCCGCACGAACATTACTGGTCGACTCAATTCCGCCTATATAAGCTGCACGAGTTCCCCAAATTGCAGCATCCATTTCTTGTGCTCTTCTAGAACCAAATTCCATTGCGAGTTCATCTTTTACCACTTGTTTGATTCGTGATCCTTTTGTTGCAATTAACGTTTGGTAATTAACAATATTCAACAGGGCAGTTTCCACTAGCTGTGCCTCTGCTAAAGAAGATTCTATGCGCATAATTGGCTCATTCGGAAAAACAAGTTCTCCTTCTACCATTGAATATACATCTCCCGTAAATCGAAGCGTACGTAAATATTCGATAAAATCATCTCTATATCCAAGTTCATCTTTTAAATAAGCTAAATCACTTTCTGTAAAATGAAAATCACGCAAATAATCAAGACATCTCTCTAATCCAGCAAAAATTGCATACCCATTACCAAATGGTAGCTTCCGAAAGAATAGTTCAAACACCGCTTTCCTTTCATGCATATTATCTGCCCAATAAGATTCGGCCATATTAATTTGATATAAATCAGTATGTAATGCTAAACCGTCGTCTGGATAATTTTTATTCATGAATATCCCCTTCTCCATAACATATGAACTCAGTATACACTATTTACCCTTATTCTTGGATATTTAAGCATTATAAAACCAGTCATCATTTGATGACTCAGGCTGTAGACAAACTCGAGTTTATTTATATAGAATAGATCAGGTTTTCCGAAGCTTACCGCTCTCTTTCCGCGGGCGAGCGACGAGCCTCCTCAGGCCAACACGATGTTGGTCATGAAGGCGTTGCCTCAGGAAGAGGCGGCCTTAGCCTTCCCTTCCTCCCTAGCGCTTCATGCGGGTCTCGTCTGTCTCGCTTTTCCCGCAGGAGTCGAGCGGACGCTCCTCCAAACCAATAAAATGCTACCTTATTATCTATATACTGAGGAAGAATAATCTTGAGGTAATAGAAAATGATGAAACAAAATCAACATAATGAACGAGAACCACTTAGCTAACTGCGTTTTATCTTCAATCTGAGTCACATTTTATGACTGATTTTAAGTAAGTCGAAGAGAAGTTAAAGTAAATAAAAAAGTTCAGGAGAGAAAACTCCTGAACAATTTTATTTTTTACATCAGTTGCCCTGCGGAGATATTACTGATACCACATAATCTGCAACTGCTTCCATCTCTTCCGCAGTCAATGTATCCTTGAATGATGGCATGGATACTCCACCATTCGTTAGTCGTTCTATGACTTGCTCTTTACTTTCGGCAACTTTACTATTTTGTAGATTAGGACCATTGTGGCCATTTGCCCCTTGGTTACCATGACACGCTAAACAGTTGGCATCATAAACAGATATTCCTTTATCAGGATTTGCACTCACTGTTTCACCTTCCGTTGTATCAACTTTTGCCGAATCAGAAATTTTAACGGATGCATCAATTACTTGCCCTTCAGGTAAAGTTCCACCTAATTTAAATGTATAGATTTTATCCCCATGTTTTGAACCTGCAAGGGCGTTTCCTGCGGCATAAATGGTGATATATTGCTCCCCATCAATTTCATACGTAATAGACGGCGCATTTGCACCTGCATCCATCATATATTCCCACACTTGTTCGCCAGTTTTAGCGTCAAAAGCGATTAAACGACCATCATTATGACCTACAAATATAAGATTTCCAGCAGTTGTTAACACACCGCTATAGGCTAGAGCATCCCATTTTTGTTGCCATGCTATTTTATTTGTTTTTACGTCGATTGCAGTAACTGTCCCTCTTGTCGGTGCATTTTGAACAGGTCCAAAAACGCTACCAAAATACGCGTCACCTTCCTTAAACTCACTTAATTCACTTCTTTCGAATGACATGTAGTGATCATTACCTAATACATAAAAATACTCGGTATCAGGATTGTAGGCGGATGGTGGCCAGTTCGCTCCTCCAAATGGTCCAGGTTTAAGTGTAATTGGCACATCCCAAAACGGAGTGAAGATACTTCCAATTTGACCTGTAAATGCTGGGTCTAAATCGTTTTTTACATCTTCTTCCGTTACACCTTGTGGGACAAATGCATCCCCGACTGGAAACGGTTGAGTGGCAGCTGTTTTTTGACGTTCATCTTGTGGAACTGGTTTTTCTTCAATTCCTACTAACGGGGTACCATCCGTTCGGTCTAATAAATATACCCAACCAGTTTTACCCGCCTGCCCAAGACCTTTACGCATCTGCCCGTTCATTTCTACATCAAATAAAATAACTGGGTTGGTAGGATCCATATCCCAAATATCATGATGCACTTCTTGGAAATGCCATATATAATCTCCATTTTCTGCGTTCACTGCTACGATAGAATTTGCGTATAGATTATCCCCTTCACGACTACTACCATCTAAGTCAGGTCCTGTATTTCCAGTCGCAAAATAAATATAACCAAGCTCCGGATCTACTGATGGTGTATTCCATACTGGTCCTCCACCAGTTAACCATGCATCATTATCAGAAGGCCAAGTATCCCCATCAATATCCCCTGGACCTGGAATTGTATAAAATCGCCAAACTTCAAATCCTAAATCAGCATCATATGCCATCACACGTCCTCGAATTCCATACTCTCCACCAGAAACGCCTGTGTAGACTTTACCATTATAATAAAGTGGTGCACTTGTAATTGTATACCCCTCTTCCCACTCTGCTACTACTGTTTCCCATAGAAGTTCACCTGTTTTTTGATCGAGAGCGATTAAACGAGCATCTAACAATCCCACGTATACTTTGCCGTCACCAACCGCAACACCTCGTGTTGTCCATCCGCAACATACTGTATCCATCTCTTGTGGGATATCTGGTTTATATACCCAGACTTGTTCTCCTGTTTTTGCGTCTATAGCGAAAACGTCATTAGCCCCAGTCGCTATATACATCACTCCATCCACTACTAACGGAGTTGCTTCACCTGAATATTTTCCCTCTGCACCAGATCCACCTAAACTACTTACCCAAGTAGGTTTTAAATCGCCAATATTTTCTGTAGTAATCTGATTCAATGTGGAATATCGTCTATTAAAGTAATCCCCACCATGCGTCGTCCATTCTGTTGAAGCATAATCCACTTTTATATCTGGATTAGATGGACTTGGTGCTACTTTGGTTTCTTTCTCTGGTTCTTCTTTCTCTGGTTCTTCTTTTACTGTTATGCCGACATACGGAGCTTTTTCGTTCTCTTTATCCAAGTTTTCATAAGCTGCTACTAGATATATCATTAATAAAACTACAAAAACAATTAATGAACCTATAAAGATTTGTGCCCATACCGATAATCCTCTGCTTCGCATCTCTTACCCCCTTAATCTATTAAAATCCTATTCAATAGTTTATGTTTCAAGTTCAAGATAAATGTTAACGCTTTCATACTATAAATAAAAAAACTGCCCACGAGATTGAACTCATGAGCAGTTATATATAAGTCGTTTCTTATTTAGTTAGGTCTTCGCAACCTGCATAGATTAAATCAAATAATTCTTCGATATCTGATTCCTCTACACATGAAAATGCAACACGAATATCGGTTTTATTACTTGCAATGACACCAACTCCATACTGTTCTAACAAATGAAGTCTTAACGTTTCAGCATCAAGATTGTTTAATTTCAAGCACATGAAGTAACCAGAGTTAAATGGATAGTACGTCCAATAAGGTGCAAACTTTTCGTTCGCAAGTACTTGTTTTGTTTTAACCGCTCTTCCTTGCATGATTTGGAACTTCTCTTCTTTTTCTTTTAAAAATTCTTCTGATTGAAGTGATTCCAAAAGAATCGTTTGAGAAATATGAGAACCACTTGAAACCGTTCCTCGAATGATTCCTTTTGTTTTTTGTTCTAGCGCATCCAATACATCTGGAGTAGCAGCATACGTAATAAATCCTACACGGAATCCCCAAACATAATTTTCTTTTGTTGCACCATCAATTTTTACTGGTAAAATATTCGAATGAATTCCAGCTAATAAACCAAATAGTGATTCTTTAATCGAATCTTCATAGAACAATCCATAATATGCATCATCTAATAGAACGACTAATTTTGTCCCTGTTTCAGCAACATCTTTTAATACTTGAACAATTGCTTTTGCATCCTCAATGGAAGGTGTATAGCCAGTTGGATTATTTGGAAAGTTCAATAGCACAATTGCTTTTTCCTTTTGTTTAGCAACCGTCTCACGGAAAGCTTCCACATGGAACCCACCATTCTCATTGAACAATGGAAATGTTTCTACGCTGCCACCTCTTCTAATTTGAAAAACGGTATTATAGTTTCCCCAATACTGTTCTGGTGTAACAAGTACGTCACCAGCATCCATAAACAAATCAGCTGCAATACTTAGACCATGAGTAAGAGCACTCGTCACAATCGGTGTACCAATAGATTTGTCTTTCATAGATGGATTGTCTACTAGTAGCTTTTCTTTCCAAAGTGAACGAAGTGCCTCTTTACCTTGTGGTGGTGCATAAGGATATATATCTTTAGGGTTATAATCTAGCTTCCCTTGTATATGACGAAAATGCATTGGTTCTCCATTTTCCGTAGCTATCCCGATTGTTGCATTAAAGCGATGCGCTTTTTTTCCAGCTTCCGCACTTTGACTTAAAATACCTTTTGGGTAATATAAGTTCTTCCCTAAGTCAGATAACATTTCATAAATTGCAGGATTTTCTTTTTGCATTTTCTCGTTTAATTGTACGGCTAAAGCATTCATCTATAGGAACCTCCAGAATATTTTATTTAAAAATATTGTACTCTATTTAGCTAAAGTATTATACCCTTTCTCGTAATATATTGAATATTTCTCATCTAAGCTAGTCAATTTCTAAAAGAACAGGACAGTGATCACTGCCAAGTATGTGTGCATCGATGGATGCACTCTTTAATCTTAGCTCCAATCTTTTAGAAGCAATAAAATAATCAATCCTCCAGCCAATATTACGCTCTCTTACTTTATTCATGTATGACCACCACGAATAAGCACCTTCTTGATTCGGATAAAAATAACGGAAAGTATCTAAGAAGCCCTCGGCAAGTAAATCCGTCATTTTACCACGTTCTTCTAAAGTGAAACCTGAATTTCCTCTATTAGATTTAGCATTTTTTAAATCTATATCCTCATGCGCTACATTTAAATCCCCGCACATGATGACAGGTTTTAACGAATCCAGTTGTATCAAATAGGCTCGCATTTCGTCTTCCCACTCTAAACGATAAGCCAG
Source organism: Psychrobacillus sp. PGGUH221 (assembly GCF_042055255.1). NCBI lineage: Bacteria > Bacillati > Bacillota > Bacilli > Caryophanales > Bacillaceae > Psychrobacillus > Psychrobacillus sp. PGGUH221. The sequence goes on from NZ_JAQMHQ010000011.1 coordinate 18,123, forward strand.
TCTCGTTAAATCGCGCTTCGCATTTGGAGTATAGACATTTACTAAGAAGAAGTCCTCAAACTCTAGTGTAATAATTCTACCTTCATCCTCCGACTCAAAATCCCCCACTCCATATCTTACGGAAAGTGGTTTAATTTTGGTAAATACCGCTGTTCCCGAGTAACCTTTTTTCATTGCATAATTCCAATACTGTTCGTATCCATCTAACTGCAAATCAATTTGTCCTAACTGCAGCTTCGTCTCCTGTATACAAAAAATATCCGCATTCACTTCATAAAAATAATCTAAAAATCCTTTTTGCACACAGGCTCTTATTCCATTCACATTCCAAGAAACTAATTTCATTCCTATTTCCTCCAAAAATAAAAACCCGATCCATTGACCAGGTCACTTTGTCTATATTAAAGCCTTTTCAATTATACTGTTACCTTAGTAAGTATGTAAAATTGTCGACCCTATTAAGTCGACAGCTCCCCAATTAAATTATAAGAACGTCCTGTTTGAATCGAATGGATAACTCCATTCGCTATTTCATTATTCGTTAACCATCTTTTCCTATTATTTTCTCTTTGAAATCCTAATTGAATAAGATGATAACCAATCTTTGTGGATGGTTGATATTGCGTTCGAAATTGTTGTGCATCGCGTTGACTTCCTATTATGTGCCAAATGCTACTTTGGTCATCTAACAATCTATATATAGTTTCAAGTGAAGCTAATCCATCTTCGTGCAGCCAAATTACTAACTCTGTATATCGGCCGTATTTGTGGATGTTATTTTTCAATAATTTTTGCAATGTATTGGAATCACAGTAATCTACTATAATTTCTTTAATATTATCTGGCTTTGAACAAGAAAATTTCATTCGATTTAGTTTTTCTTTATTTCTCGCAACCACTGAAACAATACAGTCCTTTTCCGCATACCACTTTGTAACATCCCCTAGCATTCCTGTACCACCGATTATACAAATATGCTTCATTTGGTTTTCTCCTTGTCAATTTATTATTAAAGGATGAACCATCGCATAGTGGTTCACCCTTTTTTACTTTTTTGACATTCTTAATAAAACAAAAATTGCAATCGCTAGTACAAACAATCCGAATAAGATAACTAATGAAATAGCACCGAAAGCAAGTAAACTCATCTCAAAACACTCCCTTTATATTTCTATTTTATAGAAGTTAGATAGGGAGTCAATGCATACTCGTTATTCCACTTTCGAAAACAAATCATTAAGCGATTCACTCATAGTTGGGTGTGTAAAAACCGTTTCTCGTAAAAAAGTGTAAGGAAGCTTTGCATCCATTGCTACTTTTACAATATTAATCATTTCACTGGACTCTTCACAAAATAATGTACATCCTAAAATCTCGTTTGTTTCGGGATCGATAAGCGCCTTTAACAATCCATTTGTCTGTTCAACAATACGAGCCCTTGGTATTCCTGCTGCGGGCATACTCACAACTTTATAGTCTATCCCCTTTTCCTTTGCCATGTTTTCATTAAGACCTACATGAGATAATACAGGTTCAATGAAAACAGAATAAGGGATGTTATTTCGTTCTTTTTTCGTGTAGGACCCGTCACCAAATAACTCGTTTTTTACAATTCGAAAATCGTCTAACGAAATATATGTAAATTGTGGTCCTCCATTTACATCGCCTAAAGCCCAACTATTATTTGCGGTAGTTTTAAGCGAATCATCCACGACGATTGCTCCACGATCGTTCACTTTAATTGTAGTATTCTCAAGCCCTAATGTTTCTGTATTCGGCTTTCTTCCTGTCGCAAGTAAAATTGCATTTCCAAATACTGAATTACTTTTGTTACTTTCTTTGTAAGTAACAATTACTCCATCATCCTGATTTTCTACAGATTCTACTTTACTATTGGAGATAATTTTAATTTTTTTTTGCTCCATTACTTTCAATGCTTCCTGTGCGATGTCCTGGTCTTCCTTTGGAAGAAAATTCTTATTCCCGTCGATAACCGTTACCTCAGAACCGAAGTTTGCATACATGACAGCTAATTCTAATCCAATATAGCCCCCGCCAATAATAATTAGTTTTTCAGGAAGCTCCTCACGCTCTTGAAGGGTTGTGGAATCATATATAAAATTTGCATCTTCTAGTCCATCGATTTTTGGGATAATTGGTGTGGCACCAGTATTAATAAAGAACTGCTCCGCTGTTATTTCAAGTTGTTCCTCCGAAGTCTTCACTTGAATTTTTTCATCGTTTAAGAAAATCGCTTCACCTGTTATCACTGTAATATTTTCTTGATCATCTAACAGTTGAAAGTTTTTATTTCGTAATAAAGAAGTTAACTCATCTTTTTTAGCAATAGCATTTTTGTAAAATTGTTCTTTCGGTGTTTCAGAATATTTTCTTTTGTCCGCTGAATGAACGAGTGATTTAGTTGGGATACAAGCAATGTTAATGCAGGTGCCTCCATACATTTTAGAAGACTTTTCAATAACCGCAACCTTCTTCCCATGCTTTGCAAGCTCAGAAGCAAGTGTTTTTCCACCTTTACCAAATCCAATTATAACCGCATCATAATTTTTCATGTTAAAACCTCCTACCCTATCTGTTTCCTCTTTAGAAGTCCTTTAAACGAAAAAGCTCATTACAAGTAAGCGATTCTTGCGATACTCTCGGGTTTCCTGAGATACTCTTGAGATTTTCTGAGATACTCCCGGGATTTTTTGAGATACTCTGAGATTTTCTGAGATACTCCCGAGATTTTCTGAGATTCTCTCGAGATTTTCTGAGACACTCCAGATTCTCTGAGATACTCTGAGATTTTCTGAGATACTCCGAGATTTTCTGAGACACTCCAGATTTTCTGAGATACTCCGAGATTTTCTGAGATACTCCGAGATTTTCTGAGATACTCCGAGATTTTCTGAGACACTCCGAGATTTTCTGAGATACTCCACGATTTTCTGACATACTCCGAGATTTTCTGAGATACTCCTGAGATTTTCTGAGATGCTCCGCGATTTTCTGAGATACTCCGAGATTTCCTGAGATACTTCGTGTTATATAAGATCAATTAAAAAAGACTACTTCCAATTTACGAAAGTAGTGCGTATATAACATTAAGCATTAACTTTTGTATTTTCTAACGCTTTCCCTAAAAATTTAGCAAGTTCCAACATCCCATATTTCTGTTTTTTCGCTTCTGCATCTGCATTGTAATTAGTATTGGTGTTCACATCGTACGTATAAACCTCGCCATTTGCATCTCGTATAAACTCTATTCCTGCCACATCAATTTTATTTACTTGGAGAAATGATTCATACCGCTCAATCCATGAAGCATCTATATCCTCTTTGATCTCAAACTTCATTGCTGGTTCTTCTCCAACAGGACAGAAAGCATCTCCAATTTGGCAAGAATCTGCGGGACATAGTTCAAATCCTTCCGAGGTATCTACTCTCACAGCATATACATATTTTCCGCCAACAAACTCTGCTCTTGTAATATAGGACTCTGGTGATTGGATATACTCTTGAATTAACGTAATTCCATCCACTGGTTCTTCAAACAACGGACCATTCACATACGCTTCTAAAGCTTCAATCGTTTGAAATAGTTGAACACCTAGTCCTTTACCAGCACGATTATGCTTTGTGATAAATGGCATTTTCCCAAGTTTTTGTGCAGCTAAAATAATTTGTTCTGCTCCTACTGCAGCAATCGTTTTAGGTGTTTTAATACCACTTGCTTCAAGAGCAGTGTACTGATTGATTTTACTCAACTCTAAGTTTAATGCCTTTGTTCCATTAAATACAGGTCGTCCATGGAACTCCAGCCAAGCAAGTACTCCCCCTGCCAACTCAGGTGCATACCGATGTCCTCTTGTATGAGAAGAAGCACTCATTCTATTGTAAAATACACCTTGTGGAGGTTCCGAAGTTAAATCTACAATTCCTTTATCAAGATGCCAAGATTCATAAGGAAGATTCAATTCTTCTAATCGTTTCGTTAAATGAACAGTCCACTCATCATTTTCATGGATAATATATATTTTTGACATAGTATTAGCTCCTCCTTATTTAGTATAGTTTCTCTGAAAAAATTCTCATTAGAATAATACCTATTAAACTTATAGTATTTATACTATTTCATTCCTATAAAGTCAATTTGTAAATTCTTAAAAAAAGCCTCGCTTTCTAATTCTTAGAAAGGGAGGCTGTCTTAATTAATATGGCTCTGCTTCGTTACTCTTCTGAATTGCCTGTTCTGGTGCTTCATCTCCATCAATATTGCCCAGTGGTTTGTTGGTTGACCCACCTTTTGGTGCTTTCTTTAGACCTTCTCTTAGATGATGACCATAATCTTTATCGGCTTCTTCTGCAAGAGCAATCATTCTTTCTTGTATTCTTTTATCACAGCTAGCAAGATCATTCACGAGATTGGAAATAAGTTCTGCTCTTTCCCATTCCTCGAATCTACGGTAAGTTTCTCCTGCTTGCTTCGTGTTGCTTTGACGATTTATCGATTGACGTACTAAATTTCCATTAATCATCGGTGTATGTTCTTCACCAATTTGCTCTGCTTCTTGCAATCCATCTAAAATAGATGGCTCATAATTGATATGTGGATTTTGGAATGTACCCATGTCCCGTTTGTAAGACATTTGACCTCCACTTTGATTGGTTGCCACACGTTTTTTTGGTGAATTGATTGGTAATTGTAAATAATTCGCTCCTACACGATGTCTTTGTGTATCGGAATAAGAAAAAGTTCTTCCTTGAAGCATTTTATCATCAGAAAAATCGAGTCCATCTACTAATACACCTGTTCCAAAAGCCGCTTGCTCGACTTCATTAAAATAGTCTTCTGGATTTCTATTCAAGACCATTTTCCCTACAGCCTTCCAAGGGAACTGATCCTCTGGCCAAAGCTTTGTATCATCCAGCGGATCAAAGTCCAATTCAGGATGGTCATCATCACTCATTATTTGCACGAGAAGCTCCCACTCAGGAAAATCCCCTTTTTCAATCGCATCATATAAATCCTGTGTCGCGTGATTAAAGTTTTTTGCCTGAATCTCTTCTGCTTCTTTTTGGGTCAAATTCCGAATTCCTTGCTTTGGCTCCCAATGGTATTTAATAAGGACAGCTTTACCTTCCTTATTCACCCATTTGTAAGTATTTACCCCCGAGCCTTGCATCATACGATAATTTGCAGGAATTCCCCATGGAGAATAAACAAACGTTACCATATGAAATGATTCCGGTGAGCTGGCACAAAAATCAAAGAAGCGCTCTGAATCTTGGATATTTGTAATTGGATCTGGCTTAAAGGCGTGAATCATATCTGGAAACTTCATCGCATCGCGAATAAAGAAAATCTTTAAATTGTTTCCAACCAAATCCCAGTTACCATCTTCTGTGTAGAATTTTACAGCAAATCCACGAGGATCTCGTAATGTTTCTGGAGAATGCCCGCCATGAATTACGGATGAAAATCGAACGAAAACGGGCGTTTGTTTCCCTTTTTCTTGAAATAACTTAGCACGAGTATATGTTGAAATTTCTTCCTCACCAACTTTACCGTAAGCCTCAAAGTAGCCATGGGCTCCAGCTCCGCGAGCATGTACGACACGCTCTGGAATACGCTCTCTATCAAAATGACTAATCTTTTCAATGAAATCATAATTTTCAAGGGTTGCTGGGCCTCTATTACCTACTGTTCTAATGTTTTGGTTGTTGGTAATTGGATGCCCTTGTCTATTCGTAAGCGTATCCTCTTCCTCAATATTCGTTTCCAAGTTAGATTGATCTTTTTCCACACTTCATCCTCCTTAAAGTTATATAGATTTTCATACTTCTATATACTTTCCCGATTTTGAAGTAAATATTCCCATTAAAGATTAATGTTGCATGAAAAACGCATACTTATCCCATGCATTAACTTGTAGTGACTCTTCCATCCCTCTTTTGCTAGATACATACGTTTGTAGTTTTCCTTTATATATAAGTTCTAAGCTGGAAAGTTGTTCAAAATGATGAGGTTGAACTAAGCAAGGAGGAACATGTAACTTTGTAGATTCACACTCACTCAAAATAGTTGCAACAAATTGTGAGCAGAAAAAGGCATGCTCTCGTTCCAATTTTAGTTGCATCGCCACACCAAATAATCCAATTAAATTATATTTATATAGCTCTTTTTGTCGTTCCATTTGACGGATTTTATTTTGCATTCGATTAAATTCTTGGGTGGTCACCTGGCATTTATAAATCGCACATGTCGCATGCTTAAATAGTCCATTTGTAGCTTCCTCTTTAACAAATCCTCCGTTAAAAGGATTGTTTTTATTTTTCCTACCAAAACTATACATTTCATATAGCTCTTCATCAAAAGCAATAGATGTATGATTCATTTCTTTTCTTGTATATACACCTATAGCCTTTGAAAACAAAGTACCCGTATTACTTAACATAATGTAAATGTTCTTCTTCATTTCCCTCACCCCGTTCACAGGAAACATTTTGCCCCCGAATCTTCTATTCTAATCATCCATCATTCGCAATTTTTTCCAAACGGGCTTGAGAAGGAAAGAAAATACGTCTCGAGACGTATATCTTTTAACATGTCCTAACACGAAATATAGCATCACTCTTCTATAGGTCTAACGACTAGAAAAAATATTTACTTTATATGTAATTCCTATTATCTATTTGAATATTTTAAATTCACTTTCTATACAACAGTCCTAATGATAATGTCGAGTGAGTAGTCATTATGTATCGTTTTAATGATTGTTGCTTTGTCACAATATTGTTAAGCTTTCATTGTTTCGATTTATATGTAAAGGAGAAGTAATGTGACTCAATATAACAGAGAAGAATTATCCCTACTAAATCAAGTGTTCTTCGCTTTATTCTTAGTAGCTGATTTTGCCCTTTTTCTTTATTTCTATCATACCGAGTTTCCTTGGTTTGTATTAATAGGATTCGGGATTGGGCTATTCATCATTGTCCTTTGTTGGACAGGGAAAAAATATACATACTTTCTTGCATCTTTACTAGTGTGTACTGGTTTATTTTCATTAGTTTATAATTGGCACGCAATTATACACTAATAAGCTCAATTTATATTAGGAGGATTAAATTATGTCAGAACAAGAAAAGAAAAGTTCTATTTTAGATAAGCGTTCTTCCAGACGAAAATTCATTAAGAATTCTGGATTAACAGTCGGTGGACTTGTACTAGGGGGGGCTATTGGAAGCCTCGTTGCAGGAAAACCCGAGAATATAACGAAAGCAGTTGATGGAGCTAGTCATGCAACTGTCGACTATAGTGAAACTCGTCAGTTTTTCGTACGTCAAAAGGATTTTGAGGCACTTAGTGCTGCTACCGAAATTATTTACCCCGAAGATGAACATGGTCCAGGTGCCATTTCACTAGGTGCACCTTTCTTTATCGATAAACAATTAGCTAGTCCTTGGGGAAGTAATGCAGACGATTATAGAAAAGGTCCTTTTCAAAAAGGGGAAATCGCTCTAGATAAGAGTGAGATTATGTTACAAGGCGTACGAAAACTAAATGAAGTTGCAGAAAAAGAGCATGACGGTACAGTTTTTAAAGATTTAACAGAAGAACAACAAATTGCTATTTTAACATCCTTTGAAGCAGGAAAAGTAGAAATGGAGCTAGTCAACTCAGCTGCGTTCTTCGGTTTACTTAGAACTCTTACGTTACAAGGTTGTTTTGCAGATCCTCTATATGGAGGTAATAAAAACATGGCTGGTTGGAAAATGAAAGAATTTCCGGGTGCACAAATGTCTTATACAGCTTATTTGGATAAAGATGAATTTGTTTTAATAGATCCTATTAGTTTAGGTGGACACAAGCAACATTAATAATTAGTTATTACTAGGAGGCTATTGTGATGGTTACAAAATTACCTAAAGTTGACGTAGTTACAACAGGTATGGGTTGGACAGGTGGTATCATTGCTGCTGAACTAACAAAAGCTGGCTACAAAGTAGTCGGTTTAGAACGTGGTGTAGAAAGAACAATCGAAGATTATTTACATGGACACGATGAACTAAAATATAATATTCACAAAGAATTAATGCAAAAATTAACGAAAGATACGATTACTTTTCGAAATAAATTAGATGAAGTTGCTAAGCCAGTTCGTGACGAAAATGCATTTGTAGTTGGTACTGGTACTGGCGGTGGTGGTGCACACTGGGGTGGACAAACGTATCGTTATTTCCCGTACGACTTTGAAATACGTAGTAAAACTATAGAGAAATATGGAGAAAACAAAATTCCTGATGGGGTAACAATCCAAGACTGGGGACTTACATATGACGAAATTGAACCATATTATTCAAAGTTCGAACAGATGGCTGGTATTTCTGGCGAAGTAGATCCACTTGCAGGACCACGTTCAATCGATTACCCTACACCACCATTAAAAAAATTAACTCAAATGAAAATGTTCCATGAAGCAGCAGAAAAGCTTGGCTACCATCCATTTGTAGTACCAACAGCTAACGTTTCAGAAGCATATACAAATCCAGATGGGGAAACATTAAATGCATGTCAATACTGTGCATTCTGCGGTAACTACGGCTGTGAATATGGAGCAAAGGCTGACCCAATCGTAACAGTGATTCCAACTGCGAAAAAAACTGGTAACTTTGAGCTTAGAACAAATGCTTTAGTAACACGTGTTTTATATGACGGAAAAAAAGCAATTGGGGTTTTATACAAAGACACTCGAACTGGTGAAGAATTTGAACAACCAGCAGATGTTGTTGTTTTAACAAGCTATATTTTTAATAATGTACGATTATTATTGTTGTCTGGCATCGGAAAACCTTATAACCCAAAAACAGGTGAGGGTATAATCGGTAAAAACTATACCGATCACCATACAATTACTGGGGCAATTGGTTATTTTGAAGAGAAGAAATTCAATAGTTACATCGGTACTGGTTCACTTGGATCTGCATACAACGACTTCAATGCAGACAATTTTGACCATAACAATGTAGACTTCATCCATGGCGGACAAATTGAAATGCACTTAATGGGCAACGAACCTATTGCAAATAATCCAGTTCCAATGGGTACGCCAATGTGGGGGAAAGAGTTCAAAAAGAATTCCTTACACTATTATTACCGAAATTTAATGGTCGTTTCTCAAAGAGCAATCTTGCCTCATAAAAATCATTATCTCGATTTGGATCCAACCTACAAAGATGACAATGGGGATCCATTAATTCGTGTAACTTTCGATTACACAGAGCACGATCATAAAAGAAATGAATTTTTAGTGGAAAAATGCGCTGAAGTAGTGAAAGAAATGGGTGCTGACATTATCGATACAATTCCAATGGCCGAGCACTTCGGAGGACGATTTACTTTCCAACATGATGCTGGAGGTGTCATTATGGGTGACAGTCCTGAAAACTCTGCAGTCAATAACTACTTACAAATGTGGGATGTAGATAACTTGTTCGTTTGTGGAGCTTCCGCTTTTCCTCACTTTGGACCTACAAACCCAACACCAACAGTAGCAGCGCTTACTTATCGTGCTTCTGAAGGAATTATTCAGTTCTTGAAAAACGGTGGAGGTCAATTAAATACTGCAAAATAAATACAATTCTCTATCAGAATTAGTCAACGTTTTTCTGAATAGATTTTGTTGCAGATAGAAGTTACATCCTTTACCATAATGGTTGAAGAGACTCTCTTTCTCATTTTTCTTACTAAGTGTGTTATATTAAAAGGGATTCCATTTATAGAAGGAGGAAATTCCATGCCAAATATAGGGATACCGGGTTTAATACTCGTTTTGATTATAGCTCTTGTCATCTTTGGTCCGTCGAAGTTACCTCAATTAGGTAGAGCTGTTGGACAAACATTAAAAGAATTTAAAACTTCTACTCGAGATATTATAAATGATGAAGAAAAAGATGATAACAAGTTAGAAGCGAAAGAAACTCAAATAGAGAAAAAATGATAATACTAAAACCAGCTATTTTTATGAATAGCTGGTTTTGTATTTTAGAAAATAACAAAGGGAACGAGCTTAATCTTCTTGATGATAGGATACAGAGTAAACAAATACATCTTTATCCCATTTATGAACAGTCTTTTCTACTTTCATACCGATTCGTTCAGCAACTTTAATTGATGGAAGATTATTTACATCAATTAATGAAACCATCTTCCGTAATCCCATTTGTTCGAATCCATAATTTTTGCAAGCTAATGCAGCTTCGGTGGCATATCCAGTTCCCCAGAAACGTCTAACAAACAGATAACCAATCTCCATTTCAACTATTCCATCTATTTCTTGAGGAACAATTCCACATTGTCCAAGAAACTCCCCAGATACTCTATCCTCTACTACCCAGAGTCCTACTCCGTGCTTTGCATAATTATTTATTGTCCATTCAATCCAATCAATCGTCTGCTTTTCGTTTTTCGTGGATGGATAATATTTCATTGCTTCATGGTCTGCGAATATTTTCAATAGACTCTCCATATCATCTCTATTCATTTTCCTCAATACTAATCTTTCAGTACTCAGTATGAAATTATCCATTTATCCCCCTCCTCAGCACGTATTAAAAGCTTCATCAGAAAACACATCTTTATTAGTTCAATAAAAAAATGCATAATCCCTCCTTGGATACATGCACCTTGTACTTTTTATATATTTATTTAAACTTAAACAAAACTTCTTTTGTCTTAAATATTTCTAAAAGATTATCCGCTATTTCTTCTGGTGATTTTACGCAACCACCCTCAATCCATTCTAATATAACGCCATAAGATCCGTACATCTTATACGTATTAAAATGATCCAATTTTATTTCTTTGTTTTCATTGTTTATATAGGTAATTGCATGAAATATTTCTTTAAATTTGTTTAAAAATTTCTCTTGAAGCCCTGGGATTGTATCCTCCATTTTTAAAAGACCATAGAAATATTTTTGCTCATATATATGTTGAAAAAAAGCATTCGATGTAGGCAAAATAAGTTTATAATCCACAATCATTGTATCTTCAAAGGGACGACGAAATGCTTTATTTAATTCATCTAATATTTCTGTTACTAATTCTTCAGCCAAATCCTCTTTATCTTTAAAATACAAGTAAAAAGTACTTCTATTATAATCTGCACGTTCCACTATATCTGTTACTGTTACATTTTTATAACCTTTTTCTCTCACTAAACGGATAAAATGCGTCTTAAAGATACTTTTCGTTCTTCTAATTCTTCTATCCCCGGTTTTATGGTTTTCCGAACTCATAGAACCCCCCCTATCGAACCAATTCATACTATAGGATAAATTATCTATCATAATAATTCAATCAAACTGGAGTAAGATGCGACTAATGGAATAAAAAAATGCCAAGGAAAATCTAATTTCCTTTGGCATTTATTTTTCACTTTTAGAATAATGAAGAATCACTTCTTCCAACAAATCAATGCCAATCATAATATCATCTATGGGTGTGAACTCATTTGGATGATGACTAAGTCCATCTAAAGATGGGATAAAGATTAGGCCTGTCGGACATAACTTCGCCATGTTCATTGCATCATGCCCAGCACCACTTTGCATTATTTGGTTGGAGAAATTCTTCTCTTCACAAATATTACGCAGGACATCATTTATTTCCTCTGATAGAAGCACAGGGTCTTCTGAACTAATCTCAATGCTTTCAATATCCAATTGCCTATTTTGTTTTACTGTTTTAATCGTCTCATCTAAATGAGTAAGCACTCTCCGTCTTGAATCTACGGAAGTAGACCGTATGTCAATTTTAATTTCCACATCCCCGGGTACTACATTCATAGCGCCGTTATGAACATTCATTACTCCGATCGTTGCAACAGTACCATATGCCTCTTCGCTTTTTGCGGCTTTTTCAAGGGCTAACGAAATTTCAGATGCCCCAAGAAGGGCATCTTTTCTCATACTCATAGGTGTAGTTCCTGAATGCGAAGCAGTTCCCTTTATTTTCACATGAAGTCGCACAGGTGCTGCTATTCCTGTAACAATACCAATTTTCTTACCAGTATTTATTAGCACTGGTCCTTGCTCAATATGCAACTCAAAAAATGCTTTAAACTGTTCGTTTTTCCTGCTTGCTTGATCAACGGCATTAAAATCTAACGCACATAGTGCAAATGCCTTTTCCATCGTAATGCCATCTTTGTCCTTTATATTTCGATATCTATCTTTATCAAATTGGCCAGCGATTGCTTTGCTTCCTACTGTCGAAACACCAAAACGAGCAGATTCTTCACAAGCAAAAGAAATAATCTCAATTGGATGATCAGTAATAATTTCTTTTTCATTTAACCGTCTAATTACTTCAAGTGCAGCTGTGACTCCAACTACCCCATCATATTTTCCACCTTGATACACAGTATCCAAATGAGAACCCATGACGACAGGTGGAAGTCCGTCTATTTTACCTTGCCTTCTTGCAATAACATTTCCACATGGATCCATTCTAATATCTAACTGCTCCGCCATACACATACGCATAAATGCGTGTGTACAAGTTTGCTCTTCATTCGTATAAGCAATTCTTGTGATACCCGTATCCCCGGTGTTGTATTGGTTAATATTTTTAAATAGTAGCTCGTATCTCATTTTACTATCCATACAACAATCCCCTTTCGTTATTAACCAACAGTTACTGATAATAGTTCTTAGATAAAAGATGTCACACCACTAAAGAATATGACTATATCTAGTAGACTAACTAGACGTTACTCGAAAAGATAACATCAATTAATTCGTCTATAGTTCCAATCACTATTTCTACTTCCGGCAAATGATAAAATGTGCTCGTTGTTTCTAAGTCTCTAACATCATCGTTTGGTGAGTATAGAAAAACCTTTTTACCCTGTCCCAGCGCTAATCCAAATTCTATGTGACTCCCTTTTCCTGCGGGTAATAATACCACAAGAATGTCGGCAGTCAGGACACCATTTTTCTCCTCTTGTCCTATTGCTTGAAGTTTTTCTATAGTTGAAACTCTTTCATTTTTAGTCCAATCATATGTATGAATATACCCTTTGTTTTTTAGAACTTCACTTACATATTTAACAGAATCAATATTTTGAAAACTGGATGCAATATAAAACTTCATTCTCACTCAACCTTTAACAATTACTATTTTTTATTTTCTTTTCGTTTTTGAGCTTCAATTTGAAAGGTAAGATATGTAACTCCTAAAAATCCAATTATGCCAAAAACAGTTGCTATAATAGCTTGTACTGAATAAGTAAATTTAGAAAAACTAATTATCAAACCGATTACTATAAAGCTATAAAATAACCAATGTTTATACCTAGACCAAAATTTCTTCATCACTTTCACCTTCCTCAGTCCCAATCTTCAATAAACTCAAGACCTTTAATTACTTTTTGTATGCTTTTATTATAAACGTTGCAGGCACTAATTGTGCTTTTTGCGTTGAGTACCATTTGGAGGGATCATCAGAAATATTGTTATCAGGGAATATAACATCATCTATTACCTTATCGATGGTGAAACCACATTCAATGAGTGTATTTATATATGTACTTAGTTTTCGATGATGTATAATTACCTCGTTATGCCATGCTTCATTGTATTCTGGACCTTCTACAATGTAAGATTTATTGAAATTAAACGACGACTTTTCATAGGACAAACGATCATGTAAAGGGTGCTCCCAACTAAAGATAAATAATCCACCCGGCTTTAAGTAGTAATGGATATTTTTCAATGTCTGCTGTAAATCAACTGTCCAACCTAATGCATAAATAGAGTATGCAATATCGAAGTAATCACTAGGTAATCCTGGATTTTTCTCCATAGGAGACTCGAATAATGTTACTTTAACCGGTTGATTACTTAATAATTTATTTGCTGTTTCTATTTGCCTTGTGGAAAGGTCTAATCCCCATAGTTCCTTAGCTCCTCGGTTACCCATATACTGTAATGAATGACCACTACCACACCCAATATCCAATACCTTTTGATTTGAAATGTCTCCAAATAGTCCGTGCTGTTCCTCGTTTATCGAAAAAGGCCCATATTCGGGAAGAGCTGTTCTTCCGAAAAATCGTTCCGCAGATTTCTCCCAACTATCCTTATTCATGTCCAAAATTTTAGTTTTTGCTTCGATCGTTACTACTTCCTTTCGTTACAAAGATTTTCTAAATGAATAACACCATTTTTCATAGTCTAATTTTTCCTCATAAAAACGATGTGCATTATTTCGTTGAATGCCTGATTCTAATGCAACATATTCTGCTCCGTTTTCCTTAGCCCAGTTATGTATATAATTTAATAATTTCTCTCCGTAACCGAATGACCGATGCTCATAATCTGTTACGAGATCATAAATGAAAATGTGGCGTTTATTATAAAAGTTTGTTCTCCAACTAAAACCAGTTAAGGATACAATCTTATTATTCTCATATAGAGCATACAATGTATAACCGTCTTTTTTCATTTCTTGAAGTAACTCTAGATAGGTATCCTCTGTCAACTCTGTTCTTAACTGTTTCATAACTGGAAAGGCTTCTAACCATTGTTCTTTGTAAGTAAGTTCTTGTATATTTTCTGACATTAAATCTCCATTCCTTTCTGTATTTTAAAGAGATAAAGAATGTTGCTTTATAAGATTTTTAATGAGCGGATTGAGTCCTTCCGGTAGTTCCGTTACTTTAAAAAACTGAACTTCCACAGTTTCTTCACCGTCTGCCTTTAAACTCCCACCCTTTAATTCGTTTGTCATATAAGCAATTGTCACTGGATAGAATTCATCCCCATTTGGTAATTGAACAAAATACTGTTTTCCAGAGAAAACACCTACTAAATCAAGTTTACCTACTTCTAATCCCGTTTCTTCCAAAACTTCTCTTCTTCCAGCTTCCTCAGTTGATTCTCCTAGTTCGATAAAACCTCCTGGAACACCCCATAATCCATCTTGTCTTTTTTGCAATAAGATTTCCCCTTGTTCATTAATCACTGCAACTGCAACTCCAACTAATATGAGGGGTTGATTTCCAACTGTCTTACGTAATTCCTCGATATAACCCATATTAACCTCCATTGTACTATTTTATTTTTTGGCAAACATAAATCATTTGTTCGCTATCATCTGTCAAAGGTGTTTCATTCCAATCCTTGTACACATGAAGAATTTCAAATCCATTTGAAAATAATAGTCGCTCCATTTCCTTTGGAAACACATACCTTAAACTAATATTTGTTTTTACCTCTTTCACTATTTCTCCAATTTGATCTTTATATCTTCTTATCGTTGTGTAATGTTGCACTTGGTTTAAGGACTCATATCTACTAATCGTGTATACATCTACTTTATGGTGAGTTTCCTTATCTTTATAAGTTTTCCAATATTCTTCTGTGTTTGGTTGTAACAATTCCTCTACAGTTGGAAATCTTGTTCCAAAAATGAAGATTCCTTTGGTTTCTAGATGCTTATTTACAGAGGTCAACAATCCATCTTGATCGTCATTTGTAAGGAAATGTTGAAAAGAATTTCCAACAGAGAATATCAAATTACTTTTTACATTCAATTCTAATTCGGAACAATCTTGTTCGATCCAATCAACTTGTAAATGAAGAGCAGATGCTTTCTTTTTTGCTTCATTTAACATACCGCTATGTAGGTCTACTCCAATTAGTTTATATCCTTCCTTGGCCAATGGAATAGTAGCTCTCCCCGTTCCACAAGCCAAATCTATAATTATGCCTTCTGTTTTAGCAGCCCATTTCGTTAAGAATTTCACATCATCTGAATAGGCGTTATTTTCAAGATCATACAAAATAGGATTATCATATTCTTCAAAATTGTCTAATGTCATTATGTTAAATTTCCCCCACTAACAATTTAGGAACTATAAAAATTAATACTAAACCTGTGAACATATAAGTTATATACTTTTTTCGATCAGCACCTACTCTTAACTCCCATAGAGCCAATGTGACACAATACAAACCAATCATTACGATAATTATTGGTATCATTAAAAATAAAATAAAAATTCCTCCTAATAACTAATTCCTATAAACCTTCGACGTCCTTCCTAAAATACCTGCTTTTATAATATTTTCTAGGTTGTCCATTTTTATTAAGTTATTAAAAAGAAAGGGGAATTTCCCCTCTCTTAACTGGAAATCAGATTCACGAAAAAATTTCTCAATAACCGTATCTTCCTTGATATCCTGGATAGCCATATCCCGGATAATAAGGATAATATGGATAGTACGGATAATAAGGATAGTATGGATAATACGGATATCTAGGATATCTTGGATAAGGATACTGCGGATATCTTGGGTATCTTGGGTATCTTGGGTATCTTGGGTAATCTCTGTCTCGGTCTCGGTCCCGACCTCCGTCTCGATATCCATCTCCAAATGGCAAAAACATTCCACTTCACTCCTAATGATTTAATAAAATCTCTATAAATTATGCAAGTCGGGATAAAGTGTCTAGGTAAGAATAAGCGATTTGTCTATATACGGTTGAACAAGAAACCTGAGCATATGCTTTTCGTCCATATGGTAAGCAATACAAACTTTTGAAGAAAGCCGAGGTTGGCTTATGAAAAACTTTTTACGATTTGTTTATTTACAAGCAATTTCTTGTATTTTTCCGGTAATCATATTTGCAGCTCTGGCCTTTTCGAAATATGTAGATACTCCATTTTTACCAAGATATGATTTAATTTTAATAATTTGTATTGCTGCTCAAGTATTCATGCTTGTCTCTAAATTAGAAACAATCGATGAGTTCAAAGTCATATGTTTATTTCATGTAATTGGTCTAGCCCTGGAATTATATAAAGTCCATATGGGTTCTTGGAGTTATCCAGAGGATGCATATAGTAAGGTTTTTGGTGTCCCACTGTATAGTGGTTTCATGTATGCGAGCGTCGCGAGTTACATTTGTCAAAGTTGGCGTCATTTAGATTTACATATTTATCATTGGCCAAAGTCCTTTTGGGCAGTCAGTATTAGCATTCTTATTTATCTTAATTTCTTTACTCATCACTTCACCTATGACATTCGTTGGTGGTTGAAGGGATTACTCTTTATTATTTTCTTCCGAACAATCGTCACCTTCCAGATCAACGATAAAATCTATAAAATGCCGATGATTCTCTCCTTCATTTTAATTGGTTTCTTTATTTGGATTGCTGAAAATATCACCACATTCTTTGGTGCATGGCAATATCCAAACCAGGAAGCTGCATGGTCCCTTGTCCACATCGGTAAAATCAGCTCCTGGTTTTTACTTGTCATTATAAGCGTCATTATCGTGGCACAATTGAAGAGAGTCAAAAGTGACAAGGAGCTTGTTCAATAAAAGCAAGTAATTAGGAGATTGATCGATTCACAACAATCAATGAGTGTTTTTGTTCAAAGATTGAGCGATTCGCTAGAAAGATTGAGCTATCTTGCGCAAAGATTGAGCGATTCACATTTTCCCTCAAAAAAACACCGCCAAACCTGTTGGCGGTGTGATACTTTAGACAAACTCGAATTTATCTTTATAAAGGATAGATGGTTTTCCGAAAGCTTTCCGCGGACGAGCGCCGCGCCACTTGGATCCACGGGATGTGGGTCATGCAATCGTAGCCGTAGGACGTCGCGAACTTAGATTGCTATCCATTTGACATGAGCCAATAGCCTTACTTCCTTAGGCTGAGTCCACTGAAAAACTTTTCAAGGTATCTCTTAGCATGTATGGGAACTGCATTCGTTCCCATGTTCGCTTTTTGTCAGGGTCCCGTTGTTTTCCGTTCCAGGCGGACGCTTTCCGCCGGCATGGTTTCAGCCGCTTCCCTTGCTCCTGCGCAAGCTCGTCGCAAAAATTAATTTCGCTACGCTCAGTCCAGGGTCTTCATCTCATGCACCTGACGCTTCGCTATCGGTGCAGAAAACATTTGCTATTCCGGCTGGAGTCGCCACCTTCCACTCCAATCAACTATTATCCGCTTTTCAATTAGAAAACCATCATGCTATTAATAGAGTAAATTTATATCACTTAAATTTTTCAATTAGTATTTATAGAAAATCGTTGAAAAAGGCGACACTCCTGCGGGGATAGCGTTAGCCGAAGACCCCGCAGCGCAGCGAGGAGGCTAAGGCAACGCCCGCGGAAAGGGAGCCGTTTCTACGATTTTCTTATTTATCGGACGATATTATTAAGTAAATTCAAATTCTATAGACTTTTTCAGCGCACTCGCTACGCTCCTGCAGGTTCTTGTCTGTCTCGCTTTTCCCGCAGGAGTCGATCTCGATCGGACGCTTCTCCAAACCAATAAAATGCTACCTGATTATTTTCTATATACTTAGGAATCCTGAGTTAATAGGAAATTTAGACAGAATCTCAAGTTAATGAAACGAGAACAATTAGCCAAATTCCTTTTCTGCAGTCTGACACCGCCATCATTTGGCGGTGTTTTATTTTAGTCGACTACAAAATATCTCGCATCTGGATGTGCGAATACGATGGCAGAGACCGATGCTTCTGGCTCCATCATAAACTCTTCGGTTAATTGCACACCGATGTCCTCTGGTTTAAGAAGTCCAAACAATTTTGCTTGATCTTCTAAATTTGGACAAGCAGGGTAGCCAAAAGAGAAGCGTTGTCCTTGGTATTTTGCTGCGAACCGGTCACGCATTGTAAAATCAGTTGCATCTGGGAAGCCCCATTGATCTCGGATTTCCTGGTGAATACGTTCCGCAAATCCTTCTGCCAGTTCCAGTGCAGTTGCCTGCAATGCATGACTTTCTAAAAACTTCCCTTGTTCTTTTAGTTTATTAGCCGCTTCCCGAACACCATGTCCTGCTGTAACGAGCATGAATGCGACATAATCCATTTCACCACTTTCGACGGATTTCAAGTAGTCCGCTAAGCAAAGGTATGGTTCTACAGATTGACGAGGAAACGTATATCGTTCTATTTCTGTTTTGGCATCCGTTGGATCATAGATTACTACATCATCGCCATCTGATTGTGCAGGGAAAAATTGATACATACCAGATGGTTTTAAAATGCCAGCTCCTAGAAACTCGGTTACTAGTTCATGTAACTCCACCGCACGCTCGTCGCCTTGTTCTAATAATTTATCACTATACCCCTTTAAGCCTAAGTGATGCCCAATCAGCGTTCGCATATTAACGTATGGATATAAGTGTGACACTGAATAATCTTTTAAAACGTGTCGACGTAAGTCTTTAGGATTAAATACTTGGACATCTTCACGCACCGTTTTGACTGGTTTCGTTAAAACAGCTACAGCTTGTTTGGAAGCCCGTGCAGCTTCTGCTACTTTCCGTTTTTCTTGTTGCGTTATTAATTCCTCCAGTAAAACGGATTTATCTTCATCATTTTGTAGACGATTTGCTAGCTCTAATCCTTGCATCGCATCTTTTGCATATAGGACAGGTCCGTCGTACTCAGCCGAAATTTTCGTTTCTGTAAAACGACGAGATAGCGCAGCTCCTCCTACAAGCATAGGTACTTCAATACCTGCTTCTTTAAAGTCTTGTGCGGTAATAACCATTTGTTGAGCAGACTTTACGAGAAGCCCTGATAATCCTACGATATCTGGCTTTTCTTTTCGAATAACTTCTATTAAAGTGGCAGGAGTTACTTTTATTCCAACGTCGATTACTTTATATCCGTTATTGCTTAATATGATATCGACCAAGTTTTTTCCAATGTCGTGTACATCACCTTTTACAGTCGCAAGAACGATTTTCCCTTTACCAGAGTCATCTTCTTTCTTTTCCATAAACTGTTCCAAATAAGCAACCGAAGCCTTCATCACACCAGCACTTTGTAGCACTTCTGCCACTATCAATTGATTGTCATTAAAAAGACGTCCTACTTCGGACATACCTTCCATCAATGGCCCATTTATAACATCTAGAGGGGTCTCATACATTTTAAGCGCCTCTTCCAAATCTGGAATAAGCCCTTCCTTCGTACCTTCCACAATATAATAAGCAAGACGTTCGGGTACTGTTTTCGGGATATCTGCTTCTGTCTTTTCTTTCTTTTTGTCTCGATAAAAGTCAGTAAAATCAGCTAAAGTTTTATCTGTTGTTGTAAATAACAGTTCATTTGCCATCGCAATTTCCTGTTCAGGAATAGATGCATATCGCTCTAGTTTTTCTGTGTTTACAATTGCATAATCAAGCCCTGCTTGTGTGCAATGATACAAATAAACAGCATTGAGCACTTCTCGCCCAACTGGTGGTAGACCGAATGAAACATTACTTACTCCTAAAATAGTTAGTGAGCGAGGCATCTTATCTTTTATTAAACGAATTCCTTCTATTGTTTCCACAGCTGATCCAATATATTGTTGATCTCCTGTACCTACTGGGAAAACTAGTGGATCAAAAATGATATCTTCTGGTGCAAGTCCCCATTTATTTACGAGCAAATCATAGGAACGTTCTGCAATCTCCAACTTACGTTCACGTGTAATCGCCATTCCCACTTCATCAATTGTTCCAACTACTACAGCTGCTCCATATTTTTTTACAAGTGGCATTACAGCGTCAAAACGCTCTTCGCCATCCTCTAGATTGATCGAGTTAATAATTGTTTTACCTTGTGAATATTTCAATGCCTCTTCAATTACATTTTCATCAGTGGAATCAATGACAAGTGGCACTTTCACTTTTTTCACAACTTCCTTCATGAAATTAGTCATGTCAGATAATTCATCTCTGTCAGGGTTAGCAAGACAAATATCGATGACGTGAGCACCACCTTTTACTTGTGCACGAGCAATTTCGGAAGCTTCTTCAAACTTTTCTTCTACTATAAGTCGTTTAAATTTTCTCGAACCAATCACATTTGTTCTTTCCCCTATTAAGAGTGGACGCATTGTTTCGTCATATAATAACGGTTCAATACCTGAAACTACATGACCATGGCCTGTTTCAGCTGGCTTACGAGGTGCAATATCTTTCACTGCTTCGCGAACTGCTTGAATATGGGCTGGAGTAGTTCCGCAACATCCACCTACAACATTTAACCATCCTTTTTCTGCAAAGCCTTTTAACTTCTTCGAAAGCGATTCAGGTGATTCATGGTAATGTCCTTCTTCATCCGGTAATCCTGCATTTGGATAACAGCTTACATATCCATCTGATAACTCAGAAAGGGAGCGAATATGATCCGTCATAAATTCTGGTCCTGTTGCACAGTTGAGTCCCACAGAGAGTGGTTTAATATGTTCAATTGAAATGTAGAATGCTTCAATACTTTGACCCGCAAGTGTCGTTCCCATTGGCTCGATTGTTCCAGATATCATGATAGGAAGCTCTTTCCCCGTTTCTGTAAATGCTTGTTGTATACCAATGGTTGCGGCCTTCACGTTTAGCATATCCTGACTTGTTTCCAATAGGATAACATCGGAGCCACCTTCGACTAATGCCTTTGCTTGTATGTAAAAGTCATTTGTTAACTCATCGAAGGTTATTCCACCAGTTACAGACAATGTTTTTGTTGTCGGTCCAATTGCACCAGCCACAAATCTCGGCCAGTCGGGAGTAGATAATTCAATTGCAACCTTCTTCGCAAGCTGCACTGCACGAAGGTTGATTTCATGCGCTTGGTCACCTAGATCATATTCATTTAACACGACTGGTGTTCCCCCAAACGTATTGGTACAAATTATATCTGCACCTGCCTCTAGATATTCCCGATGAATTTGTTCAATGACAGTTGGATTGATAACGTTTAAATACTCATTACATCCCTCGTATTCTTCTCCACCGAAATCCTTTGGAGTTAGATTCACGTTTTGGATCATCGTTCCCATTGCGCCATCAATAATAAGAATTCTTTTTTGAAGTTCCTGTTCAATTAGATGTTTGGACATAACTGTTTTCTCTCGCTTTCTTTCCGTCAATCTCTTTAATATGGCGAATCAATTCAAGTGACATATCCACACGGAAAAATGGCGTAATGATGTAAATGCCATTAAATAACTCCGCTGCAGTGTCAATAAGCTCTTTTGCAATTTGTATACCTTCCGCAGTAGAACGCTCTTTATCTTCTCCACAAGCACGCATGCGTTCTAACACTTCATCTGATAATTTAATACCTGGCACTTCATTGTGCAGGAACTCAGAATTACGACTATTTGTAAGTGGCATAATCCCAAGGAAAATAGGAGTGGACAAGTGTTTCGTCGCTTCATAGATTTCCTCCATTTTTTCTTTCGAATAAACGGGCTGGGTAATGAAATAATCAGCTCCACACTCTATTTTCTTCTCTAGTCTTTTAACAGCACGATCCAGTACGCGAACGTTGGGATTAAAGGCAGCTGCCACAGAGAAGTTGGCTTTTTTTCGAAGCGATTTTCCTGAGAAGGAAACACCTTCATTTAGCTGTTTAATTAATTGGAGTAACTCTAAACTTGATACATCATAAACACTGGTTGCTCCGGGAAAATCTCCTATTTTGGTTGGATCACCTGTAACAGCCAATATATCATGAATTCCAAGTGCATCCAGACCCATTAAATGTGATTGTAAGCCAATCAAATTGCGGTCACGACATGTAATATGAGCTAGAGGACGAATATTATTTTGCAATTTTAACATCGAGCCCATAGCCATATTGCTAATACGAGGAGATGCAAGTGAGTTATCTGCCATCGTTACTGCATCAATTCCAGCTGCATTCAGCTTCTCTGCACCTTCCATAAAAGTAGTTGTGTCTAAATGGCGTGGCGTATCTAGTTCCACGATGATTGTTCTTTCGGTTTTTGCTTTTTCATGTAGTGGTTGATTGACGGTTGGTTCTGCTTCCTGAATGATTATTGGCTTTCTAGGCGTTACGATTTTATTTGTAATTGGAGGTAGAGTTCCAATTCTTTTTTTCACGGCTTCAATATGTTTTGGTGTTGTCCCACAGCAACCGCCTATTAAACGAACTCCTGCTTCGCGAAAGTATAACGCTGCTTTTCCAAAATAATCTGCCTCAGATTCGTAAACAATACGGCCATCCTCTACATCAAGTAAACTTGCATTTGGATAAGCAGACAGAAATGCTTTTTCTGGTAGCGTCACCCCTTCGAACGCTTGAATTGTATGATGAGGACCAAGTCGACAATTGACTCCCACAATACTTGCTCCTAATGCCTCTAGTTGATGTAATGCATCATTTAGCGATAAACCGTTTTGCAAGATACCTGGCTCATGCATCGATACTTGTGCAATGATCGGTGTATCTGTCAGCTTTCTTAGATGCGTAACCGTTGCGGAAAGCTCTTCAAAATCATAGTACGTTTCTAGTAATAATCCATCTGGATTTCCTGATAGTAGTTGGGTAGCTTGTTGATTAACCGTTGCGATAATTTCATCAATAGTCGCATCACTCTTCCGAATACCGCGTATACCACCAATCGTACCAAGCACAAATTGACCACCAGGGGCAGCTGCTCTTTTTGCGATTTGGATCGCCGCTTCATTGATTTCTTTCATTTGATTTTCTAGTCCGTACCGCGCCAGTTTAATTGCATTTGCACCATACGTATTCGTCTGAATGATATCCGCGCCTGCAACTATATAGTCCTGGTGAATTTTCTCAATAATCTCTGGCTTCTGGATGTTTAATTCTTCGTTACAATAATCAATTCCATATGAATAAAGCAGTGTCCCCATCGCTCCGTCAGCAGTCAAAACATTCGTTTGCAGCTTCTCTAATAAACCCATTCACATTCATCCTCTCTAAAATAAAAAAAAAGCCTTCCATGAAAAGAAGGCTTTACGAGTATGTAAAATTCGTCCCTTCTCATCTATCAGACACATAAGCATCTGCTGGAATTAGCACCTGACCAAACGGCTGGTTGCTGAAGCTTCACAGGGCCAGTCCCTCAGCTTCTCTTGATAAGAATTCAATATTCAATTTTTTGTTAGACTTATCGTACCTTTATTCAACTAAAGCGTCAAGACGTAGATTGAATTTTCTTGCATCTTAAGAGTGTTTTTATTATCCGATATTTGGCGGTTATTATCCGATTATCTCGATTTATTATCCGATTTTCATTTGTTATTATCCGATTATCTCGACTTATTATCCGATTTTCACTCTTTATCATCCGATTCGTCAATTTAAGACCAATTCCACTTATAAATTGTGTTACGTTTAGACGAACCCTCTCTCGACAGCCCCATAGAATTTAATATGCGAGATGCGGCCTGATAAGAATCCAATTTAAGAAAATATCTACATTGCCGATTATTAATACTATCCCCGATTAGCATAAACCAATCACGCATCGCCTTCTCATGCGCCAAGCGATCTACATGACCACACCTTAAACAGTTCCAGCCGTTTTTCTTTTTCGTCATCCCATGCGTCTCACACTTTTCACAATAGACCCCTGTCAGCAAATCATTTGGATTTATGCTCCATCGACTGCACAGTGGAAATGGAAAGTACACTTGATGACACACAACCATTTTCTCTGCCAATTCATGCATTGCTGGCACTTCCAGGCATACTTTCTCACGAGTCATATTGCGCAAAAATACTGGAATCGTCGAATAAAGTATCGTATCGTTGGATATTTGATGGATGGCTCTACTACCTTCACCCTTGAATTCGTCAACACGATTACACCACGAACAGGAATACTCACACCTTGCAATCTTAACCAATCTTCCAGTAAATATATATTCCTTTCTATCTGTACTTCTGGACTCTCAAATACATCGACTTTACCCTCTTCATTCTCTCGCTCAAGCTGGGAAGGATTTTGCTTAAACCGCAAACTTCCACTTATATTTTTGATCTCTAATACCACCGCAAAGTATTGTGTCAAAAATACCGAATCTATTTGAAACTTGCCATACGATTCCAAGCTCACATCATGCAACACCAAGTATTGGAACGGAAAAGAATACTTTTGAAAAACCCCATCCATTCTTTCTTCCCCGTATATTCCAGCCTTCGCCATTTGCATTTTAGAGTGAATCAACTCTTTCATGTCGTGTATTTTCGGTAAACGTCTATATAATGACTCCAAAGCTATATAGCTATATTCATACGCTCGAGTTTTTACAATCATTTAAACACCCCCAATCGCATCGTATCACATATACAATATTTGTAAATTTATCTAAAACACCATCAATTTCATTCCTACAATAAAAAAAGGACCAAAATTATATTTTGGTCCTACCATCCTTCTTAAAAATTAAATTCTCTCCGAAATTAATTGCGCTGTTTCTTTTCCATTTTTAATGCAAGCGCCGATACCAACTCCATAATACGAGCATCCAGCAAGCACTACATTTGGAAGCATAGATGATAATTTCTGATTCAATGATTTTATCGCTTCCCCATGCTCCAGATGATAGTTTGGCATTAAATCGTTCCATTTAGTTACTTCCACAACTTGAGGCTTGCCGTTTAGTTTCAGGCTCTTGTCAATATCTTGTAAAGCTACTTCCACTAGCTCTTCTTCACTCATATGCTTCATGCTTTCAAAAACTGGATTGGAGCTTTTGTAAAACATTCGTACAAGTAAATTACCGTTTGCAGATGTATGCTTCCATTTTCGGCTAGTCCAAGTACAAGCATTACATTTCACGTCACTGTTTTCCGAAACGATAAACCCAGTTCCATCAGCTGGTAGCTGTTCATCTGGAATATCAAAACCAAGATAAATACTAATTAATGAGGAATTCTTCAATTTATTAAAATCCACATCTAAATCTTGTTCTTGCAAAATTCGCTGAGTCACATCATGCGGAGTAGTCAAAACAACAAAATCCGCTTCTATTGTTTCTCCATTTTCTAATAAAACCTCGTAGCCCGCTTCTGATTTAGTTACTTTCTCCGTATGTACTCCCTTTAAAATCGTACATTCGCTCAATTCTTCCTCCAAGCGATCGATTAAAGTAGAAAGTCCACCTTTAAACGAGATGAATTTTTTATTTGCAGCTGCTGCGAACTGTTCTTTATGCGCTTCTAATCCTTTAATGATGCTGCCGTATTCGTTTTTATAGTCAATCAAATAAGGTAATGTGGAAGAAATAGTGAGATCATCTAATCTCCCTGAATACACTCCGGACAACACGGGAGCAATTTGTTTCTCCACTAATTCTTTCCCTAAGAAATGCTCTAAAAATGAGCCGACAGAACTCTCTTTCGTAAAGTTTTCGTTAGGGGAATCAAGATCTTTCAATGCTTCTTCCTTACCTTCATCTGAAACCAACGTACTACTTTCTAAAGATTCTTCACTTGTTGGAATTCCAAATACCGTATCTGCAGGGATTGCATGTAATTCATTGTTCGTATATATATAGGAAATACCTGTTTCATTATAAACGAGCTCTTCTTGCAGTTTTAGCTCTTCTACTAGAGGTAAGACCCCTTCGTTACGTGCAACGATTGAATCCGCACCAGTTTCCATTATAAAGCTATCTGCACTTACCGAATGAATTTTACCACCCAAATAATCATGTGCTTCCACTAAAACCAAATCTACATCTAATGCTTTTTCTATCTTAAGTCTTTGTAAATAATGCATCGTAGAAAGTCCTGTAATTCCTCCACCAACCACAACTACTTTTTTCAAGATACTCACTCCTAGTTCGAAATTACTCGTACTCCTAGTATAATCGCTTTTAAAAATACTTGGTATGACTTACCTCACTATTCTTCCCCTATTCCAATAAAAGTTTACCGTTTCGTCAAAATTGCAGAAGAAAATTATAGTATCAACTACTAACACCAAGTGATAAAATTTAATTAGATTGGAGGTTTTTTTATGTTAGACACACAAAAAATCATGGATGTAATAAGACACCGCTATCCCTTTCTATTAGTGGATAAGATATTGGAATTGGATGAAGGAAAACGAGCAGTTGGCATTAAAAACGTGACAGCAAATGAAGAATTTTTCAATGGACACTTTCCAGGTTACCCTGTCATGCCAGGAGTATTAATTGTAGAAGCTTTAGCTCAAGTAAGTGCAGTAGTAATGCTAACGAAAGAAGGGAATGAAGGAAGATTAGGGCTTTTAGCAGGCATTGATAATTGCCGTTTTAAAAAGCAGGTCAAACCAGGAGATCAGCTACGATTGGAAGTCGAAATTACTCGCCTAAAGGGACCTATTGGCAAAGGAAAAGGAATTGCTACGGTCGATGGTGAATTGGTATGTGAATCAGAGTTAATTTTTGCATTCGGAAATTAGCTATAAATAAAGGGGAAATTAAATGAACGATTATTACGGAGAGCTGTGCACACAAATTTACGAAAGTGATAAGTCATTTGCAGACGGGAAAGAACTCGAGTTTTATCTATCTTTTGTGAAGGATAAGAACATGAAAGTATTAGAACCAATGTGTGGTAATGGAAGAATGCTACTTCCTTTTCTGCAAAGAGGAATCGATATTGAAGGATTTGATATCTCAGAAGAAATGCTAAAAGTTTGTAAGGAAAAAGGTAAAAAGTTAAATCTGAAACCATCAGTAACTCTTGGAAAAATAGAGGAATTTCAAAGTCCTAACAAATATGATTTAATCATTATTCCTTTTGGTTCGTTTTCCCTTTTGCCTGATTATTTAGTAGCCGATAGTCTTGCAAATATGAAATCTATGTTAACAGAAGACGGTAAGTTACTTTTAACGATTATGACAAACAGAGGGAAATTTAATGATCTCCCCGAATGGAGGGAAACGAATCGGAAGCAGTATGACAGCGGTGACATTGTGGAATACAAGCAGGAGCATTATGATTCAGAAAGTAAGCTATTAAAAATTAAGTTGAAGTACCAATTTGTAAAAGATGAACAGATAGAAAAAACAGAACTAATGGATTTCCCTATCCGACTTTACGAACTAGGAGAATTTGAAAATATTCTTAAGTCAAACGGATTTAATCAAATTATTCTACACGAAGTAAAAGACGGTTATGGAATTGGTAGCACGTTTGATGTATATGAGTGTGTTTGAAATAACAACACACTCTAGTTCTTATAAATATCGTTTGAAGATAGCCATTCTAAAAATTGATGATAGGGAAAATACGTAGTTCCGTTTAACTCTATTTTTGGTGCATTTGGATATTTTCTGAGCAATTCCAGTATTTCTTCTTTACTCAACCCAAAATATATCGGCAAATCCTTTTCATTTATGAGAGTAGGGTATCCGGATCCTTTCGGGTTTTTAAAGTTCTTTAATCCATCCCCTATAAAGTAGCCTAGTGCTGCAAGCCCTACACCTATCCAGAAAAAACTTAAAGCCATTTTTATTGCCTCCTCTAAAATCTATATTTCATATACGAAGGGATAAGAAAAAAGTTTCATTAGTATACTAGAACAATAGATATTGGAGAGGAGTCATACGGGTATACAATGGTTAAATTTTATTTTAAGCAATTCCTAAACGAGCCTATGTGGTTTAAGCTATTAATCTCTATAACATTGCTAAGTACGATTATTTTTAGCAGTTCATTTTTTTCATCTAATTATTATTACGAAAGCTTATCCAAATTAGCTGCTGCTATCTTTTTTTGTGCATACGGTTTTAAATTGAGAAGAAGTAAGTTCAATTCTTCTATTCTATTTATTTTAGCAATTATATGCGTCTTTCTTTCGATATTCGCAATTTTATAAAAAAAAAGGATAGAGTATCTCTATCCTTCTTTCCATTATATCTGTCTCAGCACGGCTCGAACGGGACTGCCATCGGCTCCTTGAATCTTTAGAGGCAAGGCAATCAATTCATAATCTCCCGGAGTGACATCTTGTAAAAACAAATTTTCTAGAATATGAACACCATGACGATAAAGTGCATGGTGCACTCGTAATTCTTTATCGTCTAATGCATCAACAGAAGGACAATCGACGCCAATTAAAATAATTCCTTTCTCCTGCAAGAGTGCACCAATATCCTCTTTTAATACCATAATACTAGTTGGAAATTGCTCCACATTAACATGTTTGGTAGTTTTTAATAGTAAGCGTTCTACCCCTTCTAACTCAAATGACTGCAATTCATCTCGACCAATTGATTCCAATCCTGTGACGTCAACTACTTTGGCACGACCAATATAAATATGGATGTCTAACTGCTCAATCGTAGGTGCGTCATTGTCAAAGTGATAGGGTGCATCCGCATGTGTCCCAGTATGCACACTTGTTGTGAAACGACCAATATTAACTGAACCTGTCTGTTCCTTCGAGAAAGCTAGTTCAAACTGAAAAGGTGTATCTCCTGGCCAAGTACCAATATTATTTGAAAACGACTGTGAGATGTCTATCCAGCGTTTCTCCATTGCCATCACCCCTTATAAACTTGTTCTTAAATCCCAGAGCTCTGGGAAAAAACGATGATCTAACACTTTACGTAAATAATTTACTCCTGAGGATCCACCAGTTCCAGTTTTAAAACCAATAATACGTTCTACCGTTTTCATATGTCGGAAGCGCCATTGCTGTAACCAATCCTCTATATCCACTAGTTTTTCTGCTAATTGGTACAAATCCCAATACTGGTCCACGTTTTGATATACTTCTTTCCATGCCTCTGCTACTGTCTCGTCTCCTCCATATGTAACGGAATAATCTCGATTTACAGCAGCTGGGTTCAAATTGAACCCAGCTTTTTCTAATGCTTGAATTGCCACATCATAAATGCTAGGTGAATGATATGCTTTTTCGAGCTCATTGTATAACTTTGAATCCTTCTCATAAATTTTTAGAATAAACTTTGTTTTATAACCGAGTGCAAATTCAATTTGTCGATACTGAAAGGATTGAAAACCTGATGCTTTACCGAGTTTATCGCGAAACTCTAAATACTCAGCTGGTGTTAATGTCGAGAGCACATCCCAAGCTTGAATAATCTGTGTTTGAATCTTTGTTACACGAGCCAGCATTTTAAAGGCGGCTTGCATCTTATCTTCTTGTATCGCTTGAATGGCACTAGTCAATTCATGTAAGATCAACTTCATCCAAAGCTCACTTACTTGATGAATAATAATAAATAACATTTCATCATGATGACCGGACAATCGTTTTTGACTGGATAAAATCGTATCGAGCTGCAAATAATCTCCATAGGTCATATCATCCCGAAAGTCCGTATGAATACCTTTTTCACCATCCAGCTTTTCATGCAGCTTCGAAATATCCTTCGGCATATAAGTCCTCCTTTTTATGCAACAACATCTCGCTTGTTTTCGTACTTTTTATACGTTTCTTCTGTCATGATCTTCTTCAAAATCTGTACAGTGTTCCACACATCTTCAAATGAGCTATACAATGCAACAGGTGCTAGACGGATGCCATTTGGCGAGCGAAAATCAGGAATAACCCGATGATCTTTTAATGCCTTACAAATGCGAGCTGCCTCTTCATGAACAAGATAAATATGTCCCCCTCTACGCTCATGGTCGACTGGATTGGCAATGTTAAATTGAAAATCCTTTAACTCTTCCTTTATTAAAAACATCATATAATCAGTTAGAGTTAATGACTTGCTACGAATAGCATCTATACCGACCTCCGCAAACATTTGTAACGAACCATATAATGGGGCAGCACTTAATATATTCGGTGTCCCAATTTGATATGCACCTGCATTTGATGCCGGTGACATTTCTATTGCCAGGTCAAACTGCTTCTCTTTATGGGAGCCGAACCAACCTGCGAGTCCAGGTCTCTTTCCAAAATGCTTCTGATTCACGAACAATCCCCCAACTGCACCTGGTCCTCCATTTAAATGCTTATAATTACACCAAAACGCAAAGTCTACATCCCAATCATCCAAATTGTGAGGGAGAGATCCAATAGAGTGACATAGATCAAATCCAATGATAATATTTCGTTCGTGCGCAGCTTTAGTAAGCGCTTTCAAATTTAATATTTGTCCACTCCGATACAGCACACTTGGTAACACGATTAGAGCTATATCGTCTGTCATCGATTCTATTATGTCTTCTTCTAGTAGAGTATTCCCATCACGGCTTTTCACGAACTTCATATGTTCTTCTGGGTTATATCCATGCAACGATAACTGACTACTAATGGCATACAAATCAGAAGGGAAGTTCAATTCATCCACCAATATTTTAGTCCGTTTTCCATGGGGATGATAGAAACTAGCAACTAACTGATGTAAATTCGTAGTAGTTGAACCTGTAATCATCACTTCTTCTTTCAATGCTCCAACAAGCGGTGCACACATTTCACTCAACGTTTCCGAAAAATAAAACCAAGGATGCTCACCTTGTGTCCACCCATCTATTCCGTATTTCTTCCATGAATCAAGTATAGATAACAGCGACTGCTCCGCTCTCTTAGACAATAAACCCAAGGAATTCCCATCCATGTACATGATAGCTGGCAGCAAATAAAATTCATCTCGATAGTGTTTTAATATATCCTGTTTATCTAATTTCCTCGCATATTCCAATGTAATATCCATTCGTTGAGACACCGTCCCTTATCTAAATTTTCTTTCTATTAAAATAAATCATAGGCATTAAGATAAGTAGTGTCAATAAGACAAGGTAAACTATCACGTCCATTTTACATAATGAATTCTTGCTACTTCTAAATCTAAAAGAGCAATGGTGTAAATTGTATGTTTCAGAAAAGTTTTTTGTGGAAAAATAAAGCTAAGGTGAATCTAAAACTAGTTTTAACGCATACTTATTATATCGTTTCAACAGAGCCTTAAATTTATGTGAAAGAGAGGAGTTCAAAAAATGAGTTTAACTCCTAAGCAAAGAATTGAGTTACATGGGTTTAATAACCTTACAAAGACCTTAAGTTTTAATATGTATGATATTTGCTACACAAGAACGAGAGAAGAACGAGAGGCTTATATTGACTATATCGACGAACAATATAATGCGGAACGTTTGACAAAAATTTTAACGAAAGTGTCGGATATTATTGAGGCAAATATTTTAAATATTGCACAGCAAGATTATGAACCACAGGGAGCAAGTGTAACCATTTTGGTTTCTGAAGGACCTGTTGACGATTCTCCAGCGGATTCATTTAAAGAATCACCAGGTCCACTACCTGAATCAGTAGTCGGCCATCTGGATAAAAGTCATATAACCGTTCATACTTATCCTGAGTATCACCCGGATGAAGGAATTAGTACATTCCGGGCGGATATTGATATTTCCACCTGTGGAGAAATTTCTCCTTTGAAAGCGCTGAATTATTTGATTCATTCATTTGAGACAGATGTTATGGTGATGGACTATCGTGTACGAGGCTTTACTAGAGACGTAACGGGACATAAATTATTTATCGATCATGACATTAATTCCATTCAAAACTATATTCCAGTCGGCTTACAAGAGTATTATCAAATGATCGATGTAAATGTATACCAAGAAAATATTTTTCATACAAAATGTAAACTTAAAAAATTTGATTTAAATAACTACCTATTCGGTTACACAGAAGACGAGTTAACCGATGAAGAAAAGATATCCATTACGAAGAAGTTAAAAACAGAAATGGATGAGATTTTTTACGCTAAAAACATGGCAAGAACAGAATAAATTGTGAGGACCAAATTTTTGGTCCTTTTTTTATTTATGCCCCTACTATTTACCATTGATTAAGAATGGACCTTAAAATATAAGTAATAGCTTTCAAGTGAAATAGGATGGATTATAGTCCCTCTATTACCTCTTTATTATATAAAAGTGAATTAGTATAAATATATCTATTTATACTGATTGTTTCTATATCAGGGGTTATTGGAGGATTGTCACTAGCCATATGACTTTTATTTAAAGGAAATAAAATCCTAAAAGATCGAGTGTTCTCATAATATTAAGAAAGGAGGAATAGTTACGAAGGCTATAATTTCTAACAAATATGGTTCACCTGACATTCTAGAAGTGAATGAGGTAGAAACACCGATTCCGGATGACAATCAAGTTCTGGTAAAAATTCATGCAGCATCTTTAAATTACGGAAACTTAGTACTTTTGAAAGGGGAACCGTACCTTGCCCGCTTTGCGTTTGGTATATTGAAACCAAAATACTCCATACCTGGAGGTGACTTTGCAGGGAGGATAGAATCAGTCGGCAAAAATGTTAACCATTTTAAGCCAGGTGATGAAGTGTTTGGAGACTTATCCGGTTGTGGTTGGGGAACTTTTGCTGAATATGTCGCAGTACCTGAACATGTATTGGTATTAAAACCGTCTAATCTTTCATTTGAGGAAGCTGCTGCAGTGCCTATGGCAGCTACCACTGCCCTTCAGAGTTTAAAGAATAAAGGCAAGATTGAATCAGGACAGAAAGTTTTGATTAATGGTGCATCTGGGGGTGTAGGGACTTTTGCAGTCCAGATTGCCAAATCATTCGGGGCGGAGGTAACTGGGGTATGTAGTACGAGAAATTTAAACATTCTCCAATCAATTGGTGCAGACTTTGTCATTGATTATACAAAGGAAGACTTCACCAAAACTGCACAACGTTATGACCTAATTCTTGCTGTGAACGGGTATCAACCTATTTCGGCTTATAAACGTGCTCTTCGTCCGAAAGGAAATTATGTTATGGTCGGAGGTTCCGGAGCCCAATTAACTCAAGCTATGGTTTTAGGACCTTTCTTTTCCATGACTGGGGGTAAAAAGATGGGTAGTTTTTTACAAAGAGCAAATCAAAAAGATTTGATTTTTATCAAAGAACTAATAGAGGCCGGTAAAGTTAAACCTGTAATTGATAGAAGTTATAAGCTGAATGAGGTTCCCGAGGCTTTTAGGTATTTTGAAGAAGGTCACAATCAAGGAAAAGTAGTCATTACAATGTAAAGAGAACATACAACCTCCTAGCAGCTATGCAAATTATTAACTAGCTTGCGAGCTGCTCGAGGTTGAGATTCATAATCATAGTTTAATTGTACTGTTGAGTTGAAGAGGAACTACTTGTTGTTGCGGTGTCATACGCAATAAGCGTAACTCCAAGTTTTTCTTCTAGCTCATTTAGTTCCTGCAACTGCTCACGGTCTAGTTCTGCAAATTTAGTCTCGTTCATTTCATCATTCATCCTTTCTTTAAAAAATAGTTTATCCTGGATGAATTCGATTATACAAAAATGTATCCTTTGACAACTGCAGAAAAAGCCTTACAATTTTAAACTTTTTTATTCATATTCCTCTCCAAGCCCTTTCGAGATAATAACCTCTGTCACCTTACTTAACAGTTCCTCAGCATCTTCTCCCTCTGCTGAAATAGTGACAACTGAACCGGTAGTAATAGATTGAGCCATTACACCCATAATGGATTTTAAGTTTACCGATTTTCCATTATACGTAAGTTGTACCTCCGAATTAAAAGGTGTAACCGCTGAAACTAATAACGTGGAAGGTCTTGCGTGTAGACCTTCCGAAGTTGTAATCTTAAAGATTTTTTCCATTTATCAAGTCTCCTTTTCGAATACGATTTGACCTCTGCAAATTGTTATTTGAACATGTAAACCCTTGTTAAGCAATACTAAGTCTGCATCTAAACCTTCCGCAATAGATCCCTTATTGGAAAGCTTTAATTGTTTCGCAGCATTTGTGGAAGACATGGAGACTAACTCCGTAAAAGAACAATTAGTTGCCTGTCGGAAATGACGAATTGCTTGATCCATCGTCAGCATGCTCCCAGCTAATGCTCCGTTCGAAAGATGCGCTCCATTCTCTGTTACACTTACCATTTGTCCTCCTAAATCATAGCTTCCATTAGGTAGCCCTTTTGCTCTCATAGCATCTGTGATCAGAATTATTCCGGAGGCTCCCTTTAATCGATATGCCAACTTAACTGCATTCGGATGACAATGAATAAAATCTACAATAAGCTCCGTTTTTATTTCATCCGAAATTAATACACTTCCTACTACTCCAGGTTCACGGTGGTGAAATGGGCGCATTTGATTATATAAGTGAGTTGCTTGTTTTACACCTAGCTTTACCGCTTTTTCTACTTCTTCGGATGAAGCATCGGAATGTCCTATGGAAACAACGATCCCCTGACTACTAGCTGTCTCAACAAATTCAAGACCTCCTGTTACTTCGGGAGCAATAGTAATTTGCTTGATACGGTTATTACTTAGCCGCTGCCAACGATCAAACTGCTCCAGAGTTGGTTGTATTATATATTCAAGTGGTTGTGCCCCAGCTCGTTTAGGAGAAATATATGGGCCTTCCACATGTATTCCTAGAACTTCCGCTTCATCTGTCTTACTAACAAAACTTGCGATATTCTTTAGTGCAGCCTCTATCGCATTAGTTGTTTGTGTCATCGTAGTAGGTAAAAAACTTGTGGTCCCTTCTTTTACTAAAGAACGTGCCATCCCTCTTAGCGCTTCCTCTGTTGCGTCCATCGTATCAAAACCAGCGGAACCGTGAATATGCATATCTATAAAACCCGGGAATACAATCCAATCTTTAGAAGCTCCGTTTATATGAATCTCTGCTTCGTTTGATAACTGTGTTCCTATTTTTTCAATCTTTCCATCTTTAAGAAATAAGTCCGCAACTACTTCTTTATCATGATTTACGATTGTTACGTTGGAAATTAGTATAGTTTTTGGCATGATTCACTTCTCCTTGGTATTAATATGTATACCAATTATAATAAATGTTTAGTAGAAAAAAAGCTGTTTATGAAAGGAACAATCTCCTTAAACAGCTTTTTCTACTATTTCTAATTCCTAATTTTTTCGATTTCGTCCGCCACAAATTGCACACTAGTTCCTACAATTACTTGAATACTCGTTGGACCGACAACGTTGATACCAGGAACACCAGTATCTTTTATTTTCTTTTGATCTACAATAGCCATATCTAGAACCTCTATCCGCAAACGAGTTGCGCAATAGTCTACAGAAGTGACGTTTGCATCCCCACCTAACCCATCGTAAATAATAGATGCTAAGATGGAGAATTTACTACTAGATGAGTTGTCAACAACTTCCTGGATTTCTTCCTCATCCTCTTCTCTACCTGGTGTTTTCAAGTCAAATTTCACGATTAAGAATCGGAATAAGAAGTAGTAAATAACAGCAAAAACTAAACCTTGAACAACTAACATTAAAGGTAAATTTGCAATTGGAATTCGAAGACTTAAGAAAAAGTCTATAAACCCTGCACTAAATCCGAATCCTGCTGTCCACTGGAAGGATGCAGCAATGAACAATGAAAGACCAGTTAACGCAGCATGCACTACATATAATGCTGGTGCTAAAAACATAAATGCAAACTCAATTGGTTCTGTAACCCCTGTAAAAAAAGAAGCAAAGCCCGCTGCAAGCATTAGGGAAGCCACTTGTTTTTTTCTTTTCGTCTTCGCTGTATGATACATCGCCAGTGCAGCTGCTGGTAAACCAAACATCATTATTGGGAAGAACCCAGCCTGGTACATCCCTGTGACACCTTTAACACCGGAACCATCCCAGAACTTCCCGATATCATTAATACCAATTGTATCGAACCAAAATACTGCATTTAACGCATGATGCAAGCCAGTTGGTATTAACAGACGATTGAAGAATCCATATATACCTGCACCTGCTGCACCTAGGCTGCTAATTGACTCACCAAACGAAACTAACCAGCCATATACGATTGGCCATATAAAGAATAATGCTACGGAAACAACTAACATCGCTACCGCAGATACAATCGGAACAAGCCGTTTTCCACTAAAGAATGCTAAAAAATCAGGTAGCTTTACATGACTGAAGCGATTAAACATTGCAGCTGCAATAAGTCCAGAAATGATACCAACAAAAGCATTATCAATCTTCGCGAAAGCTGCATTTACACTAGCAGCATCTATACCTTGTAACAAAGCAACCGAATTAGTGGATAACATAGTCGTTACAACTAGAAAGGCAACTAAACCACTTATTGCAGCAGAGCCATCTCTTTCTTTGGCCATTCCAAATGCAACGCCTACCGCAAATAGGATTGGAATATGGTCAAGAATAGATGCTCCTGCTTTGATTAGAAATGCGGCTAATACATTTCCAGAACCCCAGCCTGTAGGGTCAATCCAATAACCAATACCCATCAAAATTGCAGCTGCCGGTAAAACAGCTACTGGTAGCATTAAAGAGCGTCCGAGCTTTTGAATATATTTCATCATGATATGCCCATCCTCTTTTCTTATTTATAAGATAATTAAGATATAAAAAAATAAAATGATTGCAGTCTACAGAATAAAGTCTCTTAATCTATTAAAATTACACCTCCTTTTTGCTTTATTTTGGAAATACTGTCATCAATAATGTTTCACCCACAATACCTTCTTTTGAATCTTCGAATCGTATAACTCTTTCTGCACTATTTGTAATAACTATTGGTGTGACTATTTTTTTATCTTGAGCACGAAGCAAATCCCAATCCACTTCTACTAGTGGTTGCCCGACAGAAATCGATTCATCCAGTTTAACCAAAACCGTAAAGCCACTTCCCCCTAATGATACCGTTTCCAATCCAATATGAATCAAAATCTCCGTTCCATTTTTTGAACGAAGGCCGATTGCATGTTTGGTATTAGATAGAAGAATAACTGTACCTTCTATTGGAGAGTGAACCTTACCTCCAATTGGTATAATAGCAACCCCTTCTCCCATCATCTTTTGACTAAAGACAGGGTCTGGAACTTCTTCGATTGGAATTATTTCACCGTTTAGCGGGGCATAAATTAGTTGTTTTGATTTAAAAAATTTGGACAGCATTTGCATTGGCTCCTTTGTTATGAAGACTCAAAAAAATTGTATTCCTAATATATATTGTCCAAACTTCAAAGGCAGAACATAAAAAGCATGGGGCAAATGAAAAGAATAAAAAATTCTTTTCAATTTACCACCATGCCAGAACAAACAATGTGTATTGTGTATATATAATTCTAGGCTTTGACGAATGAGAAATTAACAGAAGTAGTAGAAAGACTTTATAACCCTGTCACTGTGGATCATGCCAATCATATTGGCTTAGCCAATACAAATAAAAGGCTGAAAGTTACATATGGTGAACAATATGGACTAGTTATTCGTAGTAAGGCTGGATGGGGTACAGTGATTCGAATAGTAACTCCGAAATAATATTTTACTATTAAAACCTACCTACTAACTCTTTAAAAGTTAGTAGGTTTTTTATCTATTAACATATCTTTACTATATAGAATTGTTATTTATCTATCTTTCGATGTTTAAATTACCATTAATTCCCGTGACAAAAGCAGAAATAACTATCGTACAATTAGGTGAATCGAGATAGGAGGATATAAGTGGATAGTTTATTTTTAGTAATATCGATCGTTAGTCTGTTTGCAATTTTTATTTTCGGAATAATTTCATTCGTTTCGTTTATTAAGAAAAACGGGACAAAAGGTAAAAAAATGCTTATATTTAGTGGTATTTCTGTATTAGTTATGATTATTTCATTTTTTGCTTTTGGATTAACTACCGATACCACGACAACAGCCGAAACAGAAAGTGCAAAAGAGGTTGAACCAGTTAAGGAAGAAACTGCGGAAGAGAAAGCAACTCGTGAAGCAAAAGAAGCAGAAGAAAAAGCTGCTGCAGAAGAAAAAGCTAAACAAGAAGCAGAGGCAAAAGCTAAAGCAGAAGCGGAACAGCTAGCAAAAGAGGAAGCGGAAGAAAAAGCAAGACAAGAACAACTTGCAAAAGAAGCTGCAGAAAAGAAAGCAAATGCCCAAACAATTGAATACGCTCAATTGAAAAAGAATCCAGACCGTTATAGTGATGAATACGTGAAATATACGGGCGAAATCGTACAAATATTAGAAGGCGACGGCATGACGAATATTCGATTGTCTGTAACAAAAGAATCATATGGTTATAGTTTTAATGACATTGTATTTGTCGAATATGTAGGATATACTGATTTCGTTGATAATGATATTGTCACGATTTATGGAACAGTATATGGAGAATATACATATGAATCACAAGCAGGATATAATATTTCTCTTCCAGGGATTATAGCAGATGAAGTACTACCAGCTGAGTAAACTAATTTAATACACCAAAACAAAACCCTCTCCCGTCTTTTTACGGGGGAGGGTTTTGAAATGGTTTAGTAACGGATGCCATTTCCTTTTTCAGCTATTTCGTGAGCTAGAAGAATGGTTGAAACAGCCAACTCTGCGTAAGTTACTTCTTGAGCAGGATTAAATTGATTTTTTTCAACTTTAAATAATCCCATGGAGTTTGCTAAAGCTACATATCCTATATACTCTTTTTGTACCTTACTTGCATCTGCAAAGTCTAGTTTATAGATGTTACTATGTTTAGCTGCATGCTCTAAACCTAGAACTCTAATATACCACGCTGCTAGTTCTTCTCTTTTGATAGGTGCATCCACATCAAAGTTCTTGCCAGATGGTTGAATTACTCCCATACTTACCGCACGTTCTACTGCTGAATATAATGGATGTTTAGGATCAATATTATCAAAAGTTTGTTTCATATTTTCGGTACTTTGATTGTACATACCATCATAAAAATAAGTGATGGAATTTAATAATACTTTTAAAGCTTCCCCTTTTGAAATTGAAGCATCCCCGTTAAAGCTTTTAGCATCCTTAACTTCCAGGACTTTTGCGCTAATGAGGTAATTTAACTCCTCTTCAGCCCACGGATGGGAAATAACAACAGGACTTTTCCCATTTTCTATGCTTTTCCATTCACCTGTAGTAGCATCTAAATAGCTATACATGTCTTCATTAAATACTGGAACATATACGATGTCATAGTGATTTTTCTCTTTATCGTTACCTTGTTTTAGATAATTTAATTTTAAGTTTAGAGCGTTATTTAATTTAGTTAAAGCATCTTTTTCAGAGATGACTTTATCGACTGCTGGCCATTTTTCAATTTCTGAATAATTGATATATAAATTGCTTAAAGAACCATCACCTGCAATACTAATTTGAATTTGATCTCCAATGACAAGAATCCCATTTACAACCCTTGGGAATGAGAAATTATATGATTCTGACATTTCATCATAATAAGCTTCTTCTATTGGCATAGCATAATTGTGTAGATAAGAAGGTATCATATCTTTTGCATATTTAACTGCTTGAGCGAGAGCATCTTTTTGAGTTAGCTTGTTCTCAACAGGTTTTTCTCCAAATTGTCTTGAGATGTCTCGATCAATATTGTAGTACTGTATGATTTCGCCAGTATCTTTATTAATTACTAAACCAGCTCCGTGACCGCCATTTCGATATTCGTACATATAGTCAACACTAATCACCGACTGACCATTACCATTATAATTTTCAACTTCATTTATTGATTGTATCGTTACTTTTATGTCGTCTGATTTAGATTTAATAAATTTTTCTGCAATTTTTTTAGCTTCTTCTAGAGTGACCCCATTATGTTTAGGTGGAAGCGGAGTAGATGAAATCTTCTCAACTTTAGTTTTAGCCGGAAACTCTTCCGAGAAATCGTTAGCAGTCATCCATTTTCCTGTTAACGCATGAACTCCTCGTACTTTAGTTGATGGTTGATATACTAGCTTCACATTACGGTCACCATTTCTATAATCGTAATCAATTTGATATTGCAGATTAATCGATAAATTTTCCTTATATTTTTTTAGCAGCTCTTCTTTATCTAATATTTGTTTCATATCATCAAAAGTAGCCGGTTTTTGAGTATTTGTCTTATAAAATTGCACCACTTCTCCATTACCTAAAACAGTCACTTCAATCCTTTGATCCGAAATAGTTACTTTATCCTTGGTGCGAGTAAAAGTAAAATTATAGCGAATAGGCTCTGTTAATATTTGCTGAGGATAATAGTTATACGGGTTTTTTTCTAATTGATACTCTCCAACACCATCAAACTTTTTCAAATATTCGTCTGCAATCTTTCTTGCTTCCTCTTCAGATACTTTAGCAGGAAACAGTGCCTCTTTTTCATTGGTTGGTTGGAAGTAAAAGTTCTCTAATTCTAATTTTTCTCCCACAAATCCAACGCTTCCATGCATATATTTTCCATTAACCTCTTTGGAAAAAGATAAGTTATAACGGACTTCCTTATCTGTAGCATAATAATATCCACTACCCATGTGAAAATCATTATTGGATAAAAAATCATACTTCTTAGGAAATAGTTCTTTAAATCTCTTGATTAAATCGTCTTTTGTAAAAACTTTTTCTGTTTCCGCTACTTGAATTTGAATTTGTGGTTGCTCATTTGCTGTAGTTGAAGCACTTGCAATGGATGAAAACATTCCTAACGTTAAAGCTGAAGAAGTTAGTACAATTCCAAATTTCTTTAATTTAGCCAAAATAATCCTCCTAAAATTGTAATAGTTAAAGTGTACACTAAATTCTGTAAATTGTGAACAATATTATTCCAATTGGAAATTGTAAACAATTCTATAGAGTCTATGTTTAGTTTAGGAGGAAAATGTCTTATAATATTAAATCATGATTAAAATTAGTTATTTTTACATTACTAATAAGACTTTATAAGCAGGCAAAAAGTTTCTTTCTAAATATTGTCCTTACTTATATAAATATAAAAAAGATAGGATAGCATTGTATTTGCTATCCCTATCTTTTTTAGGTTGATGATATTTCTTATGTTCCACAAA
Organism: Psychrobacillus sp. PGGUH221; assembly: GCF_042055255.1. NCBI lineage: Bacteria > Bacillati > Bacillota > Bacilli > Caryophanales > Bacillaceae > Psychrobacillus > Psychrobacillus sp. PGGUH221. The sequence goes on from NZ_JAQMHQ010000011.1 coordinate 59,817, forward strand.
ACGTACGATAAGTACTGTTTTCTTGTTCAGGCAGTTTAGTGTATTCATCTTGTTCAGGAGTATGGGCGTATGGTCTTGATAAAGCGTTTAGTAGCCGCTCCATCACACTATAGTCTCCTTGTGCTACAGCTGCATCCAGAGCCTCTTCTACCCGATGGTTTCTTGGGATTACAGCAGGATTACTGTTTCGCATCAAGTCATGTGAGGATGCTTTCGATTCCTGCTGTCTACTTAACCTCTCCTGCCATTTCTTTTTCCACTGAGCAAACTCAGGTGTTCCAAATAATTTCGTATCTTCATTCGTATCGAAAGTTAATGCACGAAAAGTATTGGTATAATCTGCACCATTCTTTTGCATCATACGGAGAAGTTCATCCACGAGTGCCTCATCTTCTTTTTCCTCATTGTATATCCCCAACTTAGCTCTCATCCCTGATAGCCAATTAGAGAAATACAATTTAGGAAAATCTTCTATCGCATTCTGGGCTAGTTTAATTGCTTCCTCTTCATCTTCATGGAGTAGCGGTAATAGGCTTTCAGCAAATCGTGCTAAATTCCATCCAGCAATATTCGGTTGATTGCCATAAGCATAGCGGCCATTAACATCTATAGAGCTAAAAACAGTTGATGGATCATAGGCATCCATAAACGCACAAGGACCATAATCAATAGTTTCTCCACTAATGGCCATATTGTCTGTATTCATGACTCCGTGAATAAAGCCAACCAGTTGCCATTTTGCAATTAGCGAAGCCTGACGTTTAATCACTTCCTGAAGAAGGAAAATATAACGATTAGGGGAAGTTTCCCCTCCTGGATAATGTCGTTCAATTGTATAATCAGCCAGGTCTCGAAGATCTTCAAAAGTTCCCCATTTCGCTGCGAATTGAAAAGTACCCACACGCAGATGACTTGCAGCCACGCGGGTCATAATTGCACCAGGTAGATTAGTTTCACGAATGATAGATTCACCGGTCGTTACCACCGCTAAACTCCGTGTAGTAGGTATACCAAGTGCATGCATGGATTCGCTAATAATGTATTCTCTTAGCATTGGCCCTAGTGCCGCACGTCCATCTCCCCCACGAGAATAAGGAGTTCTACCAGAACCTTTCAGTTGAACATCAAATCGTTCACCTTGAGATGTAATTTGTTCCCCAAGCAAAATAGCTCGGCCATCTCCTAACATGTTAAAATGTCCGAATTGGTGCCCGGCATAAGCCTGAGCAAGAGGGAAAGCACCTTCTGGATTTCGGTTTCCAGCAAGTTGTGCAACACCTACTTCACTTTTCAGAGAATCTATATCTAACCCCAAGGATTTAGCCAACGAATCATTAAGAACGGACAATTTCGGTGAGCTCACAGGATTAAGGGAAAGGCTAGTAAAAAATATGTTTGGCAGACGGGCATAACTGTTATCAAAGTTCCATCCTATTAGTTCTTCTCGGTTTGTCATCTTATCTCCTTTGCTTCTTCTGTCATTAAGTCTATGTTTTATCAATTTTCATATGCTCACAATACTTCTATTTTAGTGTCCTCTGCTGCTACTTTATTATACCCTTCCGACACCAATAAAAGTTTTGACTTGTGTATTTCCACTATCCGTTTCCTACTATTTTTACAATGAATTTTGCAAACATTATTGATCCCATTGCAAATGGAGTTTGTAAAATAAAACCTAGTGCCAAATAAATTATTATTTGCTTACATGTTATTAAATTTACTAAGAGAAGCTCTTTAATACTAAACAAACAAAAAGGGACTAAAATAAAAATAGAAGTAATGACACCAGGTACATATTTTTGAAAGAAAATACTTTGTAAAATATGCCCAATACCATTAGCTAAAAAAATACCAGCTACTAAGATCGAAAAGTATCGTATAGGTCCTATCCCTATAAAGTCTTTATTCGTTGCTGCAAACATACAACCAATAAAAACAATCAACCATAATATACTAAAAGCCAAAATAAATTCTACTGTTGTAACTTTAAAAGGGAGAACCATCGAAAAATATTCAACAGTTAAAATTTCTTCAAGGTCATGAATAAAAAATACAATTGGAAACAACCATATTAACCATCTAATTTTTAATAATTCCATCATACACCCCATTATTCTTTCGAACAAATAGCTATACTTCTGTATAATTGACTGTATATTTATTATATCAATAAGGTCATATTTAAGAGATAACTATAAGCAAGTGAGGTGAGAAACATGTCCATTTTACGTTCTATTCGAAAAGCCTATCATTTTTTTGTAGATATACCATTGAAAGCAGGTACAGTCTTAAACCAACAATATGAGGTTTTAAATGTTATTGGAACAGGAAGCTACGGCATTCTTTATCGATGTAAAGACTTAAAAACGAACGATTACAAAGTAGTGAAACAGCTAAGACTAAGTAAGCAACGTTCTAAAAAAGAAATAAAACTATTTGAAAATGAAATCTCCATTTTACAAAAGTTAAACCATGACAACATGCCTAAATTTTTTGAGGCTTTTACACATAACGAGCTACTATTTTATGTTATGAACTATATGGAAGGAGACAATTTAGAGGACTTGATTTTTTATAAAAAGGTTACTTTTAATGAAGAACAGTCTTTAAATTTGCTAGCGGACCTCCTTGTTTTAGTTGATGATTTACATAATAAGAACGTCTATCACGGAGACTTGCGTATTCCGAACATTATGATGAATAACAACCATTTATTTTTAATCGACTTTGGACTGTCTAAGCAGAATCCCTCCAGTGGTGAGATGAAAGAACAGGACTACTTTGATTTAGGTGAGATACTCTTATATTTACTTTACACAACCTATCCTACAAGAAATAAAAAAGCTCTTCCTTGGACAGAAGAACTTTCTTTAAAAAATGAAACAATTTATTTACTTAAAAGACTTTTACAAATAAAAGAACCTTATACAACTACTAAAGACATCTTGAAGGATCTACAAGCTGCACTTCTCGCCAATAAATAGTGAAAGATTAACTACTGCTTCGGCCCTTGCGTTTGTAGTAGTTACTTCCACTCATTGGATTTCTTCTATAATTACTGCTACTGCTTCCACGCTTATAATAACTTTTTCTTCGATCGCTGCTACTACCTCGACGATAATGACCATGTCTACGCTCGCTACTACCTTGAGAAAGTTGTTTGATTTGCTTTAATATTTTTTTAAACATATTACCCTCTTTTCATGTTTTTATTTGTTTTCAGTCTAGCACAGAGGAATGAGAAATCTAAATAATTTGCCTTTTGAAACCGAAAGTAAGGGAGAGGTGATTAGAATTGGATTTGTTTCTTGAATATATTCTTTGGATTACTCCTGGATTTTTAATTCTTTTAGTGACATATTTACTATTACCTAAAAATGCATTCTCCACAAAAATATTTATTCTCATTCTAGGTTTTATCTTAATTAGAGACAATATGACTACGTTTGATTTTTGGCATTTTGGAACAACAAACAATCTTCCTTGGATGAGATTCACAGAGAAGAGTAGCTTACTTATTTTAATGGGTGTAGCTTCACTAATGATAACAGTTGGAATCATCTATCTACAAAAAGACATGCGACACTTACTTTTCTGGATAGGAAATAAAAAAGTATTATCTCTTTTTATGGGAATCTTAGGCGCTATCATTGTGGTACTTCCTTTCTTCTTTATATATCAAGGGATTCCTCTGGAAAAAAGAGGCGGTTTTTTTCCTACTGAGGTTCTACCCTTATTATTCTTTTTCTCATTATCCGGTAATTTGATGGAAGAAGTACTATTCCGTGGTTATTTACAGGGATATTTGGAGACAATCACTGATTCCATTCGTGCAGCACTTCTTTCAGGTCTGATGTTTGGAGTAGGTCATGTTTTTCTTGCAACAACAGTTACCACTTTAGGATTACCACTCATTTTATTTACTTTTTTCGAGGGAATTATTTGTAGCTTTGTTCGCCTGAAATACGGTATTTTTCCTTCAACACTTACTCATGGTCTCTCTATCTTTGTTTTAGCTTCAAGTATTTTTTAGTTATTAACAGCGTTTATAAAATTTATATGAAATGAAACAAGTAAATATCTCATTTTTGCTCATCCTAAATCAATAACGATATAGGAGGCCTAAAATGCGAATATCTATCAATAAAATAATTCTGACAATTATCCTTGGTATTGCTACAGTAATCCCAATTGTAGCGTTTAGTCCACACTTTGCTTCCACTGAATTCGAAAAAATGAATGCACTTGAGACACAAGTTTTATGGGGTATCGATGTTGATAATATTTACAACAATATTAAGGTTTTATCAAAAACTCCTCGTGTTGCTGGTACTGCTCAAGAGAAGAAGGCAGTTGCATATATAAAAAAACAGTTTGAATCATATGGTTACGAATCTGAAGTTCAATCTTTCCATTTTAATAGCTATACACCACCCCAGACTCTAACTTTATCTATAAAGGGTTACTCCCAACGTTTACAGCCTATTGCATTTGAATATTCAGTGAATGGTGATATATCAGGTGAAATTGTGGCAGCTGGACTTGGAAAAATGGAAGATATAAATAAACTAGACTTAAAAGGAAAAATTGCACTCATCCAACGTGGAGAAATTACCTTTGCTGACAAAATATCAAACGCCACTGCCAAAGGTGCAATAGGTGTCATCATTTACAACCAAGAGTCAGATACGATTAATGGAAGTTTAGGGGACACAACTAAGACAAGCGTTCCAGCTGTTTTTTTAACAAAAGAAGAAGGGGACGACTTAATAAGTCATCTGAAAAAAAATCCTGGGTCTATCGGGCAACTTAACATAAAAGGAGCAAGTTTCAATCAAAATACTTCTCATAATGTCATCGCTATAAAAAAACCAGTGAAATTAAACAACTCAACGAATAATATCATTGTGATCGGTGCACATCACGATTCCGTTGCAGGTGCTCCTGGTGCTAATGATGATGCTTCTGGTACTGCGATGACTTTGGAACTCGCTCGTGTATTAAAAAATATTTCTTCCGATACAGAGATTCGTTTTGTCACGTTTGGTGCTGAAGAGTTAGGTTTACTAGGTTCTTCTCACTACGTAGAAAGTTTGTCGGAAGATGAAAAAAATCGAATCGTTGCAAATTTTAACCTAGATATGGTAGGAAGTAAAAATGCAGGTAATTTAATTCTTCAAACGATAGACGGTAAACCTAATCTTGTTACAGACCTTTCCCAGGAGGCTAGTGAAAAGTTAAATGGAGAACCAACTCCATTTAACCAAGGAGAACGAAGTGATCATGTGACATTTGCTGAAGCTGGTATTCCTGCAGCACTCTTCATCCATCATCCAACAGAGGAGTGGTATCATACACCACAGGATACAATAGATAAAATAAGCAAAAGTAAGTTACAAGATGTGGCTGAAATAGTTGGTTTGGCTATACTAAATCAGATTGTTTCTGAAAACCAAAGTTCAAAATAATCAATATCTCTGAAAGATAAAAATTTAGTTTAAGTATCAAGAAAGGGTCATACTTAACCTCTAGTATGACCCTTCTTTTTATTTTATTAAAACCTTCCTAAAAGATCTCTTTATTAAATATTTTTTAGAAGGTCATCAAGTCGTTCGTATTGCGAAGAGGTTCCTTGTACTACCCCCATGTCTAGTACTTGCTGAAGATTTTCTAAGGTAGCGAATTCAGACCGAGTAATGAGTTTTGTCTTATCTCCATCTTCAGTAAAAATCATTGTAACTAGAAGTTCAGGCATGCCAGCAATCGCATTTCCTTTATCATCTGCAAACATGTCTGTGTAAACAATTTTTTCAGGAGCAACTATCTCATGATAGATAGCCATCCCCCTAGATTCTTGTCCATAAAAGTCTCCTTGATTTTCATCTTCGCATGTCATGCAATAATGCCATACTCCTTCTGGCTTAAACTCAAATTGGCGATTTATTGTCTTCCATCCCTTTGGTCCCCACCAGCTCTCCAATCGTTCTGAATCTGAAAATGCTTCAAACACAAGAGAACGCGGTGCGTTAAAAATCCTCTCCATGACAAGAACTTTTCCTTCCGTGAACGTCGTTAACTCGTTTGTTGATTTATTCTCTGACATTTTAATCCCTCCATCTTTTTCGTAGATTTTTGCAGAGGCAAGGTTGTTAGAATAATGAATTCCATCCGACCCTTCCATATTAAAGCGCTGAATACCGCCTTGGTCTTATACTAATTTCTATAGTTGCAATAGAAAATCCTTTTGGTCCCCAAAATAATCTTTTGAATTATTTATTCATAATAAAAAGCATTACTTCTATGAAATAATGCCCTTCTATAATTATTGATTTCAATCTAATTATTATCCTCGTTAACTTCAAAAGTGTATGCTTTTTCTACTTTAGAAATCCTTACTGAGAAGTTTTTATACCATTCAGATTTACCTTTTTCTTGCGCCACTTTATGCGCAGAATTGTCTTTCCAGCTTTTTATTGCTTCTAAAGAGTCCCAGTAGGAAATGGTTATTCCCAATTCATGATCACGAGCACTCTCTATTCCTAAAAAGCCTTTCTGCTGTGATGCCAATTCTTCCATTTTTTCTGCCATTCTTCCATAGCCCTTATCAACATTTGTACGCTGCGATGTAAATATCGCTGCATAATAAGGAGGTTGGGGAAGCTTTGCTATTCCACTCATCTTTGGACACTCCCATCATTTCTTGGGACTATAAGTATGATGGTACATTAATAATCTCTATTTAGATACATAAAATTAAAAAACAGAGGAGAAAAAATTCTCCTCTAACGTTATAGTGGCAGGCAGCCCAGTAATCTTTTTCTACTTCTCGAAAGATTGGATGTTCTTCTCGGAAACGGGTTGCCGCTTTCAAAAAAAAATAGAATTCAAAAAAGAAGAGCTAATTTTGCTCTTCCTCTTGGTTTTGATTTTTTATTTATTGCTAGCTTCAGCAAATGCAGCAGATACTTTTTCGAATTCCTCGTCAACCTCAATAAAAGACAATTCTCCCTCGTCTTCTATACGGAAAAAGAAAACATCAATGTCATCTTCCGTTTCTGCTTGAATATCTTCTACAAAGCCGACTGCAGCGTATTCAACTTCCTCAACAGTCAACAGACCTAGCACTTCCATATCTTGCTCCTGATCATTTTCATCTAGCACCGTAAAGATATTACCTACTTCAATTTTCCCTTGATTTTCTTCCATTCTAAAAACCTCCTTCAACTATTTTTTCAAATTAATCTTTCGACTTTCAACTAATTATCCGTTAAAAACGAATTATTAGCAAAAAGAAAATCTATTTAGTTTTCTCATGAATAAATTTTATACTTGCGCCTGTTTTTAATATTCTATTAGCTCTTCAGTGACGTCTTGACAATAAGAGATGCGAAAGATAGCAGGATTTACATGTTCTTCTTGAACTTGTCCTCATTAGGTCGGGGACCAATATAAAAATCTCAATTGATCCCTATTGAAATACCTTTTTAAAAACTGTCATTCTGTTTATGACGGACAGAGTTCAAACCCATTAGTACCGTTTATTCTAAATCTTCTCTTGCTTCAATAAAGGCAGTAGATACTTTTTCAAATTCCTCGTCATTATCGATAACACACAATTCATCCTCTTCAATTCTCAAAAGGTATACTTTTAAGTCTTCTTCGGAATCCTCTTGGTTATCTTCCGCAATTCGGACAGCAGCGTATTCTGTATTATCGACAGTCATTAGATCCAGCACCTCGATCTCTTGCTCTCGATTATTTTCATCCATCACTGTAAGAATTTCCCCAACTTCAATATTATCTATTCTCTCTTCTATTTCTTTCAGCTCCTTACATTATTTAAGACATCGATAATCATCCTACCCTTTCGATTACCGCTTTACTCTCATTGTTAATGTATTCTGCATGATAAGAATTTTCTCCATCATGAACAATTAACAGTGCATCTGCATATCCAACAAGTCGCTTCACTAGTTCTTCGTCGATACTGTAAACGAGATAGCTGAGCGCTCGATTATTCATTTACTGCGCATCTTCTAAAAAGCAATTCAATTGTGTACTCTCTTATCCTTTACAAAAACAAAATGAATTACACTCGCCATTGCTCCTATTCAAAAAAGTGCCAGTTGCCATGTCAAAAATGAATTTGATGATTTGGCACTGACACTTTAATTAGTTTGAGTTTTCGGCTAACCAGTTACCAATCATAGGATGAATTTCATTAATCGCTTTACTTCCCGTCACTACAGAAACATGGCCAGTATTCACTAAGTGATGTGTCTTATTTTTACTTGAGACTTTATCATTGAGCGGTTCGACTTGCCTTGGATTAACAATGACATCCTTCTTCCCAGCAATATTTAAAAGGTTTGCTGTAATATTTCCTAATTCTACATTCTGCCCTCTTATATAAAGATCGTCGTTTATTAACTTATTTTGTTGATATAATTCACCAATCCATTGTCTATAAGCTTCACCAGCAAAAGGGATTCCATCCGCCAGCCACTTTTGCATTAGCTTCCAGTTTGTAACGAACTTTTCATTTTCCCCACGATCGACAAGACTAATATATGGTCCGTAATAATTGCCAATCGGGTTTAATAATTTGTTTCCGAAATCAATCATATCAGGAGGAATTAAACCAAGTGTGTCTACTAACTTATCCACATTAAAATAACGTTCATCCAACCAATTTGTATATAATCCTGCATCAGAAAAATCAATAGGACTCGTCAATAATACTATGTTTCGAATAGGTAATTCTGGGTGTAGTGCCGCAAATATTGTAGTCATCGTTCCGCCCATACAATAACCTAACAAACTGATTTCACTAGCATTAGACGTTTTGAGAACTTTTTTAACGGCTTTCGGAATATAATCTAAAATATAATGATCTAGCTTCATATGCCTATCCTCATAACCAGGTGTTCCCCAGTCAAGTAAATAAACGTCGTGGCCTTGATTAGTTAGATATTCAATTAAGCTGTTACCAGGAGACAAATCTAAAATATATGGCTTATTGATCAATGCATAGATCATCAGAATTGGTACACGGTTCGTTTTCTTACTTTGCGGTTGATACCGATACAATTTAGCTTTGTTCTTAGTCCAGATGACCTCTTTGGGAGTTTGACCAACTTGTGGATCTGGTTCTTTTGTAATAACATCCACTACTCTTTTATATCTTCGATAACTATTTTTCACATCGTCTGGTAATGAATTTAACCAGCTATCTAATTGATTTATGTTGGAATACACGATGGTTTACCCCCTATTATTTTTAGGGGAACTCCTTCTGGAGATCCCCCGTTATATATGAAATTACAGGTTACATATATAAGCCGCCATTTACGTTAATCGATTGACCTGTAATATAATTTGCGTGAATAAGGAATAATACAGCCTCGGCAATTTCATCCGTTTGTCCTAAACGCTTCATAGGTATTTTGGAAACGATATTCTCTCTAACACTTTCAGGCATTTCTTCCACCATTTCAGTCTCTATGAAACCTGGGCACACAGAATTGACAGTTATTCCGTTTTTAGCTGTTTCTAAAGCAAGGGATTTTGTTAAACCTATAATGCCAGCTTTAGAAGCTGCATAGTTTGTTTGTCCGAATCCTCCCGCCTGTCCGATAATTGAGCTTATATTAATAATTCGACCATAATTCTGTTCCAACATGTGGTTGATCACTTCGGAAGTTGTATAAAATACACTGTTTAAGTTAACATCAATTACCTCGCTCCATTCCTCATTGGACAGTTTACGGAACGTTCGGTCTCTTGTAATTCCAGCGTTATTAATAAGAATATCGATTTTACCATAACGATTAATCACTTCTTCTATAAGATTCTTTACGTCGTTCGGCTTTGATACGTCAGACTGGATTGCACAGGAAACTCCGCCTTGCTCTTCAATTTCCTTCACAACCGCCTCTGCACGGTCCATTCTTAATTGATAATTAATGACAACATATGCACCATTTTTTGCTAGTTCTTTTGCGATTGCAGCCCCAATACCACGAGAGCCACCTGTTACTACCGCCACCTTACCTGCTAGCGGTTTATTAATAGGGTTTATTATAGTTAATTCAGCCTGACTCATTGTCATAGACTATCATTCCAATCCTCTTTATATTTTTTATTCCATTATTTTTCAGTAACTTCAAGAGCAATAAGAAGCTTATCGATTTTTTTGTCTAAGCTAGAAACCGCTATTTTTAATTGATTAATCTCCTCATCCATTTCATCAAGTGCGTCCAGTTTGCTTTCTACGTTAATGACAAGTGATGCAACATCTGCAATTTCACTACGGGTTGGCAAGTTGACACTTTTTAAAAAGGTTTCCGTTTTCTCATTCATCAGCTTTTGAGCTTGAAGGTATTGGTTTAATGTCTCTCCCATCCCTTCGGAGAAAGATTCTTTTTTTAACATTTCTTGAATTGCACCTGACCAGTTCGCTTCCGTTTGTTCATAAAAGTTTTTCCACATGATGAATGGATCAAATGGCAATGTTTTTGTCAAAAATCTCATCTCCCTACAATTAATTTAGTCATAAAAGAAGTTCTCTGAACGACTTTATTACTCTATGAACATATGCCCAAACATATGCATGAAAAAATTAATCTTTTTTTTTATTTTCAAAGTCATATTTTTTATTCCCTATGTGTAAATTACATGTATGGGATACGCCTTATTGCCCTAGCTTTGGAACATTTTTTTACTCCTATGTGTACATTACATGTATGAACATTCTTTCGATTGGTGGTGAAAACAGCTGGAAACAAACAAGGAGTCCAATAATAATGAAAAAAACACTAATTTAGGTACTCCGAAAAACTTCCTTGTACCAATCATGCTTTTACATCTTCGAGATTTTAATTCCCACGGTTATGAGCTAATGCAAAAGATTACGCAATTCGGTTTCAACGCAGTGGATCAGGGAAATCTTTATCGGATTTTACGACAACTGGAAAAGGATGGGAAGGTAACATCTGAGTGGGATACAGAATCAGAGGGTCCAGCAAAACGGATTTATACGATTACAGATGCAGGTGAACAATACTTAGAGGTTTGGGCAAGTTCACTTGCAAACTATCAAAATATGATCAATCAATTTTTTAATTTGTACCAACCTTTTTTTCCCTTTCAGCAGCACACGAAAAAAACAGATACAGAAAAGTAAAAAATGGTACCAATGCGCTTTGGTGCATCTCATATAACGTAATTCGGTTACAATTAAAAGGAGGAAAATGGAATGAGTAATGTAGAATCGAAGAATCAAAAATCGAACGGATTAGATTTAATACTGGATGGATGGTTGAACAGCTTTAAAGTATTTCAATCTTTTCAAACGGAAATTGCAGAAAAATCATTACAGCATCTTCATATTCAAAGAGACATCCTAAATTCTACTCAAGAGACATTCAGTAAAATAGAAGAAGATAAAAATAAATTTGAAGAAGAGTGGAAAGCTGTATTACAAAATACGATCAAGTCAATCAATAATGAACAAATTGAACGATTATTATCTGCATGGGTCAACCAAATCGAAGAAATAAACAGTTCCATAAAAGAAATTTCTGGATTGCCTAATCAAGCTATTTTAGACTTATTTGCACAATCTCATGTTCAATTGGAGACCAATGTGAAGGCGGCACTTGAGCAACAACAAAAAAACAGTGTAGAAGTCTTCCAAAAAGTTGAGTTGCTTACTGAGCATATAAAACAAGCACATCATGTATTACTACCAACAGTTTAAAAAACATAAAGACTACCTCCGATTTTCATTAGGAAGGTAGTCTTCTTGTGTTACTTGCTTTCATTCGATTGTAATATGCGTAACCTATAGGAATTCATTGCAGTCTTTCCCAGTTGGTCAAGTAAATTATAATTGGCAAATGCCCCAACCACTGCTCCAATACCAGGAACTAATTGAAACATCTTCACTAAATCTATATAGTCCCGATACTCCTGTTGGAAATCACGCCAATCCATATCGGCAATCACATGCTTTTGTTGTTCCCAGTTTTCAATGATAAATAAAGTCTCTTTTCGCTTTTCCTCACTTGAAAAAGCCAACAGGAAAATATGCAAGATAAAGAGGCGTTCTTCATAATCCTTTGTGTCATATCCGTAAATAGAAGCAGCCTCAAACAAAAACTTCATTTTAATGGATAAAAGCAATGGAAAGTCAGCGAGACCAAGAAGTATACCTCCTGCTCCAGTACCAGCCCCTTCCACAACTGCTGTTTTTCGATAAGTGGAAAGCTTCTCTCTAAGTAGTTCATCTTTTTCAAAAAGACCAATGTCCAATGTTGATTTTTTTTTCGTTGTAATATTTGATCCTACGAGTGTTGCTTTCACCATATTTTTGATGCTATCAGTCATTACTTGATGAAACTTTTCTGGAATAAGACCGTTTATCTTTGTCTGAGCAGCCTTCGATACACGACTGATACGACTAGACCGTTTGTTCATTTTGCGCTTCCAAAAATCAAGTTCCCTTTCTACTTCCGTTATATAATCGACCATATGCCCTTCCCTTTCTAAACAATTCCTCATTACATTCTAGTATAAAGTATTCAAGTTTCATTCCAATGGACGTAAGTTGTGTTTGCATATAAGACTAGAGCCGTAGGTTATTTATTCGCTTCATATATTTATGTCCTAACTCATAACATCTTTCTTTTGTAATTCCTTTAACTGCTACCGATTCCTCCCTTGCAACTTCATCTCGTTTTTAAATACACTCACGTTGTTCTTCTCTTACAGTATTCATTTCACTAGTAATCTGGATCTATAGTTGGCTCTTTAATAACGCTAATATTTTTCTCATGGTTCCTCCTATAATAATGGATACTATCTATTAGACATCCAATTAACAAAAAAGTGTTGTTTCTAGAAAAAATTATAGTTTTCATGTCTATTGGATCAATTCCAAATAAAAATTGTATCCTTCCGATTTAACTTATATAATAATGAAGAAATAGGAAAACGATCTTGTAGCTCAGTTGGGAGAGCGCCACCTTGACAGGGTGGAGGTCGCTGGTTCGAACCCAGTCGGGATCATTGGGTGCCAAACCCATGAGAATCCTTAAGAAATGAGGATTCTTCCAAAAAAGCATCATCTCTTTAGAGGTGGTGCTTTTTCTGTTAAATGAAAGATGGGTTGGGAGATGGGTTGGAATTTTAAGAAAATAAAAAACACAGTTTAAAATGAAATTTTATTGGGGCTAATTGGGGCTAAATTTGGGGCTAATAAAAACTATATAAATGGCGGCGTATGTACAGGAATGTGTAAGTTACTTTGGGCAAAAAAAGCACCTCGATTTGAATTGACCCAATAAAGTTAGACAAATAGTTTAAGTAGCTTCTAAGACCTGAGTTCGGTATTCTACTGGACTTAGGTCTTTTAATTTTGCCTTCATTCGTTTATGGTTGTAATACTCGATATATTCATGTAGTTCACGTTCAAAATGTTCCATACTCTCAAACTCTTGTAGATAAAGAAGCTCGGACTTTAATAAGCCAAAGAAGTTCTCAATAACTGCGTTATCTAAACAATTACCCTTACGGGACATACTTTGCTTTATATTGTGTTTCTCTAATGTCTTCTGATACTTCTTCATTTGATAATGCCAGCCTTGATCAGAGTGTAAAATGACTGTACTTCCTGGATTTAAACTCCCGATCGCCTCGGCTAACATATCACCCACAAGTTGATAAACTGGGCGGCTCATTACCTTGTAAGCAATGATTTCGCCGTTACATAAATCAAGTATAGGGGATAGATATCGTTTCTCACCGAATAAATGGAATTCGGTTACGTCCGTTACCTATTTTTGATTCATTTTTCCTGCATGGAAATCACGGTTTAGTAAATTCGGTGCGATTTTGCCAGCTTTTCCACGGTAAGAACGATACTTCTTCATCCTCACTACGCATTTTAAACCCATTTCGTTCATTAATCGGTTGATCGTCTTTGGATCATGAAAAATATTTCTTTTCTTTAATTCTTTGGCGATACGACGATAGCCATAACGTCCTTTATGTTCATGATAAATGGCTTCGATCGCTTGTTTTTCCTTCGCGTATTTATCTTCACGCTGTAACCGTTTTTCCCAGTAATAATAAGTACTACGTGGAATGTCTGCAACTTTAACTAATTCCACGACATCAAATTCAGCCTTTAGTTCAAAAATTACTTGCGCTTTGATTTTGTTTGTAATTTTTCCTTTTCCTGAACTAAAGCGTTCAACTTTTTTAAGTAGGCATTCTCCATACGCAAACGTTCATTTTCAGCTCGTAGAGCTTCCATAGATTCTTCAACTGGAGATGTTTTTTTGTCATTCGATTTGGTTTCCTTTTTCATGGATGGGCGCCCCTTTTTCTTTGGTAGTAGGGCATCGAGTCCACCAATTTCAAACGCTCTTCGCCACTTTCTAATCAGACCAGGTGACGAAATATTAAAAATTGCGGCCGTTTCAAGAGAGGATGTACCCATTTCGTTCATATAACTCAGTACATCTAGTTTAAACTGTTGCGTATAAGTTGTATAGGGCTGACAGAATGCCTCTGCCCCTTGATGTTCATAAAGTCTTACCCATCCTCGCATCACAACTTTACTGACTTTTAAGTCCCTTCCTATTTCATGATAACTTTCATTGCCTCCTAAATAACGCAATACTATATTGATTTTTTCTTCTGCTGTAAATCTAGCCATAAAAAACACCCCGCAAATGTTAGTTTAGTGTCTAACATTTACGGGGCAGTTCAATTAGAGATGCTTTTTTATTTAATATGAATGATGCAATTAATGAACGTTCAACTTGTTATTACATCATGCCGCCCATAAGCTGAAAATAAATTAGCTGTTGTTCTTCACTACCTCTTTAATTACATTCATATTTAAAGTTTTCTCCTCAGATTCATCTTGTAGATAAACCACTGCTTGTTGCTTCTTTTCATTAACCGTTAAACTAAAAACATCATTTCTTGCATAATGTCCCACTACATCAAAATCAAAGCGGCTCTTTGTAATTTGTGTTAGATCAAGTTCTGAAATAATAATTTTCTCTTCTCCAATGAAAGGTTTTTCTATAAAACTACCGAGTGGACTCACGATACAACTACCACCTCTACATAGTTCATCCTCTAATTCTGAAAAGATTTGACGATTTATAACATCCTCTGGATAATCATCTTTTGTAACATATTGATTGCATGATAATACAAAACAACGACCCTCCAGAGCAATATGTTGCATGGAGGCAAACCAACCATCCCGTGCATCCGCAGTTGGAGCTAGATATAAATCAACACCTTTCCCATACATGGCAGCACGAGCAAGAGGCATATAATTTTCCCAACAAATTAATACTCCGATACGACCAAATGGTGTTTCAATTACCGGTAGTGTACTACCGTCTCCTTCGGCCCAAATTAATCGTTCAGATCCTGTTGGCTTTAGTTTCCTATGCTTGGCTAGTATTTTTCCATCTGGTCCAAAAATGATGGCAGTACAATATAAGCTTGCACCATGGAAATGCTGTTCCTTTTCTATAACACCTAATACTACATAAGCTCCCGCTTTCTTTACAGCCTCAGAGATTAGATCTGTTTCTTTCCCTGGAATTTCAACAGCACTACTTGCGTACCGATAAAAATCACTTCTTCCACTATCTGTTCTTATGCCAACATATGTGTCAAAATGTAGGCCACGTGGATACCCTCCAATTAAAGCTTCAGGGAACAAAATTAAATCTACCTGTTCTTTACTGGTTTCTTCAATAAGTTCAATAGTTTTATTTACTGTAGCTTCTGTATCAAATAACTTCGAACTAGCTTGCACTACCGCTACTTTACAACTTTGCTTCTTTTCCATGTATAATCCCTACCTTTTTATTAATTCTGACTCGGATAATTTAAATTGTTCAGTTTGCACTTCTTTTCCATATAACACTTTAATTAATTCATCATGGACTGCATCTTTTTCAGCCTGATGTGCATCCTTTGTCAACAAGCTTCCTATAATAAACGTGAGGAACCCTAGTATAAACCCTGCTGTAGCTGCCCCAACTGGAAGAGAAATTGAAAATACTTTTATAATTACTAACGTTGCTTCACCAATAATGATGGAAGCAATCGCGCCTGCTTTTGTACCTCCCCGCCACATTAGGGCACCAAACGCTGCGGGTACTAACTGTAATACAATCCCATAACCTAAACCTGCTATTGGAATTAAGAATCCTTGAGCAACAGGTAAAAATGCAAAAATCATTGTAATGAGAGTCATAATTAATATCGTTATTTTAGCTACTTTCGTTGCTTCTTCATTCGATAGATTTTTTGCAAAAAAACGAATATAAATGTCATTTACAAGTAAACTAGCTGATGATAATAAAGCACTATTAATGGTAGAAATACCAGCTGCAATAATGGCTGCTACAATGATTGCCCCAAAAATTGCAGGATAACCTGAAAAGAAAAGAGGAATAATACGATCGCTATTTTCAGCAGTTAAACCTGGAACCACTCCTGGAGAATGTGCCAAAATTCCAATAAACAATGCACCTAAAGCCATTAGCCACGAGTTCCAAAATGGTGTAATAATTGACGTCTTTGCCAAAATCAGTGGTGATTTAGCAGAATAAAACTTTTGCCACATATGGGGCATAATCCAAAATCCAAACGCTAATCCTAATGCCGTTTCTAATATAGGCCAAAAATTTCCTTTATTAGTCATAATCTCAGGTGCTATCTCGGCGATATTTTTAAAGGCATTAAAACCACCTGCTTTGAATAAAAACGTAAGTGTAACAAATAAAAGTACAAATCCAAAGAAGAAACCCATGAATGTATCGCCCCAGGCCGCACCACGACCACCACTTAAGAAAACAATAATTCCTACAAATAATCCCATTATTAATACGCCAACCCAATATGGAATAGTTTCTGCTGTTAAACTATTTAAAGATTGGGCACCACCCGTAATTTGAATTAACATATAAGGTACTAACCCAATAATACCGACAATGGCAAACAGAAGTTTTAACCCCGGACTCTTATAATATTTCTCCATCATGTCACCAGGAGTAATAAACTTATGTTTCTGACCAAAATACCAAATCCTTGCCCCAAAAATCCATATGAAAAGTGCATGTAATACAGCCCATGCTGCAAAAGCAACAAACCATACACCTTCCCGGTAATGTTGACCAATCGATCCTAATAATGTCCATGTACTAAAATAACTCGCCCCAGTAGTCATAGTCATTACAATGGTCCCTAAACCCCTACCAGCTAAATAGAAATCATTTGGAGTAGCAACATTCGATTTTGAAGCATAGTTACTAATAATAAGTAAGATCACTAAAAAAATAGCTAAAACAAATATAGTAATAACCGCTTGACTCATTTTATTTCTCCTTCCTCTGCTAATATTTTTTCCATTCGAATAGCAAATGGTTTAAACACTTTAGCATAGATTACAAATATGATAACCGTATTAATTGCATTGATAATAAGTGTAAATGCTAAAGGTTCAGGAAAGATACCCCAGAATGCTAAATCATTAATAATACCAACGTTCGGTAAAAATGTTGCGGCATAAAGAATAAAAAATGTTCCTAATAAAACTGCATTTGTTTTTCTCATAATAGCACCCCTTTCATTTACAGTTTAGAAAATTTAGACTATTATGTATATAGCATTTTTTTTATAATACTATTCCTGCAGGGAATGGTGAGGGGAGAAAATATTTGAAGAATATTACAATCGAAGAATTGAAAATTTTAAAAAAAGTAATGGAATCTAAAAATATTACACAAATAGCAAATGAGTTATATATCAATCAGCCAACGATTAGTAAAATGATTAAGCGTATTGAACAGCAATATAATGTTCAACTTTTTAATCGAAAAAGAGGGCTTTCTTTAACTGTCGAAGGAGAAATATTCTATACGTATTTACTCGACTTATTAAAAACACTGAATTCTCTTGAACAACATATTTCAGAAAAAAATATGAACTATATCTCTGAAATTCATATCGGACTACCGCCGATCATTGGGTCATTTTTATTTCCTAAAATCATTACTTCATTCATAGCGACCTATCCATATATTGAAAATATTATACATGAAGGAGGAGGATTGAAAGTTGAGGAAGATTTACAGAAAGGAGAAATTGATGTAGGGTTTGTGGTACTTCCAACCAAACATCAATCGTTTAAATCTCATATTATTTATCGAGATTCATTTGTTATTTGTGTGAACAAAAATCACTCACTAGCTGTATATGACGAAATTGATTTTGTAGATTTAAGAAAGGAACGATTTATTTCCTTTGATAAAGATTTTATGATTCATCAAAAATTTCTAACTATGTGTAAAGAAAGTGCTTTTGAACCAAATATAATTTTATATAGTTCCCAATGGGATTTGATTTTAGAACTTATCGAGGTTAATTTTGGAATAGCTGTAGTACCTAGAATCTTAACTTCAAAAATTGAGAATAATAATATAAAAGAAATCAAAATTAAATCCCCTAAAATACCTTGGGAAATTGGGATTATTTATAACAATAATAGTTATTTATCAATTGCAACGAAAAATTTTATAGATATCGCCAAAAAAACCTATCTTTCTTAAAAAAAACCTGGAATACCTAGAGTTTGTCTAGCGGCCCAAAATGTTTCGAACGGTTCCACCTTAATTTGTATTATCCTCGTCTCCACAATTCAAGCGCAGTCAAGATCTATTTGCAGTAGGCTGCTCAGCACTTAATAGACATTCCTCAACAAAATGACCCGATACATGAAGAAAGGGCGCAATTGCTCTCTAGAATTGCGCCCTATTGTTGAAGATCGTAAAAATAGCCCTTCCACAGATTCATGTTGTTAGGTTTTTCTTATGAACTTTTTTAAATGGACAGGCATTATTTACTTTCAATTTTAAGTAAAACCGATTATAAAGCCACATCATTAAAGAAAAATATATAACTTATCGCACCGCAGTTAGCGGTGCTTTTTGTATGCAATTAAATAGCGCAGTCCATTGTGAACTGAGCTTTTTCCCCTACGTTTATCTTAATTTCTTATTCAACTAAAGCATCAGTTAGCTTAATAAGCTCAGTCTATTTTTCCTTCATATTTAATACTTTTCTCACTTTGTTTGTTTTCATTTCATAACCTGTTGCCTCCCCTTTTAATTTTATTTATGAATAGATTTTGAATAGTAGCTACACATTAAAAAAGATAGAAAAATTTGAATTAAAGGTGGAAAAATCATGTCAAAATTATTGTATATTACAGCTCATCCGAATGATGAAACACAATCATTCAGTATGGCAGCAGGAAAAGCGTTTATTGAGACGTACAAAATAGTAAATCCGACTGATGAAATCGTTCGCATTGATTTATATAAAGAGAGTATCCCACATCTTGATAAGGATGTTTTCAGTGGATGGGGAAAACTTCGATCTGGTAAAGGATTTGAAGAGCTTTCAGCAGAAGAAAAAGCAAAAGTGGGACGTCTTAATGAACTAAGTGAACAGTTTATTTCAGGAGATAAATATGTATTTGTAACTCCTTTATGGAATTTTTCATTCCCTCCAGTAATGAAAGCATATATTGACTCTATTGCTGTTGTGGGTAAAACATTTCGGTATACCGAACAAGGTCCAGTTGGTCTATTAACCAATAAAAAAGCACTTCATATTCAAGCACGTGGAGGTGTTTATTCTGAAGGTCCAGCTGCAGGTTTAGAAATGGGTCATCGCTTCTTAAGTGTGATCATGAGTTTCTTTGGCGTTCCTTCTTTTGAAGGTTTATTTATTGAAGGACATAATGCAATACCTGATAAAGCACAAGAAATCAAAGAAAATGGAATTGCTCGTGCAAAGGACTTAGCTCATACTTTCTAAATTATACTCAATAGAGTCATTTTTTATTTTTCTTATACTAAAAATAAAAATATTGTAAAATCAAATATTTAGCAGGATTTAACAATAAATAGTCAATACAAGTGTGGAGGTGAAAAGATGGAAAATAAGCCTATTCATTATGATGGTAGTATACAAATTAGTGATGAAAATAATACTAACTCAGATGCAATCACCAATGAAAAGTTTGAAATTACTGATGAAATAAGAAAAAACATTGGAGGAAACCCCTTTGTAATGGAATAAATATAAAGGGCACTTTACTTCAATAAGGTCCCCTATTTTTCACCAATCCCCAAGTCTACTAAAACGCCAAAAACCGCTACTTTTATAATGAAAGTAGCGATTTTTATTTGTATTCAATTAGGAGATTTAAAATTATAGCACTACACTACATTGAAAACAAGTTATACAGCACTCTTCAACTAACCTGCTGAGTTAGTTCAATAAGAAAAGAGAGTTGCCTAAGCAACTCATGATATTCAACTAAAGCACCCGTTAGTTGAAGAACATAATGAAGATTAATAATCAAATCAATAAGAGAAGATGAAACCTCATAATAAACAGTAATTACTCTCCTAAACCTTCTAAATGTTTTAGGTCATGTAAATCAGATGTATACCACCCCGATTGGATAATATCACTTTTATTACGAGCGAAATATTTATATTCCACTAGTGGTTCAGTATCAAATATTACGCCTATATAATATGGATTCAGGTGTTTATAGCCGTCCTCACGATGAGGCACTGTCCTATATTCCCACGTTTCCCCAGGGTACTGTTCTTCCAAATGTATCTGTATATAACCTACTTTTTTTTCAATTTGCATATCAATCCAATATGGACGTACAAAATAAAAAATACCAAAAGACACCAAAAATAAAATAGCCAATCCCTGAATAACTTTTCTCCATTTTCCTTTCAAAATAAGAGAAACTAATAGAATAACAAGTAAAATCCCACCGACTATGAACAATTCAATTAGTTCAGTTGGATGCAATGAATACCCCCCCTTTGTATTGAATCAGTTAGTTCGTTCTTCAACTAAACTGCCCCATTAGCACAATAAGAAAAAGCCGTCTCATGACGGCTCTGACTCCAGAGAACGAACCTGTAATGAAGATGGATAACAATATATCACGGAATATAGTTGATATCCTATTCAAACATTTACGAAGCTATCCTTTAACACCAAATCACGTACTGCCTGCTGTAAAGTTCCAAATATTTGTATTAGGGATAAATCGGCTCCGAGCTGAACAACACTTTGGGCAATTTCGGGTCTTATTCCCGTTACAATAGAACGAACACCAAGCAAACCAAGTACGGCACTAGTTTCAAACAGACATTGGATTACCATTGCATCAAGTTCATAGATGCCTGAAAAATCGCTAATCAAAGTATGGACACTCTGTTCCTGTACTTTTAAAGGAACATGTTCTAAAATATAATTCGCTCTTTCAGAATTGATAGAACCTACTAGTGGTAACACAGCGATCCCTTCCAATATAGGGACGACTGGAGCTGATAGTGTGTTAATTTCTTTGGACACTTTTTCGAGTGATCTTTCGATTTCTTTACGCTTTGTTATATCTCTAACGACAGATTGAATCGCTTTTTTATCCTCATACAAAACAGGAGTACAGTTTGTTTCTACATCAACTAGTGAACCATCAAACCGTCTTAATTGTTTTTCGATAGTTCCAGTTGGTTTATTTTCATCAAGGATCGATTTTGTGTGACTTAATATCAGCTCTCTATACTCCTCGGGTATGATATCGAATACAGATTTACCTATAACTTCCTCACTGGAAGCGGCACGTAAAAAGTCTACTCCTGAAGGGTTTATATACTTAAATTTCCCATCTTGTTGAATAATAATTGCCTCCGTGGTCGTTTCCACGATTTGACGATACAATTTTTCATCCGTATTATTTCCCATGAAAATCCACTACTCCTTACCAAAAGCTATAAGTTTTTAACTAAAAACATTATACAATAAGTGAATAATTATTGTATATGCCCCTTATCTGTACATATTAGTTTAAAAATCCTTATTTAACTAACCTGCTGCGTTAGTTCAATAAGAAAAAAGTGTTACCTAAGTAACCCACGTTCTTTAACTAAAGCCTTCATTAATTTAAGAAGAAATTACATTTCCAGAGTATAAAAATTTAAAGATTCCTATTATCAAACTAACCATAATAAATGCCCAAGTAATTCCAGCAACATCTATTTGAAATGAATTTTCTTCAGATGCCCATTACGTGTTCATAATCAAAGGCTTTGTTAAGTAGTATTGTTATTTTTCAGGTATAATATGGGAACGTCCGATTTGGACGTTCCCAATCTTATTCCATTAAAGCCCCCTATAATGGAATAACTATAAAGCTAAGGAAGCTTTTTTAAAAGCTGCGTTCCCCTGGCCAAGCTCCTTGCATTTTACTAAGGAATACAATTTGCCCAATATGATATGCGTCGTGCATTGCTAAACTCTTCAGTTCAAGCACTAATGAATTATCTTCTCCTGGGATCTGTCTATACAAATCTTCATGTTCTGATTTTGCTAGTATTTTTCCAAGTTCACGATGAACATAAAAGTATTCTAGTTTTGTTTCATTCCAATTTTCTAACGTCTCAGTTGGTAATCGAAATGTAGATTTATTATTTTCTGCCTGTGGTTCATTCGCTGTTTCACCAAGAAATCGCATCAGAAATCTCTTTTCATAGAAAAGTAAATGACAAACTAGTTCCCAAATAGAATTCATTGTCCCATCAGCTGGTTTCCAAATTGCCTGTTCAAAAGTAATATCCTCTAGCACTTTTTCAAGTGGTGGAAACCAGTCTTCTTCATCTAAGCAGCTTGCCCATTGTTGTAACAAAAGTGTCTTTACATCCATTTTCTATTCCCTCCAATTTAATATCTCCCTTTAAATATACTAATTCGATTTACTTATCTAAACTCCTTTTTGTTCAACTAAACTGCCCCGTTAGTTGATAAGAACTCCCTCTTGAAGTCTCCAGAAATACTTTCATCAACAAGATAAAAATCGCTTAATTTTCTAAGTACTAAATAACAACCCACATTCTCTTAGAATTAAATATTTCATTGCAAATGCAACTTTGTGGTAATCTCAACAGAAAATAGAATAGGCAGCTATTCGCTTGTTAAAGACCAATTGTTTCAAAGGTTTTTAAACATGCTAAAGCTGCCAAGTGTTTAAATAATAATTTCTATTTCTAAACCACCGTGAGTCATATTCGCAAAGGGAACATGTTCCGATTCTTTTGTTAGTTTTATACCTATAATGACACTTGCATATGCTACTTGGTGACTGTATAAATAATCTATTGTTTGACCATCTGCTATTAGTCCATTTTCCCCTGTTTGAGTTACTTTTACCATTGGATGAATACCAGGAGAGACATTTTGAAGCTTGACCTCTAACCCTTTTGGATTACTTTCAATTAAAGAAACATAGGATTGCCCACTCTTAAATTGAATGCTTCCATTTCCGTTATTTGCTACTAGGCTGAATACAATGGGTTGACCCTGAAGAGGCTGGAATACTGCATTACCACCTACTAATGTGTTATGTGCTACTGCCCCAGTTGTTTCTGAATGGAGTGGTACTCCTTCGCTTCCCATTTTAATCGTATTTCCAACAGCTCCAACATCCATACAATTCCATAATCTCAAACCGTATAAAGTTAAAGAGTTCGGGGTTTTAATCGTGTTGCCTTGAACGGTTCCATCTTGTAAATTACGGACTAATATTCCTCCTGCTATTCTTGGATGGTCTACATCTATTATATTATTGGACACATTTCCACTAAAGTTCGGTTGAGTAGGAATGGAATATCCAGCATAGATCACATATGGCACAAAAATCGTGTTAGCAATGTCCAGCTCATCTGGAACGCCGTGAATAATATTCCCGTCGACAATCAATCGATCAAATGAACCGATAAAAATAACACCGTCTGTACCAAAGCAATTTTTAACATGATTATTAGTCACTATTGCATTCGTCTCTTGATTGACCTTGGTTTGCCTTTGAACTCCTCCAATGTATATTGCTCCCAACGGATTTTTAGCATATCCACAATTAAGGATTTTATTGTTAGCTACAATACAATCTTTTGTATATTGCTCTACATTGGTCCATTTATAAAAGACCCCTCCAACCATGGAGTCAGATATAAAATTATCTGTTGCTATTAAACCACCCCCTGCGTGGCCATCTATAGCTTTACGTTTGTTACCTCTAAGCGTGCACCCGGTAATTAAAAGGTCATTGGCTTTTGGAAATAACGTTCCCAGTGAATTGATCCCGTAGCCAGGGTCTACATAAGTATGATATTTGGAGGCATGTGGATGCCCAGCCCGATCGCTTATGCTATTAATTACTCTCGGTCTTTCTACTGCCGAAAATACATAATTGCTAGAGTAATTATCATGAGCATTACATTCTATAAAAGTAATGTCTGCATTATTTTCGTATTGTAAATCGGTTGGTAAATAGTCCCCTAAATGCCCTACTGCAAATCCTGAGTAGTTAAATCCGCTGCTCTCACAGGCTCTGAAGATAATATTTTTACAGGCGCGATGCACTAAAACTCCGCTTCCTACATTTCCTATAAATCCTCCGCCAAATAATCCAAATGGCTTACCATCATTTCTAGCACGCGCACTCGTATCGAAGCTATTGTTTTTTCGGTAATTCCAAAATCCAGATGTTGGATAGCCCCCTGCAGTGGTACCTTTTTCCCCATAACCAGTTACGGGATCTATTTCTGGGAACTCACCATACCCTTCAAATTTGATACCTTCAATAATGCAATCCTCACAAAGCTGAAGCTCTAAGATTCCCTGAGCATGAGTTCGAGTGAACAAAACAGCTCCATAACCTATCAAATGAACTCGCTTCTTCCCTCTCAGGAGCAAACAAGGTTGGTCATTGTTCGGAAAATCATCTAGCTTTGTATTCTTCTCTAGCCAGTAACGTCCTGGTGGCAAAATTAATGTATCACCATCATTTGCATGATTAAAAGCTGCCTGTATAAAATCCTGTATTCTAGTCTGTCCAGTTGTGTCAGCCTTTATAGTCTTAGCCGTTCCACCTTCTATTTCATCTAACATTTCAAAATTACGTGTTATCCCCTGCAGGAAATCCTTTGAAAGTTTGTCCTCGATATTGGTTGGAATATAATATTTTTTCTTGGGCGTATAATTTGTCATTTTTTATATCTCCCCTTCAAAATTTTTCTAAGATCAGTAGGCTTTTTCGAAAAACCTTTTAACTCTTTATAAATGCTAGAAAACGAATACCCCCTCTACATCCAGATTAATAATAACTAATTCGATAAGAAGAGGGGCATTTCCTTTACAAATTTTTGAATAAATTGTATACAGTTAAAAAGACCATCTTATGCCATGTGTATATCCCTATCCAATTTTCGAAAAACAGGATTTATGACCCTCTTAATTTTTAACTACATGCTACGTTAGCTAAATCTATAAGGAAAATCGGGTCAAGAGGAAAAGGAGCATCACTACTCGCTGGTTAAAATACAATAGCTGAAAGTGAAAGGCTCAATACAATGAAGTGGATTTGGGCAAAATTTTGTATGGCATTTGCTCTTAATTTTAAATTTAAACTATATATGATCTAAATGTTCGATATATAAAAAAGGGAACACCTGCTAACATCAGGAGTTCCCTTTTTTTGCGAAATATAAATAATTCGAAACAATATTTAAAAAAATAGGATGTGCTTTGAAATTTTTTTATACCGACAACTATTACATTACCTACTGGATCTACATCGAACTAAAGCACAACTAAACAGGAAAAATCGCAATAACACTCCAGAATTAATAATAGCTCCTAGAACCTAACCACCAATATAAACACTTTCACATGTTCCAGGTGCTGGTTCATAATAACAATGATTTTTATATTGCCCAGCTAAAGGTTGATCATACCATGTTGGAGGACATGGAGCATATGGATTAAAATACCAAAGTGCATATTTCCCTGGGTGATCTCTCCAATAATCCAAAGCCTGTTTTGCTAATCTTTTTTCAGCAGATCTCGCTCTTTGATAAAATAAATTACCTTTTTGAACAGCTTCAAAAGAATAATTTCCTCCTTGAATTTGAAATATGACATCTTCAATTGTTCTTACATCTTTAAAGTCTGAACAATCTGCTTTAGCACGATTAACAATTACATTTCCAACATATAACATTCCTTGTTTTCCTTCACCTTCGGCTTCTGCTCTCATCATCCTTGCCATTAAGTCCACGTCTGAACTTTTGTAATTTACTCTTGGCATTTTTTCACCTCAAATATATAGTATGAAAAAATGCCTTTATTGATGTCATTCTTAATAAAAATATAATGCTTAGTTTTTAATGCTTGCAGTTTTTAAGTAGGATGAAAAAATATCGCATTCTTTTTATACCTTTATCAATCAACCCGCTGATGTTAAAAGATTGTTCTCGAAATAAGGCGATTGTTTAACATCTTACATATTTTCGTTTGAAACCTATCCTCCCTTTATCAACTTCCTTTTGAATATTTTCGGAAGCTAGTAGGAAACTGCTTTTTTTCTTGTCCCGTTTTACTTCTACTGGACCTACTGCTTTTGCAGTCTCGACCGCCTTTTCATGTAGCGGCAAATATGAAATCCCCACTGTGTATATAAAATTATTCATAGCGGATTTAGTTCGTTCTGGAGAATCATGAATCGTTTTTTCCACAATTTCAAGCATATTGGCTATCTTGCTTTCCGAAAATTCAACGTCCATTCGATTACCCAAAAGCCAACAGTAGCAACTCCATCCCGCAGACATTTTCAATTCTTCCCCACTTATAATCCATTTATCAGCAACGTCTTGTGCAATATCCGCTTCTGCTAATGTTACTGCAACTACATAATCGGATAGCATATAAAAATACGCTCCATCGATCCAGCGCTCAAAATCCGCTTCAGTCATTGCTTTTGGGTCTGCGATTATGCCTGCAAAGTACATTGCGTCGTAGTTCCCTGTAGAGTATAGCTGTTCAGCTAAAGGTTGATTTATTTTTATTTTCTTAGAGATTGGCTTCATAGCACCTGTAGCCACGCCAAAAAGAGGCTCTTCCGCACCATTGGATATGTAGATTTTTTTGGTCCGTTCTTTGCCGAGGGCTTCAAGTTCCTGCATAACCATTTGAAAATCCATCGTTTAACACTTCCTTTTTATTGTAGTTTTTTCTGCCTAAATATTTTATCTATCCATTCCATCACAATTATCCTATAACAAACTTTCACAGCAAAGCCGGTATGTCCAGCATGTTTGTGAGAGAACAAGGGGAGCTAGTGGTTTATACATGTAATTTTAAACTCTAATTTTAAATTGGAAGCAATTTCAATAACTTGACGTCATTCATCTTTAATAACTCGCTTGTCTCTAATAGAAATTCCATCATGACCTTTATTTTTTCCCCATTACTTATTTCTTTAATAGTTGTTGTCAAATGGGACATAAAAACTCACTAAACTGCCCATTAGTTGAGCAAGCACCTTCTTTTTTAATTTAAATAATTTCGAAATGTAGACTTATATTGGGTGTTAACATTAACAACATATCTATTTGTTGAATATTATATAAGACAACCCTAGGTTACTTTCCCATTGACAATCTTTGGTTGAATACCCCCTTAATAGTATCATTTCTTGTAGTTTGTCTATACTGGTAAAACCAGTACCAAGATCAGTTGGGAAAGTCTGATCTTGGTTTTTTATTTTTTTAGGTGCTTATTACACTATTAATATTTTGAATAAACTATAGAAGGGGAAACTGAGAAGAATTTAACCTCTACTCCCAGTTGCCCCCTGTTACCTTAAATCTATTTTTTTATCTTAATAGAATAATTGTTACTGCAAATCTTTCGTCTTTACTCAAATATTGTATGCCTCTTTATTATTTTATAGTGTCATTAAAGATCTTAGAACTATATGAAGGAGTTCGGTACCCATGGAATTGATAGTTCATGAAATTTATCGGTTGGTAGATGATTATTACAAATGTGATAATTTCCAAATAAAAGAACAAATAATTAGTGACATTATTTTCTTATCAGAAGCTTACCTTCTCTATGTTGAAAAGGAAGAGTGATTACATTAAAAATATACCTCGTTCAACTAATCTGCCCCAAAGTTGAACAAGAAAAAAGCTGTTCTACTGCTAAAGCACCCGTTAGTTTAAGTACAATGTTTACAATCTCAATAAATGGTTCACCATGAAGGAGGCTAACTCAAAGGTAAATGGAATGACTACCTTTTTGAGTTAGCCTTTCGCTTTCTTACTATTTTTATTGAGTATTATGTTGCTCGATTCTCATTTTACCGAGTGATTCCTTATGTCCTAAAAGGCATGCAGAAACGAATTGGTTAGCTCTATAACATTATCAAAGCCCTTTAAAAGAAAACTAAAAGTAATGTTCCAACGATAAAACAATAATAGGTGAAATAAACCAACTTACCATTTTTCATTATTCCCATAAACCACTTCATCGCAAAATAGGTCATTAATAGAGTTGCAATAAATGCAGCTAAATAGGGGATTGCTAAGTCTATTTTATTCGGCTCATTCAAAAAATCAGAAAAACCTAGAATAACTCCTCCGATGCTTACAGGAATATACAACATAAATGAAAATCGAAGTGCTGTATCTTGTTTCATTCCAATAGCAATTGCTGAAATTACCGTCGCACCCGAACGGCTAATTCCTGGAGTCAATGCGACAGCCTGACCTAAACCAACAATGAACGCATCCTTCATCGTAATATCCCGCTCGTCTTTTACACCTTTAATATTGCGAATTAACCACAAGGCAAACCCTGTAATAAAGAGCATCACCGCGATCGTTGTCATACTTACATTTTCTGCAATATAGTCATTTAAAAAAATCCCAAGAACACCCGCTGGTATAGTACCAATGACGATAAAGCAAACAAACCGAAAGTCACTCTTATAGCTTCGATTTTTCGTTATTAAATAACGAATTGAATTAGTTGCAAGCCTGACGATATCTTGTCTATAAATATAAAGTATTGAAAAAAGTGACGCCGTATTTGTTAATATAGCAAAAGTAAATCCTTGCTCACCTAACCCCAAAATCTCACTGACAATCATCACGTGGCCGCTAGAGGACACTGGTATTGGTTCTGTAAAGCCTTGAACTAAGCCAATTATTATCATTTTGGTTATTAATACAATGTCTAGTTCTCCCATTTTTACCTCCCTTTAAACACTCATTCCAGAACAACGTCTGTTAATTTTAAATATATTAAACTGAATTCAGATAAACCATCGATTAATCTAACAATTTGATGTACTAATGTTACATTTTCGTCACCGTGTCTTTAATTAAAAGTAAAAACCAATAACAAAACAGCTCTTTGCCTTCCTACTAATACTCCAAAGCTAGACGTTCATCAATTCGCTCCATCACACTTTTAGATGGTCTTTGATAAAATTGGTACCAATCCATTCTTTTATCTCCTACCTCTTCGATTAAGTCATTCACTGTAAAGACTAGCTTCCGTAAATCTGTATGTAATGCTGTTAGCTCCTCCTCATTTAGAGAATTTACCGTATACAATTGATGGTTGCTTTCCCTTAATAGACTAGCTAATTCTTGATGGTGAATAGTAAAGGAAATATCCGATAAAAAGTCAGGCTGATATAGAAAAAGATTAGATTCTCCAAATACCTGTAGCTCTTTAGATGACATCCTCGATAAAGCCTCTAAATAGCCACTTGCCTGAAGCATTTCTCTTTGCTATTGCTCACCTAGCTCCCTTTTCAATTCAATATTCTTCATTAAAAAAGCACTGCTTATAATAAGTATCGATACAACTAATATCAAATGCGGTTGTAAGCCTAACTTCCTCACAATAGCCCCTCCCTAGATAAAATACATTCCTGCCACTTTAGTTCAACAAAAAAGAGCAGTAATCCTTCTTGGACTAATGCTCTCCTAAGCAGATGAAGATTTACTTTTAAACCTCTTTTCAATTAACTATGTTAGTTAAAGAGAATAACAATAAAAAAGAAGTTAATCCTCAAAATAAGTGTCTTTAGATAAGTTATGTAATATTTTTTAGCCAGGTAATCACACGAAGAATTTGAAAAGGTTCATACAGAGAGACTAAAAATAAGACAACAAAAAAAGTAACAAGTGGAATGTATTTAGCACCACCTTTTTCCTTTTTAGCTATGGCGGTAAAACCTATTATTGCCCCTATGATCAATAAAATGAATCCTATAAAAATAAAAGGTTCACTGTAACCATCTATCATCCAATTCATTAAGTAACATAATATTCCGATAACAATAAAAACAAATGACCAAATGCTAAATGTTTTCATAAATATTCACTTCCTTCTTTTAAATCATTCAAGAAAACGTAAAATAAATCATGTCTATAACATTAAAATTTCTTTAAGTCTTTTTTTAAATAGTAATGTTTATAGTCTCTGCCTACATTATCTAAGCTCCCGTAAACTTGATAACCATTCTTTTCGTAGAAATCCAATGCTTGAAAACTCAAAGTATCTACCTTTATAAAGTCACATTCTTTTTCTAAAGCTATCTTCTCAAGTTCTAAAAGTAATTTAGTTCCAAAACCCGACTTTCGTATATCTTCATCTATCATAAAAGTGTGAATTTCTAACCAATTCCAACACGATTCAGCAAGTATTCCGCCACGGACAATGCTGTTTTCGTCCTTTATAAATAAATTGATTTCTTCGTATCTACCTGCTAAATCTTCTGGAAAATGTTTTAAATTAAACTTATAAAGCTCGTCATGAATGTATTGTTTATCCTTTTTATTAAATTCTTTCGTAATATGCAGACTCATTATTCATTTCTCCTTTTGGATACTCTTTTATGCTTATACTGGAATTATATATAAAATAACCCTTTTTTGAACACAATCTTTTTTTAAAAATAAACTACCCCTTTGGTTGTAGAGGGCTTTTCTTCTACATCATATTATCTTTATAAGACTCAGAAAGATAACTATTTTATTATTATAGGACAAATTGTTCAATCTCTTTTTATAGATCATCATAGTTTATAAATGAGGCTAGATTTTAAATGCCAGAAGGGAGGGATTGAATATGTGTTCTGAATGTAGAAGATTAAGAGAATCTGAAAATGAAAGTGATCGTGATAGAGATCGTGACAGAGATCGAAACAGAGATCGAAACAGAAATCGCTGCGAAGGTTGCGTTTGTGACCAATTAAGACGATTAAGAATTAACACAGAGGTTGATGTTTTCTTAAAAGGTGGCCAAACGTTAAATAATGTTAATTTTATTAGCTTCGATCGGGATACTTGTTGTGCAATCTTTACTGATAATGATTCAACAATTATCGTAGACTGCCAAGACATTCAAGCGATTAGAATAGAAAGTAACTAAGTTATAAGGGAAGGGACCTCATCTGAAAAGAAAGAGGTCCCTTTAAGCCTTGCTCGTACAATTAATTGTTAAATATTACTTATATTTATATATTTTAAACTATGTTACTGTAATATTCGATTACAGGTGAAAGGAGGAATATATTATGTCAGAAAACACGAATTCAGAAAAGAATTTTGTAGCAGCTTTACTACTTTGTTTCTTTTTAGGTTCATTAGGTGTTCATAGGTTTTATGCTGGTAAAGTAGGAACAGGAATTTTAATGTTGCTTACACTAGGTGGACTAGGAATTTGGACAATAATTGATTTTATTATAATTGCTATTGGGAAATTTACAGATAGTAAAGGGAAATTAATTAAAGCCTAATAATGAAATTTGCCATACATATCTCTACTTCCAGAATAATAGATTAAACCTAAATAGTCATTACATCTAAGTTGAAATTATACTAATATTTATTACTAAAGTGAATGATGTCCTAAGACGACGGCCTACATAGCAAAATACAATGGTCAAGAATTACGCTCTAAGGTATACAATAATTGAAGTTTAAACTTAATATGGGACGTAGAGATAAATTTTGGCGTTATCAGTCCCGTGGTGCGTGTCATTAATATTATTCTTATACATATCAGTATTTTTCAGAGTAGCTCCCTCTTTGGAAAAAACCTAGCAAAAACACCTTGAAACGGCGATCTAACCATCTCAAGGTGTTTATAAATTATGAAGTTAGATCAGAAGACTCTGGAACAACTACAGGCTCACCTGCTTTTAATAATACTTTGTCTCTTCCTAACAATAGGCTAAGTAGTAACATTAGCACTCCCGTACCCAATAGAATCCATTCAACTCTCACAATATCTGCCATTGGTCCGAATATGAGCATCCCTATTGGCATCATTGAAGTAGCAATCATCCCAAAAACACCAAATATTCTACCCAAGTAATCACCCTCAACTCGTTCTTGAATTAGTACAGTCGTAGGTGTATTGAAAACTGGCATTGAGACCCCGAATATCGCCATGAAGAGTAAATATGCCCAAAATATTGGCATAATCCCAAGCGCAATCGTACAAATTCCCATTATAATACTGGCAAGTGTCATCGTATGCACCTTGTTTGAAAAAC
The DNA here is from genome assembly GCF_042055255.1 of Psychrobacillus sp. PGGUH221. Classification (NCBI taxonomy): domain Bacteria; kingdom Bacillati; phylum Bacillota; class Bacilli; order Caryophanales; family Bacillaceae; genus Psychrobacillus; species Psychrobacillus sp. PGGUH221. Next base: position 92,380 of record NZ_JAQMHQ010000011.1, read on the forward strand.
CTCCCCAAGAAGCAATAATACCTCCGCCTGCCATCATTCCAACCGAAAAGGCAATTTCGATTGCAGTTAATCTCCATACATCATCACCAAAGCTTCGAGTCACTTGTAAAGGAGTTAAAAATGCGGCTGGCGCCATCAAAACAAAAAACAACGCGAAAAACAAAAAGAACTTTTTCAAAAAAGCATGTTTATTAATATATGTTAAACCTGCTTTAAAATCACTAAGATAGCTTGTCGTTTGTGCTTCGGATGCCTTTGCATGTATCTTAATTTTTAAGAACACGAGTAAAGTTACAATCGCTATAGCTGCAGTTACCACATCTATAAAGAAAATGATTTCTAATGTAGCCATCGTAAGCAATGCCGCACTCACCATAGGAGACACGAACATTATAATAGCCTGTATACTTCCGTTAGTTCCGCTTACTTTCGTCAGCTTATCCTCTGGAACAATTTGCGGCAAAATAGCCCCTACTGCTGGACCTTGAATACCTGTTCCTACCGCTCTAATAGCTGACATGGCAAACAATAGCCAAATAGCCTCATATCCCATTAAGAAGACAATTGCCATTATTAGAGTTGCTATAGCAATCAGTCCATCTGATAAGATAATGAGTACCTTCCGATTGTATCGATCTGCCCACACTCCAGCAAAAGGCGATAAAATAAATGTAGGGATGAATCCACATAATATAAATAGTGTCATCATCATTCCTGATTGTGTAGTGAGTGTTATATGCCACATAATTGCATATTGAACCAGTGAGGAACCAAAAAGGGATATCGTCTGGCTACTTAAAAAGATAATAATATTCTTTTTCCAATTTTCATATTCCGTATTCATCTTATTCACGACCTTTTCTATATATTTCCTGCATTGAAAAGTAAATGGTTAAGGTCTTTTTTGCTCAAATCGAATATTTACATACACTACTATTTTTAGACAACAAAAAAAGAGGGTAGATTCACCCTCTCTTTTTTTGTTAAACGTAAAATAAAGTTTTCCTAAAGAGACAGACTAATCCCATTTACTCCACACTTAGGCAGAGCCCTTGACCATATTCAATTAACGGTTCAAAGTTTGGTTTCTTAGTCTCATAGATGCTGTCAAAAGGAAAACCTCCATTTCTTAAAGTGAATTTCATTTTACCATAGCTTTTCTTACTATACAATAAATACTAATTTGTACCGATTTCGTTTTACTTTATATACACGAAAAGAACTGCACCTTCTTTTTGGTGCAGTTCAATAATGATTTTCTTATTGTTCAACTAAGCTCGTAACTGAAACACTTTCCTTTTTATTTGGATCATTAGTTAAATGAATGGTTGCCAAATCCTTATCTCGGTCCACATGTTCAATATAAACCCTTTCTCCATTAAATGTTACATTAGACATACTTTTCGAAAAAGCTATTTCTTGAGCTCGTTCAGCATTCATGGATGTCACCTCCTTAATTTCTATAAATCCTAGTGTTCCTCCATTGATGGGGTTAATACCGTTACTTTCGGATATATTATGTAAAGTAATGAGTAAAATTTAGGAGAGATAGTTAATGGAAATAAATGAAATACAGAAGTTTATATTTCACATGGAGAATGAACAAAGACAAATCATACTAAAAGGGGAAATCGAGGGCCAATCTGAGGTCCCTTCATTTGATGACATTAAGTTTAAAGGGGTCCTTGCGTTGCTTAATTCTATTGATAAACAGAATTTCAGCGAATCAGGTAACAATGCGGTATTCGACCAATACCTAATGGAAGTAGAAGAAACAATAAATGAGATGAAAAAATACAATCGGTTTCAAGATAACACAGGTTGTCGCGAAGGATTATAGCCACCATCCTCTCGTATAATCCTGAGGCGGAATCGAATAGATCTTAAGTTCATGAGCTTACAACGAAGTGCAAGCAATTTTGTTTGCGCAAGAGCAATGAAGCATGCGAGAGTTTGTCAAGAGTCTGAAGAGAGGAGTATATCCTCTCTTCACAACCGTTTATTCATCTTCTTCATCAAAGTCTTCTGCTTCTTCTTGTGCTTCTAAAAATGCCGCGGATACTTTCTCAAATTCAGCGTCCGTCTCTATTTCCGCTAGCTCTTCACCATCAATAATTTGGAAAAAGAACACATCCACTTCTTCGACTGTTTCTTCTTGGGCATCATCCGCAAATGCAACTGCCGCATATTCCTTTTCTTCAATAGTCAACATACCAATCACTTCAATTTCTTGTTCACGGTCTTCTTCATCGAGAACTGTAAGAATTTCTCCAACTTCAATGCCACCCATTTTCTCGTCCATTCTAATTCCTCCTTACAATAGTTAAAGCTCATCAATTATTGTACCCTGTTAATAATTGATTAACCCAACAGAGGCTAATATTTTATAAATATCACTTTGAAAGAAAAAGTATAAGTATATTTATCCCACTGACCTATATAACAAAAGTCCTTACTAGCTATTTACAAGTCATATCCTTTCACCTGTTTTTTCAAAATTCAAATAAAATATAAGGATTATGTTTTCAGTTATCTAAAATTTTTTATACAATTAGTAAAAATAGGATATTTGGAACGAAAGATTTGCACGTTAGGAGGTAAGTATATATGCGAAGTAACAAAAAAGCCTTAGCACTCGGACTAGGCATAACCTTTTTAATTGGAGGATGTAACATGGACACTGAGAATACAAAAAGCTCTGAAAAAGAAACAGTAGCCGCAACAGGAGGTCACGGAATTGCTTTAAAGACAGAAAACCTAGTGAGCGTTCAGGAGTATTCAGGTGAAGAATATGCATTAAGGAATGGCGAGGAAACAGATAAAATCGCAGAAGCAAATCGCGATGAAATTGAAGTAGCAGTAAAAAAGTTCTTCAGTGAAAAATATAAAACAGAAGTAATTGTCCATAATTTAGTAGGTGCGGTTGATGGTGTTTCAGTATTCGTAGAATCAGTGGGAGAACCACATTTTCATGCATTTGCTATTGTTCCGATAGATGTACAAAATAAAACAGTAAAAACAGACAGCGTGTGGTCACAGGAAGGCCAAATAGAAAATGCCTTATCAGGCGGATTATTTGCAATGGCTTATGACGAGGAAATAGCCAACTTAAATAATTTTATGAACCAAATAACGAAAGAATACCCTGTTGTTGGTAAAACTAAAGAGGCGGTAGAAAAAACGGATTCTGGTTACTCGACTCCCTATTACTATATGAGTTTTTTTACTGACATTTTCGACCATCTTAACTCTATGTACTTAGAAAACCAAAATGTAAGTAAAGAAGAGCTCAGAAATTTCCTTGATGAAAATAAATTTGAAACAGAAGCTGTAAAAATTACTATCAATCTATTCATGAAAGAAAAAGATGTCGAACCAGATAAAGTTACCTATTCTCAGATAGTATCTGAAATCGAAAGTATGAATGGTTTGCCAAGGGGTGCTTATACTCTTTTATTACACGATAATTTAATTAATAGCAAGTACGGAAATGGTTTAAAAGATAACAGTATAGAGGAAACTACGATTAATGAAATTATGAAGGAATAGGAGAATATAACCTATGACTATTATAAATAATATAACTCGTCCGAATACGAATGACAGAGATTTAGTGGAGCTAGCAGGCTATCATGCATACCAAAAATACGAAGTTAATGATATCCTACAAGTTAATGGAAAAGAATTTTATGTTATTCATACACTTTACGATACATCCTCTGGGCTAGATGCATTAACCATTCAAAATTTTGAAACGAAAGAGCTATCCGTTGTATTTGTTGGGAGCGAACAACTTGACAAAGACTGGATTGGGACTAATACAAAGTTGTTAAGCGACGTTCCTCCCGCTCAAATTCAAGATGCAAAAGCTTATTTTCAGCATATGAACAATAAATATGGGGACATTTCTTCTGTCTCAGGAAATTCACTTGCTGGTGCTTTAACGAACGCTGTAGCCATCGAAAATCCTCAAGTAAAAGCCGTGACGTTAAATCCTGCAATACTTCCATCTGGTATGGTCGATCCTACCAAAGATTATACCAACATTACAAATTACTATAGTAAGTATGATTTTCTAACTGGTACAGAAGAGTCTATTGGAATGGGAGATCGAATTCCAGGCAATAAATACGGAATAAACAATGGAATACCAATGTTCTCAATGCTAGGGTCCAATCATACTGGCTACGTAGAAGCAGATACAGAAGGAAATTTTAAAATAGAAATAGGCATAAAAGGTGAGCCTGGACATGGATTTATTTACGTAGGAGCTGATGATCATATCGTAACTAGTATATGGACCGGTTCTCCTTTGTATAGCGGACAGACTGAAAAGATTCTAATAAACAAGGAAAATATGCTGTTGCTTTCCGATGGAATCAGGGATCATGTAAAAGGCCGTATCACTAATGTCAGAGATTATATCGGAAATTCTGTAAGCATAGTCTCGGATGAAAGTGCTCGATTTAATCAACGAGTTACGAGGCTGCAGGAAACTTTTCAATATATGTTTGAAGAGCTTGCTGGCGATCCGGTATTTAATGGTATTGCTAAAACAGGAATGACTATTAAAGAGTGCATAGATGAGCTTATATTACTTCTAGATTCAGCAGAGGCTAGGTGTAGAGTTCTGAATAGCATTTTAAACTCAAAGCCAGCAGAAATAATTGAATTTATCTTTTCGATTGATATAGATGTTGAAGGCCTCTTCGCTCCTGCAAAAGCATATTTACATCAGTTAAAAGTAGATGTTGATAACTTAGTGGCAAACGCACAGAACATTGTTCAGCATGATATTCCCAAGTTATTTGAAGGAGGGAAAGACCTCTTTGTAGATGCGGTTGTAGGGGAACTAAACGCTCACTCTAACATCGTCAATGAAAATAAGGATAAAGTATATAAACAATTAAATGCTTACGAGACTCAGGTTCATGACATAGCAATTTCTTTTCACAACAAAGACCGTAATTTGGCAAGTTCTATTCATTCAGGTTCTACTTTAGAAGATGGCGTAGATTCCGTGCAAAATACAGAAGTTTTTACGATTGAGTCTTCTTCCTATGTAGTAGTTGGAATGAAAATAAAAGAGATTCAAGTGGAGCTAGCCCATAATCATATGAATGCAATCGGAATATCCATATTAACTCCAATACTATTGGGCTTAGAAGCATTGCTATTTTTAATAGAAACTGCATTGTCAGGAATTATTATCGCAGTCAAGGCTGCTTTAAACGTCGGTTTGTATGGAAACCCTGTAAGCTTACTCATTAGTTTGTTCACTAATTACGAGGAAAGAGTTAGAAGAGCTGTTCAAAGTGCGTTAGAACCTCTTGAGGAGATGGAAGTAACTGTGGAAGGTCTCCGAAAAGGTTTTGGTAGAATGATTGCGAATCTTCCTGAAATGCTGAATAATTTTAAACCATATATCGATACAGCCATTTTTGAACCTGGGAAATATGAAAATGTACGACTATATAATGTCTCTGCTTTAGCCATACTAGATGAGATGGAACTTCTATTTAACGACATTATCTACCAATTATCTGACGAAAAAGCTAATGCAATTGAAGCTACATTAGAAATCTCACAGAACGTACTTGGAAATATACAGATTTTAAAAGAACAGGTACATCGTGTAACACTATAGATTATAATGACTGAAAATTTAGATATTATTATTAATAAAGAAAAAGACAAAGGGGATTTACTCCTCTTTGTCTTTTTTCCCGTTATTCGATTTTTCCTTGTCTTTATTCCCTTGTTGTTTAGCCTCGGCTTCTTGTTTCTTTGCTGCAGCCTTTGTAGCCTCTTCTTCAGCTTTCGCTGCTGCTTCTTTTTGTTTAGCCTCAGCTTTTGCTTTCGCTTCTTCAGCTTTAAGTGCGGCTTCATTTTGTTTAGCTTCTGCTTTTGCTGCTGCTTCTTTTTGTTTAGCTTCTACTTTCGCTACTGCTTCTTTTTGTTTAGCTTCTGCTTTTACTTTCTCTTCTTCAGCTTTTTTAGCTAATTCTTCAGCTTTTAATTTTGCTTCTTCCACTTTTTTAGCGGCCTCTTGTTTTTTCTCCTCCGCTTTCGAAGATGCATCTTGTACTTTTGGTGCAGCTGGTGTCTTAGTATCTGTAACTTTAGGTACCATAACCGCTGAAGCAGTTACTGGTTGTTCCGTAGATTCTTTTTGTACTTCATTTTCCTCTTCTAGAGGTATTTCTTCTTTTGAATCTGTTGTGTTTTCATCCGCAACAGCATCATCTGATTCTACTTCTTCTATCGGTTCCTCAGATTCAGTGGCTTCTTCCTCTGAAGTTTCTTCTTTCTCTTTTTCAAGCTTAGCTAGTTTTTTCTCTATCTTTTTAGCCAATCTTTCTTCCGCTTTTACAACATTTTTAGCAAGTGCTTCTTTAGCTTTTGTATTTTCTACTTTTTCTAATGCTGCTTGTAAAGCAAGAAGATTTGAAGAGAATTTTGCTTCTAAATCAGCATAAGCCGAATCTACTTCGGATTCTTCTCCCGTTGCATCATCTTCAACAGCTGGATCATCTTCATTAGCAACTTCATCCGGATTGTCTTGTTCTACACTTTCTTTATACTTAGCTAAAGCCTCGTCTTGTTGGTCAATCGCTAGTTGTAGTGTTTCAATTGCTTTCTCTTCATCACCTTGCTCAAATAATGCTGTCGCTTCTAGAATTCGCTCTTCCGCTAATGCGCTAAGCAATTCTGCTTCTTTCATGTCATCGAATGTGAAAGCCAATTGAACACTTTCTTGCAATGATTTAAGAAAATAGAAAAAATCACCGGGTAATAATGCAGGTTCTTCCGTATCATTTGTATCATCCGTAACTCCAGATTCCACTTCTGAGTCATTCTCTACTGTTGTCGTGGAATCATTCGTTTCTGCAAATGAAGGACTAACACCTACAAAAAACACAATGAAAGCAACAAACATAAATGCAAGCAGTGTTTTTTGCAAATTCCCTTTAAAATTAGACATAAAAAAACTCCTCTCTCCTATTAAAAATAGAAATACAAGGAAGAACTGTGAATTGAACTTTATTTCAAGTTTTCATCCATATTCTTCGGTAGTTCAGCCACCATAGCCGTTAGGCGTTAGGTCTGAAACTTTGCGTCTTCATCTTTCGACAAATTTGCCTTTTTCGGAATAAGTACCTACATCTAAATAATGCATGTCCCTATCAAGGATAATTATATATTACTAGATTATAGATATCTATCTATTTTTAACTAATTTTCCTGCGTACTTTCGGCTAGGAGAAAAGCACCCCCATTATTTGTGTGTTCACTAAAAAAGGTACGTTGTAAATGACAAATATGGGCTTAAATTGAGGGTTTCTTCGGTTGGGGAGCACCTAACTACATTTACTTTAACAATGATGTTGTTAGATAGAAGAAAGGTAATCAACGTGTCCAGACAAAAAGCGAGTATGTGAACGATTTCGTTCACATACTCGCTAAGAGATACCTCGAAGAGTTTTTCAGTTGCCCTCATAGGGTGCTTTTTTATACACGTAAGTGCAACTATGTTACTGTTCCATTAAGCTTGTGACAGATACACTTTGTTTATTTTCTGGTTCATCAAGGGAATGGATTGTCGCTTTTCCATTTTGTTTGTCTACATGTTCAATATAAATATTTTCACCGTTATAGGTTACATTAATCATATCAGGCGAAAAAACAATTTCTTCTGCGCGTTGTGCATTCATTGCTTCTACCTCCTTTTAAAATTCAATCGTTATTATATTTACCCGATCTTACTTATATATACTTAACAAATCAGCATTCACTTTGCCCTTTCTTTATTTCTTTAGAAACTTTCTTCAACGCTTTTTTAGATCCTCTTTCCATGTCATGTTGGAATTTCCGTTCTTTGTAACTTATAAATAAAGTACTGACATCATATCCTTCTGGATAAAGCTCTGTAGCTTTTACTTCAAGCTCTATTCTTTTTGCATTCACCTTTATAATTTCATTATTATAGAACACTAATACATTATTGAAATTGTCCTTTTTCTCATACACAATTCCCGAATCGTTCTGTTCCATTATTTTTACTCTGTCCCCTATTTCAAATTCATAAGTGTGCTCTTCCCTAGTTGTGATTTGTACCGGCTTTTTAACTTTATTGTCTCTTACCCGTTCTAAATCATAATTTTTATTTTCAATATAGTGCTGTGCTTTTTGCAATACCTTTTCACGTAAATTCATTTTCTTTGAAATCCAAAGCGCGTTACTATCTCCTGACTTACCTATTAAAAGCTTATACATCGGCTCTAACGCTTCACTGTTAAATTGCATTGCTGCATTTATGAAGTCACTATGAATTTCCGAATAGCGTTTTATTTCTCCGTAATGAGTGGTAGCCACTGTAATACACCCCATTTGATAAAATTCCTCCAGGATAGCAATGGCTAGTGCGGCTCCTTCATTCGGTTCGGTCCCACTTCCAATTTCATCAAAAAGTAGTAGCGTGTTATTCGTGGACGCACTCATAATCTCTGAGATATTTTTCATATGAGATGAAAAAGTACTAAGGGAGTTTTCAATGCTTTGATTGTCACCAATATCTACATAAAGATGATCAAACACTGCTATTTCTGTACCTTCATCGGCCGAAATATGAAATCCTGACATGACAGCTAATGTTAATATTCCAATCGTTTTCAAAACGACAGTTTTTCCACCAGCATTTGGTCCTGTAATAATTAGGCTACGATAACCTTTTCCTATCTCGAAATCTAACGGCACAATATTTCCAGACAAAAGCGGATGCTTACAATTCGTCAGTTTAATATATCCATGATTATTTAACCTCGGCTCGATTCCATCCATTCTTTTACTAAACTTCGCCTTCGCAAAAATCATGTCATACTGACCAATCAGTTCAATATTGATGTTTATTTGTCTATTTTCCTCTAAAACACTACCTGAAAGAGTCGCTAAAATTTGGTACTCCTCTATAGACTCCTCTGCTTTAAGCACAGCCAATTCTGCATTTAGTTTTGAAATTGCAGCAGGTTCAATAAACACCGTAGATCCTTTGGAAGACATTTCAACGATTGTACCAGCTACCTGATTTTTATAGGAAGCTTTTATAGGAATTGTAAAACGATCATCCTTTTTGCTTATAAAAAATTCTTGAATATACTCTTTATTAGTACTACTCTTCAAAAACTTATTTAACCTTTCTTCAATTTTATCTTCGACTTTATCTATTTGATTTCGAATTCGTTTCAATTCTTTACTCGCTTCCGAATCTACTCTATTCCCTTTTATAGAATAATTAATGTTTTCTTCGATATCTCTAAATTCCATCATGGAATGAGAATAAGAATGGAGAACTGGAGCAAAAAACTCCTTATCCAACATAAACTTCTTTATCGTTCTACATCCTCTCAAGAAGTCAGATATAGCAACTAACTCAGAAGGACTTAAAATCATTCCCTTTTCAAGCTTTTCCATTTGCAAGTTTATATTGGAAACACCTTTTAAGGGAAGATGACTTTCAGCATCCAATAGCTTTCTTGCCTCTGTCGTTTCATTTAACCTGTTTTGTACCACCTTAATATTCGTGCTTGGTTGAAGCTTATCAAGTAATTCCTTGCCTAAACTACTGACACAGTGTGATTTCACCATTTCCTTTAATTCGTCATATTGTAATTTTTCATATGTCATCATATTCATGTGTAACCCTCCTTAAATTTAAAAACAGAAAGCTCCCGTTTAGTTGCTAGCCCCTGCAGAAACGCTCCTCTGCGACAAGCTTTGCGCAGGAGCAAATTGGCATTTGACCTTAGGCGAAAGCGCCTGAACAATTTTCTGAGTAAAACACTTGCTTGTCATTAATAAAAAAATGCCCGCAAGAATCTCACCTACCATTCCAAGTTCACGTTAATTCGTAAAATGGATAGAAAGCTCCTGCGGGCATTCGCCTAGTGATTTGCACAAGGCATTTAATCATCAACTAACAAGCAATGAAAGAAAAAAAAGCATGGCAGGACAAATCCCGCCATGCTTTTCGATCTAACATACTTGTATGTTAAACGAATATATGGAAAAGGAAGCAGTCTTTAAGGTAGGTATTCACAATGCTCATAGACACTGTGAAACAAGGCATACTTAAATAAACTGGAATATAACCAGTTCTTAAAAGCCTTATTAAACTAAATCAGTATTAGTTCATACCTACTTCAGACATACTTCACCACACCTTTTATAAGAATATTTTCAATATAGCATCATTTAAAACGAGAGTCAATCGGGCACATTATAATCCCCAATCTAATTTTAAGACATCTTTGAAAGCCAATAGAATCCATTAGGCAACAGGTTTACCACTCCATTCAATTTTCAATGCAAACATCTTAATTGTTATTAACACTTCTTTATGAACGATATAAAGAAGTGTTTTTCGATATAAACAGTCTTTAATACTTATACATTAGTATCTTAGACTCAAATCTAATAAGATTCCAAAGTACTATTTTTACCAACTATACCCATTTTCACTTGCATGCCTTAAAATTTGGTAACTATAATTATAATATGAAAATAATTAATGATATGGGGATGAGGTAAATGAAGAAGGCGTTTTTGTTTTTAGGGGTATCAATAACCATGATTTTAGCAGCATGCGGTGATACTAAAGAGTCAACGGAAGATAAAGAAGTTTCCGATGCAAATGTTTCAACAGAAGTTTCAGCAACTGAAACAGTAAATGCAGAAGACAGTGATCAAAAAGATGAAACAGAAAAGACCGAAAATAAATCAGAGGATAAAGCGGACGGTACTAGTACAAAAGCTCTCCCTCAAGGAGAAAATCTGTTAAAAGAGGATATCGTATTTGAATATGAGGACGGAGATATAGTCATGACCATCAATCATGCCGAGTTCACGAAAGAATTTGCATCCTCTACAGGAGATGACAAGCGAAGTATCATTTCTGATAAAGAAATTTACCTTCATTTATCAGGGACTATCAGTAATGACACACTAGATTCATTCAGTTATGGTCATCAATTAGGAAGCGTTAAGTTTAAGGCAATTTACGATAACAAACATGAATTTGATTTCCTAGCTACAACAGAATCATTAGACGGATCTAAATTGGAAGGTGCAAGTATCGACTCCTTACAAGAGCAAAACTTCCACTTATACTCACAAGTCCCTCTTCCAGTTTCCGAGCGAGATAACTCCCTAGTTTTTGTTGTAATCGATAGTGAAGGCGAACACGAAATCGTCCTTCGTTAATAACAGAAAAGCATCCAAGCCTGAACTGCCCCGTAAATGTTAGACACTAAACTAACATTTGCGGGGTGTTTTTTATGGCTAGATTTACAGCCGAAGAAAAAATCAAAATGGTATTGCGTTATTTAGGAGGCAATGAAAGTTATCAGGAAATAGGATGGCGAAATCATTGCTTACAAGATAATGAACCGTCCAGTTTATCAACTTGTAGGTGATATGTTAGACGAGGCAATCGGAAATTTAAATCCAGGAAATGAAGTCATTCTACATTCCGATCAAGGCTGGCATTATCAAATGAAGAAGTATCAGAAGACATTAGAGAAACACAATATAAAGCAAAGTATGTCCCGTAAGGGTAATTGTTTAGATAACGCAGTTATTGAGAACTTCTTTGGCTTATTAAAGTCCGAGCTTCTTTATCTACAAGAGTTTGAGAGTATGGAACATTTTGAACGTGAACTACATGAATATATCGAGTATTACAACCATAAACGAATGAAGGCAAAATTAAAAGACCTAAGTCCAGTAGAATACCGAACTCAGGTCTTAGAAGCTGCTTAAACTATTTGTCTAACTTTATTGGGTCAGATCAGCCTTCATATTCGCTTAGATGCTTTTATTTTCATTCTAATGCTTTTTAGCTACTCCTGAAACCTCATCCAACTTTGATATTTGTTTTCCCACGAAAACTGTGCGATCAAGGTATTTATGGAAAAACCATTCTCCTAAAGCTATAACAATTGCAGATATGATAGCACCAACTGCAAGATTCTCATTAGCATCTGTTAGAGCAATTAACATATACCAAATGACAAGGAAGCCTATGATTAAATCAGCAATAGTAGCCATAATATTACGCAATCGTTTTGGAGCCAATCTAAAGAGAATAAAATCACCCAATACATATGCGAAAATGGTTAAAACTAAACTAGTCCAAACGGTATCCATGAAAGGAACATCGAATAACAGGGTTAATATAATTAAAAGAACCGCTGCAATCATAACAAATTTGATACCGAGTGCTTTTAAATGATCCATTATTCTACCTCCTTATTATCTTCTCCTATTCTTTACCCTGTACTTAGTTTCATGAATCATAATAATTTAGACATTAGAAATATAATCACTTTTTTTTTACTAGAATATTTTCACATAAGCTACAATCTCCTATATGATGAGTATAAGTGTGCTTAAGAAAGAGAGTTGAAAAATTTTGAAAGTGAAGATTGTCCAAACTAAAGAAGAACTAGACACGGTTTTTGATATTCGGATAAAAGTTTTTGTCCATGAACAACTTGTACCGATGGAAGAAGAAATAGATGAGTACGAAAATGATTCAGTTCATTTTCTACTATACGATGGTGAAAACTCGATAGGAACTGGTCGGTTCCGTATAGTAAACGGTATAGGTAAGGTGGAACGAATTTGTGTTTTATCTGATAAGCGAAAACGCGGTAGTGGTAAATGTATAATGCAAGGAATCGAAGAATACGCTATACGACAAAATATAAATAAATTAATGCTGCATGGTCAAACGCATGCTGAAAAATTTTATATTCATTTAGGGTATAAGACAGTTTCGGACGTCTTCTTTGAAGCAGGCATTCCACATGTTGTAATGGAAAAAGAAATTATTTAAACAGATTCAACCTTTACATACTACTTTTCATAAAGAAAAAAGAGATTATCACTAATTCAATTAGTGATAATCTCTTCGTTTTTGGAGTAAAAATTTTTTGACAAAAAAAGAGCCTCACTTCTTCAACAGTGAGGCCTCCAATTCCAATACTATGGAATTTCATGAGAAAAACGAAGGGAGATCTTCTTCAGTTATCAACTGATTCTCATATTTATATTTTACCCCAAAAAAACATAATACTAACTGGCAATATTATCTATTATATTAATTAATTAGAATCATACTAAAATAATAAATTCTTAAAAAATATAAAATATTAGTAAATATTATCTTAAAATTTATTATTTTTTTCCTTTTAATATTAAAAACAATGTATTTTTTTTACAAAACTACGAAAACCATATGATTTATTAGAATGCGAATAATTTTATACATACTATTTACCCAATTTGGACATACTAAGTTTGAAGAAAGAATCTTATGGTTATTTCTTCTAAATTTTAAATTCAACTTTAGGGGGTAGACGGATGCCGATTGTAGAAGTTAACTGTTCTGTAGCAAATTGTGTATTTCATGCGGAAGGAAATATTTGCGGAGCTGATCAAATCAAAATTGATATTGATTCCCAGTCAAAGTATGACTCAGAGTTTGCTCAGGAATTCGACTTTTTCAACCGTACAGAAGAAGCAATCCATTCTGCAGATACTTGCTGTAAAACATTTAAACCAAAAAACAAATAATTTATTATTTTCCACATTCTATTGGAATCTATTTATCTGTCAAAGATAAGATATCTCAATAGATAGCAAAGAGGTCTAAAATTGTTATAAAAAGACTCCCCAATTGAATTTAATTTTTTTGAATGGTCAACCAGCTTATTTCTGGTTGGCCATTTCACTTTGTTGTTCACACATAAAAAGGGTCTCTTTTCAAATCCATGAATTGAGGAAGCCTTGTTTACAATATACTTAAAAAGAGGGAAATGAATATTCTCCTTCATTCATTCCCCTTCCTCTTTTTATTCAGTTCAAAGCCACTATACTCTTATACTACGATCGATTATGCTAGAGAGTCCCTCTTATTTTAGGAAGTTTATAAGGTTAGAGAATGAAGCTGCTAGGTCTTGATAGTATCCAATCATTTTATCCTTTAAAGAGATTTGGTCTGATTCCTTTTCTACCTCATTTTGACTCGTTTGTTCTGTTTCAGTAGCCAAACTTACTTCTTCATTTACTGGTTGTACTGGTTCCTCAAGATCTGATACTGTATTTTCCACTGATTCTACGGTTTCTTGCTCTGGTGTTTCTACATCAGAAGGTTGATCTTGATTTTCTACAACGACTGGGCTTTCTAGATTAACGTCAGTATCATTTGTAAGACCTGTACTAGCGTTATCAACTGAGACGTCTTGGGATGTATCTGCCTCTAAAGTTGTTGTATCTGTTTCACCAGCATCAGCAGATATATCGGTTGCTACATCAATTCCTTCAACGTTTTCAGATTCTTCACTTGTTTGAGCTAATTTTTGTTCAATAAATGTTTGATAGTATCCAATAACACTTTGATAGCCATCACCGATAAATTGATAAGTTTCATCTACCCATGTACTAGAGTCATCTTCTTGATTTTGTGAACCATCTACTTGGCCTTCTTCAACTGTTGGTGCACCTGTTTCTTCAGCTTTTCCTTCTTCTTCAGCTGCGATTGCATCACCATCTACTTGGCCGTCTTCAGCTGTTGGTGCTTCTGTTTCTTCAACTGTTCCATCTTCTTCAGTTGCTGCTGTATCATCTTCTACTTGGCCATCTTCAGTTGTTGGTGCTTTTGTTTCTTCAGCTGCTTCGTCTTCTTCAACTGCTTCTGTACCATCTTCTACTTGGCCATCTTCAGCTGTCGGTGCTTCTGTTTCTTCAGCTGCTTCGTCTTCTTCAACTGCTTCTGTACCATCTACTACTTGGCCATCTTCAGCTGTTGGTGCTTCTGTTTCTTCTTCTGTTCCTTCTTCTTCAGCTGCTTCTGTACCATCTTCTACTTGGCCATCTTCAGCTGCTGGGGCTTCTGTTTCTTCTTCTGCTTCGTCTTCTTCAGCTGCTTCTGTACCATCTTCTACTTGGCCATCTTCAGTTGTTGGTGCTTTTGTTTCTTCAGCTGCTTCGTCTTCTTCAACTGCTTCTGTACCATCTTCTACTTGGCCATCTTCAGCTGTTGGTGCTTCTGTTTCTTCAGCTGCTTCGTCTTCTTCAACTGCTTCTGTACCATCTTCTACTTGGCCATCTTCAGTTGTTGGTGCTTCTGTTTCTTCTGCTGTACCTTCTTCAGCTGCTTCTGTACCATCTTCTACTTGGCCATCTTCAGCTGTTGGAGCTTCTGTTTCTTCATCTGTTCCTTCTTCTTCTGCTGCTGATGTATCATCACTTATTTCGCCTTCTTGTGGTTTATCATTATTTGTTTCATCTATATTATCATCTGGATCATCATTAGTTGTGCCGGAATTTTCTTGAGCTAGTTTGCTAACTAGTTTACCTTTTTCAGGAGAACCTGGTAGACTTTTAGCTAATGCAGATACT
This sequence comes from Psychrobacillus sp. PGGUH221, assembly GCF_042055255.1. Lineage (NCBI taxonomy): Bacteria > Bacillati > Bacillota > Bacilli > Caryophanales > Bacillaceae > Psychrobacillus > Psychrobacillus sp. PGGUH221. The sequence continues at coordinate 107,842 of NZ_JAQMHQ010000011.1, forward strand.
TCCTGACCATGATTTTTCACTTGTTCAATAACTTCAGGATTAACACCCTTTGTATCAAGCTCTGCTGCAGAAGTAGGTGCACCAGCTGCCAAAAAGGCTGCAGCCATCATTGATGTTGACATTACTAGTGGCGCTACTTTTTTCGACAAATTTTTATTTGCTTTCTTAGAATCCATTTGTTTTTTATTCATTACTTGATCTCTCCTAATTCGTATTGTTTTCTACTGATAGGATGGATTTTTCATAAATTCCGTTATTTATCGTTTCACCTCATATCAGCACGAGTAAGATTATTACTCAAATTTTCCGGCAGCACCATCATCTGCCTGTCTAGAATATAACAAAGCTTTGTTACCATTTTGTGTTACTCCGTTTAAGAAAAATGACAGTTCCCTTACGTGTTTATAGAATTTTGCAATAAATGAAATTTTATATAAAGCCCAAACAACTCTATTCTAAAAAAATAATTATGCTTTCATATTAGTTCTCTCTGATATTTCTGTGTTTTCCCACCCCGTATAATTTGAATAAAAATGCCCAATTTTACTTTACAAATAAAACCCGAAAGTAAATATTATTAAAACAATATTATAGTTGTTTGATAAATGTTTATATTCAGACATCTGATAACGTGCCTTTAGTACGGTAGACAAATAACATTGCGTGCGTGTATTCATCTACATTTTTAATGCACATAATTGTTTGAAGACCCAAACATTTATTGTTGAACCTAAAAAAACTGATTGTCTCTTATTCAGAAACAGCCAGTTACACTTTCACAACATTATGATGAAGCCATTGATTCTAAAAGCTCTTGAACGCTGTTAACTTTCGTATAAGGATCAAACTCGCCGTATACTCTGATAACTGATTGCAAATCTGCCCCGCCCAAAACACCTAGCTGAAAATCAATTCCACAATTCAACTTTAGATTAATGTAAAATGAAAGTTTTTATCCTCCTAAATATAAATAATGTCGTTCAGTGGAATTTCTCAAACCCATTGCTCCTCACACACCCCAAATCCAGAAAATATATTAAAAATCAAAAGGATATCGACAGAGTATTATATAATCGATATCCGATTTTTATTTTATGAAATCGTGATGAATCATCTGAATATCCTCTCTCACAAGCTCCTTCCACTATCGACTTATCGACTTCTTTTGGCAAAAAGTTTTTTCTTTATGTTTAAGTAGTTTTTCATTTCAAAAATCAAATAAAATAGATTCGCCCGTATTTCAAATTCTTCTCTAGTCTTTGGCAACTCCATCTTGCTGATCAAGGCATTTAATTCCTCTAACTCATTTAATGAAATGTCCGTTGTATCTCCCGAATGAACGTTCCGACTTAAATTCTCCAAGAACTCTGCAAACATTTCTTTCTGTTTGACGTCTAGGCTGGATGAAGAGAAAATAGCAACGATTTTCATCATATGTTTTAGAAGTTCCAGTTGATCCTCTCGCATTTCCAGATAATAATAATCTATATTTTGTTTTCGCAACAGATGATTTTCTACATCTTGAATGGCAATGCTTTTGGATTGATTAATCAAATCTTCTACCTCAAGTATTTCTTTCCCATCCCAGCTTCGCATATTATCCCTTAAATGGGCAGAGAGTTCAAAGAGAAGAATTTCAAACTTTTGTTCAATCTCCTTCTTAAAGATTTCAATGTCCCGCTTGAAACTTGGCATGAAACTATTGACGAGAAGAGCAATTCCCATACCGATTAAAATAATATAGAGCTCGTTCAGAAACATAGCCCAGTTAGCATCCTTTACCGTATAAACATGTAATACGACAACCATACTTGTGACAAAACCACCCTGGATGTGAGCTCTTACGAGGATTGGAACAAATAATAAAATAAATAAGGAAAAGACAATGGGATAATAACCTAATACTTCAAAGAACAAACCACCAAGAATCAAAGATAAAAGAGAGGCAAAGAATTTATCCTTAATTGTAATTAATGTCTTTTTCTTCGTTTTCTCGATACACATAATAACAATAATTGCTGCAAATGTTGCAAATTCCAAATCCAATAAACTCGCAATCCAAATTGCCAGCCCTGCTCCTACAGCAGTCTTTATCGTCCGATAGCCCATACCAATCATAGAAGCACCATCCTATTATTTTCTATGTAAATCTTTGCAGGTTACCTGGTTTACAAACATTCGTGTTAATTCATATATATATGTACAATCATACACACCATAACCGGTTGGCATCTAGTACTTTTATTTATCATAACGTACTTAGCCGTAGTTCATAAAAATACTGCACAATTGGATGCTTTAACTTCATCTTCTCACTCATGTTTAAAATTCGTTTTTTCCCAACCCGTCTGTCCACCAAAGCTAGAATATTCAATAGGATATCATTGCTCTCTATGCTTTCCTCTATAGAAGTGGATAAAAACTTATTAGCAACAACGATAAAATTTGATTTACTTAATGATGACTGCGCTGACAAAAGCGCCTTTGCATATTCTGATAATTTTCTACTCCTTGCAATTACTTGTAGACGATCCTCCGGAACTATCCCCTTGGTTTCTTTTCTTACCGCTTCAATTTCTTCATTGTTGATAGGAATTTGGATATCTGAATCATTCTTAATTTCCAGCTCCGTCTGATACCATCTGATTAAGGTAGTTTTATCACTCATATTAAGTACATTCTTTTTATCTACCGCAATATAACAAAGTCCTGCTTTATCAGGTAAATAACGGTAGCTGGTTGCAAGGTATTCAACTCTTCCATATAATGCAGGACAGAGAAAGCTCTCCAGATTTTGCTTCAATTTGCTCCAGGCCATGTAATTCTCCTTAATTTTTATTTTATAAATATTTATTGAGACAGTCGTTCTAATATCTATAATACAATAACCAACACATCGATTTAATAGTGAGCTAGAAAAATTCCCAGACTGATGAAACAATAACTATAAGTAATATGGTCATTCGGCTTAAGACAACAACATTATTTAAATATATCGAGCATATCCAGTCAATAATAATCGTCCCTACCACAAAGAATGTCTATCTCCACGTGACAAAAGAAATGAAAAAAGAAGCTTCCCAAAAGTTTGCACAACTAATGAGAAGCCTCTAATATAATCCTATATGTTAGCAAAATGTTAGCATTTCACATTCACCTTACATACAACCCCTTATATATCAAGGGGTTGATGGGAAGAGTAGCTCGGACTAAAAGCGCGACATCGCGTCACAACGTCCGAGTGAACAACATCCTGGATTAAGGAACTTAGGCAAAAACCGCAACATCCTGTTGCAATGCCTAAGCCACCACATCCTGTGGAAGTTACATCATGCCGCCCATTCCACCCATATCAGGCATTCCCATTCCACCAGCTGCCGGTTCAGGGATGTCTGCTACTACTGCTTCTGTAGTTAAGAATAGTGAAGCTACAGATGCAGCGTTTTGAAGTGCTGAACGAGTTACTTTTGTTGGATCTACGATACCAGCATCCATCATGTTTACCCATTCGCCTGTTGCTGCGTTGAAACCAGTACCGATTTCTTCGCGTTTTAAACGATCCACAACGATTGATCCTTCCAGACCAGCGTTGTTAGCGATTTGACGAACTGGTTCTTCTAATGCACGTAGTACGATTCTTAGTCCAGTTGCTACGTCGCCTTCTTTTGTTTCTGCTAATTCAGCTACTTTGTTGTATACGTTCACTAGTGCAGTACCACCACCAGATACGATACCTTCTTCTACAGCTGCACGAGTTGCGTTTAGAGCATCTTCAATACGAAGTTTGCGTTCTTTTAGTTCCGTTTCTGTTGCTGCTCCAACTTTAACAACCGCTACACCACCAGCAAGTTTAGCAAGGCGTTCTTGTAGTTTTTCTTTGTCAAACTCAGAAGTTGTTTCTTCTAATTGTGAACGGATTTGAGCTACACGACTAGCGATGCGCTCTGATTCCCCGTTACCTTCAACGATCGTTGTGTTGTCTTTTGTTACGACAACTTTAGAAGCGCGTCCAAGTTGTGAAATGTTAGCTGATTTTAAGTCTAATCCTAAGTCTTCTGTAATAACTTCAGCACCAGTTAGGATAGCGATATCTTCTAGCATTGCTTTACGACGGTCACCAAACCCTGGAGCTTTTACAGCTACAGCATTGAATGTTCCACGAAGTTTGTTAACAACTAGAGTAGCCAAAGCTTCTCCCTCAATATCTTCAGAGATTAATAATAGAGGTTTACCTTGTTGTACTACTTGCTCAAGTACTGGAAGAATTTCTTGAATGCTAGAGATTTTTTTATCTGTAATTAAGATATATGGATTATCAAGCACTGCTTCCATTTTATCTGTATTTGTTGCCATATACGCAGAAGTGTATCCGCGATCGAATTGCATACCTTCTACCACGTCAAGCTCAGTAGTGAATCCTTTAGATTCTTCGATTGTAATAACACCATCGTTACCAACGCGTTCCATAGCTTCAGCGATTAATTCGCCTACTTCATTATCACCAGAAGAAATAGCAGCAACTTGAGCGATAGACTCTTTGCCTTCGATTTCTTTTGAGATTGCTTTTAATTCAGTAATTGCTGCTGCAACTGCTAGGTCGATACCTTTACGGATACCTACAGGATTAGCTCCAGCTGTTACGTTTTTCAATCCTTCACGAATCATAGATTGTGCTAAAACAGTAGCAGTTGTAGTACCATCACCAGCAATATCATTTGTTTTAGATGCAACTTCAGCAACTAATTTAGCACCCATGTTTTCAAATGCATCTTCTAGTTCGATATCTTTAGCAATTGTTACACCATCGTTTGTAATAAGTGGTGAACCGAATTTTTTCTCAAGAACTACGTTACGTCCTTTTGGTCCAAGTGTTACTTTTACAGCATCTGCAAGTTTATCTACTCCACGTAGCATTGCACTACGAGCGTCTTCACTGAACTTAATTTCTTTTGCCATGTTTTTATAACCTCCTAATTATTGAATGATAATCTCGTTTTTATTAGCCAATTACAGCTAGTACATCGCTTTCGCGTAATATTAAATATTCGTTGTTTTCATATTTCACTTCTGTTCCTGCATATTTAGAGAAGATGATACGGTCCCCATCTTTCACGTCTAACTCAACGCGAGTTCCGTTTTCAAGTACTCGTCCAGTACCTACAGCAACAACTTTTCCTTCTTGTGGCTTCTCTTTAGCAGAGTCTGGAAGTACGATGCCAGATGCTGTTTTTTCTTCAGCTTCGATTAATTCGATTACGATACGATCACCTAATGGTCTTAACAAGTGAAACTACCTCCCTAAAATAGTAGAATTTAATATTATTAGCACTCTGTCTCTTTGAGTGCTAACACACTTATAATAATAATTAATCACAGAACATTTTGCAAGTGAGAAGGTTAACTTTTTCCTTTATTGTTTTTTTCCTTTACAATAAAAAGAGAATTGTTATCTAGAAAGGAACTAAATTGTATGAAACAACAAAAAACAGGCTTGTATATATTAATTGTTTACTGCGTGATGCAGCTTTCTGGAGCAATCTTTGCACCACTTCTACTTATACTATTTAAGTCTATGGACGTAAAAAATCCTCCATTGGTTGCTTCTGGATGGTGGGTGTTCCTAAGTATGGGGATTGCTACACTGGTTACACTCCTTTTAATTAGAAAAGATAATAACTTTTTACGACCTTTAAAAGGAAAACAGTCACCTATTGGGCAAACTATCGGCTGGGGAGTCGTCGGTTTCTTTCTTGTATTCCTAGGCCAAGGTGTTGCAGCTACTATTGAACTTAAATTAGGAGTTGAACCGGGATCCGAAAATACAGCACAATTTATAGAAATTGCTCACGCTGTTCCTTGGGCAATCTTTTCAATTGTTATTTTCGCTCCTATATTAGAGGAACTAATTTTCCGCCGTATAATTTTCGGCTCTTTATTTCCAAAAACAAATTTCTTCGTAGCCGCATCTGTCAGTGCTATTGTCTTTGCAATCATTCACTTCGACTTTACGCACATCCTACTATATGCTGTTTCTGGGTTTATATTCGCTTTTATTTACCATAAGACAAAGCGGATAGTGGCATCAATCATCTCCCATATGCTATTAAATGGTTTCGTCGTTCTCTTTCAGTTTTACGGAGAAGCTATACAAAAGTTTTTAGAAACTTACTCTCAAATGCCATAAAGAAAAGCGCAAGCGCCTCTGTCAGCCCTGACAAGCAAATGTTCTTCCCACTAAGAAGTCGTTTTTTGACTTCGTTGGGGGAAGGTTATTTGACCTCGAGGGGCTAGGCGCTGGAGCTGGACATAAAGAAAAGCCTTCGACCCATCAGTATTGGGTAGAAGGCTTTCAATTTATTCGTTATGTTCATTTCTTATTAAATAAATTAGGGTTTGTACTTCAACCGATAAATCGATTGTATGGACCCGAATCGTATCAGGTACCGTCAATCGGACAGGGGTAAAGTTAAGAATCCCTTTAATATTCGTTTTTGCTAATCGATCAGCTACTTCTTGTGCCGTGCGACTTGGAACAGTACAAATAACCAACTCGATACCATGCTCCTCGAGCTTCTCTTCCATGACGCTCGGATGAAAGACAGGAATATCACTTACCAACATTCCCTCTATCGGTGCTTTTGTATCAAAAGCAACTACAATTTTGGTATTATGGTTTTTTTGAAAGTTATATTTTAAAAAAGCTGTTCCTAAACTACCAACTCCAATAAGTGCCACATTTGCAGCTTCATCTTGATCGAGTGTTTTTCTAAAAAACTGGAGTAAGTTAGCAACATCGTATCCATAACCTTTTTTGCCAAGTGCTCCAAAGTGCGAGAAATCTCTTCGAATAGTAGCGGAATCTATTTTCATCGCATCACTTAACTCTTGTGATGATACTCTTTTATGTCCTGCATTATGAAAACTTTGTAAAAATCTATAATATAATGGAAGCCTCTTTGTTGTTGCTTGAGGAATTCTCGGTAGTTCAGGTTTCATCAAAAACCCTCCAATTTCGTTCTTAACATTACCTCATTATAATGCTACAGCGTTGCAACGACAAGTCCTATCTATTACACTTAAGATAGAATTGAGGTGCGAATCATCGTGATTGTTTTACAAGTCAATCAAGTAACAAAATCCTTTAACGGAGAAGATATATTAACTAATGTAAAGTTAGAGGTTCAAGACCGAGATCGGGTAGCCCTTGTAGGTCGAAACGGTGCAGGAAAATCTACTTTACTTAAAATAATAGCTGGAGAAATGTCGTATGATTCCGGCGATATCATTATGCCTAAGAACATTCGATTAGGATACTTAGAGCAACATGCCGGACTAGAATCAAAACTTTCTATATGGGAAGAAATGAAGTCCATCTTTAATCATCTCATCGAATCAGAAAAAGAGCTTCGTTCCTTAGAAACGCAAATGGCAGACCCATCTGTATACGAGGACTCCGATGACTATGCACGAGTTACAGCTGCGTATGATGAGCTACAGCTATCTTTTAAAGAAGCAGGCGGTTATCGATACGAATCAGATATCCGTTCTATTTTACACGGAATGCAGTTTTTCCCTGAGGATTATGATAAGCCTGTGCAAGCATTATCTGGTGGACAAAAGACTAGGTTGGCACTGGCTAAAATGCTACTTAGCAAACCCGATTTACTCATATTGGATGAGCCGACCAACCACTTGGACATTGAAACACTGAACTTTTTGGAAAACTATTTAAAAAACTATAGTGGCGCAATTCTTATCGTGTCCCATGACCGCTATTTCTTAGATCAAGTCGTAAACTTTGTTTATGAAGTATCTCGCCATAATGTTACTAGATATGTTGGCAACTATAGTAGTTACCTTGATCAAAAAGCAAAAAATTACGAACGTGATAAAAAAATGTACGAAAAACAGCAGGAGGAAAAAGCTAAACTCGAAGACTTTGTCAATCGAAATTTAGCTCGTGCTTCCACAACCAAAATGGCTCAATCGAGACGCAAAGTGATTGAGAAGACAGACTGGATGGATTCTCCAGATGGTGATGAAAAATCAGCTTCTTTCGGCTTTTCGATTGATCGGCCAAGTGGAAATGATGTACTTAGACTCGAAGAAGTTTCTGTTGGCTATCCTGGCAAATCGGTTTCTAAAAATATTTCTTTTTCCGTATATAAGCAGGACAGAATAGCGCTAGTCGGACCAAATGGTGTCGGTAAATCTACCTTACTGAAGACCATTATGAAACAACTAGAAAGTGCAGGCGGTAAAATTCAATACGGCACAAACGTCCAATTTGGATACTACGACCAAGAACAAGCTGCTCTTACTGGCAATAAAACAGCACTTCTTGAATTATGGGACGAATGGCCACTTATGAATGAAAAAGATGTCCGTACTGTGTTAGGTCGTTTTCTATTTAGTGGAGACGATGTTCAAAAAACCGTTTCTACCTTATCTGGTGGAGAGAAAGCTAGACTTGCTCTAGCAAAGCTAATGTTGTTAAAAGCAAATACGTTAGTGCTAGATGAGCCGACCAACCATTTAGATTTAGATAGTAAAGAAGTGCTTGAAAATGCATTGCTCGATTTTCCAGGAACGATTCTTTTCGTCTCACATGACCGTTACTTCATTAATAGAATCGCTACGAAAGTGGTTGAATTATCGAATGATCACGCAGCACTATTTTTGGGAGATTACGATTACTATTTAGAAAAGAAACTCGAACTAGAAGAGCTGGCTCTTGAGAGCGCAGGAGCAATAGAAAAAGCCGTTGTCGTAAAGGCAAGCACTTCTACGATTGATAAAGAAGCGAAGAAAAAAGAACGCCAACTCCGTAGACAACTGGAAGAACTAGAATCTCAAATTCCGTTAGTGGATACAGAGATTGCTTCTATAGAAGAAAAGCTTTGTGACCCTGCAATTTTCCAAGACCACGAAGCTGTACAACAATTGCAAAAAGAACTAGATGAATGGAAAGAAAAACAAGATAATTTGTCCAACGAATGGTTAGAATTGCAAGAGCAACTCGAAGAAATCGTTTCATGAAATAAGTAGTGTAAACCGAGAAATGGTTTACACTATTTTTTTTATTTGAAATGAGGAACCACCCGATTATCTTGAGTGGCCATCCGATTTTCTTAGTGAGCCATCCGATTTTTGCTTGAAACCATCCGATTATGTTGGTTAATCATCCGATTATAGCTGATAACCATCCGATTATTTAACTAAACCATCCGATTGCTTGTTATTTAACTCCTTTTTTAATGGCGCGGAGCAAATAGCATGACTAACACACCAACTATGCATATACCTGCACCTATCCAATCATAAAAATCTGGTGTTTTCTTATCAATTCCCCAGCCCCATAATACAGAAAGAACTATAAACACACCGCCATAAGCAGCATACACTCTGCCAAACGATGGAAAAGTTTGAAATGTAGCAATTACTCCATATAAAGCTAATGCCACACCTCCTAAAACACCCCAATAATACGGCTTACCTTCTCTTAACCAAAGCCATATGAGATAACCACCACCAATTTCAGCTAATCCTGCAAGTATAAAAAGGGCAATTGCAATAATTGAAATCACGTCCTTATCATCAAATTATTTTTATCCAAAAACATTGATTTATGTATAGCTCATGTCGAGCGTTTAAACTTTTTATCCATTCACTAATATTTGGACGAAATAAGTTAACTTTTTCTGAACAAAATAATGATGAAGGTGGCGTAATTATGAAAAAAATATTACTTGTCTTTTCTTTTGTTCTGTTTCTTTTACCGCCATCCATATTAGTTCAGTCAAATACAGCTATTGATGAGCCTGCACAAAATTACTATCAACCAGAAGAAAAGTCAAAAGAAGAACTAATGATGGATTTATTTTTATCCTTACTCTCTCCAAATATCGATAAGGCGATCACAAATTATTATTCAGATTCCCTTCTAATTTCCCCGATGGTTTATCCGTATCAAATAAAAATTTTAAACATGGAAAGAACTAATGGTTATCGTGGGTTTATATTTTCAGTGACGATTGAAGTTACTCCTGTAGTCGGTCCACACATTCCTGTTGGAAAAGACCAGTTAACTTTTACTATAACTCCGAGTAGGATTAGTCTTACTGAATTTAAGCATATAGAGACTTACGACCTTCCACCACACTGGCAGTATATCATAAAGAAAAAGTAATCAGCATACCTCCATGAAGCTCCCATAAAAATTTGTCGATTCATGCCCATATATGTTGGTCAAGTACAAAATTATAATAATTTTTTTCCACAAATTTATTCACATAAAAAACTAAGCAATACCAACATATCAACAGACTTATACACATTGTCCACAGATTCGAAAGATAGTTTTCCACATGAAAGTGTATAAATGTGACACTATATATTGAAATTTACCACCTTATACACATCTTATCCACAAATTGTGCATAAGTACGAATGTTCTCTATTGACAACTGGAAATAAACCTGTTAAAAAAATCCTCTTTTCTTGTCGAAGAAAAGAGGATTTCGTATTTCCAGACTAGCTTTCAAAGCACGTAACACGAGGTGAAAGCTAGTAGAACTTTAGCTGATGTGCTTAAATGAAAATTAGTTCCAACTATTTAATTCCATCCCTGGTCGACCATTCATCGACATATCCCCAAGTTGACCTGCCGAAAACTTAGAGTTTCCAGCTGCAGCTATCATTGCTGCATTATCGGTGCACAATGAAATTGGTGGGACATAAAAAGGGATGTTTTCTTTAGTGAATGTTTCTTCCAATGATTTTCGAAGACCTTTGTTCGCTGCTACTCCACCCGCTGCAATGACTTGTTTCACGTTAAACTCACGTGCTGCTCTTAGTGTTTTTGCAGTCAACACTTCAATTACACTCTCTTGGAATCCTGCTGCTAAATGGTTTGGGTTGATTTCCTCTCCACGCTGCTCCGCATTATGTTGATAATTGATAACGGCAGATTTCAATCCACTAAAGCTGAAATCATAAGATCCTTCTTCTAGCCAAGCTCTTGGAAACGGCACTGCCCCGTCACTTTCAGTCGCCAGTCGATCGATATGTGGCCCTCCTGGATAAGGAAGATTCAAAACACGAGCAACCTTATCGTAAGCTTCTCCTGCTGCATCGTCTCGTGTTTCACCAATTAACTCGAACTGACCGTCTTCCTTCATTAATACTAGCTCGGTATGTCCACCTGATACAACTAATGCGAGAAGCGGAAATTCCATCGGCTGAACGAGCGCGTTGGCATAAATATGGCCAGCGATATGATGAACGCCCACAAGTGGAAGTCCATTTGCAAAGGCAAAAGCTTTTGCTGCATTTATTCCGATTAAAAGTGCACCTACTAATCCTGGACCTTCCGTTACTGCTACTGCATCCAATTCCTTCGGTGTCATGTTCGCCTGCTTTAACGCTTCTTCCACGACTATCGTGATTTGTTCCACATGATGTCTGGAAGCAATTTCTGGAACTACCCCACCAAAACGTTTATGGCTCTCTATTTGAGAAGCGACCACATTCGAAATAATTTCCTTACCATTCTTCACTATAGACGCAGCTGTTTCATCACAGCTCGTTTCAATTCCTAAAATAAATTGGTCTTTTGTCATTTAAATTCCACCCACATCACAAGAGCATCCTCTTGCGTATCTGTATAATAATTTTTTCGTATTCCGCCGTCTTGGAAACCTAATTTGTAATATAATTTTTTGGCAACATCATTTGATACACGTACTTCCAATGTCATAAGAACAACTTCCTGCTCGAGCACTACTCGAATGGCTTCGCGCATGAGGCCCTCTCCAATTTTCAGACCTCTCATCTTTTCAGTTACCGCTACATTTGTAATATGACTTTCATCCATTACAATCCACATTCCGCAATAGCCAACAATTTCTTTTTCTTCTGTCTCTGCCAAAATATAATAGGAGTACAAATTTGTCGTCATTTCATGTTCAAACGCTTCTCTTGTCCAAGGAAGTGTGAAGGCTTCTTGCTCTATACGTAAGACTTGATCGATATCCTCTATAGTCATTCTTCGATAATTAATTTCCATTTTTCTTCTGCTCTTTCATCCAATTAGCTTCAGCTTCTGTTACACGTAAATACTCTGGTACAGTCGTATGCACATCAGATGCTTCTTGCTTTTTAGCAAGTTCAATTAATACAGCTGCACTCGGCAGATTAAACGCTGCATTCACCCGTTGCACTTTGTCCCCAAGTACTTCTTTAATTTGCTCCCAATGAATCGAAACATCCATTCCGACAAATAAAACCGGTTGCCCCATTTCATCCAATGTTTGAAGTAGCTCTGTTAGCGACATATGCGCTTCCTTCACCACTTCTTCATTCATATAAATTCCTGCAAACACATTACCGCGTCTTGCATCCATAATGGAACAAACGACTCCTGAAAAGAACGGAACATTGCCCGCTAACACTTGTAAACTCGATACAGAAACAATCGGGATATTCAGCGTCCATGCAAGCGTCTTTCCAATCGTTACTCCGATACGCACACCTGTGTAAGAACCTGGACCATTCGCAACAGCAATTGCATCTATTTCATTCGGCTTAATATCTGCCTTTTTCAATAACTCTTCTATTGCTGGCATCGTTCCGATTGAGTGCGTAATTTTAAGGGACGACTTATACTCTGCAAGCACTTGATCGTCCTTTACTACAGCAACCCCAAGCGGCGTATGTGATGTATCTATTCCTAACCAAATCATTCAAAAAGCTCCTCGCATAATTGTTCATAACGTTTTCCAAACGGAGTAAAAGCAAACTTTCGCTGTTCATCTTCCAGTTGTAGTATTTCAATAGCCAAACGCTCTGGCGGCAAATCAGTTTCTATTAAATGGGCCCACTCGATAATACTTACCGCATCTCCGTAAAACAACTCGTCCCAACCTAAATCCTCATCACTATCTGCCAATCGGTAGACATCCAAATGATTCAAAGGTAGTCGACCCTCGTATTGCTTCAATATTGTAAACGTTGGACTATTCACATTCCGCGTAATGCCAAGTCCTTTGGCAACACTTTTCGTAAAGGTTGTTTTGCCTGCTCCTAAATCTCCCTCTAACGTGAGCACATCTGCCGGTTTTAAGAGAGCAGCAAGCTGCTTTGCAAGTTCCTCTGTTTCTTGCTCCGAATTAATTATCCGTTCAAAAATCATTTCGGCCGCTGTCCTTTCCAGTACATAACTATTTGACTTCTATTATAAAGAAATATGCGCCGGAATGTAAGTATGCACTCCTTTAGGTGAATTGTTGGAATTAAAAAGACCATTTCACTAAATAGCGAAATGGTCTATATTATTTAATTTAAATATTGTACAACTTGTTGTACAGCCTGCTCACCAGCGTGTGCCCACCTGTTTTTATTCTCAATGTGACCATCTTTGTCTACCGGATCTTGAAATTGATCAAAACCCGAGGTCGTCAGCAAGGAATTCTGGTCTGTATCCAATCCCATATTCACCACATGTTTAATAACATATGGCGTTTGAAAACGGATATACGCTTCATGGTGATCAAGATCACCCTCTAAAACCTCAAAAGGTAGTCGCAAATAAATCGTCTCTCCACCATCTCGATGTAAAACATTGTCGAAGCTTCCTTTATGATAGTCCCAATTTCCACCGATTGAATAACCGAGACTTTGAATGCGACTCTTCAAATCACCAAAATACGCCTTCTTACCTTCTAGATCCGTCTGTAACTGTAACATGCCTTCCACTCCTTTTTCACATACTCAGTCCTATCTTTTCCAATACCTAATGAAAAAATACAAACTGAAAAAAGGGAAGCATCTTATTAATCGAACAATCTTTGAAATAGTCTCCGCAAAAATCCTGGCGATTGATTGCTTTCATTCATCTCCTCTAGCTTCTGAACAATCAAATCTGATAAGATTTCATATCCTGCTTCACCAAAATGAAGACCGTCATTCTTTTCTCCTATTAATAGCTCTTTGTAGTTCGGTTTCAAATAAAGTACAGTGAAAAAATCAATCGTATGACTCCCTGTTTCTTCTGCTACTTCCTTTACCGCTTGAGCATATTGCTTTAATCGTTCATTGGATCGATTTGGTTGAAGAGCTTCGTCTACTGGTGCAGGGGTTATTAAAATCGTTTTTTCTGCTCCAATTCTCTTTGTGAATTCTTTTATATTTTGCTTAAATGTATCCAGCTCCACAAACTTATGTATGGAAGAATCATTGGCGCCAAACAATATGGTCACTATATCAGGCTTTTTAGCAAGTACGTCTTTTTCAAATCGTTCCATCGCTTGTGCAGTCGTATTTCCGGAAATACCAGCGTTGATGAATCGATAGTTTTTGAGCTTAGAAGCTAGTTTGTGAGTCAATATAGGGGAAGGATATCCTTCTTTTCTAGCGGTGATACTATCCCCAAAACATACAACATCCAACATTTTACAGGCTCCTTTCTACGTTATTGTAATATAATTGAAACACAATATACGTTTATATTCACCGTATAATGGATAAATAAACATGGAGATCAAAGCTTGGAGGATGTAATATGTCTAAAAAGAGATTAACATGGGTAGATGTGACAAAAGGATTTTTAATGATTTTAGTTGTGATCGGTCATTATCCTGGAGAATTAGATTTCCCACTTGCAAAATATATATACTGGTTCCACATGCCAGCATTTTTCTTATTAAGCGGACTATTTTTTAAAGAAATCTCAGAAGATGAAAGCTCCAATAAAACGGTTAAAAAGAGATTTTTACAATTGATGGTCCCTTATTTATTCTTCCTAATGATTATTACTGGAATTCGTTATGGAATGGAGCTATCGTTAGGAAACTTCGATTTATCTTGGTATTTACAAGATTTATCTACATTAGTTATAGGAGGCCGATTCGCTCGTGGAGCTTATGGCGTTTTCTGGTTTGTAACTACTTTATTTTTCACTTATTTGCTATTCATTTGGATGACAAAACATTTAAGCCGTGTAAAACAAATAGTTTTACTAGCAACATGTTACCTTGTAGCACATTTAGAAAGTATCTTCGCAATGCGTGTAATTAGCGGAGCACCAGACGAAGCTTCTCAAACAATTCCAATGCTTTGGAATTTGGATGTTGTGTTAATGGCTATTGTTTACTTTGCCCTTGGCTATTATGCAAAATCTGTCTGGATGAACATCACACTCCCTTGGCTCATCGGAGCAGGCGTTGTGGCAATTGGCGCAGTCTTTGCAGACAGAGTTGGTTTAATTGACTACCATTTAAGTATGAAGTTTTTAAGATATGATCACCTAGTATTAGACTTAGTGATTCCCATAGCTTTTATTATTGTGATTCTTGCTCTTTTCCAAAGACTCACAAAAATAGTACCTTTAAATTGGCTAGCCAATATTGAAAAACACTCTATTTCAATTATGTATTTGCATATATTAACGGATATTATTTTGAATGACTATTTCCAATATGGAATAATCGGATTCACTACACTGGGACTAGTCATACCAATTTTAATTTCCATCGCCATTCAAAAAATGATTCCATACGGCAAGTTTTTCCTCGGCGATATCCGAGCGAAGAAGCCAATCGAAATTTAAAAAAACACGCCCCTTCTATTTGAAAGGGGCGTGTTTTTGTTTACAATTAATGGCACTTCGAGACTAAACGGTTACTAAGCGAGACCAATTAATTGTTAACCGAGACCAATTAAGCTAATTACGAGACCAACTCAACTGGAATCGAGACCATTTCTCATAATATCAAGTTATCTACAGTTGAAACAGCTCATCTACAGCAAAGGTTATGTTATTTTTATCCAATGAACAAATCTCTTTATTACCGAGACTAACTAGCTTAGAACCGAGACCATTTCCCGCATAACAGCAACCATTTCTCAAACTAAGAAGTTATACATAACTAAGTAAATCAAAATCGATTACTATAGCTATCACCAGCGCTAAGATAACCCCTTCGCTAATAGTAAGAATATATCGTTTAGATCCATCCAAATACTTCCATTGAAAAAACGCACTTACCCCATATTCAATCACTACATTGAAAAAGTATATAAATAGTAAAAGGTTTATTGAAAAATCCTCATTTAACATATAGAATGTGGCCGAAATCGTTGCAATAAATACAGCTATTCTTATAACCCAATCAATTTTTCTATGCAATTCATTTATATGGTTGTAAGAAAAGAATTCTTTCTTTTCTTTTTCTATATTGAATACTTTTCTCAAAATTGTCTTAACTACTGATATTAAAGCAAAAACTATCAATAAAATAAATATCAAGCTTATCCATATCATATAATCACTCCTACATATAAATTAATTAGTAAGACATCACTCTAATAGAACAAGAATCTGTATTAGTTATACGAGTGTAATGACACATAAGATTCATTAATTGGAATATATTTCTTTCACACCATTAAGTAACTTTCAATAAAACTATGTATTTCTTATCTAATAAAAGACAAAAAATGTCTAAGCGAGACCAAATCGCATGCATAAGCAACCAATTGTATCCGAACCGCGACCAACTCTCTCCATAGAGCAACCAATTTTAACCCAAGAGCAACCATTTCTCACATTATGTAGTTTACTTCTATGAGATTCACTCAAAATAAAAATGACTCTTTGCATTTTCGCAAAGAGCCATTTAATAAACAAGCTATTTATACAATAAAAATCGAAATTCTACTAAAAAATAGAACACTCATTCGTATTTATGTTATAATAAAAATGCAATTGCATAGGCAGAGTGGGCGGTAGGTCACTTCCTTCTAGGGAGGTGATACCAATGACAACATATCAGATGACAAGCTTGTTAATACAGTTAAGCGCTGTAATGTTAGCAGCCTTCTCCATCGTTGTGACATTGATTATTTTCTTTGTAAAAAAGAAATAACCGTCCCTCAGCAAAGGTTTGACGGTTATTTCTGACCTCGGACCAGCCGCTCTTTCTGCGGTTTGCGGTTGCAGGGCTGGATATTCGCGTATCCAGTCTTTATATTATATGTTTCTACTTTTATTATATACAGAATCTCAAACCCATTCAACCTATATGAGCATTTCCATCTATTACATATCTCACATATTTGTGTCAAAACAGTTTACTTAATGAAACACAATGGTTTTATTATCTTGTACGATGATTCTATTTTCTAAATGCCATTTTACTGCTTTTGCGAGAACTCGACGTTCGATTTTGCGACCAATTTTCTTTAAATCCGTCACATCGTCTCGGTGGTCTACTCGTTCTACATCCTGTTCAATAATTGGACCTTCATCCAGATTATTCGTTACATAATGAGAAGTAGCACCAATTAGCTTCACACCACGCTCAAAAGCACGTTCATATGGGCCAGCTCCGATAAATGCTGGTAAGAAGGAATGGTGAATATTGATAATTCTATTTTCAAAGTGGCGCACAAAATCAGGCGTCAATATTTGCATATAGCGCGCAAGGATTAATAGATCCACATTGTATTCTTTCATAAGACGGATTTGCTCTTCTTCTACTTGTTTTCGAATATCTTTGTTCGCAGGAATGTAATGATATGGAATTCCTAATGCTTCCACAAAAGGACGAGCATCCTCGTGATTACTAATAACAATCACTATGTCCGTATCTAAATCACCATTTTGCCATTCCCATAAAAGCTCCATCAAACAGTGGGGCTCTTTTGAAACAAATATAGCAGAACGCTTCCGCTCATTTGGATAAGCAAATTCATAGTCCATGGAATGGCTAGCGGCTATTTCTTCAAAATCCTTCTCCATATTCGCAGACTTTTCAGTTAAATGATCGCTGTGATACTCGATACGAATAAAAAATGTGCCATTTTCTGGGTCACTGGAGTACTGACTTGATTCAATAATATTTGAATCATGATTATGCAAAAATGTCGACAGAACAGATACAATCCCTGGCTTATCTGGACATTTTACTAACAAGCGACCTCTATTATCAAGTTGCTTATTTATTTTTCCTTTAACTTTTACTTCCATGGACATGGTGTACAACTCCTATATTCAATATATTAATTTTATCATTATGCATCATTATAAACATCTTCTCAAGCTTTATATTGATAAAAGTTCGAGTTAAACATATGGACAGCCGTATTTTACATACAAAAAAGCCCGTGAAATAAACAATCGTTTATCCCACAGGCACTTTGTTAATTGATTACTTTGATCTTTACCTTTTTAACTCCCCACTGCATAGCACTCTCATATGTTGGAATAAATACATCGATTTTATTCCCTTTAATAGCACCACCAGTATCACCAGCAATTGCTTCTCCATAGCCTTCCACCCAAACTTTTGAACCAAGTGGAATGATTCGAGGATCTACTGCAATTACCTTTTGATCGGGATTTGCACGTAAGTCAATTCCATAAGCGGTCGTTCCAGAACAACCTTCGCAGTATGCTGTATAGGCTGTCGCTGTAACAATCATCTCAGTCCCCTCCTCTGCAGGAGGGGCTGAAACAACTGGTTGAGAGGCCTCGATCGTTGAATTTTCCACATTGGACGATGATGCAACACGTTTCACTGGCTCCAACTGAGCGAGCTCTACCACGTCCTCCTCATCACCGCTTACGATTAGTACATCATCAGGATGAATTAAATCAGTCGTAAGACCATTCCAACTGATAAGAGCTGCCAAGGATATATTGTGCGCCTCAGCAATCCTATACAAGTTATCCCCCTTCACAACGGTATACGTTTGAGGCTCAGGTTCCACCTCTAATTCTGCCCAAAGATTTAATGCATCCTGGAAATGTACGTCAAATGTCTCTTCTATGATTGATCTCTCTTCTATTAGATCAGGAGAGATCGATAATTCTGCGTCATTAGTGGCGACAACAAAAAGCTCAGATGCATGCGTGACAGAATTCGTCGTAAATACGAATAACAGTACCAACAATATACTTCTAACTTTCAATACTAGTTCCTCCTAACAAGTAATCTTTCAATTACTCTAAATTTGAACTCAGTATTGCCCAAAATCTCTGAAAACCATACATTCTAATAAAACACAAAGAAACCACCCTTCAAAACAACTAAAATCTGTTTTGAAAAGTGGCTTCCATTTAGTAATCTACATCATACTTAATTTCGAAGAATTCAAATACCATAAACAAATTAATCTTGCATATTTTCTACTATTGTTGCGATAGCAACTTCCTCTGTAATCCCTAGACTTAACCTCCAGCGGTAATTATACAACTCACAAGCTCCATATCTATGTTCTAAATTTAGATTAAATTCCTTCGGTATTACCTTCAATATTCTGATAAAATGGGAAATGTAACCGCATTCATAATAATTAAGTACTTGCATTTTTAATTTTAATATTTCACGTTATACGTACGATGTTATTCTATTCGTACATGTAACAATAATACAGGGGGTCATATTTTTGCCTATAGAAAAATTAGATGCTTTTAAACAATCTGGAGACTATATACAATCTTTAGATCGTGGCCTTCAAGTGATTCAAGCATTTACTCAGAAAAACCAATCGCTAACGGTTAGTAATGTAGCTAAAATTACTGGTCTAAGTAGACCCACTGCCCGGAGAATCCTACTAACACTGGAACACCTAGGCTTTGCTGAATCAACAAATGGTTTTTTTTCCTTAACAGCTCGCACGCTTACTCTTGGCCATGCCTATCTTTCATCCAATAACATATGGAGTATCGCACATCCATTCATGAGAGACTTTGTTAATAAAACAGGAGAATCCTGTTCCGTTTCAATTCTCGATGGCACAGATATTTTATATGTAGCTCGTGTTTCTTCAAAAAGAATCATGTCTATTAACATAGATGTAGGAACAAGGCTGCCAGCATACGCAACTTCAATGGGTCATGTTTTACTTGCCTACCTGCCGGAAGAAAAATTGGAGAACTACTTTGCTTCAAATGAATTTACTAAATTCACAAACAATACCATTCAACACAAGGTACAGTTACTAGAAGTTTTAAAAGAAGTTCGTAAAAATAATTGGGGAGGTGTCGATCAACAATTAGAAGAGGGCCTTCGTTCTATTGCAGTCCCAATTCGAAACTTGCACGGTGAAGTGATCGCCGCTGTCAACTGCTCCGTTCACGCTGGCCGCATTTCCAAAGATGTGCTTCGAGATGAATTCTTACCACTACTACAAGAAACGTCGGAAAAAATAAGCCAAGCTATGGCAACTACAAATAACGCTTAATTCTTCAAACAAAAAAATCCAGGTCATACTTGTTGACCTGGATTTACGTTATTTCTGCGATGTTTAACTAGATTTTTCACCCCGAATAACAAAAGCACAATACCAACTAATAAGTTTAAACCCATAATCATTTTCGGTTCTAATAGTATCGTTAAATAAGTCCCTAACATGGAGATAATCGTTAAAAATATAAAAGCAGACAATACCGCTCCAAAACCAAAAGAATATAAATCCTTTTGCTTTATATTTTCCTCCCCTATTTTCGTAGAAAAAACACCTGCCCAAAATAAAATAGTTAGTGGATTTGAAAGAGTTAGTAGGAGTGCTTTCCAAAGAGTATTCCCTGCACTTTGATCCATGCTTACAATCGGAGAACTATAAAAAAATCCAATGATATTACTTATACCAAAAATAATGAGCACAGCTGCGCCAAAATAATGAATGATACTCTTTAGCTTTTTATATTTGTTAAGTAGTGTTCCAATTCCAAAAATAGCTGCAAGTATATAAAAAATATCCACAATTGTTACACCTAATACACCTATTTCCGCTATAAAAAAACCTGAAGTAGCAGCCGTCTGAAAGATAAAAATACACACAGGACCGACAGCTATTTGCAAAAAAAGTCCAAAGCGAAATCCTTTCCAAATCATCATCCCATTCACCTATTCATTATTTCTTTCAAAGTAGATAAGACAATTAATGTATTGGATTTCTGAACCCCTAGAATGGTTTTTAATTGCTCATTTAGAAAAAACTCTAATTTAGAAGTATTTTCAATCAGAACCTTTAGCATGTAATCGTACTCGCCTGCCATATGGTGACACTCTATCACCTCGGGGAATTGAATAATCGCATCCCTGAAATGTTGAATATTAGTTGCATGGTCAATATTCACAAAAATAACTGCGAGTAATTTAAACCCCATCTTCTCACGATTAATTTTAATCGTATATTGTTCAATAATATTTGCCTCTTCCAGCTTTCTAATTCTTTCTGATACAGCAGGTACAGAAAGATTTACTTGCTTACTAATATCAGATGCAGTAGATCGTCCATTTTGCTTTAAAGCCTCTAAAATCTTCCCATCGATTATATCCATCATCCCAACCCCTTTTAAGTAATTATAACTATTCACTTAAAAATAATAAATTACTTAAAGCAATTCCGATAACCTTTAAATAAAAAACATTTAATCACTTAATTTAATTAAATAAACCCTGTGTTTTAAAGCAATTTCCTTAACAAATTTAAGTAACAAAAAACCAGGTTAGACACCAATAATGGTTTCTGACCTGGTTTGTAGTTCTAAACAATCGTTGTGATTATGGTATAATACATTAACAATTGCAAAGCAGGGTGGGCGGTTGGTCACTTCCTTTAGAAGGAGGTGATGCCATTGACGTTATACGAAACAATCAGTTTGTTAATACAGCTTAGTGCTGTACTCATAGCAGCTTTTTCAATCGTTGTGTCACTGATTATTTTCTTTGTAAAAAAGAAATAACCGTCCCCCACTGGTAAGGCGCGGACGATTATTTCAGCGTTCAACCGGACCAACCGCTCTTTTCTGCGGTTTGCAGTTGTAGGACTGGATATTCGCGTATCCAGTCTTTTTTATTGTATGTGTATAAGCTCATTATATACAGAATCATTATCGCATTCAACTATGCGCTATCAATCAATAATTTTAAGCTTAATCTCTTTTACTCCCCATTCGATTGCATGGTCGTAGGATGGAATGAAAACGTCAATTCGATTTCCTTTAATTGCCCCACCTGTATCACCAGCAATCGCCTCACCGTAGCCTTCTACCCACACCTTTGTGCCAAGTGGAATAACACTTGGATCTACAGCAATTACTTTCTCTTCCGGGTTGGCACGTAGATCGATCCCATAAGCGGTTGTGCCTGAACAGCCGTAACAGTATGCTGTATAAGCCGTTGCTGTGACAATCATTTCACCCTCTGCTAAAGCAGGCTCTGTAAAATTCGCTAGTTGATCATTACTTACAAGGAGCTCTTCCTTCGGGTGAATTGTATGATCCGTGAGATTATTCCATTCCTTCAGAGAATCTAACGGCACATTATGTTCGATAGCAATCTCGTAAAGACTGTCTCCTTCTTCCACTATGTATACCTTTGGCTCAAGTAATTCTTCTGAAGCTCCTTGCCTATCATAAGCATTTTCAAAATGCTCCTTCATTATGTCGAAACGTTCTATACTAGATTTAGTCTCATTCGTTAAAGTACCTATGGGTTCTGCTGCATACGTTACCGAAATAAACGAAAAAATAAATACTACTGTAAATAATATGACTTTCATTTTCAAAGTGAATCCCTCCATGACAAGTTATCAGTAATCACCATTTATGTATTGCCCCAAAAATACATAAAGCAAACATTTTTTCTGATAATTTATCTTGGAGTAAAGAAAAGTTGATTGATATTATGCTTTGAATTTGTAAAAATATCCTCGATTTTTTGTCTTCATTTTTCTATTCGGATTCACTCTATGCAATTAAAAAAACACCTGTAAGCTGAGTTTTCTCTCGCTTACAGGTGTTTTATTGGTCTGCATTTTATTTACTTTCTTCTAAAATGGAAGGTCACATTTCTATTTATACGGTCATAAATCATTCTATCCGGAATTACTTCTATTTAAGATCAATAATTACTCCATTATCCACTACAACTTCGCCATTTTTTATAACTGTCTGGGTGTGATTCATGCCGTAGAAATATTGCAGTTGCTGATAGTTTGCTACATTCAAAATAAGCACATCTGCCTTCTTTCCAGCCTCAAGTGAACCAATTTCCTGTCCACGATTAATCGCGTATGCGGCGTTAATCGTTGTGGCAGTCAGCACTTCCTCCATCGTCATTCCCATGTTCATACAAGCTAGGTTCATAATGAATGGCAATGAAATCGTTGGTGATGAGCCTGGATTAAAGTCTGTAGAAATCGCGACGGGCACCCCTTCGTCCACCATCAAACGTCCTCTTGCAGATGCGGCTTTTAAGAAGAATGCAGTTCCAGGTAATAAAACTGCAACAGTTCCAGCCTTCGCCATGTCACGTATCCCTTGATCAGATGCGACTAATAAATGCTCCGCAGAAATAGCCCCCACCTCTGCGGCTAACTCTGCTCCTTCATACGGTTCAATTTCATCTGCATGAATTTTAGGGATTAAGCCATGCTCTTTACCAGCCAATAAAATTTTGCGTGATTGTTCTGGAGTGAAAACACCCTTTTCACAAAAAACATCATTGAATTCTGCAAGCTTTCCTTCTACCACTTTTGGAATCATTTCATTAATTATTAAGTCCACATATGCATCCGGATTTTCTTTATATTCAGATGGGATGGCATGAGCTCCCATAAATGTACTTACCACATCAATGACATGATTTTCTTGCAATTTTTTCGCAACTTGTAGCTGTTTTTCTTCGGTCTCCCAATCTAAACCGTAGCCACTTTTCGCTTCAACTGTTGTTATACCGTGTCTTAGGAAATCGTTGAGATGCTCATATGTCTTTTCATATAAATGCTCAAATGATGATTCACGCGTTTTTTTCGTCGTTGCGTGAATGCCACCTCCCGCATTCATAATATCCATATAGGTTGCACCATTTAAGCGCATTTGAAATTCATTTTCACGAGTACCACCAAACACTAAATGTGTGTGCGCATCGACTAAGCCTGGCATAACCACTTTTCCGGTAGCATCAATAACTTCTGCATGTGCTATCAAATCTGCATGTTGGTCTTGAAGAGTTTCTTTCGAGCCTACCGCAACAATTCGATCTCCTTCAATTAATACACAACCGTTTTCGATAATATGGAGCTCGCTCATTTCTTTTCCTGTTCTTGCAGTTTGACTAGTAGATTTTAATGTAATTACTTGATTTGCATTTGTTATAAGTAATGTCATGGTTCATCATCCTTTTGTTTTTAACATTGGCATCTGAACATTCTTTTCCTGTGCCGTTTTAATCGCGATATCATAGCCTGCATCTGCATGACGCACAATGCCCATACCAGGATCTGATATTAATACCCGATTAATTTTTTCTGCAGCCATTTCTGTCCCATCAGCGACGAGTACTTGACCAGCATGTTGGGAGTAGCCCATACCTACACCGCCACCATGATGCACGCTTACCCAGCTCGCACCACCTGCTGTATTCACTAATGCATTTAAAATTGGCCAATCAGAAACGGCATCCGAACCATCCTTCATCCCTTCCGTTTCACGATTAGGAGATGCAACAGAGCCAGAGTCTAAATGATCACGCCCAAAAACAATTGGTGCTTTTAGTTCACCTGAAGAGACCATTTCGTTTACTTTTAAAGCAAAACGGTGACGATTACCATATCCAAGCCAACAAATACGCGCAGGAAGCCCTTGCCACTTCACCATTTTTTGCGCCATATCAATCCAGTTCACTAACCCTTCATCATCCGCAAACATTTCTTTTGCCAGTGCATCTGTTTTATAAATATCTTCTGGATCACCTGATAGTGCAGCCCAACGGAATGGTCCTTTTCCTTCGCAGAATAATGGACGTATATAAGCAGGCACAAATCCAGGGAAATCAAAAGCATTTTTAACGCCCATTTCTTGCGCATATTTACGGATGTTGTTTCCATAGTCAAATACCTCTGCACCTGATGTTTGGAAATCAAGCATTGCTTGCACATGGTCTGCCATTGCTTGTTTAGACTTTTGTTCATATAATTTCGGATTATCTTTGCGTAATTGCAGTGCTTCTGCAAGGGACATATGATTTGGTATATATCCGTTTAATGGATCATGTGCACTTGTTTGATCCGTTACGAAATCTGGTATAATGCCTCGTTCATAAATTTCTCGGTACACATCTGCACAGTTTCCAACAAGTCCAATAGATGCGGGTTCTTTCTTATTCTGGAGCGCCTTTGCCAACTCTAATGCTTCGTCTAAATCTTCCACTAAATAATCACAATAACCTTCTTTTATCTTCCGTTCAATACGTTTTTTGTCTACTTCTACTACTAGAATAACTGCCCCAGCCATTTTTCCTGCCAATGGTTGAGCACCACTCATGCCTCCCATACCGCCAGTCAATATCAATTTTCCACGTAAATCTGCATTGCCAAACACTTTCTTGCCAGCTTCTACAAAGCTCAAATAAGTACCTTGTAATATACCTTGAGCACCGATGTAAATCCAGCTACCAGCGGTCATCTGTCCATACATCATTAAATCCTTATCTTCTAATTCATAAAAATGCTCCCAGTTTGCCCATGCAGGAACTAAATTTGAGTTTGCAATTAATACCCTTGGTGAATGCTCATATGTGCGGAATACTGCGACAGGTTTACCTGATTGCACTATTAATGTTTCATCATTTTCCAACGTTTTCAATGACTCAATAATTTGTGCGTAGCTCTCCCAATTACGTGCTACCTTCCCAATACCTCCGTATACAACAAGCTCATCCGGATTTTCTGCTACTTCTGGATCCAAGTTGTTCATAAGCATTCGCATTGCCGCCTCTTGAGTCCATCCCTTACAAGATAACTGACTTCCAGTTGGTGCTTTAATATTCTGTATTACGTTTTCCATATCCATCACTCCCTTTTTATAATTGTAAAATTCTAAAAATAATAAGTATATGGATTAAAGTTATAAAAAAGAGGAATTTCTTTATATAGCATGGAATTATATTAATTAATATAAGTAAATATATTTAATTAATTGTCCAAATTTAATAAATCGAAATAAAAGACAGGTGTGGAACAATATGAAGCTATTAATAATCGATCGTGACCAAACCGAACGAACGGGTATTCACTGGTTTATCAAAAGATATCAATTAGACATTTTATTTGTTTTTCAGGCAGGAACTATTGCTGAGGCTGTAAAGTGGATAGAAAAAGAGAATCCAGAAATTATTTTACTGGAGATTGAGTTACTAGCTCAGGATGAGGCAAATGAATTGAAGAAGGTTCTAACACTTCATTCTCATCATCTCATCACCATGACAGCCGAGCCGCTATTCAAAAATGCACTTGAATCACTCTCATTACGTGCGCTTACACTACTCGTTAAACCGCTTGATTTAGATTTGTTAAAGCAATACCTAACATATGCAACGAGGCAGGTTTTAAACGAAAGTGGAAAAATGCTTCCACTTGGGGAGCAGAATTCGGTGTACCGAGCGTTATTTTTAGAGGAAACCACCTCTATACAATTAGAGGAATTTAATTTCTGCCTAATGATTGAAACAGAGTATTTGGAGCAAAATGAGTTACTTTTTCATTGGTTGCAATCACAAAAGCACTTTACGTTCTATGCATTATCAAAGAGAATAGTGGGGTTTTCCAATGATGAGTCGATGGAGGAGCTATTAAAAAAAGCAAAATCAATCATTCGAGAATGGGCAAATACGTACAACGCAAATTTAAATATCGCCATCTATGATTTGCCGAATCAATCCGTTAAAGCGATGTATAGCGCATTGAGAGAAGCATTAAATTTACGATTCCAAAACGGTTTCTCTCAGATTTTTTTAGTAAGTCAACATCCTACCTATACAAATTTTGATCCTTTTTTAACGATTGAACAGCAGCGCCTTTGGATCAATAGCCTCGAGCAAAATGATGTGCAAATGATTAAACAATTTTTATATAACATTTCCTCGATAGATACGTATTATCAGCCAGATTCCATTCGCATCCATTTAACAAGCATACTCGCTCAAGTAAGGCGTTTCATATTGAAATACCAGATGGAAAAGAAGATAGATTTGGAGCAAAAATACAATCGTCTATTTGATATTATTTTAAATCACCCTGTGCTCTACACAATTATCCAAGAATTCGTCCTCTTCTGCCAGGATGTGATGAACCAAGCCGTTCTGCAAAAAGAAAAAGGTCAGTTTGACTACGTGAATGCCGCTCTAGACTATATCGATGTTTACTATACAGATAACAAGTTAAATCTAGAAACAATGGCAGAGTTCTTAGACATTAGCCCCAGCTATTTAAGTATGCTTTTTTCAAAAACAAAAGGCATTACCTTTAAACAGTATGTCAATAAAAAACGGCTTTCCCATGCAAGTCAGCTTTTATTAGAAACGAACCTATCCGTCAGTGAAATCGCATCTACCACTGGTTTTAATGACGCGAATTATTTCTCTAAAGTATTTAAGTTGAAATATAAGTATAGCCCCTTATCCTATCGTCAGCAGATAAAACTAAGGTGACCCAATAGATCGGTGAAAACCGACTTTGCAGGTCGCCTTAATATCATCGCTCACCTATAAAAATAATAAAAAAAGCTACTATAATCAGAAGAGAACCAACCATTCATAGTAGTATACTTTCTGATCTCGATTTAACAGCCACTCTTCAAACCCACGTTTTATCTTGATAAAACCTTTTTAATGATGAACACAGTTTTATATGTAAAATTTTACACACTTAAAATTCTTTGACATTTGATATAATGTTATATTGGTTAAATAAACGAAGAACTTTAAAGGCGGTATTTTAAACATGACAAGCGAAATTACAACAGGGACAACTTATGGATATGCGAGAGTAAGCATAGTTCAACAAGATTTAGGATTGCAGGTGGAGGCACTAACTAAAGCAGGTGTAGATCCTAAAAATATCTATTCGGAAAAAATGAGTGGGAAAGACGCTAAAAATCGCACGGAATGGAATAGACTTAAGGACCGTCTTGTAACTGGTGATTTAGTAGTTGTTCATAAATTAGACCGTCTAGGTCGTTCTATGGTTGATGTTATGTCAATCGTTGAATACTTCAAAGGAATTGCCGGTAATATTAAGAGAAAAACTGCACTAAATAAAAGAATTTGAGACACTGTTTTTGGCAACTTTCTCCTACCTGCTCCTTTATACCATCCGCTAAATTGCAATTTATTTCGATAAAGCACGAAAATCAGAAGAAAAATAGCAAAAAAGAACAACCAACCATATTTTTCAGTATCAATGCCCATTTCAACATAATCAAATTCTAGAAAATAACCTAAAATGCCACCGATGATAAAAAATATGATAATAATTCGTACTAACTCTAATAATGTCCTAATGCCATTCCTCC
The DNA here is from genome assembly GCF_042055255.1 of Psychrobacillus sp. PGGUH221. Taxonomy (NCBI): domain Bacteria; kingdom Bacillati; phylum Bacillota; class Bacilli; order Caryophanales; family Bacillaceae; genus Psychrobacillus; species Psychrobacillus sp. PGGUH221. The sequence continues at coordinate 136,205 of NZ_JAQMHQ010000011.1, forward strand.
CCTTCCCTTCTATTATGTAAAATTTACCACTTTTTACACTTGAGTACCAAGTTGAAAATGTTTCTGCCTAAACTATACATTATATATATTTTACAGAGCAAAATAAGGCATAGGTCGAATCAAATTGGAGGAAAATAGCTTGAAACATGATGTAAGCCCGAAAAATGAAAAACAGTTCAATAATCAAGGTGCAATGAATAATAATTTAGATGCTGCAACGATACAAATGAATCCTGATATCGCCAAGCAACATATTAAACCTAAAGTACAAAATCCAAGAACAGAAAAAAACGATAATACAAAAATGCTTTAATTCAAAAAGGTAACAACCAATCTTCCAACAATCTACCACAAGAAATGCGCAAGCACCTATGTATGCCCCGATTGTAAAAAAAGCCAGTCGCCGGTAAAATACCGTCAACTGGCTGCTAAATAATGTATTTTCATACTGTCTCAAAAATGGCAGTCCGTGCAAAGAACATTCATTCTATCAGCTTTTATAATTCTATTAACATTCCTGGCTCTGCTAACTCAATGTTTTGATTTCCTTGTTTTTTCGCACTATCTAATAAATCGTTTAAATCACCGTAGTGTGGAAGATGTGTTAATAACACCTTTTTTGCATTTGATTGATATGCTAGTATCCCTGCATGCTCGGACGTCATATGTCCCGATCCTACTCCGTCCATTCCTTCGTACAGGCTACATTCAGTAATAAGAAGATCGCTATTAGCTGCAAATGAAATTAAGTCATGCTTAAAGCTAGTATCAGATGTAAATACAATACTCTTATTGTCACATTCAATTTTTATACTATACGTTTCTACTGGATGGATATTTCTCATAAATGTACATGTGAAGGGTCCAATTTCTAATTTACTCTTTTCGCTAAAAGAAGTAAATCGGGAATAAGCTACATCCTCCACCTGCCTTTTCATATCTTCGTCCGCAGGTCCATAAACAATTAACTCTTCGCCAACTCTACCTAAATGCGTATTCACTAGTCTAGAAAATAAATACGCTCCTATATCACTAAAATGATCATAATGGTAATGGCTTAGAATGACATGATTTATATCATTTAAATCAATATAATTTTGTAATTCCGTTAATATACCACTTCCACAATCAATTAATAACGAAAATCCCTCATGCTGAATTAAATAGCCCGAACAAGGACCATTTTTTTTAGGGAATCCTCCCCACATACCAATCACTCTACACTCCATAGTTTTAGCCTCTTTCTTCGAATCCTTCTTATCATCTGATACCACAATATTAGCATGGTAAATTAGAAAGAGCTTAATAATAAATCCCCTCACTTATATAAAAAAACCTTCAGATTTTCTTTTTTATCGTTAGTTGCTAGAAGAACGTTTTTTATTTCGGTCTGAAATAAACCATTACACCGACTTTTAAGAGGCTCTAGGCCAGTATTCGGATAACCGTCACCCATTATCACAGTTTCTTCATCGTTATAATGTCCATACGGATCTAAAAAATCGGATACCTTCCCTGAATCATCTAACCGAGTATTACATTCTGGGCAAGAAACTTCTAATTCTTTTAATGAATTACATAAAGGACACATTGCCATAAGTATCACTCCTTTTTGCTTACAACTATAGTATCCATTATTTTATCGATACTATGTAGAATAGAAAAGGATATTACTATTATTACACTCGTTTGTATTCCTAAAGCTACCAATCTATAATTAACAATAACAAGATGCTAGGAGGAGAACGATATGAAAAAAACTGCCCTTTTGTTGATTGATGTTCAAAACGGTATGTTTCAAGATGAAAATCCTGTATTTAACTCGACCAAGCTTATAATCAAACTCAAGCACCTTTTAGAAAATGCACGCGATCATCATATACCCATCTTTTATATTCAACACAACAACAATTACCTAGAAAACGGTTCTGAAGTATGGGAAATACACCCTGAAATAAAACCTAACCCCACAGACTTCATTATTCAAAAGACAACACCTGATGCATTTTATAAAACGAACTTACATGACGAACTTCAAAAACAACAGATCGAACACCTAATTCTTGCCGGCATTCAATCGGAAATATGCGTAGACACAACTTGTAGAAATGCCTATAGCTTAGGCTATGATATTACGCTAGTAACAGATGCTCACAGTACATGGGACTCAGAGGAATTGACTGCACAACAAATTATTAATCACCACAACCAAGTGTTACGGTGGTTTGCTGACACGAAGGAAACAAAAGACGTAGCTTTTTCTTAATTCTAGAAGCTATTTTCTTTGTGAAGAATGGCGAAATAAAGCCTTTGGCAAGCTATGTAACGATTTATTGGTATAATAACAAGGAATGATTGAGAATGCAGAAAAGATAAATCGAATAAATGAAAGAGAGTGGAATGAAAATTATGTTAAAAACTACAGTATTCGAAGAACTAAAACGTGCGATGAAAGAAAAAGACGTGCTCTCAAAAGGAGTAATGACGCTTTTAAAATCAGCACTGGATACAGCTGAGAAGGAAAAAGGTTCAAGCCTAACTCCAGAAGAAGAAATCGCTATTGTAAATCGTGAAATTAAACAGACAAATCAAGCATTAGAAGGCGCGCAGAATGCGAAACGTGAAGACCTATTAGAAAAAGAAGAAGCGAAATTAGTTCTATTAAAAAAATTCTTACCGAAACAATTAAGTGAAGAAGAGATTGTAGCGCTCCTAACAGAAGCAGGTGTTACAAAAGGGATGAACATGGGTGACGCAATGAAAATTGCAAAACCGTTACTTGCTGGTAAAGCAGACGGTTCGATCATGTCTAAAGTAGTAAAAAGTATGATTTAATTACACAAGCGGCCTTACGGTTTAATGAGAAGATAACTTCTTTATTTTGAAAGTAAGCTGCCGAAGATACAATTTCGGCAGCTCTTTTGCTTCTATGAAGATGCAACCCTTAAAATCTCTCTAACATTCTATTTCTGCTACTAAGAGACAGTATTTTGAAAAAAAGATATGATAGATTTAAAGAAAAAATTAAGGATGTCAAAAATTATGCCAGTATACAACAAACTAGTTCGAGACTTAATCCCACAAGTAATCCAAAAATCAGGAAGCAAATTCACCACTCGCATCCTAGATCCATCTGAACACCTAACTGAGATCAAAAATAAATTATCTGAAGAAGTAAAAGAATTCCAAGAAACAATGAACCAACAAGATGCACTTGAAGAACTAGCGGATATCTTGGAACTAATCCATGCTGCCCTCTCTATCCATGACGCAACATTCGAAGAACTAGAAAATATTCGATTAGCCAAGAAACAAAAACGCGGCGGATTTAAGGAAGGTATATATTTAATAGAAGTTGATTAAATAAAGCAGCCTCGATTAATAACGAAGCTGCTGATGATATTATGAAAATGAACAAACACACGGGACAGTTTCATCCTGTACTTTTAAAAATTTATCTATACCTTCCTGATCCATTCTTTCACGATACTCTCGTAATGTATATGGTCCGCCATCTTTTTTAAGTATGGATACATTCTTCTCAAAGTTTTTTCTAAAATTTTCTTCCATTTCCTCTTGTAAAGCATAACGGTCTGGCCACACTTTATAGAGTTGAGCATAATGTTGGAACCCTCCACGTACACAACGTCCTCCACAGTTTGCATGAGAAAATCCTAAGTCATACATTCTAGGAAGTTTAATACCCCATTCTTCCTCAATAATTGCTTTTACATCTAGATCTTCTCTAAACGTTTCAATCATTGGAAACCTTGTTTCAACAGGTTCCATCGGACGATGTTCATAAAACTCTTTTAAGTTATCTGCGCGATGAGTTTCATGAGGTCCTATTCCAAAGTATAGTATAGGCTCTAAGTTATGAAGATCTCTCAATTCTTCTAGAAATACAACAGTTTGATATACTTTTAACTCTTCGGAACATTTGGCAAGTCTTGAGTTTCCAAGAAAACGATAATCATAAAAGACTTCTTCTGGAGTACGTCCATCAACTCTTTCAGTAATTTCTACACCAATGTAATCTGATATTTCATACATGAATCTGTAGTTATCTTCATCTTCCCAAAGCGTATTAGTAAAAAATAAGATACAATTCTCTTTTCCATGCGCTTGTACCATTTGATAGGCTACATATGCACTAGATGCTCCTCCACTGTACATTGCAACATGGACAGGTTTTCTTTCCATAATTACATCTCCTAATCTATGAATTCATCTAGTAATTTATATACAAGATATTCTATTTCTTCCCTTGGAACATTTCGCCCAGCATTCCTTATCATTCTATTTACATTGTCATAAATCGTTTGGGATTTGGTTGACAATTCAACTTTTTTTATAGATTTTTGCATATCATTTAAACCTATTAATATGGAATCATTAGAAGTAGAGGACTGTAAAGTATCCATGTAATCATTTTGAACCTGTCTTTCAAATAAATCAAATGTTGTGTCTGACCAATTCACGAGTTCAACTCCCGTATAATTCAAAGCAAAATCTTCTATAAAACTATTCGAACTTTTATCTATGGATTTTAACAATCTATTTCTTTTAATTTCCTCAGTTGTATAACTAGCATATTTTTTAGTTAATTCCTCGAATGTGTAAACTTGAAATGCTTCCAATAATTTTAATAACACTTCTTTTTTAAAGCTTTCAAATTCCTTTTCCAAATGTATTTTCATTTCTAGTAAAATTGAACGCTCATAGTATTTTTTATACATTAATTGTAGATTCTCTAATGGGTTTACTTCTACTTTCCGAATAGTATTTTTAAAATCGAGTAAGGTTGAATCTAACTGTTCTGTAATTTGTGTATGGCGTGGTAATTGTCTCAACCAGTTTAAAATACCGCTACTAGCTCTAATAACTGTTGTTTGATCTAATACATATTCACTAACATAGGGCTGAAATATAGTTTCAACATTGTTAATGAACTCTAAAAACTCTTTTGAGTAATCATGAAAAACAAATTCATATTCAGCTGAATTCTCAAAAATCCCATATAATTTCTCTGCATCCACAGCGGTAACATACATATTATTTCTATAAAACATTAATTGATCCCATTGATCTCTTAAGAGAGCAACAAACAGTAAAGGAACAAGGGGTTTTCGAACTCCAAAAGGATGACTAGTAAATATCTCCTCAATTTCTAGTACAGTACCTTTTTTCTGAGATTGAATGAAACTTAATACTCTATTTCTTATCAGTTTATAGGGTTCGTATTTAATATTGTTAAGATTGCTGATATCAAAGTCATTATTCTTAAACACAGTAGCGTAAATCAAATAGTCTGGACCTTGACCCTGTATTCCTAAATTCCCAAAGTTTGGATACTTAATAACTCCGTTTAGTACTGAGTAGATTGCTTTAGTCTGCATTCCATTAAGATTTCTTCTATTGATGGAATCATTTCGTATTTCTGGAGTTTGAGGAAATAAGTTGTACATTATATCACTAATTTTATTTTCTAATTCAACCTCATGATATAGACTTATTTGTTCCCCGACGTAATACCATTGCACATTTTCCTTAAAGCTTTCAAAGTCATTCAGAAACTCAATAATCTCAAATCTTATTTCTTCAATTAGTATATTTATTTCTTCTTGCAGTTTATTATGCTCTGATAGTAATTTCTTATTTGAAAAGATACTTTTTAGAAATATTAATCTATCTAAAGCAGATTTGATCGTTGTAAAATTACGGTTAGTAATTGCAAATATTAATTGTTCATTATGGAAGTTCTTAATTTTCAACAATGATTCATTAAAAGCCTCTTGGCTAGTAGGTATTACGAAAAATAATATCCCGTCTGAATTAAAACTATTTTTTGCAACGAAATTCTCTTTAAGTAGTTGCACTGAAGTTATGATTCTCACTTGCATAAATCTAGTAATACTTTTTTCGTCATTATAATCAGTAGCAAGATAAAATTTCTTTTTTAGTAGTTCACTGATTTCATTTATTCTAGTTTCTTCATTTATCAATAGAGTCGCTCTTTCTGACTCCACTAATTCCTCCACTATTATCGAACTTCCTTCATTAAGTTCCCATTGGTTTAATATGCGGTTAAATCTTAATAATTTTAGTTGAATAAGTTCATCCAAGTTCTTTTCTAGCTCATCCTCTTTTTGACCAGTCCCATACATAAACAACTCTTTATTTAATTTCACTACATTATTTGAGTTAGACAATTCCCAAAGTGTAACTAGTTTTAATATATTAAGTTGTCCACTTTTATCTTTTGATATTTTTATCTTATTTGTTAGTTTTGCAAATGTTTTTAACGCTTCAAAAGACTCATCTTTCATAAACTCAGAAATTGAGTTTTGAAAGAAATAATCGAAAAGCATATGAGGATAATACATTTCATTCTTCTGTTTAATAATGAAGTTGTTTAATCCCCCAGTATCTTCACTTTCTAAAAAAGTAAAAAGGGTACGCTCATTCTGTCCAAAAATACTTGATAGTCTAGGAAGCAAAAACAAAGCTAATGGATGGATTGGATATGAGCCTTCTACAATTAGTTTTTCTATTTCTTGGTGATTTAACTCATTAAACAAATTGTATTTCTTTAGAATCCACTTAGAATCTTTTGCTTCAATGTTTAGTAACAACAATTCTTCTTGAAGATTTTTTGTATACTCTTGAGCTATTCTATAAAAAGTAGCTTTATCACTTTCAATAAAGTAAGTATGAAATCTTTTTTCAATCCTTTGAAACTCTGACTTATATTCAGCATTCTGACTTAGAATATATTGAGACATATTTTTATGTGATATTAGCAGAACTTGAAGTAAATTATTGCTTCTAGTTGCGATTTCCGCTAAATCCTGTAAATCTTGCATTGTTTTATAAACTTGGCTAATCTCTAATGACTGTAAAAAACGTCCAAATTCATCGTAAGCAATAAATATTTGAAGATTCTTTTCTTTTAGTTGTTCAATAATTTGTGTGATTTTTTCTAAAAAGTTATTTTCATAATTCACTTGGAAGATTGCACCAGCACTTAAAACAGAATATTCTTTTTTAAACCAATCGATTTCAATCTGATTGTTATTTTGTAGTTCTTTTTTCCATTGATTGAAAGTAAGACCTTTAATTTTTAATGATTTTTTAAATTCATTAAAAGTCTTTGGAAACTTGGTTTCCCATTTCTTCAGTATTGTGTTTATTTCCTCCATTTCTCCAGGAATTATTAATTCATAACCTGCATTTTTAACTCCTCTATAAATTGCACTAATGATGGTTCTACCAAATGAACCTTCGTTTCCAGACAAAATAATTGGAATAAAATTTGATTTAAATTTATAAGCTGCTAATAGTTTTTCATATATCTCTTGATCTACATTCTTAAACTTGTTGATTAATAGTTTAAATTCTCGTTCGTTTATATTACCGGAAAATATATTAGCAACTATAGTAGCTACTAAAGATTTACCACTACCATATGGGCCAATCATTACATGAGCATTATGTTTATTTTCTCCTAAAAATCCTCCAATAATTCCTTTTAAAAAGTCAGCATGTGAGGGAGTAGGTAGATATCTCCGAATAAATTCTTTATTTCCAATATCAAACTTTAGATTCACACTAGTGGTAAAGTTTTTTTTACTTTTTAAAATCATAGACTTTCTCTACCTTTCTCTCATACTCATAGTTAATAAATTCATATGGATTGACATCAGGGAGTCTAAGAGTATCAAGATTATTTGTTCTTGTAAAAATGGCCGGAAATTCAGGATGTTCTGTCCATTCATTTACTAAAGAGACAATTGTAGATCTTTTGAGATTAAATACTTTACCTAAAAGTCCTTCTTTATGTACCATATCGTCTAAGCTAATTGTTAAGTTATTATTTTTTTCCTTATATTTTAATAATGTATAACCTATTAGAAGTAAATTTTCAGAATCTAATTTAGCTTCTTTTTTATAAAACATACCATTTCTTTCTTCAAGTAAATGCAACTTATAGAGTGGACTTAATATCACTTCTTCGGGGTCAGAACTACTCCCTCCCGTAGTGTAGAGCTTGACCAAACAATCAATGTCTCGTTTAAGTGAATTCTCAGAGATGATACGTTTTTCATTTTGCTGAACCCAGTTTGTTAATTCGGTTAATACTTCTTCTCTAGTAAATACCGTTTCCGTATAAATATTAAAAAACCAATACCATGTTGTACTTATACTCTTATTGGTTGCTAAAGAGTGGTGTAGTAGTCCTGCCGTGTTGAAGTATTTTACTGAACGATCTTTACACTTCACGAATTTCCCTAATTCCGTAATTTCGTGTATTTTTTTATTATCTTCTTTCTCCTCTTTGTATAAATTAGTCGCAACTATCCAATGTTTTAGGGACTGAACCATATTTTTTCCTAATCCCATTTTTTCAAAGGCATCTTTTTCATAAAAAAAGGAATTATTTCCATTTATGTTATTTATCGCTTTACTAAGCCATCTATCTCTCAAATAGAAACTTTGATGTTGACTATACCCCATTATTATCTCCTTCTTTCATTGGAGATTTCCTCCAGCAAAAAAGTATTCAAAGAAAAAGACAAACGTCTCTTTCTTTGTTACATTATCGTTATTTAAAATTTATTTTAATAACTTACAAACATGCGTTCTTAATTATACTATAAAAATCAAAACACTAACAAAAGAATAATAATTTAAATTAAATACTTATACTTTTGCTAGTTCTCTTAGTTTTTCTAATGCTGCTATTTTTTGTACTTCAGTTAAATTTTCAAACAAACTTATAACTGCGTCTATTTCTAACTCTTCAAGTCGTCTATCAACACTTTCTTTCATTTTTCTTAACTTATTAATAGCATCTTCACTTAAATAGTCAGGAATTATTTTAGATCTTTCTGACCAAGATGTACATGAAAACGTATCCCAATTCCTTATATCAGTATATTCAAATATATTATCTTCTACCCACCGTCTTTCCATAGAGTTTAATCGATCAATTAACACTTCATTGTAATTTGATAATACAATTATAAAGTCAATTTCAGATTCAATTTCCTTCCATTTTCCCTGTAACCCTTCTAAGGCTGCAGTAATTTCCTTCCTAGCATCTTTATATTTATTAATCCCCTGTATATCATTAATAAAGTTTTGCAAGTGATCTGCCGCTTGCTCTATTCCTTCTTTATCTTCTTCTCTTATTGATTTGCCAAGAATTGTTTTAGCCTGTATTAATAATTCTTTACATTGTTCAAATGAGGATAATTCGTACATATTATCGTAAATATTTGCAACTTCATTATTTAACTTATCCAAATAGGTTTCAATTCTATCTAAATTCTTTTCTACTTTCCCAATATTTTCAGCTAAATGTTTTTGTTCAACTTTGTGGTTTTTTAATAAACTTAGAACTTGAAGCCCAGCTTCTTTCATGTCAGTTAAATCTTTGTAACCTGATGTTGAGCTAGGAATATTTCTATTTAAGTAATTTTCAACTGTCTCATTTATATTTTGAAGTTTGTGTATAATTGATGTATCATCTAAAATTTTCTCTAGCTTAGTATATAATTGACGAGCTTCATCAGTATAATTATACCTATTAAAGGAATCAATTAATTTACGTACCCATTTTTCAAAGGCAGATAATTGAGCAAAAGATTGACATTTTAAACTTTTAAGAAATGTAGGAAATTTGTTTTCAATATATCTATGAGATTTGTCAACAAATAAATCCATTTCTTCTAATTGTTTTGGATTGTAAATATATTTATCTGAACCTTCAATATTGCTCTTAATACCGCTAGTCTTATCTAGAATTTCAAATACCTCTTTAAATCCATCATCTCCTCTAGAGATTGACTCTAAAGTTCCTCTTATGCTTCCGAAAAATTGAACATTTAATTCATATAACTTTTTGCCTTCTTTGAGCTGCATTTCTAAATTAATTACTTTATCTTCAAGTTCAGGTGGCACATCTTCTTCTAGTTTTAGATTTTGATATTCATCCCATAAATGAGGACATAAATCAACGTCATTATTTCTGTCAACTTTTTGGAAAAGTAATAAGTACCTACTTGCTGACTTATCAGGATCTACTTTCACAATTGTAGTGTCCAATAGACCTTTAAAATTAACATTCTTATCTAAAAATATTTGATTGCTCCATTCTTCTAAACGTAATCTAGTGTCATTAACTTTTACTCTGTATTCAATTTTTCTTTGAACTAAGTATACTGCAATTAATAACGCTAATGCATAATCGTTTATACCATATGGTGGTTTTTGATATTTATCAAAAACTTTAGACACATCCCATGCTCCACTTTCATCTAATTGAACATCCAATTCTTCAAATATTTTTCTCACATTTGGATTCGTTGGTGATATTAATTGGTATTCTGAGTTAAACGTTCCCCATGAACCTATATTCTTTTCAAATAGTAAACCTTCAATTCTGTTTTTAATATCTGTTGTTTCAGAATGTATCATCTGGAATGATGCACCTGAAAGAATTAAACGTGCGATTCTTGATAAGTTCTTTTTCCCTTTAGATTGTTGTTTTCCAGCAAACTCTGTAAATGGAAATGGAATTGCAAAACTATAAAGAGTTTCAAATATATGTTCTATATACATTTTAGGACGTTTAACAATTTTCTCTAGACCTTCTGATTTTATTACTATTCTTTTTCCTACTAATTCATTAAATTTATCTTCAACTACTGCATTAACTTTAACTTTATAGTCAGTAATAAAACGATTATATTTTTCACGTTCTTGTTCACTGAAAGAGTTAGAAATTTGATAGTCATGAAGTGCATCATAAAAATCATTTTCAGTATCATCCATCAAGAAAAAGACTATTGGTTTCCCTTCTAATTTATAACGTTTCATGTTATCCTGTAGATTTTGAATTTTTTCTGAATCAGTTTCTGGAGATGTATACACCCATATCAATTTTCCTTTTGCAATATCTGGAGCAGTTGCATGTAACCACTCATCTTCTAAGTCTTTTAGAAACTTCAGGTTAATATTATTAATATGAACTATTTGTTGTGTAAACTGCCATTCATGAGTACTTATATAATGTCTTTTAGCAAATGAGGTTTCCATTTTTTCTAGTGGTAATATTTCATTTAATCCAATATGAAAGGCAACATTTATATCAAAGTCGGATTTTCTTTTTTTACTATTCACCAATCTCTTAAAATCATTGATTCCAATTGCGTCTACCACAAAATCAAAAACATTTGCCCTTTCATCAAAACTAATAACTCCAAAGTCATCTTCTAGTTGCTGAATTACTAATTCAACTTCTTTAAGTGTAATGTTAGCCGCGTAAGCTAACGCTTGCTTTGCATCACTTAAAGATTTAGTTTTAAATCGACCAATACGAACAATCAAGTTTGCAGCTAGTACTTCAATCTGTCTTTCATTAAATTTATCTCCATGACTAGAAATAATTTGATTATATAAAATGCAATATTCACTTTGTTTTCTTCCTTCTTGTTCAGCTGTTAATAATTCAGTAAAAAATTCTGTGCGAATAATTCTAGTTGCTGGAACTAGTAATAAATCACCAAATTCACTTAAATTATTGTTTCCTTCAAGCTCAATTTGCTTTTCTAAAAATGTTAGTGATGATCGTTGTTGTAGCCAAGATGATAAGTTTGAGAGCATCCACGCAGTTAGTGGGTGCAGTGGATAAATGCCCTCTAATATAACTTTACGAAATCTATCAAAGTCTCCCCAAACTGTCGAGTTTTTTGACTGAGGAGCCCACGAGAGAAAATTATCATGAAATTCTTTCCAGTGGTTATTGTTTTTTTCTATTTTATTAACAACAAAACTAGTAAATTGCTTTGGTTGTGTTCGCTCAATTAAGTTTGCAAAGATAGTTTCTAAATTTGAGGATAAATGAATTTTCTCGCTTGCTTCATACCGACCGATGTAGCGATTTATATTTGCAGTTCTATCAACTCGACTAAGATATGATTTTAAATCAGACTGAATAAAACCTACAAAGACAATTTTATCTTCTCCATCTTGAACTGCTTCATAAATTTGCTGAAGTGCTGAATCACCAGCACGTGTTGGATATGATGAAGCAAATTCTATGTATCTTCCAAATTCATCAAAAAACACAAGTACTTTATTAAATACTTCACGATCACCGCATAATGTATCTGCTATCTTTGCTAATACATCACCAGCAGAAACCCCTTCATCCCATCTAATATACGTTCCATTGATTTCGTAATAAACATTGTTTATTACTTCAAATACATTAGTATCTTGAAGAATATTCTCAATGAGATAATCTTTTAGATTGGTTATACGGGATACATCTAATATTTCATTAGCAAATCTTTCATACGAACTAGAATAATTTTCAAAGGTATTTGCAGCAAAGTTTTTTGCAATATCATATGACTTAGTTATTGTTTTCAAAAAATCAGAATCTAAGTTATGGAAGTCTAGTACTTTTTGTGTGACATTCAGTATCTCATAATTTAGATTAAAATCTTTCATACCGTTTAGTACTAGAACTAAGTTGGGTTTTAATTGTGTTGATTTAATTGAGCCTCCTACACTAGAATCTACAAGATTAATATTATTAATAATTTTTTCTTGTATAGAGGACTCGCCACTAAATAAACTTGCCAAGGTTACCGCTAAGTGTGATTTTCCAGTGCCGTATGGTGCAATAGTCATAAAGAAGTTAGAATTATTACTCTCACCATACAATTTATTCGTTAATATATTTGCGAATGAAGCAGTATCTACTAAACGATGTGTTTTAATTGCTAAATCCTCTTCTGATACTCCAAAATACTCAGGACCATGAAACACAAAACTTTTTGAAATTTCGCCTTGTTTTTCCTTGTTATAAAACCAGTCTACTTGAACAGCTCCATTAAAATATAATTCTTTTTTAAACCTTACAATATCTTTAAGCTGATTCACAATCTTCATCTCCTTAAATTAGGAAGCTATAAATTTTATGCAAAACTGAGCTAGATGAAAGTTGTTTAATAATGGTTATTGGAAACAACTGTCTATTCAACACAATAATACTTTCTTCTTCAAGCATTTCTAATACTTCCATTACATTCGAATCATTCCACATAAAAGGAAAGCCATACCCCAATGTATTAATTAAGTCATCAAAAGTAATATCTGTCCTACTTGGTAGTATTTCCTCCCATTGACTCAGCAATAAGTATGCATACAAATATTTGTATGCACGTGAAACTTTGTGACTTGAAAACTCAATTTCGGTTCCAGTATCATTTATAATATTTAATGGTCCAAAAGCTTTTTCAGTTATATAACCTGTTTTAAAAGGGGTAATAGGATTTTTATTACCTTTTTTCTCATTTCTTATAGAAATTATTTCTTTTTTTAACCCTAACTTTTGAGTCAATAATGTTTCAATATTATCCATTGTCAATACTCTACTTTTATTAACACCTACTGCACTAAATATAGTTGACCACATAACTGCTGGCGAACTAAAACTTGCCAGCTTATAGTGACATAGCCAAAGTGTAAGTTCTTCTGTTAAAAATGGATCTTCTTTCAAAATTTCTTTCCCTAAATCGGTCAATGTTAAAGAATATTTAGTACTTTCTTTTATAGTAGAAATTAATCCCATTGCTTGGGCATATAAAATATTTGGAACAACTTTTCCTGAACTTTTTCCAGTAGGAATAGTTGTCAAACTCGAAATTTCTTCTTTCGTAAGATATTCATTATTTACAGAAGCAAGTTGCATTAAATGTGCAATTGCCTCTGTTTCTGGAGCAAACGTTTGATGGAAATTAATTTGATATTCCATTTCATATCCTTTCACTTAAAGGTGAGACATTAATTACAACTGGTGAAGTTCTAGTGAGTGAGCCGTCAGATTTTAAAACCGGACCTGCTATTACACACTGTCCTTTACCTATTTTTGAAAGTTTAGTTGACCATTCTTTTTTCAAATGAGTTTCAGTACTTAAGAATCCTGCCACATCACTTATCTCCGATTCTGGTGGAGAAAAATATACTTTTTGACTTGCATTTTGGAGTCTTTGAATCTCATCTTTACTCATTTGCCCTTGCATGAACTGAGTAGCATACCATCCTGACCATCCAAATTTTCTTCCTTCAGTAAGCACTTTTGCACTTGGTGATTTTTCAGAATGATCAAGGTTTTGTGCCTCATCTAATATTACAGGGAATGGTTTAGATTTATCCCCATGTGATAAATTAAAATTCCACAAATCCCATAAGATAAACTCTGTAACTATTAACTGTACTTCTCTAACAAAACCAGATAGTTGGACTACAAAAACAATACCTTCTTTTTTTCTATGATCTTCCCAATTGTATTGGGATTCCATGTCGAAAGGATTTCGATCAATTAAAGGTTCAATTTTAGCTAAAACCGTTTTTGCATTGCCTGTTCCATCCATTTCCAATTCTGCTTTAAGATACTGCAAATTCATTTTAGAATCATATTTTTCTAAGCCTTTCATTGTAGCTCTATAAATTGCATTAGCTTGTTGATCACCCATACCTTTATAAACTGCAGCAAATACACTACGAATTCTTTCAGCAACATCAGTATTGGTTTCTGGCACAAATAAATCTTCATCAATTTCTTTCATATTCTTTTTAAAGGGATTAATAGGGAATCCTTTTAGTTGAACATGGAACTGTTCAACTTTCTCTCCTAAATATTCTTTGAATTCTGGTTCAAGTTTCGATTTCTTGAATCCATCGGTATAATCAAATATTAAACTGGAAATATTATTTTTTGCTAGCTCAAGTAATAAACATTGCATAAAATATGTTTTCCCTACTCCAGATTTACCTGAAATTAAAATATGTCTATTTTCCAGTTCTTTATGCCCGTATTCCCAATAATATTTATTTTTAGTTTTAACTTCTTCTCCCAATAAAATCCTAATAGAATCTAAGCCTGATTCTGCAACATAAGAAGGCTCAATCGTTCCAGTATATTTTAATTCAGTTCCTTCACTAGGGTTAATCTTTATATTAGTAACATTATCTATAATTGTGTTATTCTCACCATTTTCTGAAACATTTTTACCTGAAATAATTGTTAATGGAGTAGGCAACGTAACCTCGGATGTATCAAATTCTTTTCCATAATCTTCCTCCAAATTTAATAAGGAAGATATATCATTAGTTTGGATGATCATCTCGTAATCCTTTTCATTATCAGCGAATACTTCCATTTCGGCATTATGTGGATTTACAAACTCAATTGCAGAGTGCTCTTCCACAGGCAATAGATTTTTCTGAATATAAATTTGACCATAGGATTTATGAGTACATGAAATCTCAATGCCTTCAAGTTCTATTTCCTTAGTTTCTAATTTTTCTTGATTGTAGTCTAACCAATATGTTAATAGCCTTGTATCCCATTCAATCAAAAACTCCCCATCTAGAATTTTCAATAGATTTTGATTCAAAAGCTTTCTTAAAGTTAGAGACTCAGCAAGGAAATTAGGAGAAAAAGCTAGTAACCTATAAAGTTGGGCATACCAATATCTTCTGTCATAACTTAAAGAATCAGGGTTAAATATTTTTGTTAGGAATTTAATTCCGTTTGTTAATTGATTTATTCCTTTAGTAATGTGGACTTCATTCTCTTTACCCATCTTACATTCTACTAAGGTTGCCTTTATTGTAAGCTTTTTAGCTTCAAGTCCATCTTGATTTATTTCCAGCATTAAGAAGTCTGGTCTACTATATTGTTCTGAAAACCAATGCTGATATGAGTCTAATGAAATTAAGCTTTTTAATACTGTTTTTTCATCATGTTTCTCCACATGCAAAGTTTCTGCAGCTAGTATACTAGACAAAAAACTATGAATTTCATAATTATGTGGATTTAATGCTTTTAATACCTTGATCCCGTCTAATCTGCTTGACTTTTCTATACAATGATTCGCAGCTTTACTACAAACTTCTTTATCCCAGGAGTTAAACAAAGCCTGTAAACGTGATTTTAATCTTATTGATATATCATTTTTCATTTCTTTCGAAGAAGAAATTGCGACATTAAGCTCCCCAAATGTACCCTCACCTGTTGAAAAACTAATAATATTTTCCTTCTCAAATATAGACTTGTCTAATCCTGTATCAATTGTAACAACCCAATGTGCATTCTTATGAAAATACTTAAGCAAATCCTTAGATTCTGCTCTTAAAACAAGTTCTTTCTCTACTCTATATATTTCTTTTTCGCTGTAAGGTCTTTCTATCCAAAATAATAGTTGTGAGTGTGAAAACGATGCTTGAAACTGTTTCTGACTAATAGAAATGTTTCTTGATTTGTCCTTTTTAGGAGCAGGCATGGGATGAAAAACCATAGGAAATCTTGTATCACTAGGATTAATTGTCTTCTCGCCAGTTTGTTCGTATTCTATTCCTGTAGTTTCTAAGACACTCTCAATAAATACAACATCATATTTTGAATCCATTTTCTTAAATTTATCTATTTCTACAGCATTATAATCAAAAGTATTATAATATGTCTCAATTTGTACTTTATCTTCTTCACTGAAAAAGTTATCTAACCATAAATGAATATAATTTCTTCCCTTATAATTTAGAGAAGGAGAAAGTATATGCAACTTTATATTTATCCCATGAGGTAACTCTTTATATTGTTCAATAAATTTATGTAACCCAGCAATTATAGGTTGTAATTGTTCAAAGTTCACAAAACAAAGATTTAACGAGTCAGCATTTGCCGGGAAAGTCATAACATATTGCTGAATATGATTCATAATTAATTGAGACTTAGATGTATTTATCATTAATTCTTTACTATTAAAGTTTTCATCAAAAATAATGTCAGTATCAATCATAACTGAGCTGTCAATAATTACATCGTTGTTTTCCTCACCATGCAAAGCATAGTAACCTAAAACTTGAGATGGAATTCTACTGAAACTATTTTCACTTAATATTGTATCTACAGCTGAAATAATCGTAGACTGTCTGTCTATTCTTTCCATTTTATTGTCATCATCAGTTTGCTTGCTATTTTCATTTAATACTAAACTTCGAATTATTTCTCCGTATCCTTTTCTTTGAAAAGATTGTTGTTCTAATATTTTTTCCAACATTGCAGGATGATAAGGAGGAATTATCGCCCCATCTAATTTTAACTGCTTAGTTGCAACATCTTTTGATGAGACTATATAGAAAAGATTTGCTACTAAATTTAAATGTTCTTTTTCTAAACTAGTTAAATCACTATATTTCTCTTTTAAATAATCTATAACCTCAATATACTTATAAATGAATTTTACGGTACTATCATTTTTAGTATTGTTTATAACATTATAAAAACCTTCATCACATATATTATTTACGAAACTTCGAAACGGTTCAACAAGTTGATATAAACGAGTCGACAAAATACTTGTATGGAGACTGGGATCAATACTTTTCATTACATTAATATAGTTAATTTCATAATTTTTTAATTGATAGCTAAAAGCTTCTCGATCTGTACTACTTAACAGATTACCTAATCCTTTAGTATAGAAAATGGGTAATATATCTTCGTTTTCCTGATAGGATTCTCTGTAATTGTTTAGATATGAGAATGACTGAATCCAATAATCATGTGGACTAAATATCCATCTATATTCTTTTGTCAGTCCACCTTCAATTGAAACCTTGAAATGAATCTTAGAAAGTTTTTCTACTGCACTTGTGTGTTTAACTTTTTCATCTGAAAAACTTTCTAAAAAGAATGGGTCAATACCCTCTACATATGAAATCTGGATACAATCACTTATTTCTTCATTAATATAATCCACTACTCCACATAAACTCATACTTAAAGATTTCCACATATTATATTTCCCATCAGGTTCAGAAATATCAGTTAGTAGAATTTCTTTAACTTGCACTACTATTTTCCTATCTACAATATCAGTTATATCTGCAGAATTTTTATAGTTCCTAACAAAGTCTATTATCATTTTGGAATACACACGTAGTGGAAATCCATATAAATCAATTACTCTACTAGTTTCTTTTTTTGAAGTGGGGAGCTTTATATCTAAAATATTATTAATAATATTAAAGTCGAGCTTAGATAATCTTTCTCTGTTACCTTCTAAATCTATACCTTTAATAAAGTTTAAAATATCCCTCTTAAAACCATCGTAACTTTTGAAGTATTTATTAATTTCATCATTGTAACGAAGCATCTCTTCAGGATTTTTTTCTTCAAATAGCTGTAATTTACTTTCAAGTTTTAAATATTTAGCTTTTGACAGGCTATCCTTATAATCTTTCCTATTAATAAAATTTATAGCTTTTTCAAAAGTATTTATTTTTTTTGAAGTTCTTAATTTAGCAATATCGGCAAGACTAATTTCTTTAATATTTGGTATTTTAAAGTAATCCCATAAAGTATTGCCTATAAAATTAACTATTTCAGTTGCTCCTATGATCTCTTCATTATAAACATCATCTGCAATTTGACTTACTTTAAATAAATCGACTGGTACAAATTGAAAGATGTTAGAAAAAAAGTTATCAATAATTAGTATCTCTGATGAGGATTCCATTTGATCTAAATATTCCAAAAACCATTTATGATATTTTTTACCAATATTCTCCTGAATCGTTAATGGGGTTACTGAATAGAAATCAGCAATCCCCCCCTTATCTTGAACATTTTCGGTTCCCATTAAGATTATAGTTTTATCATCTTCAGCAAACTCATTTCTCCATTTAGTGAAACTATCATCATTACTAATAAATCCACCTTTAGTTAATTCACTAAGTATATCCAAGTTAAGTCCACTGTTTTGGAAAATATCAAACTTCTCTTTAGATAATAAAGTTATTATGTTTTCATTTCTTTGGCTCGTAACTTTTTTAAAATACAAACATATTTCTAAATAAATTTGCGGATGATTAAAATGATCAACTCTAATAAAAGATTTATTATTGTTTATAATATTTTTGTCTATAATTGAAATTAGGTCGTTAATATAATGTCTCAACTTCATCACCCTTTAAATGGATTTTCAACGATAGAAGTAGCGTCAGATAGATTTCTTAAGTAACCACAACTCTTTAATAATTGTTGAAAGATATATTCATTTGAATCAAAAGCTCCTAGATCCAACTCTTGTATTTCGGTAAAATGTTTTAGAGATTCGTTTGGTCCAATGACTATTTTAAAATGTTCATAACATTTTTCTAAAAAGGTTGAAAATAATAGTCTTTCACCGGGCTCAATCAAACTCACAACTAATATTTTTATTAATTCTTCATCTAAACTAAATCGCATATTAGCACCTTTTGGTGGGATTAATAAATTTATATCTTTAGCTAATTTTCTAACTAATCGACTTGTATCTTTTAATGCAGAATTAAAAATCCCCATTTCATCCTTATTAGCATCATCACCTTTATAACTTTCTATATCTGCATGATGAACTGCTCTAAAAACATTTTCTTCTACCTGTCGGTACGATTCTACTGCCATTTTGCGAATAGAGCCCTTTGAATCATCTGTAAAATCTAATAACCATTCTTGCTGGTCATCGTTGCTTAATACTAAGGAAGATTGAAGGCACATCATCCGAATTATCTGCAAGGCAATTAACTTTCCTACTAGCTCAATTTTTTCAAAAGGATCTAATTCACTTTGCAAAAGATTACTTAGTTCAATAACTGAATTTTTAGCTCTTTTAGAGTAATTTTTTGGTATCCACTTAGCATCTTTTTTTACAAATCTAATTCCATCTACTTCGCTGTCATTAGAAAGGTCCTCATACTGAAAGTCTTGCCACTGTTTTTGGATATATTCGGCTAAAATACTTAACTGAGGTACACTTGTAACCATACTTTTTAAACCCTCAATTATGCCTTTTTCAAATTCAGGGGCTTCTTTTAATCCCTGAACAATATGTAAAAAATATACTTCTCCTCCTCGAGCCATAAATACATGTCCATTAAATTCAAAATCTTTATCAACATCTATTAAATCATGTTTATATTCAATTTTTTCTCTTTTCTGTTTCTTACCCATAGCCTCACAAAATATTAATTCTGGAGACACAGGAAGTAGTGATTGTGCAAACCAAGATCGTTTTCCTATCACTGCATTGAAGCCATAAAATAAATCTTGTATAACGTCTAAAACATAATCTTTATTGGTTAACGAACTCCCTAAATTGATTTTTCTTTTCAATAGGTCTCTTTGAGCTTCTAATGCGTCTTTATCAACATTATATCTTTTCTCTTGTTCACTTCTCTCAAAAAACACAAATCTTTTTAAACCCATTCTCGGGCTAGGAAAGTAGGTTAGATTTTCACCATTCTCTGGGACAATGAAAGAAAAACCATCATCAGCGTTTTGGATACTATTTGACCCTTTCGGAGAAATAAATACAAGCAAAAATTCTAGTAAGTATTCATATAATGTTTGATCCGCGTAAAGCCTTTGTCCATATATTTGAATTTGTAAATTTTGTTTATTTTTATCAAAGTTATTTAATTTAGGAAACATATTTCCATCACCTTCTCATTTTAATCAACAAACAATTCTTGTTGTTCTATTTCTAAATTATGATATCGTGTTCCTTTTACAGTATGGACAAGAAGTTTTATTGATTTATCACTACTTCGATATCTGTATTTTTTATAAATTTTCGACTTCATCCTTCCAACACCGTGGCTTAGCGCAGGATTTAATTTAGTTGAAACAGCTCCATTAGACACTTTATCAAAGTAATCTAACAGCATTAATGAAATTGGAAACTCTTCATCTATTGCACGAAACGTTATAACTAGCTCATAGTGGTTTTCTCCAACATCAAATTTTGATTCTTTGAACTTCTGTAAAATAGTAATTTCGTCTAAATCTATTTTACCAAGTAAAACTTGTACATTTTGCGTTCCATTTCCTGTTCTACTAAGTGGAAGGTAAATAGATTTTTCATCCTTTTTAGCAACTCCAATAAACATAAAGTACAACGCTTGAATAATTTTATTTTTTAAATCTCTTGTGTTTTTGACACTTAGACTTTTTTTTCTCATTTCCAAATATGTTGGGTAAATATTTGTGTATATATTTCCTAACATTAGATTCATTGTATCTTCTGTATGTTTTCCAAATAGCATTTCCATCCTTCTAACAGCTTTTCTTAATTTATATGGTTCTTCCCTTTTTAATAAGTCCATAGAAAGTGAAGTATATTTATGCATCTTTTTTTTCCAATATGGACTAATTACATTTTGAGCCAAAGGGGTTAAAAATGAAAAATCATTTTTAACAAAAATTTCATAATCAAATGTTAATTCCTTAGAATCTAGCATTAGATTCTTTATTTCTTTTATTGCACGGATTTGTAGTGCTTCAGAATTTTCTTCAGTACCTTGATAGCCAAAGAAAAGATTTGAAAAATGGTACTTGAATAAATTTGCTCCCTTGTTATCTATTAAAGTAGTATCACAATTTAAGTTACCTGTTATTGAATAAGTTAAATGCGCAAGTATTTGCCTAACGGTCAGTCTTTTATCAGTTTCATATAGCCATCTATAAAAACTAGTAATAAATGTATTAACATTATTAGTGTTTTCTTTTAAAGTTTGATAATTATTGTAAATCGAACAATTTAGTTTATGGTCACACACACTGCAAGGTTCCCATAATTCTTCTTTAAGAATTCTATTTAATAATTGAGGTACTAATATAGTATTATCGATTCTAGCCATATTGATTACTAATACTTCGTGGTTACCAACCTTACCCATTTTCCCTTCATTACTATCCATCAATTCAAGTAAATCCATCTCAATGACGGAGTCTAATTCCACACTTTTTTCTTTATCTTCTAACCCTTTAAAAGCATCAATTAAAGGACCAGTATTAGATATTATAATTGCTGACCCTTTTTCTTTCTTTATATCTAGACCTTTTTTTAAGAAATTTACTTGTTCTTCTTTATTTAATTCACTCATATCTTTTACATAATAAAAGCTCGATTCTAATTTTTCCGAATACATTTTATCGCTAATCTTAAGTTGTTCATTAACCTGGATTAAATTTAAATCTCTTAGTATTTGATAAATTAGACTTGTTTTCCCATCCCCAGCATGTCCTGTTAGCAAGATTGTTACAGGCTTTTCCTTCATACATTCAATTAAGAATTGGCCTATCTTTCTTTCTACACGAATTGATTCGTAATAAGGATTAGTTATTTGTGATTCAGCTATCGCATTTTCATTGGAACTATTAGCATTATTCATAGTATTTAAATATGTAATAAAATTATTTTTCATATTATTAGTTCACAACCTTTAATTTAATATTTATAAATACAATCGACTTTAAGAAATTTATTAAAAATAATGTTTACTCAAAATTTTAACTATTCAAATAGAAAAGATTTCATATTCTTATTTTACCATTCTTTTAACAAGTATGTATGTCTTCTCACAGAAAATTCATTTACATTTATTTAATATTTTCCAATTTAGTGAGTAAAATAGCCCTAATTGAGTAAAATTGAATTGATTACTGTTTAAATCAATAGGAGGAATATTTCCAGTTGCTCGTTAAATTCCTCTTTACTAAAGACATGTTTATATTCGTGATACAACTGTGTTGCCTCCATTAATGTAATTGTTGCGAGTTTTTAAGCAAATGATGATAAGTATTTGCGGATTGTCTGAAATCTAGTTTGTCGAATATGGTGATGATATGTTAATTGGATGATATCAAAAAGAACATGAACTTTCTTCCGACTTTCAATGCAGAACGTTTGTCGTGCCTATCACAAAATAATCATCTTCTAATTATTATAATCATGATTTCATTCGTCCATATAATGTTCTCCTAATAGATTAGGGTTGCTTATAAACTCTTTTGAAAGATGCTAATTTTTATAGGCAATCTCATACATATAAGTACCTGCAAAAATCTGGTATTAATTTTTTGACACATGTTATGATTAAAATACTTAAAACGTTTAAAGGGGTAGTTTGAATGTGTTTGGTGAATTTTCATTTTCAGGAGCATCCGTTTTATAAATTGATTGTCGTAGCAAATCGAGATGAATTTTATGAGCGACCAACAGCGGCTGCTGGATTTTGGAAGGATTATCCGGGTATTTTGGCTGGACGAGATTTGGTGTATATGGGTACTTGGCTTGGTGTGACGAGAGATGGTCGTTTTGCGGCGTTAACAAATTATCGGGATCCTAATGAAGCAAAAGGTCGTTTTTCACGAGGGGATATTGTGCGTGATTTTTTAGCTAATGGCGAGGCTTCCGTTGATTTTATTCAAACGCTTGCGAAAAACAAAGGTAAATATGGGGGCTTTAATGTAGTTGTAGGTGACGGCAATCATTTATTTCACTACAACAATATATTAGATGAAATGAATGAAATTCCACCTGGCACGCATAGCTTGAGTAATCATACTTTGAATACTCCTTGGCCGAAGGTTGCAATAGGCAAGAAACAACTAGGTGATTATGTTCGTTCCTGTCCAGGTGAGGTACAGATTGATTCATTGTTCGATATTATTTCTGACCAGACAATAGCGGAAGATCAACATCTACCCAATACTGGTGTTGGTTTAGAGATGGAGAGATTGCTGTCTCCTCTGTTTATAAAAAGTCCTAACTATGGCACTCGTTCATCGACTGTTTTACTAATAGATAAAGAGCATAATATTACTTTTGTGGAGCGAACTTTTCACGAAGGAGTATTCCAGACAGAAAAACGATTTGAATTTACTTTTGAATAAGAATTAAAAGAAAAAAGTGGCCGAAATTATATCTTCGGCCACTTACTTTCTGACTAGAATAGGTTCGATTCTTTCATTCCCCAAAACCAAATTACACTGTACACCAAGGTTGCAGTGGCGCGAAGGACAAGTATTCGCCACAAGATTACCTAAAAGAGAGAGCTGGAGTAAGTGACCATGTCACTTACTCCAGCTCTCATTCTCAAGATAATTATGTAGCAAATAGACAGTCCAAAGCGCCACGGAAACCGTAGTCAACATCTGTTATTCAATTGTAACAACCGTATTCGTTTCAGCTGCTTCTATAATACCTAAAATAACTTTTAGTGAAGAGAGTGCATCATCTCCTGTAACAAGCGGAGTTTGATCAAGTCGAATACATTCAATAAATGCATCAATCACACCACTATTTGTTTGATTGTTGTTTGTTTGGATGTTCTCTAGTTGATATTGTACCTTCTCCCCATCCTTCGTGATGACTTCTAATTGATATTGATCACTATGGTAGATTTTCAAAATACCTTTTTCGCAATAGATGATGGTGCTATTATCTTCTTCTCCGTAATACGTCCAAGAGAAAGCAGCAGTCCCTAATCGTCCTTTTTTCGTTCTTAAACTACAGACGATGTTATCGCACACTTCTATCGGTTCGTTGTTTTCATTTACTTTGTCGAGTGCTCCTTGAAAAGCACTTACCTGCTCGATTTCATCATCTAATAAATAATGCAGCAAATCTACTTTATGGACCCCTAAATCACCAGCAACGCCAAGTCCAGAACGTTCCTTTTGAAAGAACCATGTGGAGTTTGATTTATTCACTCCCCATTGTTCTGGTCCAGAGTGTCCAAACGTTGTTCTAAAAGTTAGCACTTTCCCAAGTTCTTCACTTTTTATGATTTCTTTCGCTTTTTGATGCGCGCGAGTAAATCTTTGATTGTGATCTACCATAAATTTTTTCTCGGATTGCTTTTGGGCATCGACTATTTCTTTCGCATGTTCAATCGTAAGGGCGATCGGCTTTTCACATAAAACATGCTTTCCATTTAATAACGCTTTTGTAGAAAATATATGATGAAATTCATTCGAAGAACAATCACTAATTACTTGTATAGTCGGATCGGTTAATAATTCATCCACACTTTGCACTACAGTCCCATCGAACAGGCTTGCTAACGCTGCTGCACGTTCAGGATTTCGATCATAAAAAACAATTTCATCCACAAATGGATTCGCTTTATATTCAGGTGCATGGCGCAATTTTGTTATCGATCCACATCCAACAATGCCTACTTTTAACCCCATATGATCCCTCCTACTCTCTCTTTTGGAATACTACTGCAATAATAATGATTAAACCTTTTACAAACCCTTGCAGGTATGGGGAAACATTCATTAAATTCATCATGTTATTCAGAATACCTAAAATAAGCACTCCAAAAAGTGTTCCAATTATCTTACCTCGACCACCTGTCATTCTTGTACCACCTATAATAACGGCAGCAATCGCATCTAGTTCATATTGAACTCCTGAACTTGAAGATGAAATAGAGTTTAAGCGGGATGTTTCAATGATCGCTGCAACACTTACTAATAAGCCAGCCAAACTATAGACACCAATTTTAATACGGTCCACACGAATCGCTGAAAGCAATGCTGCTTTTTCATTACTTCCAAGTGCATACACATATCTTCCAAAGCGTGTCTTGTGCATTAACATATAAACCAGTGCGGTCATGACGAAGAAAATAATGACAGGATAATCAAATATCCATAAATCATTATTTGCGATCGCAGTAAATCCTTGCACTTCTCCAGAAACACTTCCACCTTCGGCAATATACAATGCAATGGAACGCGCTGATGCCATCATTCCCAATGTTGCGATGAAAGAGGCAATCCTTCCTTTAGCAACCATTAATCCGTTCAAGAATCCTGCAAAGGAACCTACGACTAATGCTGTGAAAATCCCAACAAGTATACTACCTGTCGCATTTAATGCTAGAACCGTAATGACCCCGACTAGTGCAAGCACAGACCCAACGGACAAGTCGATCCCACCTGAAAGCATAACGACCGTCATACCTAATGCAACAATTCCGATAATAGATACTTGCATGAGTATATTGAGCTGGTTGTTCATATCTAAAAATCTTGGACTCATAATAGAAGATGCGATAAAAATAATAATGAAAGCTATTATGACGCTATATTCTGACCATAGCCATGTGAGACGACTTTTGGCATTTGACACTTGCGGACGATATTCTTTTACATTAATATTAGCCACTTGTTGCGACCTCCCTTTTCGAGCCAGTTGCATAATGCATAATTTCTTCTTCCGTTGCTTCTTCTCCGTTAAACCTTGCTGTTATTTCTCCTTGGTACATCACATTTATTGTATGACATAGCCTCATTACTTCAGGAGCCTCCGAAGACAATATAATCACCGATTTCCCTTGTTCGGCCAATGCCACGATTTGCTGATAAATCTCTTGCTTTGCCCCGACGTCAATCCCTTGTGTCGGGTTATCAAATATGAGTATATCTGCCCCTACTTCAAGCCATTTCGCGATGATTACTTTTTGTTGGTTACCACCGCTTAACTTATCGATTGTGATACGAGGGTTGTGTACTTTGATATTCAGCAGTTCCTTATAATGTTGAAATTTATCTCGTTCGTTATTATCTTGGATAAAGCCAGATTTCTCAAAGTTTCCTATGGAAGATAAACTCATGTTATGAATCACGCTTAAATCTTTAATAATTGCATTTTCTTTTCGATCCTTTGGAACAAGACCTATTCCTGCCTTTACGGCTTTTCGGGGGTGATCTATTTTTACTAACTGATTATGGATCTTTATCTCACCAGTGTATTTTTTTCGATATCCGAATATGCTTTCAAAAAGCTCTGTCCTACCGTCTCCAGCTAGTCCAGTAAAACCTACAATTTCCCCTTTTCTCACCTGAAAATGAATGTCTTTAAACAAACCTTGACTTGTTAAATTGTTCACTTCTAGTAATATTTGGCCAAATGAATGTTCCTGTACAAATCTATTTTGAGAGATAGATTTACCAACCATTAGCTTGGTGATTGTATCTAAGTCTTCCTGTTCTATATCGCCAGTCTTAATCATTTCTCCGTCACGTAATACGGTATAACGGTCACATACCTCTTTAATTTCCTTTAGTTTATGGGATATATAAATAATCGAGATGCCTGATTTCTTTAAGTTCTTCATTAATTCAAATAAACGGTTTACTTCATGTTCTGCTAATGAGGTTGTAGGTTCATCCATAATGATAAGCGTGGATTTATGAAGCAGTGCCTTGGATATTTCTATTAGTTGTTTATAGGAAGTTGCTAAATTTCGAACGTATTCTTTCGGATTGATGTCTACTCCAAGCTTCGATAAGATTTCATGAGTTTGTTGACACATCTCTTCTACTTTTAAAAAGCCGACTTTGTTTCGAAGTTCTGATCCCAAAAACATATTCTCATAGACTTTGAGGTCAGAAACCATGTTTAGTTCTTGATGGATAAAGCTTATCCCTTGTTCTTGGGATACTCTTGGATTAGCCACTCTAACTTCTTGACCGTTTATGTAAATAGTGCCGCTATTCGGTTGATGGACTCCCCCTAAAATATTCATCAAAGTGGATTTTCCGGCACCATTTTCACCTAACAATGCATGAATCTCACCTTTTTCAATCTGAAGAGACACATTCTTTACAACTGGTACACCATTAAATGACTTGTTCATGTTCTCCATTTTTATAAAAGGATTTTCAGTCATGTTATTTATCACTCCTTATATAGGAAAAGAGGAAATACAACAACTGTTTACACAACCATTGTATTTCCTGTTATTCATTTAAAATTTAGATTCCGGATCATAGTACTCATCCACGTTTTCTTTTGTTACTTGAGTAGCTTCTTTTACGACCATTGATTCTTCTGGTTCATTACCTTTAGCGATATCCGCCGCAATTTTCACTGCGTCTTCTACCATCGTTGGTGAGTAAAGGAAAGTAGCTGTCATAAGACCGTCTGCTTTGATATCCTCAAACACTGCTTTACCACCGCCAGCACCTGTTACAAATTTAATGTCTGTGCGGTTAGCTTCTTTAATAGCTTGTAGTACACCAAGCGCCATTCCATCATCTTGTGTAAACACAGCATCTATTTGCGGATGTGCTTGTAAAATGTTTTGCATCACTTCTAATGATTTTTCAGTAGAGAAGTCACCACTTTGTGAAGCAATAATCTCCATTCCTTCTGCATTTTCCATCGCTTCTTTAAAACCTGATCCGCGTTGTTCTGTAACGGAACTTGGTGGTCCGGAAATTTCCACTACCTTACCTTTTCCATTTAATTTTTCCACAAAGTATTTACCAGCATTTACGCCGATACCTTCATTGTCACCTTTAACAACAACTGTAGCCGCATCATTTTCAAGCTCACGGTCCACAATGACTAAAGGAATTCCAGCATCCTTTATTTTTTGCCCCACTGGTGAAAGTGCCGCAGATTCAATTGGAAGCATAACGATAACGTCCACACCTTGTGCGATCAAATCGTCTACGTCGTTTGCTTGTTTGTTTGGATCAGCGGCATTTGTCATCACATATTCAATGCCATCGCTATCTTTAAGAGCTTTTGCTTGCTTTTCCGCACTATCAATTAGTGCTCCCATCCACCCATGTGTTGCTGAAGGCAAAGAAATACCGATTTTTAACGTATCATCTTCTTTTCCATCTGCAGTATTCGTATCATCACTACAAGCTGCCATCATAAAGACTGTTACTAAAAATAAACATAAGATTAGAAATTTCTTCAACACTATTCCCCCTTGAATTTAGTGAGTGCTCCCCTTTTTGTAATCGATTACATCAGCAACTAAGGGCAACGCTCTATTATTAATCCCTTTTAATAACAGAGCGCTGATCTTAGTTGTTTATCCTCATGTAGATTCCCGAATGACTAATTCATGGTTCAATATGACATTATCCACATCATTTCCTCTGATCTTATCAATTAACATTTCCGCCGCCACCGTACCCATCTTATACATAGGCTGAGCAATCGTTGTGAGCGTAGGGTTTGTCATATTCGAAAAATCAATTTTGTCAAAGCCTATTACTGCTATATCATTTGGTACATGTAATCCAGATGCATTTATTTCTTTTAGTGCCCCTATCGCCAAAAGGTCCGATACTGCAAATATCGCTGTTGGGCGATCGTGCATAGCCAGTATCTTTTTCATCGCCTGTTGTCCGTGCTCAAAGCCTAAATGTTTTGTATAAAGAATATAATCGTTGTTCAACGCTATACCATGTTCTTCTAATGCTCGTTGATATCCCATTTCCCTCTGTCTCGAATAAAGAAATTTATCATCCGAATTCATTAGGGCAATTTTTTTATGGCCGATTTGTATCAAATGCTTAACAGCGCGATAAGACGCTTCTTCATTATCTATCGTCACATAAGGAATCCCGCTATCGACGTTATACTCACTACATTGAATAATGGAATACTTTTCTGCTAGCTCTTTTAATGTTTCGATATTAACTGCAGGGTCCATTGAAATAATTCCATCCGCCATCTTCTTTCTAACAAGGTCAAAGTAAATATTCTCTTTTTCCGGATTGGAATCTGTTTCACATAACAGGATATTGTAATTCTGACTAAGTGCAACGGTTTCAATTCCTTTAATGATTTCTAAATAGAACGGATTGGAAATGCTCGGGATCAATATTAAAAGAATTCTACTTTCTGAATTTCTTAAATTCCTCCCTAACATACTAGGTTCATAACTTAAATTCTTTATAGCTTCTTCTACTTTAATTCGTGTTTTTGACGATACTGTATTTTGTCCGTTGAGTACTCTGGACACTGTCGCTACAGATACCCCAGCTTGTTTAGCCACCTGTTGGATGTTTGTCATCTCTCTAAGTCTCACTTTCTATGATTTCATTGAAAGAAAAATGAAATCGTTTACATTTACATGTTATTATATTCCGAATTATGCGTCAATATATATTTTTTATTATAAAAATCTATTGATTTACTTGAAAGTTTTATATATGTTAGTAATGTAACGGTTTACATTACTGTAAATTCTGATAACTAAGGGAGGTTGTTTTTATGAAACTAGGTGTTTTTACCGTACTCTTCTCTGATAAAAGTTTTGAAGACATGTTAAGCTATGTTTCCTCTAAAGGTATAGAAGCAATTGAATTGGGTACAGGAGGGTATCCTGGTGATGCTCACTGTAAAGTGGATGAACTTTTAAACGATGACAAGAAATTGCAGAGCTTTAAGCAAAAAATTAGCGACCACGGATTAATCATTAGTGCCCTAAGCTGTCATGCAAACCCACTCCATCCACAAAAAAAAATCGCAGATCCCGCTGATGAATTGTTTATAAAGACCATTCATCTAGCATCCAAACTGGGCGTTCCAGTAGTTAATACATTTTCAGGATGTCCAGGAGATCATGAAAATGCCCTTTATCCTAACTGGCCAGTAGCCCCTTGGCCACATGATTTCCAAGAAGTATTAAAATGGCAATGGGAAGAAAAACTGATTCCGTACTGGAAAGAAAAAAATGATTTAGCACAATCACTTAACGTAAAGATTGGATTAGAACTACATGGAGGATTCACTGTACATACTCCTGCTACACTATTGCGATTGAGAGAAGCCTGTGGTCCAATGATTGGTGCTAACCTTGACCCTAGTCATATGTGGTGGCAAGGTATTGATCCAATAGAAGCAATTAAAATACTTGGACGTGAGAATGCCATCCATCATTTCCATGCAAAAGACACAATTATCGATCAGCAAAACATGAACCGGAACGGTCTGACCGATATGACCGATTACGCGAATATGCGTGACCGTGCATGGTATTTTAGATCCGTTGGTTTTGGGCACGATCAAAAAACATGGGCAGACATTATTAGTATTCTACGACTTTATGGGTATGATTATGTTGTAAGTATCGAACATGAGGATGGATTAATGTCGATTGAAGAAGGTTTTACAAAAGCAGTCGAAAACTTAAAGCCGATTATTGTGAAGGATTCTATCAGTCAGATGTGGTGGACTTAGTAGTAAGTGGATAGAAACATTAAACTCCTCTCTTTTACGTATCAGAGAGGAGTTTAAATTTATGGCAATAAAGTCATTACTGCAAAGAAATGTAGTATGGACGCTGCAAGAACAAATATATGCCAGACAGCATGATGGTACGTAAACCCTCTCCATACATAAAAAATCGCACCAAGTGTATAGAGAACACCACCTACAGCCAGATAAATCATGCCTTCAGTCGATACGTTTGCCACTAGGGGTTTCCAAGCAAATACCATCAGCCAGCCCATCACAACGTATAACAACGTCGACGTATGCAAAAAGCGCTTTACAAAATAGGCTTTAAATACTGTACCTGCTATCGCAAGCCCCCATACAATCCCAAATAGCGTCCAACCAAGTGACCCTTTTACTGCAAGAAATAAAAAAGGAGTATACGTCCCTGCTATAAAAAAGTAAATGGACGAGTGATCCATTATCTCAAACACATCTTTCGCTCGACCAGCCGGAAACCCATGGACAAGTGTAGAAGACGCATACAACAGCACCATCGTTGCTCCGAACAACGTAAAACTTACCACATGCCACGCCGTCCCTTTTGACACAGAAGATACGATCAAAATGACAAGTGCAGCTATACTTAAAAGAGCCCCAATCCCGTGAATGATTGCATTCGCAATCTCCTCACGCTTCGAAAATATATGTGTATTACTCATCTTAGTTCATCTCCATCTAGTGATTCATCTGTATCATATGCTATCACTTTGTACCGATAAAAGCAGATACAAACTAGTTATTATTGAATATATTTTATAGGCTCAGAAATTTTTCCATCTGGACGTATTTTCTTTTATCCGGTCAGAAACAATTCTATCCGGTCGTATTTTCTTTTATCCGGTCAAAAATATTTCTATCCGGAAGTATTTTAATTAAATTGACAAAAAAAGAGACACTCTTATCAGAGTGTCTCGAATTCACGGTTAAACATTTACTTCATTCCGAAGAATTAAAGTTTTACGATGTTAACTGCTTGTGGTCCACGTTGACCTTGTTCTACTTCAAATTCCACTTTTTGACCTTCGTCAAGTGATTTGAAACCTTCGCCTTGGATTGCTGAGAAGTGAGCGAATACGTCGTTTCCGCCTTCAACTTCGATAAATCCAAAACCTTTTTCTGCGTTAAACCATTTTACTGTACCTTGTGTCATTTAAAAGACCTCCAAAAATTGTAGTGAATAAAAAATTCACATATTACAAAAAGTACCGAACAAACACGATTACTTTTTGTAATATGTGAATTCATTGTTTCTGTTAAGCAATTTAATTATTGTCTTTACTATATAACAGTTTTATACATTTGTCTACTAATATCCACTGAGTACAGATTTAAATACTATGCAGTTCTTCTAACGTTTCTAAAACATGCTCTAGAAAATCTTCAATATCCCCCATGTGTTCTTCGTTAATTTTACGAGTAAACTTTACTTCAATCGTGTCAAGATAGCTTGGTTCTTCTTGGTTGAACAGGAAGCTCAATGTCTGTGACAGCTCCACATCATCTTCCCAAATATCGTTTAGATTTTGTTCAATAATTTTGCATTGAATAGGAAAATTTTGAACTTGCTTGTAGAATCTTAACAGTAAGGAACACCCTAAATTTGTTCCAGGAAGCTCTAATATCTCCCCTGCCAGTTCATCTAATGAGGCCTTTAATACAATCTCTGCTGTAACGTCTCGAGAGCTGACGAGAGTAAATTGAACAGAAAATTCTCTAGCCAAAATGGATAAATCAATTTGGTCCACCCGGTTTGTAATAATGATTTTTCGTTCTATATTATCTAAATCATACACCTGGTTTTCCAATGCGACTTTTAAATTCTCAAAAATAGTTGGATCAAACATATAGATTCCTCCAAAGAAATTCAATAGAGCTTTTCTTTATACTAGCCACTTTTTATCGAAATTATATCACAAAGGGTACTTGCATTATTGGATATTATAAAAGACTAACGAATTAAATAATCTAACCCTCTTTTATAAGTAAACATCGTGAATTATTACTTTTAAATCAATGCGTCCGCCATCACAATTTCAAGCGTAAGGTTTTCCGTTGCTCCTAAATTTATCTCATATGGAGCAACATTTTCATTTTCTTCATTCTTAATAATGCGAACTTCAGGACGCCCCGCCGCTTGGTAGTTATATTGTGTGACGATTCCTGTTCGACCATCATTTAATGTTACGGTTAAGCCTGGTGGATAGATGGCGATACACTCTTTAAATAAATTGACTTGATGTGTGTCGAACTGAGCGTCACTTCCAGCATACAGAATTTCTAGTCCTTGATGAGGCATTACGGCCTGCCTGAATGCTCTTGGATTTGTTACCGCATCAAACACATCCGCAACACTGATGATTTTCGCATATTTGTGAATTTCATCTCCCTTTAATCCTCTTGGGTATCCCATCCCATCGATTCTTTCGTGATGCTGAAAAGCACAATGAGCAACTGGTAAAGGGATTTCATGTATTTTTCGTAGAGTTTCAAAGCCCTTTTCACAATGTTGTTTGACTAGGGCGTATTCCTCTTTCGTTAACTCCCCGGGCTTATTTAAGATATCTAGTGGAATATGCACCTTACCTAAATCGTGTAACATGGCCCCCAATCCAATTTCTTCAATATTCTTAAGAGGCAATCCATTTTCGATAGCAAGCTGACAAGCATATATAGAAACGTTTAACGAATGATTGAACACATAATTTTCATGCAATTTTGTCGAGGCTAGTAAATTTAATGCATTTTGATTGTCTGTTAGTGACGCTAGTATATCCTTAAATACTTTTTGAAAACTTCTTATAGCTCTACCTGTTTTCATCATCCCTTGAAGATTAGAGTTGGAATGACTTAGATCCATTAAAGTTTGGAATCCTTCCGTAATCGTATTTAAAGCCTCCATGCGTAAAGCTTCTGGAATAGATTCAATAATCTCTATTCCTTCAGATACTTCATCTTCTATGTAAACAGTTGTAACATTATATTTATGTAACTTAAGGATGATTCGATCTCTTAGTTCTGCTCCCTTTGCTAACAGAATTTTACCTTTGTCATTATATATTGGTTTGCCCAACCTCATCCCCGGCTGACATTGATCAATTTTAACTAAACGCATTCGACTACTCCCTATTCTTAGTATAATGAGTCTATTTTACTTATATTTAATATTATATTCATACTAAAGGTAATAATTATTTGTAGTTCTATTATATTATAAATTCTAGAAAAGTAGAATAGACATGATTAGAAAGTAGCTGTTAAAAGGCCGAAAAGGAACTCGAACAATTAAAGCATGAGGTTAAAGTGAATTGACAAACTGTGACTCATGCATTTATCATGTATCACGGAATAACGAAATCATTTTTAGGAGATAGATACTGATGAAAAAAATAATGGTTAAGGATTTATTAGAACAAGGACATAGCTCCATGAATGATATAGTAATGGATACGGCTGGTTTACTGGAAGATGCATACTTTGTTATTAAGATAGATGACTTGTTGAAAGAACGAGGGATCACTCAAAAAGACTTAGCTCAGATGACGGGCATGCGCGTTGGTACAATATCAGAGATTATAAATGGTAAAGGTATTAGCTTAAATAAAGTACAGCTTTTTGCTATTATGGCTGCTTTAAGAGTTAAGAGCATAAATGACCTGTATGAGATGAAATTCCCAGAGGGTTTAGAGGAAACTTTTTATACAGAACAGGCCGAATGGAAAACAACTAAAGAAATGCCTATAGCAGTTAAAGAGATGTACAAAAAGAATGTACTGAAAGCTTCAGGATTAAAATAAGACATTATATATAAAAAAGAGGAGTCAGGAATTAACCTGCTCCTCTTTGTTTTTTCTAGAGAAAAGTTTCTACATAAGTTGAATGTTTCTATCTTCTATTCCATATTCATTTTCACATTCAAAATCTTTACGAGCTGCTCGTTCAAATAGCTTGCACTGTGTTCAAAGTCTCCCTTGTACCATTCAATAATGATTCCGATAATGGCATTTGCTTGATAAGCACTGTTTAAATTCATATTGATTCCCTCTTCTAATTTCACCGCTTTATCTGTATGTAATAGTGAATTTATTTTCTCAAATAATAAATAGTAGTAGGTTAATGGTGCGTTTTTAGAAAAAACAATTTTATAAAAGGGCTTGTATTTTTCAATATGATGAAAGATTCGAATAGTAGATGGATCTAGGCTACTTGTTTTTAGAACTAGTACATGGCGATATGGTTCTTCATATGAGCTTGCTAAGTCTTCCATAATTTCTTGGAAGTATTCCTCAAACAAGTCTTCCACCCGGCCGTAATGCAAATAGAATGTCCCCCGATTGATTTTAGCTTTTCTGCATATTTCAGAAATAGAAATAGTCTCTAATGGTTTCTCTTTCAGTAATTCTAACAATGCCTCGTGAAGGGATTCTTTCGTTTTAACAATTCGTATATCGGTAGAAGACAATTTATTTCACCTCTTATTGAACAATTTTCTATGAAGTTGTTCATTACTGAACAGTTAGCTTATTTTTGCATATTGAAAGCGTTTACTTTTATTTATTATAATAGTTATTGAACAAGTGTACAATAAAATTCAAGGAGGTATTCTCTTATGAAACTAGAAGGTAAAGTTGCGATTGTAACAGGTGCTGCATCAGGTATGGGGAAAGCAATTGCTGAAGGCTATGCAGTAGAAGGAGCAAAAGTCGTTGTTTCTGATATGAATTTAGAAGGAGCAACTGCTGTAGCTGAAGGTATTAAAGCAGCTGGTGGTGAAGCGATTGCTATTCAAACTAATGTAACATCAGAAGAAGATGTAAAACGTTTATTCGACGAAACGAAAACTGCTTTTGGAAAGCTAGACATTTTAGTAAACAATGCAGGTATTATGGATGGTATGGAACCTGTTGGGGATATTTCGGACGAACGTTGGGAACGTGTATTTGCAGTCAATACTGTTGCCGTTATGCGCACAATGCGTTTAGCAATCCCTATCTTCCTTGAACAAGGTCACGGGACATTTGTAAATAATATTTCTGCTGGTGGTTTATACGGCGCTCGTGCAGGTGCTGCTTATACTGCATCTAAACACGCTGTTGTGGGCTTAACTAAAAACACTGCATTTATGTATGCAGACAAAAACATTCGTTGTAACGGATTCGCCCCTGGTGCCGTGGCAACAAACATCGGTTCAACAATGACAAATATCAACGAACTAGGAGCATCTCGTCAAGCTCTTGGTATGGCAATCAACCCTCGTATTGGCCAACCTGAAGAAATTGCTAAACTAGCTATCTTCTTAGGTTCTGATGAAGCAAGCTTTGTAAACGGACAAGTTATAGCAATCGATGCTGGATGGTCAGCTTACTAAAATAAATGATGAAGAGCACTTTACGACATGTTAAGTGCTCTTTTTTATAGTATTTAGTATTTCCTACTTTTTCTCCATTATTGCAAAGTAATTGTTCTCATTATCCGCAAAGTTAAATACTTTTCCTTCAGGTATTTCCACAAGTTCCCCAACCGTAATTTGCTTTTCCGAAAAGTCTTTATATAATTGATCTAGATTTTCTGAGAAGAACATTAATGATGGTGTTTCTAAGCTAACTCCTGGTGACATTTTTGCAACTAACTCTTTATTGTGAAGGACAATGCTAGTTTCTGCGTCTTTAGTTGGAGCAATTTCAAACCACTTCATTCCTTGTCCATTGTCTACTTCAGATTTAACAATAAATCCTAGTTTTTCTGTCCAAAATTTAACGGATTCCTCTTGGTTGTTTACATAGAGCATAATTTGGCCTAGTTTAGTAATCATTTTCTCCACTCCTATAATTTTTTATTTACTCATAAATTTACTTTCAATTTCAGCAAAAAATTCTTTAGATAAAAGTACAAAATCTTCTTTTCTTAATTTAATTTCGTCCCCAATTTGATACTTTAAAACGGACTTAGAATGATCGTATATAATCGTTTTATTTGGAATCAAAATACAATTATTTTCCTTTATAGAATCACAGAGCATCCTTACCTCATTTAATGGATTACCGTCTTTCTTCTCAAGGTTTCTACTTCTATTGTTAAAATAGTTATCTACAACTAACACCATATTATTAAAGAAATTCGGTTCAAAAGATTCAATTGCAGATTTCAGCTCAACATTACTATTTCCGGCTTGTTTTTTTGCCGTTGTTATTAAGTTCTCGTAGGTTTTTAACTGTATATCCACTTTTAAACGACATTCATTTATATATTCTTGAGAATAGGCGTACACGGAAAGCATGTGTATTTTCCTTTCGATTTAATAGTTTTTTAACTGAGTAACTCTCCATCATGTAGTGCTCTTTCAGTTTAGTTTTCCCCAAGTACTTCAATACATAGCTCTATACTCTTTTTCAAATCTGCATGAGACCAACTTGGAATCTTTCCATGCTGAATAGCGAGCTCGTGCGATGCAGGAATATGGATGAAGCCTGCTGGCATGTCAGGTTTATTTGTTTTTGCGTAGTGCAAGCCTTCATACATAACATTGTTGCAAAGATAGGTACCTGCTGTGTTGGAGATGGATACTGGTAGTCCTTCTTCCAGTAGTTTGTTTACCATTTGGCGAATAGGCAAAGTGGAAAAGTACCCTGGCTCTCCTTCCATTTGAATAGATTCATCTATTGGTGTATGCCCTTCGTTGTCTGCTGCTCCATCTTTTACGTTTATAGCAATACGCTCTGGGGTGATTTTGTATCTTCCTCCTGCTAGTCCTAATGAGATGACTGCATCTGGATCGATTTCTTCTATATGTGCAAGCAGCTCTTTTCCTGAAGAGGCGAAATCTACAGTCAGTACTCTGCCATATATTTCATATTCACCAATATGCTGCCCATTTAGTTCCTCTACAATACGCATCGTTGGATTCACCGTAAAGGATAAAAAAGGTTCAAAACCTGTTAATAGAAGTTTCTTCATTTCATTGCCCCCTTGTTCTTTATCCATAGTTTGTGTTTCTTCATGCTTGATGTCAATGAAAATCTATAAAACTATCAGAATATTTTCTATTTATTCTTACGGACACCATGTGTATAGGAATTGAGGATAACAATCAGTTGTCTGGATAGTTCCTCAGGTGATTGGATGTAACCAGACTTTATCCACATTAATATAATGCCAAAAATACCATAGGTTCTATAGGTCGCGAAATTTTCCGTATTAGCTTCTGTATTTAAATCACTTAAAAAAGTAATTTCATCTTTAAATAGGTTAAAAATCATGTAGATCACTTTATCTTGGAGATTGGGAATGGTGTCATCCTTTAATAACAAATTAAAGAAGCGAGAATTTCCCTCAATATACTCAAATAGCTTCAAGGAGGAGGGTTTAAGAGATCCAAACTGCAATAAATTTTTCTCTTGATATGGTTCGAGTAGGGCTTCTTCCAGACCTTCAATCATTTCAGTAACTAATACTTCTGTTAAT
Organism: Psychrobacillus sp. PGGUH221; assembly: GCF_042055255.1. Classification (NCBI taxonomy): domain Bacteria; kingdom Bacillati; phylum Bacillota; class Bacilli; order Caryophanales; family Bacillaceae; genus Psychrobacillus; species Psychrobacillus sp. PGGUH221. The sequence goes on from NZ_JAQMHQ010000011.1 coordinate 174,619, forward strand.
TCTTCTTTACTACTAAAATGAGCATAGAAGGTAGTTCTATTATAATCTGCCTTATTGATGATATCCTTTACGGTTACACTCTTATATCCTTTTTCAGTAACTAAAGATATAAATGCTTCTTTTAAGAGTCTTCTACTTCTTCTCACTCTTTTATCCTTTTCAATATCAGTGATCAATTTAATCCTCCTCCTTTTTGTCTCTTAATAAAAACTATAATTAATTCGATGACATACAGCAAGAAAATGATAGTGAATAAATAAAGCCTATTCAAGGATTTTTTTCACCTTAAATAGACTTTATTTTAATAATTTGTATTAAATTTATTAATGTGCCAGCATACCAGCATCTACTAAATGTTCAGCACCTGTAATATAAGAGGATTCATCAGAAGCTAAGAATAATACTAAATTGGAAACTTCTTTTGCCTCCGCTAGACGTCCTAATGGAATATCTTTTAATGCGTTTCCACCCGACTCATCAGTTGCCTCAACCATCATTGGAGTGTTGATAAATCCAGGGTGAACAGAATTAACACGGATATTATTTGGACCATATTCGATTGCAGTCCCTTTTGTCATACCTCTTACTGCTGCTTTACTTGCAACGTAAGCAATGCTTGGGAAACCATAATTTGCTACAATTCCAGCAATGGATGAAATGTTCACGATTGATCCAATTCCCGCTTCCAGCATAGATGGAATTACTGTTTTCATGCCTAGGAAAATACTATGTTGGTTAATAGAACATACTTTTAAATATTCTTGTTCATCTAATTCCGCAGTTTTGGCAATTGGTCCAAGAACTCCAGCGTTATTTACCAATATAGTTATATTACCAAATGCGGCTTTCGCTTCTTCAATTACTTTTTCCCAAGACTCTGCACTTGTCGCATCATGTTTAACAAATAATGCATTTGAACCTAATTCTTTGGCAAGAGCTGATCCAGCTTCTTCATTTAAATCTGTTAAAATCACTTTTGCTCCTTCTTCAATAAAGACACGAGAGTGTGATTCTCCCATACCTCTTGCTGCACCAGTAATAATTGCTACTTTACCATCTAATCTTCCCATCCTAATTCATCCTCCACTCTATATTCTTATTAGTAAAGGAAAAATAAGCGCTTACATTTCTCTTTAATTCCATTATATCAACCACAAAAAGCTAAACAATCAATAGTATTAAGTAATATGTATCAATAACCAACACATTTAATCATTATGTAGGTTTTTTATAAAATTAATTGAACGGTCAGAAATTATTTTATCCGATCACATTTTTGTGTATCTGGTCAGTAAATTTTCTATCCGGTCACAATTCTTTTTATCCGGACACAAATTTTTCTATACGGTCAACAAGTAATAAAATGCGGACTCTACAAAAGTACCCTCGTCTAATACTATTTAGACGAGGGTACGTTCTTATTCATATTCTCTATTTTATTACGGTTGAAGCTGCACCACGTAATCCCGCTTCTCCCTTATATGCACTTGCTTGAATACGTTCTTCTTTACCTTTTAATAAAGGATGACGAAGATACTGTCTAACCTCTTTTCGAACCAATTCGATAAGTTCTGGGTGATGATTGAAAATCCCACCACCAAGAACGATACAATGAGGATCTGAAAATACGATAATATGATATACTTCCTTTGCTAATGCAGTAACTGCTTCATTTACGATTGATAGAATATGGCTATCGCCTTGATAATAATACTCCATCATTTCTTTCAATGTTAATTCGGTATTACCGAATTTTTTTCGTCCTTTTAATTCCAGTGCAGGACCAGAAACTAGTGATTCAAGCGTTGTTTCTGAAGTATCCGTCAAGCTAAATCCAATTTCTCCTGCCATTCCAGCTCCTCGTAAAAACGCCCCTTGATGAATCGAACAGCATGAAATACCTGTACTCAGTGTTACATATACCAAGGTTTCCGAAGAAAATCCACGATTTGTATATTCCCCCCATGTTGCCATATATACATCATTGTCTATGACAATCTTGGATTTAGGAAACTCATTAGCGAGTCTTTCTGCCAATGGGAAGTCTCTCCAAGGTAAATTATTCTGAAAGACTGCTATTCCTTTTTCTGTATCAACAATTCCTGGTATTCCGACTGCTATTCCTTTAATATCATCTAAATTCACCCGTTCATTCACACAAATAGACTTGAATGAATCAACTAATGACTGAAACAGAATTTCACCATCATTTTTTTCACTTCGTATTTCGTTAACTTTTGCAACTGTTCCATCCTTTATAAATAGAGCCGTCGCAAGTTTTGTGCCTCCGATATCTGCAGCGAGAATGTACTCCATTTATACTCACCTTCCGATTATGACAATTTAACAACTTGTGTAAGATTTCGTGGCTTATCTGGATTAAATCCTAAATGCACCGCGCGTTGATGTGCAAGTAATTGAAGATATGGAACATAAATAGCATGTCGGTTCCTATCACTTATTTTATCCGTCAATTCAATAATGTGATCTGCTACAAACTCTTGAGGTATCGGTCCAATAGCAAGTACGTATCCACCAAGCTTTTGAATGTCCTTAACAAGTTGTTGGTCATAGTCTTCGGTCTCAAGTTGAGTCAATAAAACAACTACTGTAGAATCATCTACGATAGATATTGGACCGTGTCTAAATTCCAAACTTGAATAACTTTCGCATTCTGTTTGTGTCATTTCTTTTAATTTCAGCGTTGCTTCTTTCGCTAAACCGTTATAAGAACCTGATCCAAGGAAAATAAAGCGTTTTTTCGATAAATCCTCTGCTACACCTTTTGTTAAAACTTCGAATGTTAAAGCTGTCTCTACCAACTTCGGAATTTGTTTTAGTTCATTCAAATTTTGAGTAGAACTTGTTTGCTTTGCCGCGAAAACTTGGAGAGCAAACAGCATATTGGAAAATGACTGTGTCATAACAACACTTTTCTCTTTAATATGGTCAAGTGAAAGAACTTGATCAGCTGCAGTGGCCATAGGTGTATCTCCATTACATGTAACTGCCAGTGTACGGATATCTGCTTGGTCTTTCAAATGATTGAGTGCGATAAGAATTTCGGATGTAGTTCCTGATCTAGATATCCCAACAACAAGATATTTTTTTCCTGGCACAATCGTCGTCGATGTATGAAGGAATAATTCAGAAGCAGGAACTGCAGAAGCAAATTGTCCTGTTACTGTTTGATAATATTTAGCAGCTGAAGCCGCTAAGTAATATGATGTTCCACATCCTGTGAATAGGACATAGTCTACATTCTCATGTTCGATTTTTAAATTCTCCACTAGTTCAAGTGTCTTTTGAAGTTGGTCCGCCTGTCCGATGATTTCATTATAAGTATGCATAGTTTTCATACCCCTATCTATCTTTAATTTTATTAATCGTAATTTGTTTCATTAATGCTTCCACTTGCTCCAAATCTATAAAACCAATTGACTGATACATCGCATTAACTGATCCGCACGCTATTGCTCGTTTATAGGCAATACTAATCTCTTCATTATGAGCTAATCCATATAGCAGACCACCAACGAATGCATCTCCACTGCCTACAGTATTGACGACATCAATCGAAGGTGCATCTATTTTAAAATATCCAGTTTGGTTGACGAAAATTGCTCCTTCTCCACCTAATGTGAAGCAAACATGTTCGATTCCTTCATTAACAAAACGATTTCCTGCTTCAAGCAAATCATCTTCAGTTAAAGTATTTTTGCTTAGAATTGCTGCAATTTCATGTTCATTCGGTTTTATTGCAAAAGGCTTTGCTTTAATTCCGAATCGTAAAGCGTCACCGCTAGAATCGAGTATCACTTTCCCACCGTTAGCATTTATAATTTCAATAAGTTCTGCATATGCAGTTGATGGTAATCCTTTCGGTAAGCTACCAGACAGCGCAAACCACTTTACTTGTTTAGATTTCTGTCGTACCCAATCAAGCATTGATTGCCATTCCACTTTGGATATCTCTGGTCCACTTTCAAGAAGTTCTGTCACTTCACGAATCGTTGAATCTAGCACTGTTAAACAGATTCGGCTTTCACCACTAACTGGAATAAGTTCACTTGAAATAGACCGCTTTTCCAATAGCTGTCGAATTCTCTCTCCATTAATGCCCCCTGCAAATCCACCAGCATCTACCTTTGCACCTGAATATTGGAGAACCTTTGCGACATTAATCCCTTTACCACCAGCCTCCTGAGTAATAGCAGAAACGCGATTCGTACCTCCAACTGCCAATTTTTCAACTTCATACACTTGATCGATTGCAGCATTTAATGTAATAGTTGTAATCATTTTTGTAATATCTTAATCTTTCTTTTAACTAACTCTATTAATGCCTCTCTTGCAGGAATGAAATATTTACGAGGGTCATTTTCATGTGGATTTTCTTTGAAAAAGGCTCGAACTTCCTCTGCGAATAAATCTTTTAATTCCGTAGAGAAATTCACTTTTGCTATACCATAATCCAATGATTTTCGTACACTTTCTTCTGGAACTCCTGATGCTCCGTGCATAACGAGTGGAATATTAGTCAATTCTTGAATTCTTTCTAGTAAGTCAAATTGTAGTTTAGGTTCTTTTTTGTAATTACCATGCGCAGTTCCAAATGCAGGTGCAAACGAATCAATCCCTGTTTCACGCACAAATCGTTCTGCCATTAGTGGATCAGTTAAAAGAGCTAGACTCTCGTCAAGTACAAAGTCATCTTCCACTCCACCTATCGTTCCTAGTTCTGCTTCTACAGGGACTCCAATAGGACTTGCTGCATCTGTTACTTTGCGTACAAGTGCGATATTGTCTTCTAATGAAAGCTTAGAGCCGTCAATCATGATGGATGTATACCCCGCTCGTAAACATTCCATAACTACGTTAAATGATTCTCCATGATCAAGATGCAAAGCTACAGGTACTTTTGCTTGTTCAGCAGCAACCTTAGCCATCGCAATCATATAAGGCATCTCCACGTATTTGTATGTACTGGATGTGGTTTGCAGGATAACCGGTGAACCTATTGCTTCAGCACCCGCGATTACTGCTTTAATAATTTCTAAATTGTGCGCACCGAATGCTCCAATAGCATAGTGATTGTTATAAGCGTCTTCTAACATTTCTTTCGTTGTAACTAGTGGCATAAAACCACTCCTCTCGTTAGTGGGTTGTTGGTACAACTTAATCTATTTTAAAACTCATAGAAATTTCTATGAGTTTAATATAGATCTGTGTAAAATCTGCAGCGATCTCCTCTTACAATTGATATACAAAACTCGACTGGTTGGTCGTTCGTGTCATATGCTGTTCGCTCCAATAACAACGCAGGCTTTCCTACTTTCGTCTTAAGAAGAACACTTTCCTCTTCTCTAATTAAAACAGGCTCGAATGCTTCTTTCGCACGAACAACAGTCACGTTATAACGTTCAGCCAATAAATCATAGAGTGATGAAGTTCCTACTTCATACAAAACCGACATATCTTGAACAACTGACTTTGGCATAAACGATGATTCAAGAATGATAGGCTCCCCGTCTGCCAAACGTAATCGCTTCATTTCAACTACACTTTCACCTACTGGAAGCTGCAATCCTTCTCTTACAGTAGCAGAAGGTTCAACTTCCTTTACTTCAAGCACTTGGTCCGTAGGATGAAGACCTTTTTCTTGTAACACTCTACTAAAACTATAAAATCCTCCTAGAGACTGTTCAAATTTAGGTTTGGAGACGAAGGTCCCTTTCCCTTGAACTCGATAAAGTGTTCCTTCCTGAACTAATTCTTCAATCGCTTTCTTCGCCGTATTTCTACTTACTTGAAACAAGTCCATCAAACGATTTTCCGAATCAATTTTATCACCAGGCTTCCATTCACCTGCTCGAATGCGGGCGTCTAAGCGTTGCTTCAATTGATGATATAGCGGTATAATACTTCCTTGATCTAACGGTTTCATATTATATTCATCCTTCTTCGTACGTCTTCACAATTTCAATATATCATCAATTCAGAAATTTTTACATCATTTGAATGCATCTTTACATTGGAAAGCAATAGCGCCTCTACAAATCGTAAACACGATTTCTCCATTCATACCGAGAATTACGATGTCAGCATCTTTTCCAGCCTGAATGGATCCTTTTCTATTAAATAGGCCTAAACGTTTAGCTTGGTTCACTGATGTTATCTGTAATTGTTCCTGTATCGACAGTCCTAGCCATTTAGCCAGATTCATCCTTGCATTATTCATTGTTACAATACTACCTGCAAGCGAACCGGTAGACGTTAACGTACATTTTTCATCACTAACTGTCACTTTCTGTCCACCTAAATCATAAATACCATCTGCCATCCCTTTTGCCCGTATTCCGTCAGTAATGACCAAAATCCGTTCTAGCCCCTTCATTCTAACTACAAGTTTCAATAAATCAGGGTGAAAATGAATACCATCTGGAATTACTTCAACATAAACCTCATCATGTAGAAGAGCTCCACCTACGACTCCTGGATCACGATGATGCAACCCTTTCATCCCATTAAATAAGTGTGTCGAGTGCGTTATTCCATGAGTAATAGCTTGTACAGCTTCATCGTAAGATGCATTCGTATGTCCCATCGATGGAATAATTTCCATTTTTTTCAGTTCCTTTAGTAGCTCAAAATCTACATCTAATTCAGGAGCAAATGTAATAATTTTAATTGCGTCTCTTGATAGCTTCTGCCATTCTTTGAACAGAGTAACATTTGGAGGGAGGATATCATGTTCCGGTTGGGCTCCTTTTTGATCTTTGTTTATAAAGGGCCCTTCCAAATGAATGCCTATCATTTCTGCTACACCAGTTTCACTATTATTTTCTTTGTAGCTGGCGAGATTCTTAAGCACATCACTAATTTGTGAGATTGGATTTGTCATCGTTGTTGCAAGATAAGAGGTCGTCCCTTCTTTAGCAAGTGCTTTTGCAATACCTTCAAAAGCTTCTTGCTTGGAGTCCATAAAGTCAAATCCGCCAGCTCCATGCACATGTATATCAATCATTCCAGGTATAACGTATTGATTGTCAATACAATCAATAACTATTTCCCCAATAATAGGTGGGCAATCTACCATTTTCCCAACAGACTTTATTTTTTCTCCTTCAATATGCACAAATCCATTTTGTAAAACCGATTGTTCAAGAACAATTGTTGCGTTAATTAAATACATACTCTTCATGGTAAGGTACTCTCCATAATTAGCTTTTTTGTTTTCTTAGTTTCCTCTATCTGTAATGTTCCATCCGATTCACCTTTAAGTCGGAAGATTTGGGATGACATCCAAGTAAGAAACAGAACAGTTAAACTCACTCCGAAAAATGGAAGAAGGCCCGGTATGAATAAAAAAATCCGATATAGAATATAGAGTCCTATAATAGATCCGATTATTTGGAGTGGAAATGAAATACTAAGTAAGAGAGATGTTGAAAAATAACGAGCAAATGGAAGTTCATAATGTGCAAATACTTGAAATATGTTCATCACCATCACTATGTACAAAATCGTAATCATGACGATCAACGTCAACATGAAGAAACCATAGTTCTCGTTCATCGTTAAAGTAATTTTTAAATTAATTGTGAGAAAATAGCCAATGCCTATCAAAATGACTCCAATCTTATTTGAAGCGATGAACTCTATTTTATACGTTGCCCAATAATGTCTCATTAGTGATCGTAAGTGATCCTGGCCTTGCAATCTTTTTCTCATTACTACGAATAGCCCTACAGTAGCTGGTGATATTCCAAAGAACACAAGACCAAGCAGTGTTAACCCAATCCACATCAGCTGTAATACTGCTAGCATAGTCACAAACTCTACGAACTCATAGAGCTTTCCTTTCCATCCATTTAAGTCCAATCAAACTACCTCCCTTAAAGGGTAAAACTCATACAAAGGAAAACCATTGTATGAGTATAATTTATTTTACTTTTCTTTTGTTGATCGATCGTAAGCTCCTTGTGCCAGCTCAAGATACTCTTGTATTCCCATTTTATCAAGTGTTTTCTTGTAGTCATCCCATTTACTAAAGTCTTGTTTTCCAGTAATAAAAGCAGCTGTCATTTCATCAATATATGTTTGTACATCTGTCATAATTGCACTAACTTTTTCCGTTTCATCCATTGTATAGTTCAACCCTGGAAGAATATCTTCATCTTTTATACGATAAGGACGAGCCTTCTCAGCGTTTAGGATTGAATTTTCTTTACCTTCTGCACCTTGGAAAAACTTTTGTCTAACCACTCCAGGATAATATCCTCCTGGCCAAGTCAAATATTCACTTATTGCTTGGTCCATATTTAAACCATTCGGATTGTTTGTAATCGTATCTAAATACTTGAAATTTCCAGCATCATCCTCTTCATATGTTACACCTTCAAACCCCATGAAGAACATCTTAGAACCTTCTTCTCCATAAAAATAATCCATCCAACGAACCATTGCTTCTGGGTTTTTTGCCTTATCGGTCAATACGAACATCCCCAGATTTCCAAGACCATTCGAAACTGTATTATAAGCACGTTCTCCAGTAGGCCCTTCTAAGACCGGTACACCAATGTAACCGTCAAGTTTGTATAATTCTGCCGGGTCTACTTCGCTCAGCATACCAAAATTCCCTTTAGATGCTTCTGCAGCAAACACATGCGGTTCAGTTGTGAAAACATCTTGGTTGATTAAACCTTCTGTATATAGTTTGTTCAAGAATGTAAGCAATTCCTTGTATTCATCCGTAGTTGGAATAAAACGAAATTCTTCCGTACCTTCTTTAAAGTCGAGGTTTAAATTCATAGATCCTTGTTTGTTTAAACCATATGTTCCGCGCAAATAAGCAATGAATTCACTAATGCCATAGCCACTGCCCCATCCAAGCTCATCGGCTTGTCCATTACCATTCGGATCTTGTTCTTTAAACGCTTTTAATACTTCGTACAATTCATCTGTAGTTTCAGGTTCCTCCAGTCCCAATTTATCGAGCCAATCTTTCCTTATCCACGGTGTATTTGCGCGAAGTGATTCAAATTTCGGATCGTAAAATGTAGGGAAACCATAAATATTTCCATCCGCCATCGTTACTCCTTGTTTCACTGATGGATACTCCTCTAAAATCTTTTTAAAATTTGGTGCATATTCATCGATATAGTCATTTATCGGTAAGAATACACCTTGTTGTCCATATTTTACTAAATCTGTTTTAGAAAATGCTGAAGCAAAAAATAATTCGGGATAATCTCCAGATGCAAGCATTAAATTTCGTTTCTCTGCTAATCCCTCAATTTGCGTTGTTTCCCAGTTCACTTCGATATTCGTCATTTTCTCATATTCATCCCAAAGCATAAGTTTGTTCCAATCTTGCGATGCAAAGAATTTTGCTGCAAAACCATCCACTTGAATCTTTTCTTCAACAATTGGCATTCCCGTTGCTTTTACATTACCGGCATTTTCACTTTTTTCAGTAGCTCCTTCCTCATTAGAACAAGCTCCTAAAATACTAGCCGTTAGTAATAGACTTGCAGTAAAACAAGTAATATAGTTTTTCTTCAAAACATTCTCCCCCTTATTTATCCTGTTTACCTTGTTACCCTTTGAGTGATCCAATCATGACACCTTTCACAAAATACCTTTGTAAAAATGGATAGAGCATAAGCATAGGCAAATTTGCAACAATAAGTACAGCATATTTCAACCCTTCAACACTTAGTTGCTGAGCTAAAAAGCTTTCTGATGTCGCTTTAATCATGTCATCAGTTTGACCTTGAATAAGAATTTGACGAAGAATCAGTTGAAGTGGAAACTTCTCTTGATCCTGTAAATAAATCAATGCTTGGAAGTATGAATTCCAATGACCGACCGAGTAGAAAAGAACCATTACTGCTATAACTGGAAGTGACAACGGCAAAACGACACTCCATAAAATCCTAAAATTTCCTGCTCCGTCTATCATCGCCGATTCCTCTAACTCATGAGGAATCGATTGGAAAAACGTTCGCATAATAATAATGTTCCAAACTGCAACTGCGTTTGGGATGATCATAACCCAAAACGTATTTAACATCCCAAGATTGCGAATAAGTAAGTACGTCGGGATAAGCCCACCACTAAAAAATATTGTAAAAACGATAAACGCCATGAGGAATCCGCGACCTTTTAAATCCCTTCGAGACAATGGATATGCCGCTAAAATAGTCATAACGACATTCAGAATCGTACCAAAAACTGTATACTTCAATGTGTTAATAAATCCATTTATAATATCCTCGTTTTGAAATACCTTTTCATATGCATCTAATGTAAACTCTTTTGGCCATAACCACATATCGCCTGATATGACATTCTGAGGGTTACTAAGAGAAGCACTAAAAACAAAAATTAATGGATAGATTACGAGAAAAGCGACAATTGCAAGAAATACATAGTTGAATACATTAAACGCGCGATCAGTTTTAGTTTCTCTCAATCTAGTCACCCCTTACCATAGACTTGTCTCATTCACTTTTTTTGCAATCTGATTTACCATAATGAGCATGATGAAGTTAATGAGCGAGTTGAACAGTCCTACCGCAGCTGAGAAACTATATTGAGCTTCCAAAATTCCACTTCGGTAAACAAATGTCGAAATTACATCAGACGTCGACATATTTAAATCATTTTGCATTAGATATACTTTTTCAAACCCTACAGCCATAACAGATCCAGCATTCAAAATGAAAAGAATAACAATAGTAGGCATGATTGCCGGGATGTTGATATGGATAATTCGTTGAAATTTTGACGCTCCATCTATCATTGCAGCTTCATGTTGTGCCGGGTCCACTGCAGCAAGCGCAGCAATATAAATAATGGAGCTCCACCCCATCGTTTGCCATACATCCGAGAACACGTACAAGCTTTTAAACCAAGCCGGCTCCGTGATAAAATCAATCGGTGAACCTCCGAAAAGTTGGATAATCTGATTGACTAACCCATCTGTTTTCAAAAACAACAGGAGCATTCCTACAACAACTACAGTCGATAAGAAATGCGGTGCATATATAACTGTCTGTACGAATTTTTTATAACGTAAACTTTTTATTTCATTTAACATGAGCGCTAGTATAATAGGGATTGGAAAAGAAACAGCTAGCGTAAAAATACCAATTCCTAATGTATTTTTTATTAGTCTCCAAAAATAGTAACTATCAAAGAACCGCTCAAAGTGTTTAAATCCTACCCATGGGCTCCCCATAATCCCTTTTGATGCAATGAAATCTTTAAATGCAATTTGCAAACCATAGAGAGGAAAGTAATGAAAAATCAGAAAGTATAAAATTACGGGTGTAAGCAATAAATACAGTTCCCAATTTTTTCTAAAAGACTTTTTCCATTCAACCCATGCACTTTTCTTCAACTTTTGTCGATTTTTCAATGACTTCTTTTTCCCTCTATTGTCTGTATCTTCTACATAGCCTACGCCTTCACTCAAATTTGTCATGATCACACCCCTTTTCCTGCTATCCTATTTAATTGTGAACTATGCTAGATTCTTGTGAAATATTGACTACTTTACCGCCAGCACGTATAGATTCTGTTGCTGCACATCCGACTGCTACACTCATTCTCCCTGCAAATGGCGTTGTTAGAGGTTGTTTATCATACAGCACTAACTCTACAAAATCTTGCGTAATTTTAGGATCTGCTCCACCATGACTACCATCTTCAGGCTTCATCTCATAGGTAACATCACTAAAATCTTTCCATGAGTTTGTTTTTCGAGTTTTCAAGTATATTTTTCCGTTTACATCATCATTCTCTATACGACCTTTTGTCCCGATGAACGTATAGTTCCGTGAATAATCTGGTGTAAAATGACATTGAAGATAAGATGCCTTAATACCGCCTTCAAGTTCCATAATGAGCATATTATTATCTTCCACATCGATTTCTTCGCGGAATGCACATTCCGTAAATGTATGGGCAACATACTCTGGACACGTATTCTTTAATTCACACTCGGGACAAGTTAAGTCGTTTGGATTGTTCCCACCATAATAGTCAAGCCCACCAAATGCTGAAACTTTCGTCGCATACTTACCTGAAATCCAATGGATAACGTCAAGATCATGTGAACCTTTCTGTAACAGAAGTGAAGTTGTATTTTCTGATTTTCCATGCCAATCGTGGTAATAGAAGTAACCACCAAATCCGACAAAATGACGAACCCAAATACTCTTCAATTCCCCAATAGCACCTGAGTCAATTAATTCTTTCATCGTCTGGTACATGCTCATATAACGCATATTGAAACCAACCATTAAATGTTTTCCTGATTTCTGCCAAACGTCAATAATCCGGTCGCATCCTTCTACCGTAATAGCAAGTGGTTTTTCAGAATAGACATGTTTACCTGCCTCAAGTGCTGCTATAACATGTTCCTCATGCAAGTAATCCGGTGATAACACCGCAACTGCATCCACATCTTCACGTTTCAATAGTTCTCTGTAATCCTGTGTCATGAATATTGGAGAATCGAATTTCTCTTGAAACTTCGACAATCGCTCTTGAGAAATATCTGCGACCGCAACTACTTCTGATTCACCTTCGGGCTTATGCCAGTAGTGTGCTAGTCCTCCTCGAAGACCAACTCCGATAATGCCCATTCTTACTTTCTTCATTTCTCCACCCCATCAATATTTATTGTCATTTCTATCTCGGAAAATTTCCCGTATTTACGGATAACGTTTTCCCGTAATGCTTGATTAAGTAATCTCCAAAATTTCATGTAGATTGACGAATTAGTAATTCAAATGGTAATAAGGTTTTTAAAGCTATATTTGGATTATCTTCAATTTGATTCATCAGCGTTTTGGCTGCGATAACACCCATTTCATATTGAGGTATCGATATGGTCGACAATGAAGGAACTACATATTGAGCCATATCATTATTATCAATGCCGATAAATGCAATATCTCCTGGAATGTTAAGATCAAGTTCGTGTGCAGCCCGCATCGCAGCAATCGCTAGTAAGTCACCAGCACAAAAAATAGCAGTTGGGCGATTATTTTGAGGATTATTTAATAATTCCTTTGTAGCTTTATAGCTTTGTTCCAAGCACCAATTTGAATTAATGATCCAACTTTCTCTAATAGGCAATCCAAATTCATTCATTGCTTTTTTAAATCCTTTGAAACGTTTTTCGTTTGTCATTGTAATGTCAATTCCACCACCGATGAAACCGATATGACGATGTCCTTTTGATATTAGATGTTCCACTGCTTTAAAAGCTGCTTCTTCTCGGTCATAATCTACAGTGGAAATTGCATGATCACTATAGTTAAAGTCAACGCCCACGACTGGAATCATATCCTTGATTTCAAGAAGTATTTCTTCATCCACCTTATCAATCAGTAAAACCCCATCTACTTCCTTTTCCCTAATAATCTGATGAAAAAAAGCTTCGTCTTCCAAATCCTCATTACTTAACAGTAATAGCGAGTAGCCTGCATTATTCAATGTTTCACTAATACCGGAATATATTTTGGAAAAGTATGGGTTAGACTCGGCAAGACGTGGACTTGCAAGCCATGCGATTCTCCTAGTGCTCTTCTTTTCTTGCAGGGAAGATGCGACAAGATTCCGAGCGTATTCGTTTGGTACATAGCCCAGCTCTTTTACAGCCTGCCAAACTTTTTTCTTTGTTTCAGGATTCACATTCCGTGAAGAATCATTTTTAATGACGCGAGAAACAGTAGTAATTGACACTCCAACGTGCTTAGCAATATCTTTTAATCTAACCAATTTTTTTGTACCTCTTTCCTTTGCAACCGTTTTCAATTTATATAATTGTACTATATAATCCATAGCAATCTAGTACAATATTAAATTAAGTATAAATAGGGTCAACAGGTTGTAGGTACAAGTTAGTGCAAAAAAAATAAATTCAATGAATATATTATATTCAGAAAATTGGTACTGAAATTAATATATAATTAGATACCTCATGTGTCAATATATTTTTTTAACAGATTATACCGCTATTAATCAGAAACAACCGTTCCTACTTGAACACCCCATATCTAAAAAAATTATATACATGGTTACTACTAGTATATAAATCGGTTGAACGGTCAGAAATTATTTTATCCGGACACATTTTTTTATATCCGGTCAGAAAACTTTCTATCCAGTCACAAATCTATTTATCCGGTCAGAAACTAAAAAATGCAGACTCTCCATTCAAGTAGAGTCTGCATTTACCTTATTCTTCTTCGTTCACTATAACTTGACGTCCCTTTAATTTTAAAAGTAAAGGAATCAATAACCATGCTGCAGCTGCAATGATGAAAACTAGCGATAACGGTTTTGTTACGAAGATACTAAAGTCTCCATTCGAAATCGTTAAAGCACGACGCATATTGTTTTCAATCATTGGGCCAAGTACAAGTGCTAAAACTAAAGGAGCTACTGGGTAATCGTTCTTCGATAATAGATAACCTAAAACTCCACAGCCTAACAATATGAAGAGATCAAATGTTGTATATTGTACTGCGTAAACACCGAAGAATGAGATGGCAACAATCATTGGTAGCAAATACTTCTTTGGTGTCTGAATGATTTTTGCAAAGACTCTTACTAGTGGCATATTCAGCACAAGTAACATTAAGTTCCCGATGAACATACTTGCGATTAGGCCCCATGCAACTTCTGGATGTTCATCAAATAATAATGGGCCTGGTTGAATATTGTACATGATGAGTGCACCCATTAGTATAGCGGTCGTACCTGATCCAGGTATCCCTAAAGTTAAAAGTGGAATCATTGCTCCGCCAGATGCTGCGTTGTTTGCTGACTCCGGACCCGCCACTCCAGCAATATGTCCGGTTCCAAATTTCTCTGGAGTTTTACTAAATTTTTTCTCCGTCATATAGGAGAAGAATGAAGCTAGTGTTGCACCTGCTCCTGGTAAAACACCTATAAAAAAGCCTAGAAGTGAACCACGGGCAATTGGTACGGCACTTTCCTTCATATCCTGCTTTGTTGGCAATATCCGATTGATCTTAGCAATTGCCCCTGACTCTTCATCTCGTTCTAAAATTGTTTTAAACACTTCCCCCAGGGCAAATAAACCAACTGCAATCGTTAAAAATTCGAATCCTGAATATAAAATGGGAAGGTCATATGTAAAGCGGGCAATTCCCGAAACCGCATCTATTCCTACTGTTCCTAGCATAAGTCCGAAAACAGTCATCATTAATGCTTTCGTCATTGATTTTCCTGCAAGTCCGCTCACTGCTGCTAAACCTAATAACATTAACGAAAAATATTCTGCTGGTCCAAATTTTATAGCCACATTCGAGAGTGGTTCGGCTAATAGTACAAGTCCAATTAACGAAACTATCCCTGCACAAAATGACCCAATTGCCGAAATTGCCAAAGCTGCTCCTGCTCGACCTTGTTTCGCCATTTGGTAACCATCTAAAGTTGTTACAACAGAAGACGATTCTCCTGGTGTATTCAATAGAATAGAAGTTGTAGAGCCACCATACATCGCTCCGTAATATACTCCTGCTAATAAAATAATCGAGCTTGCTGCAGCTGCTCCAGTTGGCATTCCAGATGTAATCGTTGCTGTTACTGGAATGAGAAGAGCAACACCACTCATCGGACCGATACCTGGCAATACGCCAACTGCTGTTCCGATAACCACACCAACAAAGGCGAACAATATATTATGCCATTGAAATGCGACACTAAATCCGTCAGCTAAAAATTGCAATGTGTCCATAGCTTAATCTCTCCTTCCTTAAAACAGCGGGAATCCTGGCAATGACCCACCAAGAAGCTCTGAAAATAAATAATAAATGCCAAATGAAAATACTGCTGCTATAACTACAGAGGAAACTGTTTTCCCTCTCTCCATCGTTTGAAAAGCTATGAATAAAAATAGAAAAGTAGATACGACGTAACCAACTATCTCTAAGAAAAATGCATATAATACTGCGCCTCCAAAGATGATTAGGAACTTCTTATATTGCAATTGCTCCTTTTGGGAGTCTTCCGATTTATATTTAAATGTTTCATATAATAGTCGAATGCTTAATAATATTAAAATTATTCCAAGGCCCATCGGGAAAATCTTCGGACCGACAGTAGACCCATAAGCACTATCTGAAATTCTTTGGCTCTCTACAAAAAACAGAATTCCAATTAATAAAAAAGCAATTCCGGCTATTCGATCAAATTTTTTATTCACAGTGCACTCTCCTTTCTAATAGAAAAGGCGGCAACAATGGCCGCCAATTACTTTTTATTTCTGCATGCCAAGTGCTGTTAATAATTCAACAATCACTTTATCTTGGTCTTCTAAATACTTAGTAAAGTCTTCAGCGTTACGGTATTCACTAGCCCAACCGTTCTTCGTAAGCTCAGCTTTCCATTCTTCCGTTTCTACCATTTCACTTAATTTTTCAGACCAGTAGTTTTTAGCGCCTTCTGACATTTCTTTCGGTCCGAAAATACCTCGCCAAATTGTAAATTCTGCATCGATACCAGACTCTTTGAATGTTGGCACATCTGCTAAATCACCTTCTAAACGTTCTGTCGAGCTAACTGCAAGTACACGTACATCGCCAGATTTTACGTACGTAGCAATTGTAGATGCATCCGTTGCAATTACATCTGCGTTTCCACCAAGAAGAGCAGCCACTGCTTCTCCACCGCCATCATACGAAACATACTTAACTGTTTTCGGATCAATTCCATATTCAAATGCTGGTAGAACTCCTACTAAATGGTCCATAGACCCTGGTGCAGATCCTCCTGCAAGTGTTACAGCCTTTGAATCAGCTTTAATCGCATCTAATACATCTTGTAACGTTTTAAAATCAGAGTCATTTTTAACTACTATTGCACCGTAGTCACGAGTTAACTGTGCTAATGGTGTTGTATCCTTGTAGCCATATGGGCTATTTCCTTCTGCTTTGTTGTTATTAATAAGAATTGGTGGAGACTTAACCATCAATGCATAATCATTCTTTGCTTCCTTCGTTGCAAATTCCGCCATGTACACTGCTCCACCACCACCTGGCTTGTTTTCCACAGTGATTGGTTTTTCAATTAGTTTCGTATCATTCATTGTTTTTGCGATAGATCGTGCTGTTAAATCCCATCCGCCCCCTGCACCAGATGGAGCAACAAGCGTAATATTATTTTTTGGATACTCAGAAGCTCCTGCTTTTCCTTCTCCCCCTTCTTCGGATGAACAAGCTGCTAAACCTACTGCTAGTGATGTTACAAAAGCTATTGAAGTAATTTTTTTCCACATACTCACATTAAATCCCCCTTAACCCCTTTTTATGATAGCGTTTTCATTCGCTTGTTTATAATTTATCAAAACATTACGTAAACTCAATGCTTTTGGTTATAAGTTGGATAAAGGGTATTAAGTTCATTTTGTTCATATTGTTCACGACTACTGGATAAAGTATCTTCGCTCCGGTCTACCAACCGTTCCGTAT
Organism: Psychrobacillus sp. PGGUH221; assembly: GCF_042055255.1. Lineage (NCBI taxonomy): Bacteria > Bacillati > Bacillota > Bacilli > Caryophanales > Bacillaceae > Psychrobacillus > Psychrobacillus sp. PGGUH221. The sequence continues at coordinate 192,138 of NZ_JAQMHQ010000011.1, forward strand.
ATGAGCTCTGCATACACAACCTTTTCTGAAACTAAATATTCTAAATAGCGTCTTGCAGTAGATCGACTCACCCCTACTTGTAGACCAAGAGATTCCGCTGTAATTCCTTCCTTTATTGTTTTTATCTCATTTACTATTTTTTCTTTCGTAATTGGATCGATTCCTTTAGGAGGAATCGATTCCATATACTGTGTAGGTGTCGCTTTATTGTTCCAAAGTGACTTGATTAATTCCTCTTGGACATTGCCTACTCCTGTGAGGATATCTCTTTTTTCTTTATAAGCCAGAAGACTTTCCTTGAATTTTTCAAATGTTAATGGTTTCAAAATATAATCTGCCACACCACCACGAAATGCTTTTTTCACAATATCCGCCTCAGCTGCAGCAGTGATGAAAATAATATCTGTGTCTGGACTATGCTCCTGTATGACTGTTAACAAGTCAGTTCCTAACGTATCAGGAAGGTATACATCTAGTAAAACTAAATCTGGTTGATAGGAAATTATCCAATCCTTCGCTTCATCCCCTGTAAATGCAGAACCAATGACCTCAAATCCTACTAATTTTTCAATAAATCGTCGATGAATATCAGAAATTCTTTTATCGTCTTCCACTATTAGTATTTCAATTTGGTTTGTCATGTAAATACCCCCCTTTTGGAATCGAAACGATAAACAGAGCTCCTCCTAGATCGCCTCTTTCGATAGCAATCGAGCCACCCAAATCATTCACATTTTCCTGTACCTTCACTAAACCATATCCTCGATTTCCATCTTCCTTCGTAGAAACTCCTTCCTTCCAAATATCATTTAGTACTTCCTCTTTTATCCCATTTCCTGAATCTTCTACTTCAATTAAAATTTCTTCTCCGTTATCTAATATGAATACTCGGACAATCCGTTCGTCTTCTAGTAAGCCCTCGACTGCTTCAAATCCATTCGTTACTAAGTTTCCAATAATCGAGACAAAGAGGTGTTTCTGTAAATGTTTCGGCAGCTTCTCTAAGTAACTGTCTTCATCCAAAACAAATCGTACCTTCAATTCCTTTGCACGATTTAAAAATCCAATAACAATCCCCCCAAGGAATGGATCCTGTAAATGCTTCGTCATGAATTGAATTAATGATTGATGTTCTGCTGTCTCTACATGGATTAAACTAAGTGCTTCCTCATAAGAATTTAGCTGAATAAGACCGGATATCGTATATAAAAAATTGTTATATTCATGTGTCTGTGCGCGTAATGCTTCGGTATAACGCTTCACTTGCGATAACTCTTCAGCTAACCGATCAATATCCGACTGAAGACGAAAACTTGAAACCGCTCCCACTATTTTGTCTCCTACTCGAATCGGAATACGATTTACAATCGCTTTTTTTCCACGAATCTCCATTGGACGATCTAATTGATCTTCTCCAGACTCCATAACTTGTGGTAAATTCGTATTTGGGATCACTTCCCAAATATTACGACCAACTAGCTCCGTCTGTTCTGGTAAAGATAATATTTCGTGTGCTGCTAAATTGACCATCGTAATGACACCGTTTGCATCGACCATAATAATTCCTTCACGTACAGATTCAATCAATGCATTACGCTCTGTAAATAAACTCGCTATTTCAGAAGGTTCCAAATTAAATAATTCTTTTTTAATATTGCGTGCTAATATACTAGATCCAACAATTCCTATAAAAATAGCAATTACAACGATATATGCAATATTGTCCACATACTGCATGAATATCATTGCAATATTGTCCTTTAAAAATCCAACTGAAATAACTCCAATAACTTCTCCTTTGTCATCGAAAACTGGTGCTTTCCCTCTTAGAGCTGTTCCCAATGTACCAGTAGCTTCCGATATATAGGATTTCCCATAAATTAGTGCTTGCTCATTATCATCGCCTACCATCTTTTGCCCGATTCTTTCCTTTACAGGATGGGCATAGCGAATTCCTTCTTTATTTCCAATAACAACATACTCTGCCCCTGTGCTCTCTTGGATAGATGTTGCAATAGGCTGAAGAACATCAGTAGGATTCTCCGATTGAAAGCCAGCAATAATATCTTGTCGTTCTGCAGTAGTGATTGCTATACTAAGGGCCCTCTCCCCTATTTGTCTTTCAATTGCATGAGAAATGATAAAGTAAAAGGAGATCCCTATGACTATTGCCACTAACGAAACAAATATAGCCCCAAATCTAAAGATACGTGCTTGTAATGTATTCTTTTTCATATTACCCCCACAAAACTTTTGATAAATAAATAACGATTGTCACGGTAATGCAGCTAACAACCGTTGAAAATAATACAATTTGTGCCGCTAAATTTGGCTCAATATCATACTCCAGTGCAAGTGTAGAGCTATTTCGAGAAGTTGGGAATGCACTTGCTATGAATAAGGATTGTGCCACCACTCCATCAATATCCATCAATATGATTAACCCAAACGCAAGCATCGGGCCTAATACTAATCGACCGATCGTACTCGTTAATATAACTTTATTAAAAATTGTTTTGATATCAAGCTGAGCTAGCTGGGCTCCCAATGTAATAAGTGCAATAGAAATAAATGCATTTGCCAAGTAATCCAATGGTATCCGCAAAGAAATGGGAATACCTATATTCCAAATGTTCATCACTGCTCCAATGATTAACGCATGTACGAGTGGCAGGCGTAATAAACTACGTAAAATATCCAACCCAGACTTTGTAGAAGATATTAAATTATATAAGCCATATGTATAGGTAATGATGTTTTGGAAAATAACGATAATAATTTGAATAGAAGTACCAAGAGGATTAGCTGCGAATAGCATCTGACTGACTGGAATCCCATAGTTACCAGAGTTAATGAGCACAATGCTATTTTTATAAATAGCCGCTTGATTTCTATTTAATTTTAGTAGTTTGCTAACAACTGTCCCCAAAATCATTAAACAAATACTAAAAATCACTAGGTACAAAACAATCTCAGCCATTACAGAAGCGTTTACTTTTGTTTCATAAATATTAACAAATACTGCTGCAGGCATTAAGCAGTACGTGATTAAATTCGATAACGCCTTCAAATTAAATTGAAACTTGATCTGTAAAGCTGCTCCTATTCCCAACATGATCAGAATAGGCGCAACAACTTGAAAAAACACCATCCCTAAATAAACCATCCTAGTTGCCCCATTTCAACAAGCATTTCTTATTTTAGAATATTATCGCACTTTTCTTAATGTTCTACTAGACGTCATTTGTGTTAACCTAAAATAAAAATAGGTTTACACATTTATTTGAAATACATATAATTGAAAATGAAATAGAAAAGAGAGGTGTGGAGTTGAAGTGGTTAAATCACGTTTACACGGGATGATTTTGGCATCCTTATTTGCAGCGTTAATGGGAATTGGAGCGAATATAACATCCATTCTTCCTTTTTTTATTATCGCCGGAGTTCCCATTACTTTTCAGCCAGTCGTTAGTTTGCTTGCTGGTGCTTTACTTGGAAAAAAATATGGACCATTGTCTATGATTATTTATTTATTCATTGGTTTAGCAGGTATTCCAGTGTTTGCACGATTTAGCGGAGGGATTAGTGCGATTCTAAGTCCAACGTTTGGATTTTTGTTGGCATTTATACTCGTGGCTTGGGTTACTGGTGTAATGGTAGAAAAAAGTAAATCGTTCCGAATGCTATTAATCTCTTCCTTTGTGGGGACAGTCATTATCTATTTGATCGGAACAAACTGGATGTACATAGCCTATAAATTTTGGTTTGCTGCTCCGACAGGTTTTGATTACCAAATGGCTTGGACTTTTATGCTAGTGCCATTACCAAAGGACTTAGCATTATCGGTACTTTCCGCAATGATTTCTTATAAAGTGCTTCGAGCTTTTCCAGCACATACACAAACAAATCTAAAACATGAGGTGATTGGATGAACTGGAATGTACTAGCAGAAAATGTGTTAAACGGCCATCAGCTGACGAATCAGGAATGTCTTGATTTTTTACAGGCAGATAGTAAAGAAACACTTGCTCAACTGGATGCAGCATATAAAATTAGACATCATTTTTACGGCAATGATGTTAAATTGAATATGCTCATTAATACGAAGTCAGGGCTTTGTCCCGAAAACTGTCGTTACTGTTCCCAATCATCCGAATCAAATGCCCCAATTGAAAAATATAGAATGATGACGAAGGACGAAATTGTAGAAGGGGCAAAACGAGCTGCTGAATTAGGGGCAGGTACTTTTTGTATCGTAGCAAGTGGTCGTGGTCCAAGTAGACATGAGTTAGCAACTGTAAAAGAAGCAGCTAGGGAAATAAAAGAAACCTTGCCACTAAAGTTATGTGGCTGCCTTGGAATACTTGCAGAGAACCAAGCGGAGGAACTTAAAGAAGCTGGGATAGATCGCTACAATCATAATATTAATACATCGGAAGATTTTCATGACAATATCGTTTCCACTCATACATTCGACGACCGAGTTGGCACCGTTGAAAAAGTAAAACAGGCAGGCATCTCCCCTTGTTCCGGTGTAATAATCGGAATGGGTGAATCTTTGGACAATATTATTAGTATGATGCGTTCTCTTCACTCGATGGATGCAGATTCTGTCCCGATTAATTTCCTACATGCGATAGAAGGAACAGCATTTGAAAATAAAACACCAATGACACCGATGTGGTGCTTACGAATTGTGGCATTTGCAAGGTTCATGCTACCTACAAAAGAAATACGCATTGCAGGTGGTCGAGAGCTTAACTTACGTTCTCTACAACCAATGGCTATGTATGCGGCAAATTCTATTTTTCTTGGAGACTACTTAACAACTTCTGGTCAAGAAGCAGAGAAAGATTTAAAGATGATTGAAGACTTAGGATTTACAATTGAAAAGGACGCGTTCGCAACAAGCGCTGAACATTTCGAAACGAGTGTACTTTAACTAATCCAGCTTCTCGTTAAAGAGATTGAACGGTCACAAATATTTTTATCTGGCCACATTTTTATTTATCCGGTCAGAAAACACAAAATGCAGACTCCTAAGCAGGGAGTCTGCATTTCAGGTTGAATAACTTTTTCAATAATATCTGCACGTGTAGCTATAGTACCAAAACCATCTGCCGATTTTAACATTTCAGCAATATATTTATCTTGTGCATCTAAATATTTTGCTGGGTTTTCCATTGCTGATAAGAGCTTGCTGGTGGTTTTATTTGTTGAAAAGTACTGTTTTAACTTATACTTAGAGAGGAAAAATATGAATAGAAGATTATTGAAATGGAGTGTCTAGTTTGAAAAAGCCTGTTTACTTAAATCACGATGGTGGGGTAGATGATTTAATCTCACTATTTTTATTATTACAAATGGAAGAAGTAGAATTAATCGGTGTTGGTGTTATTCCAGCTGATTGTTATTTAGAACCAGCACAATATGCGAGTCGAAAAATTATTGACCGTTTTGGACAGGGTAAACAAGTTGAGGTTGCTCTTTCAAATTCTCGTCCTGTGAATCCCTTCCCTAAGGATTGGCGTATGCACGCGTTTTATGTAGATGCATTACCAGTCTTGAATGAATTCGATCTAAAAACGGGTGTTGTGGATGAACCCGCCCACATTCATTTAGTAAATAAATTAAATGCCTCTACTGAAAAAGTCACATTACTTTTCGTAGGTCCATTAACAGATTTAGCTCGTGCGCTTGAAATTGCACCAGAAATTGAAGAAAAAATCGAGAAGCTTGTTTGGATGGGCGGTACATTCCTTGAAAAAGGAAATGTTGAAGAGCCTGAACATGACGGAACAGCTGAATGGAATGCATTCTGGGATCCGGAAGCTGTTGCAACAGTTTGGAATTCGAATATCAACATTGATTTAGTAGCCCTAGAAAGTACGAATAAAGTACCTCTTACAAACGACATTCGTAAAATGTGGGCAAGACAACGTGAGAATCTAGGTGTTGATTTCTTAGGACAATGCTATGCAGCCGTACCATCTCTAGTTCATTTTCAAACTAATTCAACTTACTTTTTGTGGGATGTGTTAACAACTGCCACTATTGGCCATGAAGATTTAGTGGAGAAAAAGACTGTTAACTGTATTGCGATTGCAAGTGGTGCAAGTCAAGGTAAAACTGAACTAAATGAAAGCGGTCGCCCTGTTCATCTCGTATACGATGTAGACCACGATGTATTTTTTGATTACATCACACAATTAGCAAAAAAATCCGTTCTAAACAAATAAGAAAAACGCAATCGCCCTGTTAAGCCAGTCCCTCGAGGAGCTGGGCGTCTGGAGCTAGACACTGTTCAAAATTTTTATACTTTCTTTTCTTTTAAAAAATGCAGACCCCAAGCAGGGAGTCTGCATTTATATTAATTATTACTTCGTTTCATATCTCGAATAGCTTGTATGGATAGTCTGACAAGTAGTATCGCACATAGAAATAAACCAACATAAGCTGCTGTATTTAAATATACCGCATACGCTTCATACACAAATTGGGCGATGGCTAAAAGTGCTACGGATATAATCCCAAATGTAATTCCGACAAGTAATAAGACAAATCGGGAAAACAGTTGCGTAACAAAATCTGCATTTTTCCTATCCGAGAAAATATCATGATGCAAGATGATTTTTCCACTTTCCACACGCTGAACGAGACGGTCTATTCTACTTGGAATTTTACGAAGCGTTGGGATAATCATCGTGAGCTCTTCTTCAATAAAATCCTTTGTAGCACCAGGTTCTTTGAACGGTTTTTTCAATATGGACTCTATATACTGTTTGGAGTACTCTTTTCCTTCTACGAAAATATCAAAATCGGGTGTAATAATGCGTAATGTACCATCTAATGTGATAAGAGAGCGAAGTGCAAGTCCCACGGATGGATAAAAGGACAATCCGAAATCACGGACAACTTCAAATAGAGATTGAATCAGTTGTTCAGTTGGAACACGGTCCACATAAGAAATCTTCAATAATATTTGACCTAACGCTTGTTCAATATCTTCTCGTTCTGCATCGTCTGCATCTTCGATAAGTAACATCACTCCATCGTAAAGTATGCTCGCATCATTTTGCCGAATCCCAAGTAAGAGTAGTTTCATCCCTTCTTGCTGAGGAGCCGCCAGTCGACCGACTGCACCGAAATCTAGTAATATTGGAAGGCCATCCTTTTTATCTATAAAAATATTCCCTGGATGTGGATCCGCATGGAATATACCTGAAACAAGCATTTGCTCCATGAAAGAGTAAAGTACTGTTCGAGCAAATTCTCTTCTATCAATCTCTAGATCATAAAATAATGTATCACCAACCGCTACACTTTCACCATGAACATATTCAGAAACAATCATACATTTGTTACTAAATTCTGTGTAAACACGTGGTATCTTCACTTTATACTGACTTTCCACAAGCGCATTTGTAATTTGTATCGTGTTGCGTACTTCTATATCGAAGTTTACTTCCTCTCGTAAACCATCAGCAAACCCGATTGCAAGCTCTCGAAATCCTAAACTTTCTGCCCAAGTTGATTTACTACAAACCCAATCTGCAAAATCAACTAATATATTTAAATCGTCACGCATTATATCTTTCACATCAGGACGTAACAATTTGACGACGACTTCCTCATTATTTCTTCTTAAAATCGCTTTATGTACTTGTCCAATCGATGCAGCTGCAATTGGCTTCATATCAAAATAGGAAAATACACTTTCTAAACTATAAGGCAGGCTTCTTTGCAGAATTGACTTCACCTGTTCCTCCGTCAAAGGCTTCACATTTTGCTGTAATGAGCCAAGCTCCTCGATGAATGCTTCCGAAAAGAGTTCCTTTCTCGTAGATAACACTTGACCAAACTTGATGAAGATGCCGCCTGACTGCTCTAATATTTCTCGGAAAGCAATTGCTAACTGCCGGTCATTTTCTCGATGTCGAGCGTATTTTAATGCTCTTGTAAAACCATTTGTAAGACCAATTTGAACGACTTGGCGCAGTCTTTTCTGTTGACGCCATTGGTTTCGAACGCGTTTGAGAAAAAACTTTTGATTGGTATGTCTATTTCTTCTTTCATCCAATTCAAGTGGGGAAAATAACTCAAAAAACAGATAAAGTAACATCGTGATCAACAGCATACTAGCAATCCAAATAAGTGTGCTTGCATTCGTAACTGCAGTGACCATGCTTTCATTCAAATAATCCGTATAACGTAAATAAGAATACCAATACACAAAAGAGGTTAAGGACACGCTAAGAACAACCGACAATATACGCTTAGTGAACTTTATCTGGGTGCCCATTAACCGTCCACTAACAAAATAAATACAAATTGCTACTACAATCATTTGTATAAATAGCTTTACATAAATCATAGTCCCACATCCTCCTATAAATTGTTTCTACTATAACAAGACCTATCAATATGTATGATAATTCGTTCTGTTCACATTCCTATCGTGGCAAGCCATGCAAGTCACCTTCTTTTTATTGCAAGTCACTCCCCTTTAAATACCACTCACCTAAAACAAACTGTCTTTTTAGTTATTCCACCATAAACTTGGTATACAAAGAAATTTATTGGAGGAATTGCAATGAATATAATTGACGTTCGTAATTTAAAAAAATCTTATGGACAAAACAATGTTTTACAAGACGTGAATTTTCAAGCAAAAGCAGGTGATATTATAGGGGTCATCGGTAAGAATGGAGCAGGAAAATCAACTTTTCTTGAGATTCTGATGACGATTAAACAATATGATGCTGGTAATGTAGTCGTATTAAATGAAGATATACAGTCTCTATCTATTACCCAATTGGAGTATATTCGAAAACAAATATCTGTCGTTTTGCAGCCCACACAATTTTATAAAACGTTAAAAGTAGAAGAATTACTGAAATTATTCAAAGCGTACTATCAATCACCCGTTGATATTAAACAAATTATTGCAGATTTCAAATTAGATCCACACCGAAAGAAATACTTTGATAAGCTCTCTGGAGGTTGGAAGCAAATAGTTAGTTTAGCAATAGCATTTTTGTCTGAACCAAGGCTTCTTATATTAGACGAACCAACTACAGGACTTGATCCACATATGCGAAATCTCCTTTGGTCGTATATTACCGATTACAACAAACGTACAGGAGGCACCGTCATTTTAACCACACACAATATGGATGAAATCGAATTGTACTGCGATAAAGTGATGCTGATTAACAATGGAATCAGTGAGGCTTTTGACACTACCCAAAATATTCTAGCTACAGGCTATAAATCTATTCATGCGTTTTATCTTGCGAAAGTTTCCATTTGAGGGGGAGTTTAAATGTTAGCAACACAATTAAAATATGATTTATTAATGTTCACAAGAGAAATCTTTTATTTAGTTTTCACGGTTGTCGTTCCACCTGCTACGTATATATTTATGGGGCAATTATATGGGGATCAAACATATGGCACAAACTTAAGCTATGCCCAAACCTACACCCCCTCCTTTATCTTACTCATTACTTTTACGGTTGTATTTTTCGCTTATGGTTTTGACCAAGTAATGCAACGGACGACAGGGATAGAGAAAAGAATCAGTCTATCTCCTGTTCCCAGAAAAACGCTATTACTTTCCAGTATTCTCCGCTCCATTATTATTACAAGCCTTGGATATGTGTTTATATATTCGATAGGTTTGCTTATGTATGATTTACAGTTTCATTTGCTGGAGGCTCTGTCTTCCTATGGGTTTTTCATTTTAATAAATGCTGCGCTTCTTATCTTGGCATCTGCTATTTATTCGTTCTTTCAAAATATGAATAGTGCCCTTGTATTTTCGATCGTCCTCTTCCAAATCGTTATGCTTACTGGTGGATTTGCGATGCCTATCAACATGATGCCAAAGTTTGTGCAAGTTATTGCGGACGTTAATCCTTTGTATCATATAAACAATTTGTTTATCGCAGTTTGGAATGGGCAGCTTAACTTTGGCCACAGCACCCTCCTTTCCCTCGGTTATATCGTTGCATTAATTCTTGTTTCTATAATAACTTTGAGAATACAAAACAGACGAAAAATGATATAGCTTGCTACTCATGAAACCATTACACTTAGGGAGAGAGGGGTGTCAAGTGTTGAAAGTTTCATTGAATATTGATGATGATTTTAAAGAGACGAAAGTTACAATTGAAACGCCTAAGTTGGATGATTCCGTTCAAGAGTTACTTGATTATATAAAAGGGCAAGAAACAGAATTCCTTGTAGGGAAAGTGGGAGAAATGCAGCATATTTTAAAACCTTCGGATATTCACTACTTCCATACAGAAAAAGAAGCAGTCATCGCCGTTACTACTTCTGGTTCCTATAAATTAAAAGAAAAACTTTATGAACTCGAGGAAATTCTTCCTTCTAATAAATTTCTCCGCCTATCGAAATCCGTTATTGCAAACCTGCATGAATTGAGTCGATTTGAAGCATCATTCAATGGCACCCTATGTGTGCATTTCAAATCAGGTGCAAAGGAATATGTTTCCCGAACCTATGTAAACACGATTAAAGAAGCATTAAAGATGAATAGGAGGAAAAGTGTATGAAGACCTTTCTTTTTCGAAGCATGATTGGCATTTTCTTTGGGGCTTTCTTAGCCGTCCTATTTACTAATTTAATAGTGCTTTTTGGAGAACAAGATCTGATAGATGGGCAACTATTTTTGAAGAATTCGCTAGGCTCTATTTTTTGTGGATGGTTTTTCACGGTGAGCCCTCTCTATTTTGAAAATCCAAAATTGCGTTTAGCCCAACAGACAGGACTACATTTTCTAACCGTTGTCGTATTGTATTTTATTTTAGCGTTTGGAATTGGCTGGGTGCCATTTGAATGGTCTAGCTTCTTCTCAGCAATTGTATTATTTGCTGGATTTTATTTAATTTTTTGGACAGCCTTCTATCTTTATTTCCGTAACCAAGCGAAAAAATTAAATGACGAATTGGATTTACTCTAGACTTGTTTAATCTGGACACAACTCGGATGCATCAGCCAAAATTTCGGATGGCTCAGCAAGATAATAGATAACGAGACTTTTTTTATTACAAGTAGAACATTAATTAATGTAGAAAAGATGTTGAATGGACAGAAAGTAATTTATCCGGTCACATATTTTTTTATCCGGACATATTTCTGTTTATCCGGTCACAATTTTTTCTATCCGGACAGAAAAAATGCTTATCCGGTCGAATCGGATGGCTTGCTTCAATAATCGGTTGGCTCGGCCAGATTATCGGATGGTTTGGCTCTATTATCGGATGGTTCACATTAAGTTTTATTCATAAAAAAGAGCTCCCAACATCTATGTCGGGAGCTCTGTTCATTTTGCTATGGGAACGTACCCAGCTTTCTCGAGTAACTTCTGCCCTTGCTCAGAAAGTATCCATTCAATCATCTTCTCGACGTTCGGATTATCACTACCTGCTGTTACAATATAAAACTCGGATGCGATTGGATAGGCACCTGATCGAATCGTTTCTTTCGTAGGTGCCACACCATCTATTTCTAATAATTTTATCTTCTCGTTTCCTACCATTTCAGTCGAATAAAAACGGAAAGTATAACCTATTGCATTTTTAAAATTTTTATACTGCGATACTTCATTTATAATTCCGCCCATTCCAGTAGCTATATCTTCTGAAGGTGCCTCCATAATAGAAGTGTCCCCCATTAAGTTTTCGAGTGCTGTTTGGCTTCCGCTATCTGCCGGGCGCTGAAAGGCACGAATAGAATCATCTGCCCCTCCGACCCCTTTCCAATTTGTCACTTTGCCAGAGTATATATCCTTTATCTGCTCCATCGTTAATCCATTTACTTTATTTTTTTGATTGACGAAAAATACAAAAGCCTCTCTTCCTATTGGCGTTAGTTCCAGCTCTTTTCCTTGTTGCTTTGCTTTAGTGAGCTGTGCTTCAGAAGGAGCTGCGACAAAAATCATGTCTACCTTTCCGTAAATCAAGTTGTCGTAGGCGTCCGGTGTTGTATTAACCATCACTGCACTATCATATGGATAATAGTCATTTTCCGGATATGTAGCCTGAACAAATGCTGAGTATAAGGGATATAAAGCTGTTGCTCCGTCCATTCTCGGTAGCTGGTCTTTAAGCTGCAAAGTTGAAGCCTCTTCTAATGTTGCTACTTCTCGTGAATCTGAAAAAGGTTTATAGACATAAATATTCACTTCTGCATCCACCATCTCAATTCGTTTAGTATATTCATACTTAATAGCTGGAACAGTACTTACTAAAATCGCAATTATTCCAAAGCTTATGAAAATCACCTTCCGCTTTTTCGTTTGGAAGAAATGAAAGACAAGAAGAACAAAAAAGATATATACCACAACTCCACTTGTTAATATGAATGCTACATACGATATTTTCCCAATAATTAAAGTAAAGAAAAGCACTGCAAAAGTTAAAAAAAACATTCCTATGAGAATAAAAACTGCACTTAAAACTTGTTCAAAAAATGACATTTTCTTCAATGGAAATCTCCCCCTATTTGGATATTCTACAACTCTAGGTGAAATCCTCTTATCTTGACCCTTCTGCTTTACAATTATATGTATTATTTCGTTAAATTTTTTTAATTTTTAAACCTATTGAAATTATTAGAATAGAGTGTTAAATTAATTTAAAGTGTTTCCTTCAAAAAAGATTAGTTTTGAAGTGTAAACTTTTTAATAATACAAAATGGGGGAAAGTTATGAAAAAAAACAAATTTAGTTTTGTTGCTTTGATGCTAGTACTAGTTTTAGCTTTAGCAGCATGTTCTTCTGAGGGAGACTCTGAGGAAAATAGTTCTGATGCAAAGAAAGAATTACAAGTAGCTTATAATGCCCAACCTCCTACTCTTGATCCACTTATCACAACAGCGGTGGCTACTAGAGATGTAATGAGAAATGTATATGAGACATTGTTAACCCTAAATGAAAATTTTGAAATAACACCACTACTTGCAGAATCGTATGAGCAAAGTGAAGATGGAAAAACAATTACTTTCAAGTTACGGAAGGATATTAAGTTTCATAATGGGGATGTGATGACAGCTGATGATGTTGTAGCTTCCATGACACGTTGGGTAGAAACAACCTCTTTAGGAAAAACTTCCTTTATAGATTCTACTTTTTCAAAGGTAGATGAAGAAACAGTAACACTTGAAATGCCTGAAGCACAATTTACTGCTTTGCATATGTTAGCTGATCCGGGACAAGCAGCAGTTATAGCCCCTAAATCCACTATAGAATCTGCAACTGCAGAAGGTTTAACAGAATTCATCGGTACTGGTCCATATAAGTTAATTGAATGGAAAGCCGATCAATATGTTCATCTAACAAAATTTGAAGAATATCAATCTGTTGATCAACCTGCAAGTGGTTTAGCAGGCAAAAAAGAAGCATTCATTGATGATATTTACTTCCAATTTGTTACGGACGCATCTACACGATTAGCAGGTATCCAATCAGGTGAATATGACATTGCAAATGCAATTTCTTTTGATAATGCCGAGCAACTTGCTACCAATAGTGATGTGAAAAATTCAGTAGATCACAATGGCTTTAATGGTGTTGTATTTAATAAGAAATCTGGTTTCTTTGAAAATGTTGTTGCACGGCAGGCTGTTAATGCAGCCTTAAACGAAGAAGCAATCTTAACAGCCGCCTTTACAAGTCCAGAATTTTATGAATTAGAGCACGGCTTAATGATTAAAGATCAAAAAGAGTGGTATAGCGAAGCTGGGAAAGAGAAATACAATCAAAATGACCCTGAAAAAGCAAAAGAATTGCTAAAAGAAGCTGGATATAATGGGGATGAAATCGTAATTCTTTCAACTCGTGACTACGAAGATCATTATAATGCTGCAGTAGTAGTTCAGCAGCAACTTGAAAGTATAGGAATGAAAGTAAAACTAGATATTTATGATTGGGCAACTGTATTGCAAAAAAGAGCAGATGAAAATGCATATGACATTTTTGTTACAGGTTTCCCTACAGAGCCTATTCCAACTAAGTACGTCTTCTTAGCTTCTTCTAATGAATGGCCAGGTTGGACAAACGATCCAATTATTGATGATTTATTAAATAAAATTAATACTGCAAGTTCTCAAGAAGAAGCAAAACAACATTTTGATGCTTTACAAGAACAATTTTACGAATATTTACCAATGATTAAATTCGGTAACAAAACAACCATCACAACCCTACGTTCTGATGTAAAAGGTATGGATTTCCTTCAAGGAATCATTCTTTGGAATGTAGATAAGAAGTAACTTGTAAAGTATATGAATGAACTAAATCATCGAGGAGATGATCACTTGAAAGGCTATATTTTAAAACGTTTATTATCTTTAATACCTGTTCTACTAGTAGTAGCCGTGGTTGTGTTCCTATTAATGCATATAACTCCTGGTGATCCAGCTGCTGTAATTTTAGGACCGGAAGCATCCCCTGAAGAGGTTGCCGAGCTCAGAGAAGAGCTCGGATTAAACCGGCCACCAATTGAACAGTTTGTCTCTTGGTTTCGTAATATACTACGAGGTGATCTAGGTACTTCCATTTTTATGAAACAACCAGTTTCACAAGCTTTTTTTGAACATTTGGGACCTACTCTATCCTTAGCAATACTGGCACAATTTCTTGCAATCGTAGTTGCAATTCCTCTTGGTATTCTTGCTGCAAAGTTTAGAGGATCATTTTTGGATCAAAGCTTTATGGGAATTTCCTTACTGGGTATTTCCGTCCCAAGTTTTCTACTTGGCTTATTCTTAATTTTGTTGGTTGGTGTTGAACTTAAATGGCTTCCTGTAGCAGGATATAAGCCAATTAGTGAAGGACTATTTGACCATGTGAAATATTTAATTCTTCCAGCAATAGCACTTGGCGCAATGCAAGCTGCCCTAATAGCTAGAATGACTCGATCTTCGATGCTAGATGTATTAAATGCAAACTATATTAAAACTGCACGCTCAAAAGGAGTAAAAGAGACTCTAATTGTAATTAAACATACTTTGAGAAATGCTTTTATCCCTATTCTTACAATTATCGGACAAACTTTTGGAACACTTGTTGCAGGTGCCGCTGTTGTTGAAACAGTCTTTAACATTCCAGGTATTGGACAACTAATCATCAACTCCGTAGAGCGACGGGACTTCGCTGTTATACAAGGCTCCGTTATGTTAATAGCTGTGAGTTATGTACTGATTAACTTAGTCATCGACTTACTATACGGCATTATCGACCCACGTGTTCGATTGGGTAGAAAATAGAAAGGAGTTGACATGAAGTGCAAAATGTAATTACTAATGAACAACTAAATGCTTTGAAAAGTGAGATGAAAAAGAAACATAGAGACCTTTTGATAAAACGATTTCTTTCAAATAAACTTGCACTATCTGGTTCAATCATAATGATCGTAATTATTTTGCTAGCGATTATAGCTCCTTTCTTTACTTCTTTTACTCCATATGAGTTAGATGCTATGAAAAGGCTTAAAGCACCAAGTGGAGAACATTTTTTGGGAACTGACAACTACGGTAGAGACCTATTTAGCAGGGTTGTTCACGGTGCAAGAGTCTCCTTAATAATTGGCTTTGCGGTAGCCATTATTACCTCTATCCTAGGAATGATTATTGGTCTGTATTCTGCTTATTTCAAGAGATTAGACGGTATATTGATGAGAATTTCAGATGGTCTGATGGCCTTCCCAGCAATTCTTTTAGCAATCGCAATAATGGCTTCCCTTGGACCTAGATTAGAAAACGTCATAATTGCTCTAACCATTGTTTTTACTCCTTCCGTAGCAAGAACTGTACGCTCTGCTGCATTAGTTGTAAAGGAGCAAACCTACGTGGAGGCATTAAGAGCACAAGGAGCAAGTTCATCAAGAATAATTTGGTTAAATATTGCTCCCAACGTTTTATCACCACTTATTGTGCAAGCCACTTTTATATTTGCTGACTCGATAATCATTGAAGCAGCATTAAGTTTTTTAGGTGCTGGTATTCCTTCTCCTGATCCTAGTTGGGGAAACCTGTTATTTGACGGAAAAACTGTAATATTTAACGCTTGGTGGATGACACTTTTCCCTGGTATCGCTATTATGCTTACAGTCTTTGGGCTAAATCTTTTTGGAGATGGACTTAGAGATTTATTAGACCCACATAATAATAAGGCAAAAAAATAAGAAACTGCGTGGTGATTCGATGTCAGACATACTGTTAGAAGTAAGAAATTTAAAGATTCATTTTAATACGGAGAATGGAACTGTCACAGCTGTTGATGATGTATCGTTTTCTGTCAAACAAGGTGAAACTGTAGGCGTTGTAGGTGAATCCGGTTGTGGTAAAAGTGTAACTGCAGAGTCTATACTTCGCCTCCTTGATGAAAAGAATACTAGTTATGAAGGTAATATTCTATTTGTGAATAAAGATATTTTAAATTTTAGTTATAGAGATTTACAGAAACTACGTGGAAATGAGATATCGATGATTTTCCAAGATCCAATGAGTTCCTTAAATCCAGTTTATACAGTAGGCAATCAGATAGTTGAAGCATTATTGCTCCATCAAAACTTATCGAAGAAAGAAGCGGAAGAAAAAGCAATTGAAATGCTTAGATTAACAGGCATACCACTTCCTGAAAAACGAGTGAATGAATATCCTCATGAGCTTTCTGGAGGGATGAGACAGCGTGTCATGATTGCAATGGCACTGTCATGTAGACCAAAATTGTTAATTGCTGATGAACCAACTACCGCGCTTGATGTAACAACCCAGTCACAAATTTTAGATTTAATTAATGATCTAAAAGACGAATTTAATATGGGTACCATAATGATTACACATGATTTAGGTGTGGTTGCGGAAGTTTGTACAAAAGTTGTTGTTATGTACTTGGGTCAAGTAATTGAAGAAGCTTCTGTGGAGTTTATTTTCACATCCCCTCTTCATCCTTATACCCAAGGGCTTTTAAAATCTATTCCGCATATCGAAGGTCCTCGTGATGAAAAACTTTATGTCATAGAAGGAAAGGTACCGACTTTAACCCAAATTCCACCGGGATGTCGTTTTGCACCTCGTTGTGAATTTGCAACCAACCTATGTAGAGAAAAGATGCCTCAATTAGAGTCTTATGATAATGACCGCAAGGTACGCTGTTGGCATTTCAAAGAGATTCAAGAAAAAGGTGGTGTGATGAATGGTTTCAGAAATAAGTCAAGTAGTACCGCAGTCTCCTTCTAAAACAGAAGCACCTAAAGATGTCATTTTAGAAGTTAAAAATCTAAAAAAATGCTTTCCTATTATTGGATCTTTAAATAATAAAATTTCACAAGTACAAGCTGTAAATGATGTTTCTTTCTGTCTATTTCGAGGAGAAACATATGGATTGGTTGGTGAATCCGGTTGTGGAAAAAGTACAACTGGTCGTACAATTTTAAGATTACTTGAGCCTACAGAAGGTGAAGTAATATATCAAGGAAAAGATATCAACAAATTAAAAGGAAACAATTTAAGAAATATTCGACGAGAATTACAAATGGTTTTTCAAGATCCTTATTCATCCCTTAATCCTAGGAAACGCATTGGGGCAATACTTGAAGAGACACTTAAAATTCATAAATTGGGAAACAAAAAAGAACGAACAGAAAAAGTTATGAATATCTTAAACAAAGTTGGTTTTCAAAGAGAACACTATTATCGCTTTCCTCATGAATTCTCTGGTGGCCAACGACAACGAATCGGATTAGCAAGGGCTCTAATTATCAATCCTAGTGTCATTATATGTGATGAACCTGTATCAGCACTAGATGTATCTATTCAATCACAGGTACTAAACCTATTAGAAGATATCCAAGAAGATTTTAACTTAACCTATTTATTTATTTCACATGATCTTGGTGTTGTGCGACATATTTCAGATCGTATTGGTGTAATGTATCTCGGAAAATTAGTAGAAGAATCTCCTACTGATGAGTTGTATGCAAATCCATTACATCCCTATACAAAAGCTTTACTCTCAGCAATTCCGGTAGCCAATCCATTTGTAAAACGTGAAAAAATTAAACTTATCGGTGAACTTCCATCACCTGTAAATCCACCAAAAGGTTGCGTATTTCATACCAGATGTCCGTTTGCTACGGATATATGTAAACAAGCAGAACCAGTATTAAAAACGATAGACAACGGACATAAAGTAGCTTGCCATCTTTACTAATATACTTGGAGGTAATTAAATGTTAATTGAAAAAGTGGTAATTCGAAAAATGAAGATGGATTTAAAATTTCCTTTTCAAACGAGTTTCGGTACACAACAGGAGCGATTATTTCTAATTACTGAGATATACAGTGGAAATCATATTGGATATGGCGAATGTGTTGTTAGTTCTAATCCGTATTACAGTGAAGAAACAGTTTCCACTGCTATTGCAATTACAAAAGAATTTCTATTACCACTTATACTTGGAAAAAATATTCAACATCCTGATGAAGCAAATAAATTGTTTAGTCGTATTCGCAGAAACAATATGGCGAAATCTGCAATTGAAGGTGCTCTTTGGGACCTTTATGCAAAAACACAGGACAAACCTCTTGCAGAAGTTGTCGGTGGAAAAAAGTCAGAAATCGCCGTTGGAGTAAGTATCGGAATTCAAGAAACGAAAGAAGATTTATTAGATAGAGTAGAAGAATCATTACGACAAGGATTTAAAAAGATTAAAATCAAAATTATGCCTGGAAAAGATATAGAATATCTCCGTAGTGTTCGTGAAAAGTTTGGAGATATACCCGTTATGGCTGATGCTAACTCTGCTTACACTTTAGATCATATTGAGTTATTTAAGGAAATAGATAGTTTGAACTTAATGATGATTGAACAGCCATTGGCGCATGATGATATTATCGATCATGCTATTTTACAAAAAGCTATTCAAACCCCAATATGTTTAGACGAAAGTATACATTCTGTAGAAGATGCCCGAAAAGCAATTGAACTTGGAAGCTGTAAAATTATTAATATTAAAATAGGTCGTGTTGGCGGTATTTCAGAAGCCATTAAAATTCATGACCTTTGCCAAGAAAATAATATACCTGTATGGTGCGGAGGCATGTTAGAATCTGGTATAGGAAGAGCTCATAATATAGCTATTACTTCACTAGCGAATTTCAGCATCCCAGGAGATACAGCCCCTTCTGCCCGTTATTGGGTGAAAGACATCATTAAACCTGAGGTTACTATGGATGAAAAAGGACATATTAAAATACCTACTACCCCAGGTATAGGCTATGATATTGATAGAAATACTTTAGATGATTATACAATAGAAAAAATTGAGTTTACCGATGAATCACTAAGTCTGTCTAACTAATAACACAAAACCTACCTAATTTATTAGGCGGGTTTTTTTTATAGAAAAAATCCTCTTTTAACCGATTAAATCGATTATGAGAGGATCCTTTTAGTTATTTTCTAAAGTTATAAGTACTGCTTCCTTTAAAATCTCTGAACCTGTAAATAGCATATCATGGTTAAATGACATTTTAGGGTGATGCAATCCTGGGGATAAATCACAGCCTAGTCCTATCATGGTCGCTTTCAATTCTGGTTTCTTAATTGTATAAAAATGAAAATCATCCCCACCAGAAGTTATAAGTGGTTTAGTGCATTTTTCTATTCCTATTACCTTAATAATCGCTTTTCTCATTATTTCTTGTGCTTCATCATTTACTATAGCCGCAGGTAATTCTGACTCAAAATAATAATCAATTTTCGTATTATATAAATGTTGAACGTCTTCAATTATCTTGAGTGCTTTTTCTTTCAAAAGACTCATTGTTTCATTATTTTGTGCTCTCATATCAACACTAAAACTTCCATTTCCAGGTATAATATTTTTATTATCCCCTCCGGCTTGTATAGATGTTATTTTGATAGATGAGGGAACTTGCGGATCCACATTTATAAATTTAAATAAATGATTAACAGAAGTGATGATATCAACCGCATTCGATGTTAGATGAGGTCTCGCACCATGACTGTCATCTCCAGAAATAGTTGCATGCATAAAACAACCAGCTCCATGTACAATTATAGGGGTAGCAAATCCTGTGTTTAGCTCTTGAATAGGTCTCAAATGAATACCAAATAGATAATCTACATCATGTATTGCTCCCTTTTCTACCATTTTCAATGCACCGTTTCCTTTTTCTTCTGCTGGCTGAAATATAAATCGCACTGTTCCGGTGAACTTAGATGCCAAAAGAAGTCGAATTGCTCCAATTACCATTGTCATGTGAGCATCATGTCCACACGAATGATTTGCTCTAAAGACACCATCTACTTCTTGCCAAAGTGCGTCCATATCTGCTCTAATTGCAACTACTGGCTTCCCTGTCCCTATATCTGCAAATAGTCCAGTACAATCACTAAAGCTAGTGACTCGACAACCTTCCCTTTCAAGTAAATCTTTAATATACTTTGTAGTCTGAACTTCATTCCAACTAGTTTCCGGATGTTCATGTAAATGTGCGAAAATTTCTTTCAGATCATTCTCTACCTCAATAGTGCTAATCAATGTAAATCCTCCTTTTATTAATTAAAAAACAATTTACTATATGTTTGTTCATAAGAGGCCCTTTGCTTTTTATATTTATCAGAATCCTTTAAGATTACCCCTGCTAAGAGTGCATTTAAAAAAGATGTTACAACCGGAGCAGAATCTAATGTGGACATATAGGCAAGTTTAGTTGAGAACAGTAAACTTGTATGCTCTGAGATTGGGGAAATTTCAGAATCAGTGATGCCAATTACAAATACATTTTTCCTTTTTAACTCTTCCGCCACATGTAATGTTTGGACCATGTATCTACTAAATGAAAACGCAATTAATACACACTCTTCATCTAGTTTCTGTAAAGAAAAGTAATCATCCATATTTAAGTTAATTAATTTACTATTACCTCTTATTGTATTTAAGGTGAAGCAAAACCAGTGAGCTAAACCATAAGACGCCCCATTTCCAACTACCACTATTTGTTTTGCGTTATAGATTTTATTAATAGCTTCATCAAAATCAGATTTTTGAATAGATTGAGTGGTTCTTTTAATATTTACTTGATCCCTAAGCATTACTTGTTCAAAAATTGTAGACTCCTCAGGTGTATCTATCATATCTGTTTCATAATCCAATATGGTAGATTTCAGTTCAAATACTGAAGATCTAACCTCCTTTTGTAATTCTAAAAAGCTTTTATAACCTAAAGAATATGCCAGTCTTATTACACTCGTTTCACTTACTCCTATTATTTTTCCAATCTTTTCAGCAGAGTTAGATGCAAAAACGAAGGGATGCTCTTTTAATAGTTCAGCTACTTTCTTCAAACTGTTCGAAAGAGTATTGAAGTGTTCCTTTACTCTAATTTCATAGTCATACATATTCGATGTTCTCCTTTTTGAAGGATTTCCTTTTATTTTATAAATTAAATAAGGTTTCCCTTTATTATCATACCATTTTATCTGAAGATTCACAACTTAACAATTATGTTCTCAATCAAAAATGAAAATTATCTATCTGCAGTAGATGTGGATTATGCATATGAATTCACGAAAGGCTTAGAAGAATTTAAGACCAATGAAAAACTAGGATATCGCACTGCTGGCTCCGAGGCAGAGTTAAAAACTGGTAAAAAAATCGAAGAAGGATAGTTGATTAAGTACGTTTTTTATTACAAGTAACCAAAGTTTATTCATCCGGTCACAACAAAAGCCCCCGACATTCATCGGAGGCTCTTCTTGTTTTATTCATTAATATATAGTTCAAAAACGTCTGCAAAATCTTTTTTAACGTATTTATCCTTTTGATCAAGTAACCATTCTGTTGCGAAGCGAGTAATCTCTTCAAATGAACCAGCAGGAGTCACTTCTCTACTTTCAATTTTGCCGATGGATTGTGCTGCGTATCCTAAGCTATTTTGGGCAATATCATATTTCTTAGCGTTTTCTTTCATTTCAACAGAAATAGTGTGAATTACTTTATATAAGTCTTTTATTTCCGTTGAGAATTTTTTATGAATATCAATTGATAAAGGGACATTGCCGATCGTGAATTTGATTTCTACATCTAGATCAATTGTTCCAGCTGTTTCAAGTGCTACGTCTGTAATTGGGTGATAGGCATAATCGTATCTTCTTAGCATTCTTTTCTTACTCATTGCGTTTTGACCATCTACATGAATAAGCGCTTTATTTGTGAAGCAATATTCATCCGCTTTTGTTTTGATAAGGAAATAAATAACCTCACCTGATTCGTGCATCACAAAATCGTCTGATTCTGTTTTATCAAATTCTGTTTTCGGTACAACTATTCCAATATCCGATAAGCCTAATGCGTCTGATGCTAATTTTTTTAGCATTTGATTTACCCCCTTGATTTTATACTAATTTAAGATTATCATAGTTTAGCTTGGGCAATAAAGGGAATTCTTAACTATAAAGAATTTTTTAAATTTTTAGTAAAGGAATGTGATCAATTGAAAAAGTTTGTTAGCTGCCTTACTTTGGCGATGTTAGTTGGTATGTCGCTCGTAGCATGTACACCTAAAGAGGAATCTTCTGACAAGAAAGAAGAGACTGTCCAAGAAGGAAAGGATGTTACTTTGGAAGGTAAAAATGAAAATTATCTATCTGCAGTAGATGTGGATTATGCATATGAATTCACGAAAAGCTTAGAAGAATTTAAGACCAATGAAAAACTAGGATATCGCACTGCTGGCTCCGAGGCAGAGTTAAAAACTGGTGAAAAAATTGGAGAAGAAATGAAAAAAATTGGCTTAACCGAAGTAACCAAGGATGAATTCACTTTAGATACTTGGGAATTTGAGAAAGCAGATTTAACATTCACAGACGAAAACGGCAAGGAGCATTTAGCTGTTTTAGGTGGTTACCAAGTTAACTTTGATACTAACGGCGTGAAGGAATTAGATATCGTCTATGCAGGTAAAGGTACTGCAGAAGAACTTGCTGGACTTGATATTGAAGGTAAACTCGTTTTAATAGACATCAACCAGCGTGAGGAATGGTGGATCAATTACCCTGCCTATCAAGCGCATTTAAAAGGGGCTGCTGCAGTAATTGCAGTACAAGAAGCTGGCTACGGTGAAGCGGACCCCGATGCTTTGAATGCCCAAGATATCTGTGGCCCGGATGATGCACCTGCATTTTCTATGTCCCAAACAGACGGTAATAGTTTAAAGAAAGCTTTAGAAGCCAGTGAGAATGGTTCCATAAAAGTTAAATTCGATGCAAAATCAACCGTGAAGATGGATGGGAAATCATATAACTATTACGGTAAAATCATCGGAAAAGATCCTGAGTCTTATATTATTCTATCTGCACATTATGATTCTTATTTTACTGGATTCCAGGATGACAATGCCGCAATCGGTTTAATGATGGGTGTTGCGAAAGGTTTAGTTGATAGCGGCTACAAACCAGAAAAAACGATTATTTTCAATGCACTTGCTGCAGAAGAATGGGGCGTTTCCAACTCTCGTTATGACTGGTCAACAGGCGCATACAATCAAATCTTCAATATCCACCCGGAATGGGTTGGAAAAGCATTTGCTAATATGAACTTTGAGCTTCCCGCTTATGAACATACTACCCAAGATGAAATCCGCTCTGTATATGAGTTAGATAACTATTTAACGAGATTTGCGGAGACAGTCCCAGCTGTAGATGGTGTATATAAAGATGGTATTTCCGTCGTTTCCCCACTACGTACTTGGTCTGATGACTTCTCTTTTGGCATTGCTGGGGTTCCCGCACTGCGTAATGATTTCCAAGATAGTGAATTCATGCGTTCGCATTATCACTCTCAATTTGACAATGAAGAAACGTATAATGAAGATGCTTTTAAATTCCACTTAAATTTATACGGTTTACTCACTATGAAATATGATCAAACTGCAGTCGTACCACTAGACTTCACAAATCGATTACAAGCATTGAAAGAAAAAATCAATGCAGAAACATTTGAAAAAGCTTCTGTTTCTTCGGACGAGCTTGTTGCAGAAATTGATCGTACTCTAGCAATTACAGAAGAAGTAAATGCGAAGGTAGCAAAGATTAATGAAGATTATCTAGCAGCGTTAACAGAAGGTGACTCTGAAACAGCTAAAAAGCTTTACGATGAAAGCCGTGAGTTGAACAGTGGCTTACTTGCTGCATTTAAATATGCGGAAGATAATTTCACACGTTTAACATGGGAAGACGTTCTAATATTCCCTCACGAACACGCACAAAGTAATATAGATAATTTAACATTATCTATTGATGCGTTAAACCAAGGTGATATCGCTACCCCACTGGACGAGTACCTATGGGCAATCGATAACAACTGGTACGCATATGATTTTGAAAAAGAAGTATTCGATTATTTCACGGACTATGTGCTTGAAGCTCCAAAGGAAAAACTTATGTGGGGTGAAGGCAGAATTGTTGGCCATGAAGATTTATTCGATACAATTAAATCGCTGAAAGAAAAAAGAGATCTAGCTGATGCGGATGTGTCTGCAGAGATCTCAACTTTGAATGAAACATTAGAAAGACAAAAGGAACTATTAAAAACAACCGTTTCCGATGAAACTGCTAGTATAAAAGAACTTGGTGAGATGTTGGCCGAATTAAAATAAATCGAAAAAGCTGTCCATAGGAGTAATAAACTCCATGGACAGCTTTTTTCTTATTTAATTCAACTGCCGAATTACTTTTCCTTCCAAGAATGCTTGGATATCTTCTACTGTTTCTTTAAAATAAGTGCTGTAATTTCTTTCGCTTACATAACCAAGATGAGGAGTTGCAACCACATTTGGCAGAGCGCGGAATGGATGACTTATTGGAAGTGGCTCGGTGTCAAATACATCTATCCCTGCTCCTGCGATCCAGTTTTCTCGTAAAGCATGGATGAGTGCATCTTGGTCAACGATAGCTGCGCGAGAAGTATTAACAAGATAAGCTGATGGTTTCATCAGCTTCAATTCTTTCTCACCAATCACACCTCTTGTTCGATCACTTAGTACAAGATGAATGGAAACAAAGTCACTCGTTTCAAGTAACTCCTCTTTTGAAGTTGCAAGTTGTACACCAAGATTGTCTGTTTGTTCTTTCTTTAAGTTTTGACTCCACGCTATAACTTCCATACCGAATGCTTGCGCAATCATTGCCATCTTACTCCCTATTTTTCCAAGTCCAAGAATCCCAAGACGTTTTCCATATAAATCGGACCCGACCGTGCTCTGCCAAGGTCCATCATTTCGAAATTCATTATTTTCTTTTGTAATTTGGCGAGCAAGATTTAAGATAAGAGCCCAAGTCAGTTCGGTTGGCGGCTCAGACATGCTTGCTGTTCCACATACCGCTACTCCATGTTTTGTTGCAGCCGGAAGGTCAATAGAAGCATTTCTCATACCTGATGTGATGAGTAATTTTAGTTTTGGTAGCTTTTTAAACAAAGATGCAGTAAATGGTGTACGCTCACGCATGATTACTACTATTTCAAAGTCATTTAATGCATAAATGAGCTCCTCTTCCTTTTCAAAATGATTTTGAAAAGATTTTACCTCTACTTCATCCAAAATATTGGACCAGTCTGCCATCTTAAGGGCAACATTTTGATAATCATCTAGAATAGCACAACGCAATTTCATTTATTCTCCCCCACTATTTAAAATAATCGACCATAATTTGCACGATTAAAAGAACTGTTACTAGTCTAAGAAGTGGTTTCACATGCTCGGTTTTTAATTTGCGAGCTAGTCTTACTCCAACCTGAGCACCTACAATTGCTCCCAGCATTAATGCTAATGTAAGTGGCCAAATGATTTTACCAGTTGAGATATACGTAATGGCTGATCCAAAGCAACTCGCAAAAACTCCAATTCTAGCTAAGCCGATTGCTCGTATATATGCAATTTTTTGGCTTGCATATAAGTACATAGCAAGTGTGCTGCTCCCTGGACCAAACATTCCATCGTACATGCCTATACCGAGCAGTGCAGGTCCTGTTCTCTTATTAACATTAAATTGTTCCGTCCCATCAAAATTCCCTTTTCCCATGAAGGAAGTTACAAACGCAAAGCTTAATAAAATGATGGCAATGATGGTCAGTGTACTTCCGCTTAATAGAGACGCAATTAGTCCACCTAAAATACCTCCCCCTAAACAAAACACAAGGACCGACAGTGCTTCTTTCACAGAAACTTCTTTTTCCTTAAAGATAACAAGAAAGCTTGAGAGAGAACTGACTGTATTGGAAACCTTGTTTGCACCGATTGCCGAATGCACTGGTAATCCCATAAGTAACATCGTCGGTAAGCTTATCAGTCCCCCTCCACCGACCAATGTACCGACCACATTACCTGCAATTCCGATCAAAAAAAATATGAAAAATTCCATTGTATATCCTTCTTTCCAAACCTCTATCATATGGTTAGCTTACGCCTCTATTCTTGATAAGTAAATTCAATAGTTATTATGGATTTACATAGGAAAAACTTATCAAGATTTAAAGGAGATTAGATAAGGAAAAGGGAAGAAGTAATAGAAGGAGGGATATCCATTGAAGAGACTAATACTCTTATCACTCATTTTATTTGGTTGTACAAATGAACCTAGTTCAGATGGAGAAATTATTGCGGAGAAAGTGGCAACAAACTTAGATATTCCATGGGCGATTAACCAGCATGAAAACACTTTTTATATTTCTGAACGTGTAGGTACGATTGCAAAAGTGACAAGTGATGGCAATGTTACGCATGAAGAAGTGGTGCTTTCAGATAATTTGTCTGACGCATCCGAAGCGGGTTTACTTGGTTTTGTATTAAAAAACGATTTTATAGATTCACAAGAAGCCTATGCTTATTATACTTATGATGAAAATGGGGAATCCTTCAATCGAGTAGTAACCATTAAATTAGAAAACGACATTTGGAGAGAGACTGCTATTCATTTAGACGGTATCCCGACTGGCAACATCCATCACGGAGGTCGATTAGAAATCGGACCAGATGGACTTCTTTATATCACTATTGGAGATGCTGGAAATCCCCAGAATGCCCAAGACCCATCTTCCCTTAATGGAAAAATAGTCCGAATGAAAGAAGATGGCACTTTTGAGATTTATACTACAGGTCATCGGAATCCACAAGGATTGGCATGGGATAAAGAAGGAAAGCTTTATGAAGCCGAACATGGACAATCAGCTAATGATGAAGTCAATTTAATCGAGCAAGGAAAAAATTATGGCTATCCCATTATAGAAGGCACGGAAAGGAGAAATGGTTATGTTACACCTATCGTCACTTCCGGTGCCAATGAGACATGGGCTCCTTCAGGTATCAGTTTTCATAAGGAAAAATTATATGTAGCTACCCTTCGAGGAGAAGCGATAAAAGTAATTGATGTCTCCACTGGAGAAGTGGAACGCTCTATCACCGGTTTTGGTCGTATTCGAGATGTTTACTCAGACGGAGAATCCCTTTATTTTGTTACGAATAATACAGATGGAAGAGGGTCACCAAGAGAAGATGACGATGTGCTCTATCGATTGATTGAGTAATCTACGATACTCGTAGGCACATCGCAATTTGTACACCAGACCTTCCTGTAAATCGTGTGCCTTCATCTATAAATCCAGATTTTAAATAGACAGATTGCGCAGCTTTATTTGCTTCATTTACACCAAGTACAACCTGTTCTACTAACGGAAAGTGTTCTTTTACATATTTCGTTAGTAGAATCATGGTTGTTTTAGCAATTCCTCTTCCTTGATATGCTGGATGGATCGAATAACCTCTTAGTAAAATGCTTTTTTGGTGATCGGTATAGTTGAATTTATCATCACCCGTATCCAAAACAAAAAAACCTGCCACACTATCATCTTCTTTTATAACAATTGGCGTATATGTGGTATTGCTCTCGCTACGTTCCAATAGTTCAAGGGGATGTCCTGTGAATCCTAACTGCTCCTCCGAAAGCGGATAATCCTCTAATGCTGCACGATGTATTATTTCATATTTGGCAAGTGTAATCATTAATTCTCCTCCTAATACAATTGTAAGCCCATCTCATCTACTACGTTCATATGTTTTGGAACTGTCAAATATAAATATGTTTCCCCATGAACTATTACTGTTTCATTGCTTAGAAAGACATCATTATTCGTTAAAATTGCTAGATTGTTTGAAAAACGATAATACTTAAACTCTTGCTCGGTAGGCATTTCTATTATTAATTGATCACCTTCCCATTTAACTTTTGAAAATGGAATTCTATCCTTCATATTCATTCCGTTTATAAATAAATTTGTACGATACATTTTACCTTCTATTCGTTTCTCCTTGGAGTCAGTCCATTCCACAAATACTTTTGCCGGTAGATAATCTGGATTAGAGGATACTATATGGAATGTATCTGCCTCTATCTCGTGCGTCCACTCTTCCACTAGAAAATCCTTATGAAGCTTGCTTACTTCATTCTTTCTAAACGCTTCTTCGAATACTTGATTTTCGTTTTCTAGCTCTTTTAATTCGTTTATTGAAATTACTTCTTCCGCATTAGCTGGCATTAATTCGTACACGACAACCGCTAAAAAAAGAACACTTATATAGCTTAGAATAATTCCTTTTGCCAGACGTTTAGTTAAAATTATACGCTTCGATAAATTCTTCATCCCAATACGAATAAACCAAGAAAAAAGTAAAATTAATAATATGGGTATGAACGCCATAATTACTGTCATGGTCTAACCTCCAGTCGATTAGAGCTGACTATTGCAGTTCCAAAGAAAACTATTGACACAAAAATTAGATTAACGATTAATAACCATATTGATTCATTCATTAAGAGAATCTGAATAAGTGTTTGCCCAATCTCTGTCGTCAGTATAGATAATACAATAATGGGGATTATAAACAAAAATAGTCTACTATTTTGTATAAGCATTCCAGCTAAATAACCGCCCGACGCAAAACTCAAAATCAATAATGTAATGGCAATTATCGTACCGATCGAACTAAAGGGTTCATCGAAAACACCTGGACTTTTCGTATACTCTGTACTGCTAAATAAAGAAAGATATACACGTAAAACATAGTTAGATAAAAAAGTGGACACTCCAGCAAATACACTAATAATTAGAAGGACAAGGATATTGGCAATATTACTGCTTAGGCGAGTAGTAACAAAAGAAAAATCGTCATAACGATATGCTTTGGTCGTAATAAGATTTCCAACAAAAAGTGCCCAAATTGCTACAAAGATCAATACTAAATCATTTGAAATTGTAATTACTTGGATATGGATATTGTTAAAACTAGTTCCAAATGTACTCGAACCATTCGTAGAAAATAAAAGTCCTACTATCTGCACGAAAATAAGCGATAATATTGCCCCCATGTAAGCGTTCATCTTGAACTTAACCTGTGTCATAACTACTTTTCCTAGAGTACTATTAGTTAAAAACATCATCAATCCCTCCTTTCGAATCACTAGTTACATACATACAAACATCACTTGCTGAAATAGATTTTGTACTAACTCCTTCTAGATGCATTGGTCCATCCTTCTTCACCACAGTATATAGAAGCTGATCATTAAGTTGTTTCGTATGTAGAATCTCTTTTTGAGATGTCCATTTTTTCACTTCTTCGGTATGACCTTGAATTCCAATTGCATACTCCTTCACTTCATCGAGAGACTTATGAAAAACTACCTTGCCTTTATGAATCAAAAGAATATCTTCAAGTAAATGTTCAATCTCCGCTAGGTGATGACTAGAAATTAAGATTGTGCGAGGATGTGCTATGTATTCTTTCAGCAAGGCTCTATAAAAATCAGTTCGTACAGCTTCATCCATTCCATTCGTCGGCTCATCAAGCATCGTTAACTCACAACGTGTCGCTAAACCAAAAATTATATTAAATGTTCCTCGTGTTCCTGTGGATAATTTTGAATGCTGCTGTTTGGGATTCAAATTGAAATAGTTAAATAATCGTTCTGCTAGTTCTGCATCCCATTTGGAGTAGAAACTTGGGGCAGTTTTCAAAATATCTGCCAACGTAAATGAATCGGGAAAGCTCATTTGATCGTCTATTAAGATACTGTTCGCGGACACACATAAATTATTAAAAGGTTTATTAGAAAATACTCTTACCTGCCCAGCGTCTTCTTTTATAAATCCTGCTAGTATTTTAAGTAATGTTGTTTTACCAGCACCATTACGACCAATTAATCCAGTAATTTTATGGTCTTCTATGTGAAATGATATATCTTCAAGCGCATGTATCTTCCTGTAACTCTTTTTTATATGTTGGCATTCTATAACCTTCATTTTTGCTCCTCCTCACATCTTTTTATTAATTGAATGAGTTCTTCTTCTGACACTGAAAGTCTCCTAGCTTCTAAAACAAGTTCCATCGCCATCCGTGTCA
Source organism: Psychrobacillus sp. PGGUH221 (assembly GCF_042055255.1). NCBI lineage: Bacteria > Bacillati > Bacillota > Bacilli > Caryophanales > Bacillaceae > Psychrobacillus > Psychrobacillus sp. PGGUH221. The sequence goes on from NZ_JAQMHQ010000011.1 coordinate 222,648, forward strand.
GCGTTTCCCCCCGTCTCTTATTTAGAATTGTTTCTTTTGCCTCGGTAGCTACGAACATACCAAGACCTCTTTTTTTATATAAAATCTCATCTTCCACGAGAATTGTTAAACCTTTTGCTGCAGTTGCAGGATTAATATTAAAAAGGTCCGCTAATTGATATTGAGAATGTACTTTTTCATCGCTTTGGAATCGATCAGCGATTATTTCATTCTCAATCCATTCCGCTATTTGAATATAAATGGGCTTCGAACTATCTGCGTCAAGATTCACTTATAGCAACCTACTTTCATATGAGTTAGTACATTAGTGTTGTAATGTAGTATATACTAAATTACAAAAAAATACCACATTCTTTTATAGAATGTGGTTAAATGAATTGCGATTAATTTTCAAATTCCTTTTCAAAGTTCAAGTTCACTGGTTCACTAGGCATTTCTTCTGGTACCATAATGTTAGTAGAAGGAGTTTTATCATCCACCTGTATAAAAGCAAATTCATCCATCCACACTTCTCCTACACCCTGAAGCATAACCCCAAAATAAATGGAATGTGCATTATTTGGTACATCTAATACGACAGAATAATGATTCCATGCAGATGTCCCAGTAATAGGACGATTTTGCATATTATCAAATTGCAAAGTGTCTCCATCTTTACCGTCTACACGCATCCATAACCCAGCAAAACCTTCCACGTCTTTCGTTTGAATAAAACAAGATAACTTCATCCGCTTCCCGCACCATTCGTTTGCAAGAAATTGCTGCATGACAGTACCAAATTCCCCTTGAACGGCCGATGCTACAGATCTTAAATATCCCGAAGCACTTCCTTTATGGACATTCTCAAAATCCCTACTCATCTCATACTTATTATTATGGGCACCACTTAAAAACCAACCTTCCATCATCTCTTCCTCCTTTTGATCTTTTTCTTCTAATAAAGTTCGCATGAGCACTCGATACTTTCCTGGGGGTAAGCCATATTCTTTTCGAAAGGCTCGTGTAAATGACTCTTGTGATTCAAACTGGTAATTAAACGCAATATCTAGTATTCGAGTATCTGTATATATTAGCTTATTTGCAGCGTTCGTCAACCTTCTATGACGTACATACTCACTTAGCGTCATGCCAACTCTACTTTGGAATAAACGATGAAAGTGAAAGAACGAATAGCCCGTTAACTGAACAATCTCTTCATTATTCACTGGTTCCTCCAGTTTCGTTTCTAACCAACAAATTGTCTTTTGCATAATATCCACTGCCCATGCACCTCCTCATACACTTATTTTAATAGACTTATTATGAGGGATTTTGATATTTTTTGCGATAGTAAAAGGATTTTTGGCTGTAATATAGAATTTATTAAGGAGAGATGGAGGGTTTATAATAATATGAAACTTGGACAAATTGCCGTAAATGTAGAAAATGTAGAACGCGCAGTTGCGTTTTATAAGAATGTAATTGGACTACCATTATTATTTGAAACGAATGGACTAGCATTTTTTGAGTGCGAAGGAACAAGACTGCTGTTAAGTCGCCCCGAAACAGAGGAGTTCAATCACCCAAGCTCCGTATTATACTTTCAGGTAAAAGATTTAAATGAAGAAGTAACACGCATGAAAGAAGCAGGAGCCACTTTTATTGATGAACCCCATATGGTTGCTAAAATAGGAGAAGTAGAAACATGGATGGCCTTCTTTAAAGACAATGAAGGCAATACCCACGCACTAATGAGTGAAATTTAAAATGATAAGCCCCTCTTTTGAGGGGCTTATCTTGTTTGTGACCGTATAATGATATTTCTGACCGGATAGAATTAAATGTGTCCGGATAAAAGAATTTATGACCGGATAAAATTTTTTCTGTCCACATAAATATTTTTCTGACCATATAGCATTTTTTCATTCATTTTATATTTAGTCGATTTTCCTTCTCCCATTCTTATTAGTCCCATACTTTGAATAATTCTAGTCGCTGTCTGATGTTGATGAATATGCAAAAATTTACAGCATTCTTTATTTGATATTTTTTCACCAATCAGCACAAACCACTCAATTATCGCCTTTATATGTGCATGGGCATCTTTAAAATTGCAATTTGTGCATAACCAAGTTCTTTTAATTCTCTCCATACCAAAACTCTCACATTTCCCACACTGAACCCCAGTAATCAATTCAATAGGATCAATCCGCCAATTTCTGCACATTGGGTAAGGAAGATAAAACTGATGAGACTCCATAATATTTTTAACTAAATAGTCCATCTGATCAGCAAACAAATATTCCTTTTGCGTTTGTAACTGTCGGAGATAAACAGGAATACTAGAAGCATAAATTACATCAATATGCTTCGGAGATTTAATGATTTTCGATTTAGTTGTACTAAATACAATCACTCCACTTACGGGTAAACTAATTCCTCGCTCTTTTAACCATTCTCTAAGTAAATATATATTTCGATTTAGCTGCACTTCTGGACTTTCAAAAGTATCCTCCTGTCCATTCTCCAACCTTCTGAATAAACAAGCGGGATCATTTTGAAAACTCAACTCCCCAATAATATTTTTACATTCTAAAATAACTATTCCATATGGAGTAATAAAAACAGTATCCATTTGGAATTTACCATTTGAAGATAGGCTCACATCATGTAATATTCGACATTCATAAGGAAATTGGTATTTTTCAAATATCTCCTCTACTATTGTTTCTCCAATAATTCCAGCTTTTGCGGATAACATCCTGGAATTTATCAATGGTTTCATCGCATGCTCTTTTGGTAGACGGTGGTAGAGCATCTTCAACCCCATATATTTGTGTTCAATTGAACGTTTCTTAATAATCAATTCAGTTATCTCCCCTTTGTTGCACCATAACATATATATTTAAAATGTAAATTGTATAAAAATGACGATAATTTTGTTTTGAGCATAAAAAATGATTTAAAATGAGAATTTAAGCGGATATTGTATGTAAAAATTTATTTTCTGATTATTTATTTGAGTCGGTAGTTGTCATTATTTCCCGGGAAATGTCGTACTTTATATGTAAAAACTTTTCTTGTTTTTCAATAAAGATAAAAAAAGTCGCCACCGATTACTCGGTGACGACTTCTTGATGCCCAGCGACGTCCTACTCTCACAGAGGGAGACCCCCAACTACCATCGGCGCGCGAGCTTAACAGATGAACGGCAGATTTCTTCGTCAGCAGCGGTCGTTCCATATCATACGCTGCGAGCCTCTCTCCCTTGCTTCCTTGATTTGTTCCTCTACTTTCTCGCTGGTTTATCTACAATTGTTGCCTACGACTTTTTTTAGTACAAAAGAAAAAAGTCGCCACCGATTACTCGGTGACGACTTTTCAATTGCCCAGCGACGTCCTACTCTCACAGGGGGAGACCCCCAACTACCATCGGCGCTGAAGAGCTTAACTTCCGTGTTCGGTATGGGAACGGGTGTGACCTCTTCGCCATCATCACTAGACTCTTCGGCT